>CAZLLE010000001.1:0-26955 GCA_964560425.1 uncultured Campylobacterales bacterium
TTTTACATAGAGAGTTATTAGCTATGCCACTATTACCAGAACAGAGAGCTCAAACTCTATATTGTTTAGCTTCTATGCATTATTCAGATAATAAATTTGATTTATCTGAAGAAGAGTATAAAGAGGCTTTAAGTTTTTATAAAATAAGTATTGATAATAAATTAGAATATAGGGGTATAGTAGCAGATATATTATATAAATTAGCACTAATTCATGTAAGAGAAGATGATAATGAAAAATTAAGATTAGCAGAGAGTGAATTTAATGATGCTATATCCAAATATAAATCCTTGATGATGAAATTTCCACAACAATATCTACATAAAATAGCTGATGCATTGGCTCAATTGGCAAAATTACACCTCAAAATTGGTAAAAAAGATTTAGCCAAAAAAGAGTATAGAGAATTATTTAAAAGATACAAAGTTCTTGCCAAAGACTATCCAAATCGTTACTATCACAAAATTAAAAAAGTAAATCAGGTTTTAGTAAATTTTTAAATAAAAATTATATTTTTGTTACAATCCTAGAATAAAATTTAATCTAGGATTGCTACATTATGCAAAGATATACTTTCAAAAATATTCTTCATGAGGCACTAAAACATAAAAAATATATAATTATCGCACATATAATTGCAATTTTTTCTGTAATTATCTCACTACCTATACCAATGATGATACCCTTGCTTATTGATGAAATCCTTCTTGATAAGCCAGGATATATGCTTGAAATAATGCACTCTATTTTTAATGAGCAGAAGAGTAGCTATTTTTATATATTCATTATTTTAGTCTCGGTTATATTTTTACGAGCAGTTGGATTGGCTTTAACTGTTTTGCAAAAATGGTATTTTACTAATATATCCAAAGATATTATATTTAATATTCAAAAAAGCCTTTTACATCATATATCTAAGAGTGAATTGAGTGAGTATGAAAATTTTGGTGGTGGT
The DNA here is from genome assembly GCA_964560425.1 of uncultured Campylobacterales bacterium. Classification (GTDB taxonomy): domain Bacteria; phylum Campylobacterota; class Campylobacteria; order Campylobacterales; family QNZT01; genus CAZLLE01. The sequence goes on from CAZLLE010000001.1 coordinate 956, forward strand.
AAAATTGCATCACTTTTGATTGTAGATGTTGGGACTCTTGATGGTTTTATTGGGGGGAGTATTAGTAATTTTATTATCTCATCTTTAACTATAATTGGTATATCTGCTACTCTATTGTATCTTAATTGGCAACTTGGGCTTTTTATTATTATCTTTTTACCTATTATTGCTTTTATTGGCAATAAGATTGGTAGAAGAGTTGGAAAATTAAGAAAAATAGAGAATAAAAATGTTGCTCTTTTTCAAGAATCTTTGGCAGAAAACATGGACTTATATTGGCAGATCAAGGCTAGTAATCAAGAAGATATTTTTATCAATAGATTAATCTCCCAAGCAGAAGAGATTAAAAAAAGTGCTATAAACTTCTCTTATCAATCTCAAGCGGCAAATCTTTTTTCATACTTTCTTTTTCTTATGGCATTTGAAATATTTAGAGCTTCAGGTATCTTATTGGTAGAGTATTCAGATTTAACTATTGGTGTTATGTTGGCTATTTTTGGTTACTTATGGGTCATTATGGCTCCTATTAATAGTGTTATTAATATTCAGTATAGTTACTTTAGTGCAAAAGCTGCATTAGAGCGAATCAATGAAATTTTTGATATGAAATTGGAGCCGAAATTTGAGCATAAAAAAAATCCATTTCGTAATACAAATACAAATAAAGTAGAGATAAAAAATCTCTCTTTTGAGTATGAAAAGGGTAAATCATCTCTTAAAAATATTAATATGAAATTTAAAAAAGGTTCTAAAGTAGCAGTTGTTGGTGAGACAGGAAGTGGAAAAACAACTTTAGCACAACTTTTAGTAGGATTTTATCAGCCTCAACAAGGAGAGATATTATATGATGATATCAATTACGATCAAATAGGTTTAGATGTAATTAGAGAAAATGTTTTTTTGGTTCTACAATCACCAATGTTATTTAATAATAGTATTAGATTTAATTTGACATTAGGAAAAGAGGTTGATGGTGATCTGCTTGCAAAAGCAATTCAAGTATCCCAACTTCAGTCCCTTATTGATAGTTTGGATAAAAAAGTAGATACTGTTATTGGTAAAAATGGTGTGAAACTTAGTGGCGGACAGAGACAAAGACTCTCAATAGCTAGAATGGTTATTGCAAATCCAAATGTTGTGATTTTAGATGAGTCTACCTCTTCACTTGATGTCAATACAGAGCATACTCTGTTTGAAGAGTTATCTTCATTTTTACGAGATAGAACAACAATTATCATTGCTCACCGCCTCTCTACTATTGAAAAGGCAGATTATATCTATGTTTTGGATAATGGCGAAGTTATTGAAGAGGGAGAACATCAATCTCTTCTTGCTCAAAATGGACAATTTGCCGATTTTTTTAATAGGAGTAAGGGTTGAAACAACTTTTTGGAATTATTTTAATAATGATAGCGGGATTTTCATCACTCTTAGCAAATACAGCAGAATATGATAGAGTTATTGAATCATCCAATGTTTTAAAGAGAATGCTAAATTTACCAGAAAATGCCATTCCTCCGCTTCTATTTCAAAAAGCAGAGGCAATAGCAATTATTCCCTCATCTTATAAAGTAGGATTTATTTTTGGTGCAAGGTATGGTAATGGACTTTTATCTGTAAAAGATGAGAGTGGAGTTTGGGGAAATCCTATATTTATATCTTTAGCTGGAGGAAGTTTTGGTTTTCAGATTGGAGCATCTCAAAGTGATATAGTATTGGCATTCAAAACTAAAAGAAGTATCAATGGATTGATTAGTTCAAAATTTACCTTGGGTATAGATGCTTCCATAGCAGCGGGTCCTGTTGGACGAGAAGCTTCTGTAGCTAGTGATCTATTTTTGGAATCAGAAGTTTATACTTATGCTTTGAGTAAAGGGTTTTATGCTGGATTATCTTTGTCTGGCTCTTCTATTATGGTTGATGAGTTGGCAAATGAACACTTTTATGGTGAAGGTGCATCACCTACAGATATCATGAATAATTACAAAATTCAAGTACCTGCTGTGGTGGATAGATTTAAAATTTTATTTAATGGGAAATAAAATTAGTACTAATCTTGAAAACTATTATTGATTCGGTCATTAAAATCATAAAATTGTCCATAAGCAGAATCATATCTAATCATAGTTTGCAAACTAGCAAGATATTTGGAAAATGATGTTCTAGTTAGTTGAAATGTCCTGATAAGATCTAGAAGCCATAATGGTACTTGGTGAGGGTAACATTTTAACTCTAATATTACATTATTATTATCAGGTCTATTTGCCTCTTTTGCATAGACAAATTGACTATCATAATTGATAAGTTTTTTTTGATCAGCAACTAATGTATATCTATCTTCTAAATGAGCTTTCATGTTTATATCCATGGTTACTCTGACATAATCATCTACTTCAGATACAAATGCTCTTCTTCTATATTGTGTATATATTCTAGGAGAGGCATTATATTTCATGGCTGTTCTATAGAATAACTCTTTATTTTTTAGTTCAGATGGATTTCCCTGCTCAGAAGTTCTATAGTTGTAATCTGTAAACATATTTGGCCACTCATCTGCTCCTACCTTTGCTCTATACTTATTTACTACATTTCCATCTTTGACTTTTATTTCCAAAAAATATGGAGCTTTTGTGCCATCATCATAAGCACGAGAACGCATATTAAATCTAGGGCTTCTTACATATAATCTATTTGTTGCAAATGTAAGATTTGGTGTGTCAAAATAGAGACTATTGACTTGATAAAAGTGGTTTGGTGCTGATAATGAGTGAGCATCTAATGAACAGTATGCCATTAAAAAATCTGTCATAGGTTCAACCATCTCGTAAGGTATTACATATTTTAATTCATATCTATCTAATTTTGATAAATATGCTCCTCCTAAACTTGCCATTAATAGACCCTTTTATTTTTTAGAATATCTTTGAAATCAGAAGTTTCAAGTTGATTTGTAAGATATAGAAGTGTTACATATTTGTTTAATATCTGATAAAGTGTTTTTGTCTTCTCTTTTTCAAATTTTAGATGCTGTTTTTTTATACTTAGTAAAAATTTAATTGGATAGGAGTTTTTTTTATTCTTTATATTAATTTTAGATTTTTGAATATCTACTTTTTTAAAGTAGTTTATTAAAGATTTTATATCTTGTGTTAGTTCTATAATTTTATCATTAAGATTACTCTCTATTTTTTCTATTTTGTTTTGAATATTAAAAATTTTTAACTGCTCTTTTAATATATTTGTACTATTTTTTGCCATAGGAATTTCTATACTTAGTCCAACTGAAAGAGCATTTTTACTCTTTTTTGAATCATCAAATTTCATCTCAATATTATCAAGTTTCATCTTCTGCTTAATATTCTCTGATCTCATTTTCTCTTTTGCTAACTCTAGTTTACTAATATTGCTTTTTGAAAAAATATTTATGTTTGATTTTGGGAATGATCCCATATTTTGATTAATGTAGTCCATTATTTTATATGGATCTAGAAAAATATGTTGATTGATCTCTCTTCTAATGGTGAATAAATTTTCTATTTTTAAAATTCTTTGAATTTTATATAGTAGCTTTTGATATTTTCTCTGTTCTTTTAATTGTGCTAACTCTATATTGTTGATACTTTTTTTTATCTCGTATAAAGTAATTATATCAGACTCTTTTTCTAATAAACTTTTTTTCATATCTAAACTATTTTGCTTGAAATTCATCTCTTCAAGGAGTACATGTAGGAGCCTATTTTGATACATTGTCTCTATTAAAACTTTATATCTATCTTTTATCAAATCCATTTTTTGAAGATAAATCTCCTCTTGATATAGCTTTTTATTTAAATTATATATTTTCTCTTCATTATCTACTTGTGAAAAACTTTTTGTGTATAGTCTGATTGTATAGTCCCTCTCTACATCACTAAAATGGGAGTGTTCAATATTAATTCTTGCTTTATCAATATAGTTGTGATCAAATTTTTTATCCAATAATAGATTATTACTACTATCTTTATTGAAGTCTATATGCAAAAAGTTATCTATTAAATTTGCATTTAATATCTGTATGGTTAATACAGATATTAATAAATATATTTTATTCAATTTTTGTCCCCTTAATGTAGTTTAATGGAGTTTAGTTTTTGAAAAATTGTACTGCTACTCTGATTATTCTCAATTGGCATTGAAATAGATACTTTTTGTCCTAGTTTGAGATTGTTTTTTGGAATTTCAATTAATACTTTATATCCCCATAGAGGAACAATTTTATATTTTTTTAATCTCAATGGAAAATTAACAATTCTTGTACTAATGCTTCTTACATATCCTTTGATCTTCTCCTCCTCTTTATATAGTTGAGATAGGGGATGTACTATTACCTCTTGATTAATTTTAATATCTGTTGGAATATCTTCATGGATATATCCTGTTACATAGCTTGGGTATAGTGGATGTATGCTAATAATTGGGGCAAACTCTTTGATTGATTGATTTTCTGTATAGTTTACATTACCTATATCTCCATCATAAGGTGCATATAGTGCTATAATAGAGTTATCTTTTTCTAAGAGTGTTTTTTTGTGTTTTAGATCTTTTATCTGCTCTTCTAATGGATTATTTATGGTTTCTAGTGAATCCAAGATATTAGATTTTTTTAGAGCATAGAGCTTTTTTAGATTATCTCTCTTTTTTTGTAGGGATTTAATCTTTACATGAAGTATGCTGTCATAATTTGTTTGATTAGCTTGTATTGTTTGGAGTAGCTTTTGATTAGTATCTTCCTTTTTTTGATACTCTTTGATCTGAAAATCAAGCTGTGATAACTCTTGATACTCTTTTAGTTCAATAGCTTTTAATTGAGAGTGAATATTATCCTCTTTGACAATTTTTTTAGCTACTAATTCATTTATTTTATAATCAATTGTGCTAAGTTTTGAGTTAATATTTACTCGGCTAACTTCAGCCAATTTCTCACCCTTTGTCACTTTTTGTCCAACTACAACATAAAGTTTTTTTACCTGAACAGGAAAAGGAAAATTTAAACTTTTCTCTTTGCTCTCTGTGAGTCCCAAAAAGCTATTAGTCATGTTTTTATTATTAATAGTAATGAAAATCAAAATACCAACAGCTATTAACCATGCAAAATATATAAATAGTTTACTTGTTCTCATAACTCTACCGTTGCCTCCTGCATCATAAAATTAATACCACCAATAGTTTGAACATTATTAAGCTCACCTACAAAATCATCTTGTCTTACACTTTTTTTCAATTTTACTTGGTATGCATAATCTAATCTATCTCCTTGAGCCATATCTCTTAGAGTAATTAGAGCAAAAGATTTACAATATTTTTTGAAAATTTCCTCCATGTGCTTTTTTGATTGTGTATCATTCTCAAGATTAAATCGTATCATTCCATCAAAATAGCTGCTCTCTCCAAATGGAGATATATATAGTAAAAATGCGACAATAATAAAAGCAAGAGCTCCAACAATTGCAATCTCAAATCCATTTACACCACATGATACGCCAACGGCAAGTGAAGAGAATATAAAGACAATATCCCTAGAGTCTTTGAAATTGGTTCTAAATCTAATAACTGCCATAGCTGCCATTATTCCTATACCTCTAGCCAAAGAGTCACCTACTGCTTCCATAACAGTAGTTGATACTATAGCTATAAGAACAATAGATTGAACATAATTTCTAGAGTATGATAAAGCTCGATATGTTTTTTCATAAGTAATGGCAATGAGTGTTGATAAAATAAATGCTAATAAAACAGCATATATAAGTGTAATTACACTTGCATTGTTTGTTGTTGTCTGTAAAGTTAAAAAATCTAACAATTTATTCTCCTTTGTTGTTACAATTTATATCGACATATGGAAAAATGAGTTTACTAGTAAAAATTTTATATTTTTTTAAGAAGCTAAGATTCTAATAGTAAAATCTATTTTGATAAGTTTATGAAAATACAAAATAAAATATAAGATGTGTTACTATCTTGTTTCTCTAACGAGATAGTAATATTTTAGGATGTATTTATATGGAAGATCTTTTAAGTTCGCTCTCTACTTATGGTTATATAGCACTTTTTCTCTACTCTTTTGGTGGGGGGTTTTTTGGATTAATTGCTGCAGGTGCTTTATCTTACATGGGAAAAATGGATATCACAGTCTCTATTGCTGTAGCATTTTTAGGAAACTATATAGGCGATATGTTTCTCTTTTATCTCTCTCGATATAACAAACAATTTACGACTCCATACATGAAAAATCATAGAAGAAAATTTGCTCTCTCTCATGTTTTGATTAAAAAGTATGGAAATTGGGTAATTTTTATCCAAAAATATATTTATGGTGTCAAAACATTAGTTCCTATTGCTATGGGGCTTTCAAAATATAGTTTTGTAAAATTTGGTATTTTAAACCTTCCTGCCTCTTTATTGTTCTCTCTCTTTTTTGGACTTTTGAGTTATAAAGGTGGCGAACAGATTATAAATGCTGCTGGTTATGTTAAAGATAACCCATGGATTATGCCAATTATTTTATTTACTCTAATTGGACTACTTTGGCTCTATTTTTCTAAGGCAACTAAGAAAAAATAGTGCAAATTAGTGTAATTATCCCAGTCTACAATAGAGCAAAACTTATCTCAAGAGCTATTGAATCTGTATTAAATCAAACTTGTAAAGTAGATGAAATTATTGTTATAGATGATGGCTCTTCTGATAATACTCTTGAAATTTTGAAAAATTTTGGGTATAAGATAAAAGTCATTACTCAAAAGAACAGTGGTGTTTCAAGTGCCAGAAATAGAGGTATAATAAAATCATCTTTTGATTGGATCACTTTTTTGGACTCTGATGATGAGTGGGATAGGGATAAGATTAAAGAGCAGGTAGAGTTTCACAAAAATAATCCAGAAATTTTAATTTCACATACACAAGAGTTATGGATACGAAATGGAAAAAAGATCAATCAAAAATCGCATCATAAAAAATTTGGTGGATTTTGTTTTGAAGAGAATTTGGACTTTTGTCATATTGCTCCATCTTCTGTCATGATGAAAAAAGATTTATTTGAAAAGATAGGTTATTTTGATGACTCTTTGGTTGTGTGCGAAGATTATGATTTATGGCTTAGAGTTTTGAGAGAGTACCCTATTGGTTTGATTGAAAAGGAGCTTGTTACTAAATATGCAGGACATGAAAATCAACTCTCTTTTAGTTATGAAGCTATGGATAGATTTAGAGTTGAAGCTCTTTTAAAACATGACGATCTAGAGATTGTGAGAGATGAGATATTAAAAAAGTGTGCAATTTTAATAAATGGTGCAAAAAAGCGAAATAATATATCTACTCAAAAACAATATGAAAAAATAGAGATGAGGTATAAAGATTGAATATCAAAATTATAGATTATAGAATACAACAGATTATTCATAATATATCAGATGATTTCCGTTTTAGTAATAAACATGAAAAACATGCTCCCTTCTTTTATTCAGTAGAAGCTACTCATGAGATAGATAAAAGTAGCTATGAGGGCATTATTGAATATATTACAATTTCTCAAAAAAGTATCAAAGAAGAGATAATATGGAAGCAAAAATTGATAGATGAAAATTCTAAAATAGAGGATCAAAAGTTACTTGAGGTTATGAAGATAATTGAAAAAGAGTATGAAGAGTTATATACCTTTTTGACTACCTTAAACCATACTTTTTAATATCTCTATAAAATATAATCTGTTTACCTGAATTTTCTATTCTTTTTCTATAGATATCAAAAAGTTTAATATCTTCTATAAGTTTTGATAGTTTGCTATATCCATAGTTTCTAGAATCAAAATCTGGAAACTGTTTTTTGATAAGTGCTCCACACTCTGCAAGTGCTGCCCATCCATCTTCATCAGCACACTCTACTGCTGCATTCCTTAGAAGATTTACCAACTTTGTATCTGATTTTAACTCTCTATTTAGTTTTGGTCTCTGTCTAAATGAACCGCTTGTCTCTTTTTTGATCTCCTCTTCACTAGCTTCGGCATCTAATGTTTTGAGTACTTCTACATAGATAAAATCATCACAAGCATTTCTAAAAGCCAATGGGGTTTTTTTCTCTCCTACTCCATAAACATGAATTTGAGACTCTTTTAATCTAGAAGCCAATTTTGTAAAATCACTATCACTAGATATTAGTGCAAAAGCATCAAAATTACCACTATATAGTAGATCCATAGCATCTATAATAAGTGCTGCATCTGAAGAGTTCTTGCCTTGAGTGTATGAAAATTGTTGAATGGGTTGAATAACAAGTTCATTCATTGGATGTTTCCAATTTTTTAGGGTAGGGTGACTCCAATCTCCATAAGCTCTTTTTACAATAATATTTCCATATTTAGAAATTTCATTTAAGATAGAGTTGAGAGAACTCATTTGTGCATTTTCAGCATCTATTAATACTGCTATTTTTTGATTTGATTGTTCCATTTCTTCCTCTTTTTCTCTTATGAAGTTTATCTATTTTTGACTTATTCTCTTGTATACTTTGTAAAATTTTATGGAGTTTATATGTATAGACGAACTATTAGTCCCGATATTAGTATTGCTTTGCAGACTCATTCACATGCCAAAGAACTTTTTAAATTGAGTGCCAAAAATAGAAAAATTTTATCAAAAATATTTCCTCATGTTGTTGAGAGTGAGGAGGAGATGGCTCAAAAAATAAAAGAGAGATTATTGGGATTTGCCAAAGAGGAGTCTCACTATCAAAGCATTTTTTATAGAGATAAACTTGTTGGAAGTATAAATTTTTATACGATAGATAGAGTCAACAAGCGTACAAATATAGGCTATTGGCTTGATAGTGATCATGAAGGAAAGGGGATCATGACTACTGTTGTAAAAGATTTTATTCAGATGGGGATTAACTATTATGATATGAATAAGTTTGAAATTAGATGCTCTGTAGATAATTATAAGAGTTGTGCTATAGCTAAAAGATTAGGATTTGAAGAGGAAGGTATTATTAGAAGTTATGGTTTTATCAATGGAAAAAAAATTGATTTAAGACTTTATGGATTGGTAATAAACTCATAATAAGCCAAATATTATTAATTAATAATCCCTACTATTTATTTTATTCTGTTATAATTTTCCATTAATGGATTTGGAGGAAAAGGGTCTAATATTAAGTACTAACACTAATTGACCTGAGAGCCAACCAATAATAAAGATAATAAGGATTATATTATGAAGTTGAGTGGATCTCAAATGATAATTGAAGCTCTAGCCAAAGAGGATGTTAGCGTTGTATACGGTTATCCTGGTGGAGCTATTATGAATGTTTATGATGAGGTATATAAGCAGAATCATTTTAAACATATTTTGACAAGACATGAACAAGCTGCAATACATGCGGCAGATGGATATGCTAGAGCTAGTGGTGAAGTTGGAGTTGCTTTTGTGACAAGTGGACCAGGATTTACAAATGCTGTGACTGGTTTAGCAACTGCCTTTACAGACTCTATTCCCATGGTTGTCATTAGTGGGCAAGTTCCACTATCTTTGATTGGTACAGATGCTTTTCAAGAGATTGATGCTGTTGGTATTAGTAGACCATGTACTAAACATAACTACTTTGTGCAAGATATTGCTGATCTGCCTAGAATATTAAAAGAGGCATTTTACATTGCAAGAAGTGGAAGAGCAGGACCTGTTCATATAGATATCCCAAAAGATATAACTGCTCAAATGGGAGAGTTTGATTATCCTGAAAATATTAGTTTACAAACTTATAAACCTCACTATAAAGGTAGTGTAAGACAGATAAAAAGAGCTGTTGAGGCTATTAGAGAGGCAAAAAGACCTATTTTTTATCTTGGTGGTGGTGTAATATTGTCTAATGCTTCTTCTCTTGTTCGAGAGTTATTGGAGATTACTGGTATTCCTGCTGTTGAAACATTGATGGCAAGAGGTGTTCTCTCTCATGAAGATCCTCTGTTACTTGGTATGCTAGGTATGCATGGAAATTATTCATCTAATATGGCTATGAGTGAAGCAGATCTTATGATCTCTCTTGGTGCTAGATTTGATGATAGGGTTACTGGAAGATTAGATGAATTTGCAAAACATGCAAAAATTATTCATGTAGATATCGATCCTAGTAGTATTGGTAAATTGGTTGATATTGATTATCCTATTGTTGGAGATTTATCTAATGTTCTTAGATCAATGGTTGATCTTGTAAAAGATAATTTTGATAGTGATAAATATCAAACTTGGAGAGATCTTTTGAATCGTTATAATGAGATTCACCCTTTGGGATATTCAGAAGATTCAGAAGCTCTAAAACCACAATGGGTAATACAGAGAGTTGGAGAGACCCTTGGAGATAGAGCCGTAATTAGTACGGATGTTGGACAACATCAGATGTGGACAGCTCAATTTTATCCATTTTCATATCCTAGACAATTTGTAACAAGTGGTGGACTTGGAACTATGGGATTTGGTTTTCCTGCTGCTATGGGTGCTTATGCTGGTGCTGATGATAAGGTGAGTATCAACTTTACTGGTGATGGTTCTATTTTGATGAATATTCAAGAGTTAATGACTTCGGTTGAACATAAAATTCCTGTTATCAACATTATTTTGAATAATAGCTTTTTAGGAATGGTTAGACAGTGGCAGACATTCTTTTATGACAAGAGATATGCAGAGACAGATTTGAGTATGCAACCAGATTTTGTAAAACTTGCTGAAAGTTTTGGTGGTGTTGGTTATCGTGTAACAACAAAAGATGAGTTTGATGCAGCACTTAAAGATGCGGTTGATAAGGGTGTTGTTGCCATGATTGATGTTGTTGTAGATCGTTTGGAAAATGTACTTCCAATGGTTCCAAGTGGTGGTACACTTTATAATATGATGTTAGATTATAAGGAAGATGTATAATGGAAGTAAGAAAAGTAATCTCTGTAATTGTATTGAATGAAGATGGTGTTCTCTCTCGTGTAGCTGGATTGTTTGCGGGTAGGGGATATAATATTGAGTCGCTAACAGTAGCACCAATTCCTAATAGTGAATTTTCAAGATTTACTATTGTTACAAGTGGTAGTGAGAGAGTTTTGGAACAGATTACAAAACAGCTTCATAAACTTATCCCTACTTATAAAGTAATTGAGACGCAAGATGTTGTAGAAAAAGAGATGGTACTTGTAAAAATACCACTTGCTGGTAATTTAGCTGGTTTAGATGCTATTTTGAATGGCTATAATGGAAGTGTTGCTAACTCTACTGATGATTCACTGATTTTAATGGCTGTTGATGACTCTTCAAGAATCAAAAACTTCTTGAAGATTATCCAAAAATTTAACCCTACAAATGTTGTTCGTGGTGGATCAGTCTCTATGGAGAAAATTTAGAGATGAGAATTAAAGAGTTAATCTCTATCTTAGAACTCTCTTATGATGGAGAAGATTTTGAGATAGAGGCTATTAATACACTTGTGGATGCTAAAGGTAATGAAATATCTTTTTTTAATAATCCAAAGTATCTATCTCAGCTAGAATCTACTAAAGCAAAAGCTGTTTTTATTAGTGAAAAATTTGCTTCATCTTTGCCTAGTGGATCAAATGCAATTATTGCTTTGGATCCATACTTGGCAATGGCTAGAGCAAGTAAATTTTTTGCGAAAGCATTAGTAAGAGAGAAAAAAGATCCTACTATTGCATCAGATGTAAATATTTATGAAAATGTGCATATTGGTAATGGTTCTATAATTGGAAAAAATGTAACTATCCTTTCAGGTGCTTTTATTGGCGAAGAGGTAGAGATTGGGGACAATACTACTATTTATCCAAATGTAACAATTTATAATGATACACAAATAGGCAAAAATTGTACTATTCATGCAGGAACTGTAATTGGTAGTGATGGTTTTGGTTATGCACACACTTCGCTGGGTGAACATGTCAAAATTTACCATAATGGTGCAGTTGTATTAGAAGATGATGTAGAGATAGGTGCAAATAGTACAATAGATAGAGCAGTGTTTGGTTTGACACTTATTAAACAAGGTACAAAAATTGATAATTTAGTACAAATTGGTCACAATTGTGAAGTCGGTATGCACTCTATTATTGTATCTCAAGCAGGACTTTCTGGATCATCTACTTTAGGTAGAAATGTAGTTATGGGTGGTCAAGCCGCAACAGCTGGTCATTTAACAATAGGAGATTTTGCAACAATTGCCGCTCGTGGTGGTGTAACAAAATCTATAGAGGGGGGTAAAGTATATAGTGGTTTTCCACTAATGCTTCACAAAGATTGGCTTAGATTACAAGCTAAAATATCAAAATTTTTTAAAAAATAGGAGAAAAAAAGATGAGTAAAGAGGGAAAATTAATCAAATCATTTGGTTTGGCTGGAACAAAAGAGGGAACTATTTCTGTAATGCATTTGGATGAACCATATGGCTCAGGCTCTTCAGCTGTGACAAGTATAGGTATATCTTTGAAGGGAAATACAGAAGAGCCAGATTGGAAAGCACATATTCCTTATGAAAATTTAGATGATTTAATAGACGCTCTTATGGAAGCTAGAAAACAACAAGCATAGGGGGTACTCCCTATGCTTATTAAGTATCTATATAAGATCTTCTGCTGGTTTTTGATATTTATTTACAATTTTTTTCATTGAGTGTTTGTTTAAAACTCTAATTAGGTTTGTTGAACCTTTTTTACCTGTAAAATCTCCCATAGTAGCAATAAATCTGCTATTTTCTTTAATAATATTTCTCTTTTGTGCATCTAGAATAAAATTATAGATAAGTTCTGATGGTACTTTACCCTGTTCTATTTTGATTGTTTCAACACCCCATACAACTTTTAGTTTTCTTAGTGTTTCACAAGAGAAACTTACTGCATAAATTGGAGTTTCTGGTCTATATTTGGCTAAACTTTTTGCACTAAATCCACTAGCTGTAAAAGCAATTAAAGCATCTTTTTCAAGATAGTGTGAAAGTTCCACTGCGGCATGAGCTATAGCCTCTCTGCTCTTTTTTGATGGTTTAAAATCTTTATAATATGGATACTCCTCTTCTGCTTCTATAATTGAATTCATAAGTACATCTACAGACTCTAATGGGAATTTTCCAATTGTTGTTTCATCTGAGAGCATAACGGCATCAGTGCCATCATATACAGCATTTGCAATATCTGATACTTCTGCTCTTGTAGGAAAAGGGGCATTTACCATAGATGAGAGCATTTGTGTTGCTGTGATTACAGGTAAATTCCTCTCATTTGCTTTTTTAATGATCTTCTTTTGTAATCTTGGTACTCTATCTACTCCTAGTTCTGCACCCAAATCACCTCTTGCTACCATTACTCCATCACTCTTATCTAATATTTCATTTAGTTTATTGATTGCACCACTCATCTCTATTTTGGATATAATCATTGGATTAGCTTTGAATTTTTTGAGTATTTTTTTTGCTTTTATAATATCATCACCACTCTGTACAAATGATAGTGCAACAATATCTATGTTGTGTTCTGCTCCAAACTCTAAATCTTTCTCATCTTTTGGTGTAATTGCAGATATTCCCAATTTTGTATTTGGAAAGTTTACACCCTTTTTTGAGGTGAGTATTCCATCATTAAGTAGTTTTAGTGTTAATTTATCTGACTCTTTTTTCTCTATGGTACTACGGATTGTACCATCTGCAAAATAGACCTCTTCACCCACTTCTGCCAAATCTATTATTTGTGGGTAAGATAGATCTAATATTTTTGGATCTGAACTTTGTTCTTTTGATAAAAAGATAGTATCGCCTCTTTTTAGCTCTAGTTCTCCATCTATTTTCCCAATTCTAACTTTTGGACCTGATATATCTTGTAATATAGCAACTATTTTATCTAATTTTTGACTCACTGCTCTAATATTTTTAATGTTATTTGCATGTGCCTCATAATCTCCATGGGAGAAATTTAGTCTAAATACATCTACCCCTTTTTCAATGAGTTTGGTAATTTGACTTATGCTTTCGGTTGCGGGACCGATAGTAATTACAACTTTTGTTTTTCTCAACGGGAATCCTTTTTTTTATTTTGTTTGAAATAGTACAATATTTTTAACTTTTAACTGTTAAATAAAATATATTTAATTTTTTTTCTAAATTTCAATTTATTTCTAGAACTTCTTTTACTTTGCACTCTTCTATTTTTGGGCTTTGCATAGGTTCACCAAGATAAAATCCTTGTGAATAGTCACAGCCCAATGCTTTGACTATATCATAAATTTTTCTATTGTGTACAAATTCAACAATAGTTTTACGGTTGAGTCTTTTTGAAAAGTCATTAATTGCTTTTACAATAATAAGTGCATTTTGATCTTTGTCTATATTTTTAATTAGTGAGCCATCTATCTTTAGATAGTTGGCATCTAGGCGTAATATATGTTCAAAGTTTGAGTAACCACTTCCAAAATCATCAATTGCAATTTTTACTCCATAAGATTTAACATCTTTTATAAACTTTTCTACTTTTGTATAATCTGTAATTTGTTCTGATTCTACAATCTCTAATACCACTCTTTGGGGATTAGGAAAGTTTTCAAGTCTATTTTTTAGAAATTTTATAGTTTTACTGTTGTTAATATCGTCAATAGATAAATTTATAGAAAACTCATAAGGTAAATTTCTAAAAGTTGCAAAACTTTTATTAATCATAATATGTGTAATCTGTTCATAAAGATTAACCTGCTTTGCAATATCCAAAAAGAAGAAGGGTGATATTACCTCTTTATCTCTTTTTATAAGTCTTACTAAAGCTTCATATTTTTCAATTTTTTCTGTTTTATTATTGATAATTGGCTGATAATATGGGATGATACGATCTTCATTGATAGCTGATCTAATCTCTTGAATCCACTCCATGTTTTTTGAGTAGTTATTCTCTTGTTGCATTGATTGATCAAAGATAGTAAATTTTTTATTTGCTTTTTTTGCCTGTTTTAGTGCAATGTCGGCATGTGTTAAAAGATTTTTATGTTCATTTTTATGATTAAATGCAATACCAGCTGTCATTGATATTGTAATTTGATTTTGGTTCTCATCTTCTATTGTATTTGACTCTATAAATTCGAGTATTTGTGTAATAAAACTAATAAAATACTCCTCTTTCGTACTATTCTTTTCACTTAAAATTGCAAATTGATCTGCATGTAATTTGTAAAGTTTAGCACCATTATTTTGTGTAATACGATCAAGCCATGATGAGAGTGTAATAAGTACTTGATCTCCTGTTTTTGATCCAAAAAAATCGTTGAGTTTTCCAAAAGAGTTTATATTTAAAAATATGAGAACTGGATTATGGAAGAGTTTTATATCTTTGACCATTCTATTTCTATTATATAGTTTTGTTAAATAATCAGTCTCTTGTTTTTTTAGTAACTCTTTACTCTCCTCTAATTCTGTAATATCATGTCTTACAGCAATATACTCTTTAATATTTCCATTGGCATCTAACATAGGTATGATAGTTGCATTTACAATATAAGTTGTGCCATCTTTTCTCTTATTTGGAACAATACCTTGCCAAACCTCTTTTGCCTTGATGGTTTTCCATAGTTCTTTAAAAATCTCTCGTGGTACATCAGGATGACGAATTATGTTGTGAGGTTTTCCTAGTAGTTCACTCTTCTTATATCCAGATATATCACAAAATTTTTGGTTTGCATATGTTATAAAACCATGTATATCTGTTTTTGAAACAATACTACTCTCATCAATTGCAATTTTGTAACCATCTAAAAAAGCAGTATTTTCTCTTATACTCTCAGCCATTTGGTTAAAAGTTATAAATGCGTCATTTAGCTCATCTTCTGTATCTGTGATAAGTGTTGTCTGTAAGTGTCCTTTTGTAATCTCCATTGATGCATAGTTTAGTTGTTTTAAGCTTCTAATTACAGAATAATAGAACGCACCAATTATGTAGAACATAAAAAATAGCAATAAGGAGATAAGAACAAATGAGTAATTAGCTTTGTTTGTAAGTGATTGTTGTTGCTCTTTTATCAATGATTTATATATTTTAAGGAGATTTTCTCTTATTTTATATTTATTTTGAATAATATTTGAGGCATAAGTAAAAAACTCTTTAGAGCTTATTGCAAATTTTGAATTTGTAATAAAGTTTTCGTTAAGTATGTTTAAAAATTGATTTAATTCAAGTGTATCTTGTATATATAAATTTTCTTGTTCGTAATATATTTTATTAAGATATTGAGATGTTGAGATAGCATCATGATTTGCTTTGATGAGAGTATATAGATGTAGTAAATCTGTCTTTTCTTGGTCTGTAATCTCTTTTTTTGACAAAATTCTACTACCAATACCTCTTGTTTGTGCAAGGTGTTCGCTAAGCCATAATAATTTGTTATGTAATATATCTGATATATAGTGAAGTTGTATTGTTTGATATTGTTGACTACCTGTGTGCATATTAGAATCTACCAAATTTATAAGTAATTTAATAGTTTGTGAATATTTATCAAAAGATTTTTTATCTCTATTTTTTATCTCTATCCAGCTCTCATGACTCTTTTTAAATAGAGGGTTTTGTCTCAAAAATGGACTCTCTACCTCTGAAAAAAGTATATTTATCTCCTCTTCTAGTTTATTAATTCTATCTTTAAATATATTTTGTGTATTGACATGTTTTTGATTAAGTCCTCTATATTCTGCAATTTTTTTGATTAGTAAAACTAAGTTTTTATTTGAGTCTAGTGATTGAAGTTGTTGATTTAGATTATTTTTTTGTTTATATATTGTATCAATATGATAAAAAAATTGTATACCAATAGGAATAAAAAATAGTAATGCCATAAAAGTTATTTTTTTCTTATATCTCATTTTATTTATTATTTTGATAGCAGGTGAAAATAACTCAATCAAAAGGATTCCTCTTTATATATATGTGTGGTATTTACTCTTTAAATCGTCATTATTTTTATAATCTTTATATTTGTAGTTACTATCATGAACTATTTTGATATTATCTCGTCTAATAGATTTGCTTTGATAAAAGAGAATCTCTTTTTTTGAATGGGTTACCTCTATATGTAGCTGATTATTTAGTATATTTTTATATTCCCAAAATAGATCTGTTTTTTTATTGGAGGTAATTTTTAATGGTGATACTTTTTTAAACATAGAGTAAGAGTTCCCAAAACTATCTTCTGTATAATAGTCTTGATAATCTTTGTATGAATACTCCTCTTTGTGAATTAAATATTTAAAATATTCCTCTTTTTGTATAGAATTTTGAATTATTTGATATTTATTATCTATTTTTTGATCTTTTATATTTTTATAAATTATAGTTTCACTACCCAAACTCGATAGTAGGGCTAAATTAAAATTAACTTTCTCAATTAGGTTATAGAGTGATATTGTAATGCTATTTTCTTGATCTTTTTTCACCTCTAAAATAGCCTTTTTATAATTTATTTCTGATTGTAGATCATATCTGAGGCTATATTGATATCCCTCTACCTCTACATCTTTAATACAAAGGCATCTATATAGTGAATTAGACTTTTTATCTTTAATTTTTAAAAACATATTTTCTCGTAGAGATAGTAGATTGTTCATTTATATTTAACCTTTTCTTCTTTTAAGCTTTTAAAAAACAATTATCGTCTTAAATATATAATTTTTTAATGATTTGATATTAAAGTTCTACTCTACTCTAAAATTTTTACCAAACTTTGGTGATGTTTTTGATAGAATGGTTTGAAATGTAATACAAAAAGGTTTGTAAATGAATGTAATAACCGCAAAGGTATGGAAATTTGGTGACAATATTGATACAGATTTAATTATCGCCGCACGATATTTAAATACTTCTGACCCAAAAGAGTTGGCTTCACATGTTATGGAGGATGCTGATCCTGATTTTGTAAAAAATCTTAGTAGAGGTGATGTAATTGTTGCAGGAGAGAATTTTGGTTGTGGTAGCAGCAGGGAACATGCACCTATTGCACTCAAAGAGGCGGGTGTTTCAGCTGTAGTTGCAAAAAGTTTTGCAAGAATTTTTTATCGAAATGCATTTAATATGGGATTACCTATATTTACACTCTCAGAGGTAGATCAAATTAGTGAAGGTTCACAAATTAAAATTGATTCAGAAAATGGAAAAATAGTTAATTTAGATACAAACACTACATTTGAATTTACTCCAATTCCTCCTTTTATGCAGGAGTTGGTTAGTTGTGGTGGTTTAATCAATTATGCAAAAGCTGAAATAGGAACCCCGTCATGAGTAAAAGATACAATATAGCAATTATTAAAGGCGATGGTATAGGTCCTGAAATTATTGATGAAGCGATTAAAGTTTTAGACTCTGTTTCTGCTAAAGAGGATTTTGAACTATCCTATCATGAATATCTTATGGGTGGTATTGCCTATGATGTTACGGGAGATCCTCTTCCTAATGATACAATTTTGGGATGTAAAAGTGCAGATGCTGTTCTCTTTGGTGCTATTGGTGGAGAGAAGTGGGATAAATTACCTCGTGATAAAAGACCAGAGAGTGGACTATTGAAACTAAGAGCTGAACTTGATCTGTTTGCAAACTATAGACCCGTAAAAGTTTATAAAGAGTTGGTAGATGCTAGTACACTAAAGAGTGAAGTTGTCTCTGGTGTAGATCTTCTGGTTTTGCGTGAATTGACTGGTGGTATCTATTTTGGTCAACCAAGAGAGAAGAGTGAGGATCGTGCCTTTAACACTATGGTTTATTCAAAAAATGAGATTGAAAGAATTGCAAGAATTGGTTTTGATGCAGCAATGAAAAGAGGGAAAAAACTCTGTTCTGTAGATAAAGCAAATGTTTTGGAAGTTAGTCAACTATGGAGAGATACAGTAGAAGAGATTGCAAAAGATTATCCTGAAGTTAAACTCTCGCACATGTATGTAGATAATGCAGCTATGCAGTTAGTTCGTGATCCAAAACAGTTTGATGTTATTTTGACTGGAAATATTTTCGGTGATATTTTGAGTGATGAAGCAAGTATGATTAGCGGCTCAATTGGTCTATTACCTTCGGCTTCTATTGGTGGAAGTGTTGGATTGTTTGAGCCAATTCATGGCTCTGCTCCAGATATTACAGGACAGGGTATTGCAAATCCAATTGCAACAATTGCAAGTGCATCAATGATGCTTCGTTTTGCTCTTGGTGAAGAGGTCGCTGCCAATAAAATTGATAAAGCAATTGAATCTGTACTAAAAGATGGGTATAGAACACAAGATATCTCTCTATATGGAGCTAAAGAGGTCTGTTCTACAGATGATATTGGTTCTATAATTGCGGATGTGGTGTCTAAAATATCATGAAAACTTTAACGCTTGCAAAAATTTATGAGTCTCAAGGATATATCAAAGATGCTTTGACTATTTATGAAGATATCCTTGGAGAAGATCCACGAAATGCAGAGGCACTAGAAGCGGTTTTTAGACTGAGAAAAAATAGATCAAGCTTTGTAGGTGTTAATAAAAAATTGAAAAGATATTTTGTAAAAATGCATAAAAAAGAGCATTTTGATAAATTTGAGAGGTGGTTAGCAGTATCATGGAGTTAAAAGATTTGGTTTTATCAACACTTGCAGAATTAGATGAAAAGGTTGTTTCTAGTGATATTTCTACAGAAAATGAACTAAAACAAGATGGTGAAGTTGGAACTAAAAAGAGTCTAAAAATAGTTGCACCCTCTAGTGATGAGGTAAAATTTTTATCTCACATGAGAGAGCGATTGCTAGTACTTTTTGAAGGACTTTCCGAATTAGATGATGATATGTTAGAGTCTAAATTAAATCTTACTCTCAAATATTTGGAGTATTCACTAGCTCATATAGATGATCGTATAGAAAAATCTTCATGAGTGTATATGTTCTAAAGGTTGATTGTACGGATGAAAAGGGAATTATTTTTCATATCTCTCAAACACTTTTTAGTCATGGCTTGAATATTGAAAAAAATAGTGAATTTGTAGATCAAGAGTTTAATAGATTTTTCTTTCGTGCTTTGATTCGTGGTGATTTGGATATAGCTTCTCTAAAGGAAGAACTTATTGAAAAGCTTCCTAATGATGTTAATATCTCCCTTCATGTGAAACGAGCAAAAAATGTTGTTTTAATGGCAACAAAAGAGTCACATTGTTTGGGTGATATTTTACTTCGTTATGAGAGTGGAGAGCTTAATGCCAATATTCAAGCTGTAATATCAAATCATAATAGCTTAAGAGATTTAAGCGAAAAGTTTAATATTCCATACTTTCATGTCTCTGCTGAAAATCTTAGTAGAGAAGATCATGAGAAGAAAATTTTAACACTTCTTGAAGAGTTTAATCCAGATTTGATTGTACTTGCCAAATATATGCGTATTCTTACAAGCAATTTTGTTGTCCCCTATAGTGGTAAAATTATCAATATTCATCACTCTTTTTTGCCCGCTTTTATAGGAGCAAATCCATATAAACAAGCATATGAGAGAGGTGTTAAGATTATTGGTGCAACTGCTCATTTTGTAAATAACGATTTAGATGAAGGTCCAATTATCTCTCAAGATGTCGTCTCTATCAATCATGAATATAGTTGGAGAGATATGCAAAAAGCAGGTCGAAATGTTGAAAAGATTGTATTATCAAAAGCAATTGATTTAGCCTTTGATGATCGTATTTTTGTCTATCATAATAAAACAATTATTTTTTAGTTCCAAAAAGTTACTTCTATAAAATAACTTATATGCTTTATAAGCAAAAATCAGTAAAATTAAATTTACTTTAAAATTCATGTGTAATAATGTCTTTTATAGAAAATAAAAGTTTTAGGAACATACATCATGGGAGCAATACTAATGCGAGATAGAAATATTCAAGAGATATATAAATTATCTAGTCTTATTGGTAATACACCTCTACTTGCAATAGAGTTTATTTACAAAAATGAAAAAAGAGTAATATACGCAAAAAGTGAAAGTCGTAATCTTACTGGCAGTGTAAAAGATAGAATGGTTTTTAATATTATTGAGAGAGCATATTTTACAGGTAGATTAAAAAAAGATGACCATATCATAGAGGCTACAAGTGGAAATACAGGAATAGCTGTAGCTGCTATTGGTAGTGCTTTAGGACACCCTGTAACGATTTTTATGCCAGATTGGCTTAGTAGTGAGAGGATTAATCTTATTAAGAGTTTTGGTGCAAATATTGTACTTGTTAGTAAAGAAGAGGGTGGTTTTTTGGGAAGTATCAAAAGAGCCAAGGAGCTTGCAGATAAGACTCCTAACTCTTTTTTGACAGATCAATTTTCAAATGAAGATAATGTTTGGGCTCATTTCAAGAGTACAGGACCAGAGATATATAGGCAGTGTCCAAATATTGATGCCTTTGTTGCAGGAGTAGGAACAGGAGGTGTTGTCATGGGTGTTGGTAAATTTTTGAGAGAAAAAAATCCAAATGTTAAACTCTATCCACTAGAGCCATCAAGTTCTCCTACTCTCTCTACGGGACACAAAGTGGGTACTCATCGTATTGAAGGAATTTCAGATGAATTTATTCCATCTATTTTAGATTTAGATTTTTTAGATGAAGTTATTGATGTTGATGATGGAGATTCTATTTTGATGACACAAAAACTTGGAAATTCATTAGGTTTGGGTGTTGGTATATCCTCTGGAGCAAATTTTTTGGGAGCTATCAAAGCTCAAAATAGATTGGGTTCACAAAGTACGGTTGTTACTGTATTTACAGATGATAATAAAAAGTATATTAGTACAGATCTTTTCAAAAATGAGCCAAGTCAACAAAATTTTATTTCAAAAGATGTTACACTTTGTGCAATTAGGTCTATTATTTAAATAGATTTTTTGATAAAATATAATTTATCTTTTGCTTTAAAAGGAACAACTTGTTTAACATTGTTTTAGTAAATCCGCAAATTCCGCAAAACACTGGTAGCATAGGTAGAATTTGTGTAAATACAGATTCTACGCTTCATATTATTAAACCCATAGCTTTTGATCTTGATCAAAAATCAGTTAGAAGAGCTGGGCTTGATTATTGGAAACTACTTGATATTCATGTTTGGGATAGTATAGATGATTTTTTGGTAGTACATCAAAAAAATATTAGACGCTTTTTTTTCTCAACTACAAAATCTGATAAGCCATATTTTAAAGCCTCTTTTGAAAAAGGGGATTATCTATTTTTTGGTAGTGAAACGGCAGGTATTCCTATGGAATTTATGCAAAAAAATAGAGAAAACATGGTTACCATCCCAATGGGAACAAATGGTCGTAGTCTCAATTTATCTGTAGCTGTAGGTATTGTTCTTTATGAAGCGATAAGACAAAATTTTGACAATGGAGTGTTGTAATGATTATTAATGAATTGGCTGATAGTAGCAAAAGATTTAAGCAGGGTGATTTTAAAAAACATGAAGAGAAGTTTGCTATTTTAGCCAAGGAGGGACAAAATCCTAAAATACTATTTATTACCTGCTGTGATTCTAGAGTGTTACCAAATTTAATTACAGGAACTGATCCAGGAGATCTTTTTGTAGCTAGAAATATAGGTAATTTTGTAGCTCCAAGTGAATTTGATGAAAGCTTTCACTCTACAGCCGCAGCAATAGAGTATGCTGTTAGTGTTTTGGAAGTGAGTGATATTATTGTTTGTGGTCATTCCCAGTGTGGTGCAATAGCTGCTTTATATTATGAAGAAGAAAAATTAAATAAACCAGAACTAAAGCATGTAAAACAGTGGCTAGAACTTGGTAAAGGTGCAAAAGAGATGGCTGAACTTCGCTGTGCTAGTAATTGTACACATGAAGAAAAATTAGAAAAAACAGAAAAAATATCTGCTAGTTTTCAAATTGGAAATCTCTTAACATATCCCGCGGTACGAAGAAGAGTAAGTGAAAAAACACTTTTTTTACATGCATGGCACTATGATATAATGAGTGGGACAATACATTATTATGATAATAATACTCTCTCTTATCTACCTCTAAATGAGTAATTAAATAAATACTTGTTATATTCATAACTTTATAAAGGAGTTATAAAGTTATGAATATAAAAGTAAAACCAATGGGTGCTTATCAGACAAATTGTTATATCGTAACAGTTAATGGTAAAGACCTAATAATAGATCCAGGTCAAAATGCTACTGAATGGGTCATCAAAAATATAAAAAATCCAATCGCAATCTTAAATACACACGGACACTTCGATCATGTGTGGAGTAATCAAGAACTAAAAGAAAAACTAAAAATCCCAATCTATGTCCCAAAAGATGATGCCTTCATGCTAAAAAATGACCCATTTTCCCAAGGAACCCCACCAAGCCAACCAGACTATGAAGTAATAGGTGATGCCAAAATAAATTTGGATTCCATTAATATTCAATATCTATGGTTCCCTGGACACACCCCCGGAAATAGTGCAATAGTAATAGGTGATAGCATGTTTAGCGGAGATTTCATATTTGAAAACTCCATAGGAAGAGTAGATTTTCCATACTCTAGTCCAAGTGATATGAAAAAAAGTATCAAAAAATTTTTAGAAATCAAATATGATAAAAAAGTATACACAGGACATGGCAATAGCACAACCATAAAAAGAGAACAGAGTAGAGTTGGCAATTGGTTGAATTATATTTAGAGATTTACTCTTAAATGTTTTTTAAGAATAGTGAGGATATTATATTGATATTAAATTTTTATTAAAAAAATAATTTAAAAAGTAAAATAAATATTCTTCACGATTATTTCACTTTAATTTATTATTATTTGGATAGTTAAGCAGTATTGGAATAAAAGTTGCTTTTTAAAATAAAATAATTTAATAAAATAGAAAAATTAGGAAGGTTTTAGTTGTTTAATAATAAAAATATACTTATTACTGGTGGTACTGGAAGTTTTGGAAAAAAACTTACACAAACACTTTTAAAAAGGTACAGACCAAGTAAAATTATCATATATTCAAGAGATGAGCAAAAACATTTTGATATGGCACAAAACTTTAATGATTCTTGTATGCGTTATTTTGTGGGTGATGTAAGAGATTTTAATCGTTTAAAAAAAGCAATGCAAAGTGTGGATTTTGTTATTCATGCTGCTGCTATGAAACATGTGCATATTGCTGAGTATAATCCTATGGAATGCATTAATACAAATATCCATGGAGCAGAATATGTCATAGATGCAGCTATTGATAGTGGCGTAGAAAAAGTAATAGCCCTTTCTACAGATAAAGCTGCAAATCCAATTAACCTTTATGGGGCAACAAAATTAGCTAGTGATAAACTTTTTGTAGCTGCAAATAATATGGTTGGAAAACGACAGACAAGATTCTCTGTCGTTCGCTATGGCAATGTGATTGGAAGTCGGGGATCTATTGTGCCATATTTTAAAAAACTTTTAGATGAGAGAAATGAGCCTCTTCCTATTACCGATGAAAGAATGACTAGATTTTTAATTACTCTTCAAGATAGTGTGGATTTTGTAATTAAAAATTTTGAAAGAATGCAAGGTGGTGAGATATTTATACCTAAGATTCCTTCGATGAAGATGATAGATTTGGCTATGGCAATGAGTAGAGGTAAACCTTATAGAGTTATAGGAATTAGACCAGGGGAAAAGTTGCATGAAGCGATGATTACTAAAGAGGATAGTTTAAGAACATTGGAGTTTGATAGTCATTATGTAATTAAGCCTACTATACAGTTTGCACAAGAAGTAGACTTTACAATCAATTCTATTAATGAAAAAGGAGTTTTGGTTAATGATGGTTTTGAGTATGCTTCGGATACTAATGATCAGTGGCTCAGTAAAGAAGAGTTTATGGGTATAGTTTTTGATGTATAATATGCCATATGGAAAACAGACAATTTCTAGAGACGATATAGAAGCAGTTAGCGAAGTTTTAACAGCACCACTTATAACAACTGGACCAAAAACTAAAGAGTTTGAAGAGGCTGTTTCTAACTATTGTGAAGCTGAGTATTGTGTATCTGTTTCAAATGGAACGGCGGCTCTTCATCTAGCTTCTTTGGCACTTTTACAAAAAGATGATATAGTTTTAACAACTCCAAACTCTTTTTTAGCTACATCAAACTCTATACTATATGCTGGTGCAAAACCACAGTTTGTAGATATAAAAGATGATGGAAATATAGACCTTGATTTGTGCGAAATTGAGCTAAAGAAAAATCCAAATATAAAAGCTATCTATGTAGTATCATTTTCAGGAAAGTTGGTAGATCAACAAAAACTAAAAGAGTTAAAACAAAAATATAACATAATCATACTAGAAGATAATGCCCATGCAATAGGAGCAGTACAAGATGGTGTGAAAGCTGGAAGTTGTAGATATAGCGATGCTTCAATCTTCTCTTTTCATCCTGTTAAGAACCTAACAACAGGAGAGGGTGGGGCTATAACAACCAACTCAAAAGAGATTTATGAAAAACTGCTAATTTTAAGAAACCATGGCATGATTAAAACTTCTGATATGGCTCCATGGGAGTATGAGATGAGAGAGTTGGGGTTTAACTACCGTATCACTGATTTTCAATCAGCTTTAGGTCTTTCACAACTTCAAAAGTTAGATACTTTTTTAGAAAAAAGAAGAACAATAGCAAAGCTCTATCATGATAGTTTTAAAGATAGTTTGATAAAACCACTTTATGAGTTTGATGAGGGGAGTGCTTATCATCTTTTTGTAGTAAGAGTTAAGAGCAAAAACAAAAGAGAGCTTTATGAAAAACTTATCTCAAAAGGAGTAGGAGTTCAACTCCACTACATGCCTATAAATAGACAACCATACTATAAAAGCTTAGGTTATGCAGATGAAAAGATACCAAACATGGATAACTACTACAAAGAGGCTATCTCACTTCCTATGTATCCACTTTTGAGTAAATCTGAACAGATGTATGTTATATC
>CAZLLE010000002.1:0-7239 GCA_964560425.1 uncultured Campylobacterales bacterium
AAATAGCAAAATTAAATCCCCCATGAGAGTAGGTGGATTTGTAAGTAGTGCTATCAAAGATGGCAAACTAAGCAAAAAGAAAATCTACCTAGAACCAAAAAGCGATAAGTTTCAAGAGATAGTCCATAGAAATACCCTAGAGAAATATGAGGCTCTATTTGGCAAACCATACAGAGGAGAGCTAAAAATCAAGCTAATAGAGCAGAAACCAAGAGAGCGAATATTTCACTATAGCAAAGGGGTTATCAAGGCTTGGTTTGGGGTTTATGAGATAGAGGGGGATGAGGATATTTTACGAATGATTTTAGATACTGGGATGGGGGCTAACTGTATGAAAGGGGTTGGTTTTTTGGAGGTTGTGAAATAATCTCATTATAATTTTCTGATGGATGGTTTCAAACCCTATAAGAGAGAGCTATCTATCAAGAATAATGAGATTAATGAATTATATTGAAAAAGTCTAATTATTAGCTGAAAAGAATATTTTCTTAATTATCTGATGGATGTAAGAAGATTATTTAAGAAATTTTTGTTATAATCTAAATATATAATTTAAAAAGGATATATTTTGACAGATAATACAATGATTATTTTAGGTGGGCTAGTTGCCTTTGTAGCCGTTATATTTTTAGCTTTTTTATTTTCAGGGGATACAACGATTAATATTAATACAAAAAAAGAGGAATAAATGAATAATGTTACCTTCTATCTACACACTCAAAAAGTGCAAAAAATTACCAAAAGATTAGATAAAAGTGTTCCCGAAGGCATTTAGCAGTAATTTTCGTGTACAGGTGAAGTATAACATAAAGATTTTTTAAGTCCCTTATCGACTTTGAAATAGAAAGGAAAAAGATGAGTCTAGCCCAAAAATTATATAATATTGGAAAAGCTACTACAGATAAAAAAAGTATAAAATCTTTAATTATTAGAGAGCCAGATAGTTCAACAGACTATCAGACTGTAGCTATTGATTTTAGTATAAAAAAAGAGAAAGCTATATTTAGAGATATAAGCAATAATTATTATGAAAATGTTTTTTATACAGATAAGCTTACTAATAGTTCAAATCCTCCAATTTATTTATATCCTAGTTTACTAATACATAATCTTAATAAAAAAAGTACACCTTATGATAAAATAGTTCAATTACAGGCATCATTAAAAAATATCATAACCTACCACTATGCCAATAAAAAAAATGAGCAGTTACTTCAATCTATTTTAGAACAGATAAGTGATAAAGAAATTGTTGACAAATTAAAGGTTTATCCAAAAGGGGACTATCTATATCTTATTACAGTTGATAGTAAGTCTCTCTTTGAAATTATGCCCGAGATTTGGGATGGTTGGTTTAACTCTCCTGCTATCCCTTATAAAGATTTAGAGCCAAAAGAGTTTTATGATTTTATATCTACTAAGCAGATAGAGGTGGGTTATAATCCTGATATTGGTTGCTATACGGTCAATAATTATAATGATAAACTAAAACATAGAATTATAGACAATATCCCTTTGTCTAAAGAGAGTGCTAGATATATCAAGTTTGGTTGGCTCTATGTTAGGAAGTATCTGATGTTCTATTTTGATGGTATGAGCTTTTCTATTGTTCCCTCTTATGTCAAAGAGAATGAAGAGGAGTTTAAAGAGATTTTATCTAAGTTAAAACTAGCAAATGAACAGAGTAAACAGAAAAGAAATTCACTGAAAAATATAGCTAACGAAGAAGCTCTTATAAAAAAAGAGCTTGATAAGTTAGAGAAACGCAAGAAAAAAGATAAGCAAAAGATAGAAGAGACAAAAGATAGATTAAAAACAAAACAAAAAAGTAAAAAGAAATTTAATATAGCTGATGGACTCCTTACAAATTTTAAAGAAGATATTCAAGATTTAGAGTTTTATCAAGGTCTAACGGTGGATTTTATATTTATGGAGTTCAATAAAAATGAGGTCAAAATATATGGTTCTATTGAAGAGGTACTTCCAAGCAGGGTCTCTAAACTTGTGAAGAAGATGAAAGAGTATAATATAAAAGATACCCTATTGATAGGAAATAAGGATTATACACAAACTTATTTACATGATTTTTTTCATAGAGATGAACTCTATTTTTATATGATGAACAAACGAAAAAATGACCCAAAAGATAGCTCTTATCGTCCTAAAATTTTGGAAGAGAGATTCTCTTTTGCAAGATTGTTATTAACCAATAGTCAAATCTCTCAAACAGACCTCTATAGACGATTTGAATTTAATACCGAGTTTGATTATGAACACAAAAAAAGAGTCAATGAAAAAGGTACAAAGTTATGGTTTGACAAAGAGAGAGGTTTAAAAGTGTATCAAGATGAACAAAATATCTTATCTTTTTTTAAAGATAGACAAATCAATAAAATAAAGGATTAAAAAATGGAAAATATTCAACGAATGGAGTATGTGCTTTTTTCGCAAGAGTACAGATGCGATGAAGAGCAAGATAATATTTTGAAAAAAGCTTATTATTTAGGTGCTTATACCAAAGCAGTTATAGATAGCTCATTTTATTCGAGAATTTCAGAGGGAAACACAACATTTAAACGATGGCTCTCCAATCAAATTATCAATATGAAAAATCTTAATAAAATTTATGATAAAGCGACAACTTTTGAGAATAAATTGGAGTTAGGTGGAGCAAGATTACAAGATTTGAGCAGACAAGTGACTTCTTATGATGAGAGTTCATCTAAAACTATCTCAAAATATACCGTATCATACTATTTTAGAAAAGGCTTCAATGAATTTATAAAGTTCAAAGAGGAGCAAAAAGAGAATGATGAGAAAATTAAAGCACATAACAAAAAAATTAAAGGAGCAAAATAATGGATAATTTAGCAAAAGAGAGTGAAATTTTATTTATATGGGATACAAGACTTAGCAATCCAAACGGCGATATGATGAGTGACAATGCCAATAGATTTGATGAGATTGATGAGAAAGCAATAGTAAGTGATGTACGGATTAAACGAACCGTGAGAGATTATATTCAGTATCATAAAAAGATAGATATTTTTGTCAATAATGATGCTATTTTGGCAGGATATACCGATGAAAAAGGCAAAGGAGGCAGTGTTACAGCCGAAAATAGGTTTAACCAGATTAAAGAGCAGTTTGAAGATTTAGAAGATGAAAAGGGTATATTTTTAAGTTGTATAGATAACCGACTCTTTGGAGGGGTTGCCCCCAAAAGTGGACTGCAACTCATAGGTGCTGTTCAGTTCTCTTGGACAAAATCGCTTAATAAGACAGAGACTGTTCTTTCACAAGGTACAGGAGCATTTGCTACAGAGTCTAAAAAAGAGGGAGAGGCTAAATTTACTAAAACTTTCAGAGTAGATAACTATATCCCTTATGCCATTTTCCCTACCTATGGAACAGTTAACCGTGCAAATGTTGCCAATTGTCAAACAACACAAAAAGATATGAATGAGCTAATAGAGGGGTTATGGTTTGGGACTAAAAAGCTCAATACCCATACCAAAATGGGACAAAAACCTAGACTACTTTTAGAGGTTATCTATAAAGATGACTCTAATTATTTTGTGGGGCTTCTTGATGAGTTGGTAACACTTAAAAATAGTGAAGAGATTAGAAGTTTGGATGAGGCAGAGTTCGATTTTTCTCAATTGATTACAGTGCTTAATAATGCTGAGGGTTTTATTGACAAAGTCAAAGTAGTTTTAGACACTAAAATGAGTAAATACAAATCAGAACTAGAGAAGATTAAAAAGATAGAGTTTATAGATGAGACTAAACTTTTAATCAAAGAGTAAGCCATGTTTGCTTTTAAGATATGGGGAAATTTTGCTTCGTTTCGTGACCCTGTAACCATTAGTCAGAATCTATCTCTGCCACTACCTCCAAAAACGACCGTTGGTGGTATGATGGCTTCTATTTTAGGTATAGAGAATTATTTTGAGGATAGTGACTATTTTGATTTTGGCTACTCTTGTGTGATGTTAAATGATATTAGAAAAAAGAGTTTTTCACAAAACTATATTGAAAAATATACAAGCAGAGTAGGCACAAAAATAACAGCCTATGAGGGTGCTATTAAAAAGTATAGAGAGGTAGAGAAAGCCAAAGAGAAACTTTTGAAGTTAAAAAGAGAGAAAGAGGAGCTTATGGCATTAACCTCTCCTAAGAAAGCTCAAATTATAAAGCTTGAAAAGAGACCTAAAGAGATTTATAAACAGCTAAAGATGATCAACAAAAAATGTAAAATTTTACAAGATGAGATAGTGAAGTGGGAAAAGAAAAAAAATGAGACTTTTACCAAACCAAAGCCAACCAACAGAGAGTTGATTTTGAATCCATCTTATCTGATTGTTATTGAAAATTTTAAGTATGAAAAGCAGATAGTAGAGCATTTGGGAAATCACTCTGCTATTTTTCCTTTCTATTTAGGCAACAGTGAGTTTGCTGGTAATTTTAGATACATAGAGACAAAAACTATAGATAAACAGATAGATAGAGTGGACTCTTTTACAAAAAATATTGGGCTGATTGATTTTGAGTTTGAACAGACCTACTCCAATATGACCATGCCACTAAGAGCCATAAAAGAGAGACAGTATAAAGAGTATCAAAAAATTGTTTTTAGCGATAAAAGTATTAAATTAAAAGAGCCAATAGAGGGGTTGAAGTTAGAGTTAACTCTTGATAACCAAAAGGTGGAGCTGGGCTGTGAATTTATTTGAAGTAGATAAAAAGATTTGGTCTCATCCTGATAAACCTTATGTGTATCATATTGAAAATATTGCTAATTCATTTGAAGATAAGGCTCATAGAGTATCAGCAAATTTTCATGATATAGGAAAATTATCGAATGAGTTTCAACGCTATATTAGAAAAAAGACCAAAGAGAAAACAACTCATGCAATAGAGGGTGGGTATCTTTTCTCTTTCTTGATAGATTCTATTGATATGGATTTTTTGTCTATCTTTTTTAGTATTGTCAAACATCATGGTTCTCTGCCTAATATAAAAGATGATGTTTACAGATACAGTAATATCAATGAACATAGCTTTGATAAAGAGAGTTGGAGTCAAAAGTTAGCTGTTATTGAAAAACATCTTGATGTAAAGAGTGAACATGATGCAGAAGAGTTTCATAAATTGATGAGAATGTTTATAGATAATTTTGAAAATTTTTCTACCATAGAGCAGTTTTTCCTCTTCAAAAAACGCTACTCACGCCTAATTTTAGCTGATAAGTTCGAGGCTATTTTTAATGAAGCCTATCAAAACATAGAGTATCTTTCAAAAAAAGAGATAGATATTTATATTCAAAATATGGCTGATATTATTGCACAAAAACCAAGTAATAATTTTAGAAATAGTGCCAAAAGAGCGATATTTAATAACTATCAAAAGAATAAAAACTCAAATATCTACCTCATCAAAGCCCCAACAGGTGTGGGGAAAACTTTTATAGCTTTGGAGTTGGCTCTAACTATTGCTAAAGATAGAGGAGACAAACGGCGAATCATTACAGCCATTCCCTTTACCTCTATTATCGACCAAATGCACAAAGAGTATGAGAATATCTTGGGAGATGTACTCAAATATCATCATTTAACAAAATATAAAGAGACAAAAGAAGAAGATGAGAAAGAGCAGTTTAGCCAAAAGATATTTTTGACCGATATTTGGCATGAGCATTTTATAGTGACGACCTTTAACCAACTCCTCTATACACTCTTTTCTAACCACAATAGAGACAATGTGAGATTGGAGACATTTCGTGATTCTGTGATTATTGTGGATGAGGTGCAAAATATCCCAAGGGTGCTTATCTCTAGTATTGTTAAGATATTTGAACTTTTTGCCAAAGAGTACAATATTCACTTTATTATTATGTCGGCTACGATGCCCTCTATTAAAGGGTTGTTTGAAAATGCTATAGTATTATCAGAAGATTGGTTTTATAAAGAAAAAACAAACCGTTATAGATTACATTTTAAACCTAATATAAATACTTTTGCAACACTATCAAAAAAGATACAAAAACAAGATAAATCAGTACTTTGTGTGGTTAATACTATTGAGAAAGCAAAAAAGCTTTATCAAAATATAAACCATGAAAATTGCTATCTTTTGACAACACATCAAATACCAAAACACCGAAAAGCAATTATTCGACTTATCAAATATCGACTTAAAAAAAATCATAAAATAGTGCTGATTGCTACTCAACTTATAGAAGCAGGGGTTGACCTTGACTTTGATATGGGTTATCGGGAATTTGCCCCTTTTGGGTCTATTATTCAGATGGCAGGAAGGGTTAATAGAGAGGGTCAAAAGGGTATTTGTGATGTTTCTGTTTTTGATTTTTTAGAGATGGAGAATCAAAATGAAGATATTAAACAACTTCCCTATAGTAATATTGATTTACAAAATGATGATACGCGTAACTGGTTAAAAAACCCTCTTAAAGAGATAGATATACTTAAAAACCTAGAAACTTATTTTCAAAAAGTAAAAGATGAAACAAATGATGTTGACCTTTTAGAGCGAATGAAGAAATTAGAGTTTGCTTCATTATTTGAACTTTTAGATGCAAACTTTATGCCTAAACAGCCTTGGAAAGTATCACTATTTATTGAGGTTAGAGCAAATCAGTTTAATGAGTATGTTGAAAAGAGAATTGAGATTTTAAACAATCCCAAATATGATACTTTTGAGGCGATAAATAGGGTTAAAGAGTTAGAAAAAGATTTGGGAAGTTATACGATTACGGTTAATAATAAGCTTATTGAAAAATTGGCACAAAACTACCCTATTACAGATAAGTTTGGACGGTTTATTTTGATATATGACAATCCAACTTATGAGAAGTATAGAGGATTTAATCCTGAATATACGGCATTTGAGGAGATGTTTGATGATTGATTTAGAGAAATTTTATAATAAATGAGTTTAATTAAGAGCCAATAAGAGCATATTTCTAAATATTATAGTATTATACCACTATAATATTAAGGATTTTAAATGATATATCTAAAAAGAGCCATAAGAGAAGCGTTGGAGGAGTATAGGTTATATTTTCCTGTTCTATTGATAAGTGGGGCTAGACAGGTGGGTAAATCTACTCTTGCTTTGCAGTTGAATATAGAGAATTATATTACGCTTGATGATATTAATATCTATGAGATGGCAAAAAATGACCCAAAAGGATTTATAGAAAATCTACAAAAGCCT
>CAZLLE010000003.1:0-4948 GCA_964560425.1 uncultured Campylobacterales bacterium
ACTCTCTTTTTGCCAAATCCTCCGCCTCTTGAAGGTAAAGTTTTGCCAAAATTGGATCCATTTTCTCTACCATTTTGAAGCGTGTTTCACTATATATACATGTACTCTTTTACATCTATTTTCGGCTCTTTATAATCTAAACTCAACAACCACCATCTAAAGATGGTGGGTTAGTATAACGCTTTAAAAAGCGGATACGGGTTGAAACCCGTTTATATCTCCACTCCAAAACTATCATCAACTTTTGGCTCAAATTGATGCTCTATGTAATTTTTTATCATCTCTTCTGTTACTTCTCCCGATGTTACGCAAAAATAACCTCTTGCCCAAAAATGACCGCCCCAATATCTTTTCTTTAGTTTTGGAAATGTCTCAAATAACTTTCTGGTACTTCTTCCTTTTATTCTTCTCATTATCTCACTTGGTGCCATATTTGGTGGAGCTGAAACAAGTATATGCACATGCTCTCTACTTACCACTCCTTTTATTATCTCTATTTCAAATGCTTCACATGTCTGTCTTACTAGTTCTCTTATTTTTAACCCTACATCACCTTTTAGAACTTTATATCTGTATTTTGTCACAAATACAAAGTGATATTGGATTTTGTATACTGTATGGCTTCCATATCTATAATCCTTGATACTCCACCCCATGAATAAGGTGGATTCTTCATCCATAGCCTAAACAGCTATTTTAAGTAAAGCATTGTTGCCGTGCATCCCACGGTCAAGTATATTTTTGGAAGCATTTATATCTGCATTGGCAGAATACCCACAAGAAGTACATACAAACTTACTTTGTGATTGCCTATTCTCTTTTGAAATATGACCACACTTATTACAGGTTTGAGAGGTATATTTTGGGTCAACTTTAATGAGTTGCCCACCTCTCTCGCTTAACTTGTATTCAAGCAGTTCAAAAAACAATCCCCAACTTTGTTGAGTAATAACACGATTTAAACCTCTTTTTGCACTTGCATTTTTAGAGGGCTTTTCTACCGTTCCTTTTGTTTTTGATGTCATATTTTTAATTTTTAAATCTTCTACTACTACAGTGCCTTGGTTCTCGGCGTACTGCAAAGAGAGTTTATGTAAAAAGTCCTTTCTTTTGTTCGCTATTTTTAGATTTATTTTTGCCAATCTTGCTTTAGCTTTAGCTCTATTGTTTGAGCTTTTTTTCTTTCTTGATAGTTGTTGGGCTTTGGTTCTAAGCTTTTTAAGCTCTCTTGTTAAGTCTAAAGGCTTAACTTTATTACCATTACTGTCAGCTACAACCAAAGACACACCTACATCAAGCCCAATAGCCTTAGTTGAATTATTGCATGGTTTCAAACTTTCATCTTCAATATCCACTAAAATGCTTGCGTGATACTGATAAGCTTCGTAGCTTACTGTAACCGTTTTAATTTTGCCTACAAACTCTTTTCTCAATCCTCTACACTTTACCCAACCGACTTTAGGCAAAAATACCTTGTTGCCATCAATTTTAACCCTCTGTGGGTATTGATAGCTTTGTATTGAATAGTGTCTTGATTTGAATTTTGGATAGCCACCACCTTTAAAAAAGTGCTGGTATGCTTTGTCCATATTTGCAATGGAT
Organism: uncultured Campylobacterales bacterium; assembly: GCA_964560425.1. Taxonomy (GTDB): domain Bacteria; phylum Campylobacterota; class Campylobacteria; order Campylobacterales; family QNZT01; genus CAZLLE01. The sequence goes on from CAZLLE010000003.1 coordinate 1,603, forward strand.
TGCTGAATAGCTTGTGAGTCTATTTCTTTAAGCCAAGAAGTTTTTTCACGCTTTTTGAGTTTAGTGATATGGTTGATTAATGCAAACTTTCCAACCTTTATGCCAAATTTAGAATAGGCAAACTTTCGTAAAGCTAAGGCACGATTATACACATATCTTGCTCCACCAATTTGAGAGGAAATGATTTCTCTTTGTTCTTTGTTTGGATATAGACGAACTTTTTGAGCTTTTAACATTTCTTCTCCTTTTTAATATGGTGTGCTATTGATATTCTACCTAATTTACGATACTATGTCAATAGTTACTTAAAAGGTGTTCACTATGAAAACTCAAAAAGAAAGACACGCTACACATCTACTTCATGCTCATTTGGTTTTTGTAACAAAATACAGATACAAAGTTTTACAAGGTAAACATATTGAATATTTAAGAAAGATTTTTAAGGAAACCATAGAAGAGATGGGTGGTACTTTAGAGGAATTTGACGGAGAAGACAACCATGTGCATTTGCTTATTCAATATCCGCCCAAATGGTCTATCTCTAAAATAGTGAACAATTTAAAAGGACGTTCAAGCCGTCTTTTAAGAAGAGATATGCCTGACATTAAAGAAAGCTATTGGGGGAAAGCAGGTCTTTGGCACAGAAGCTATTTTGCAGGTAGCGTGGGTGGTGCTCCGCTTGAAATAGTGAAACAGTATATTGAACAACAAAAAACGCCTGACTAATATCTGCCAAAGCAGATGTAGCTTATATCCACCACTTAAAAGAGGTGGTTTTACGCTACGATTTGATAATAATTTATTAATGTTCCTGTAATCATCTATTATTTATCCTATTTTAATTATTAACTATAAAAAAATACTCTCTGTCTTTTCTTGATATGCAATTCTGTCAAACTTACCATCTTCATCTATAAAAGATTCCCAATCACTTATAAAATAAAAACCACCAATCTCTTCACCATAGCTAGGTCTATGTTGTCCTTGATATTTGATGATATTGAAGGTAAAAAACTGCATGAGAGAATTAATATAACTACTATAAATCTTCATTTTTGCAAAGCCTTCGATATCTCTAAGCTCCAAATATGCTTCCCATACTTTTAAGCCATCTAATTTTCCATCTGTTAGATATATATCATCAATGATATCAAACTCTTTTACACCCTTGTATTTTGAGATGTCTAGTATAAAAGGGAAGTAGAGTGTAAAGTTTTCAGAGTTTATAAGTCTCATAGTTTTACTTATCTCTTTATAGTCCAATTTCTGCAATAGGATTTTGAAACTATCTATATTTGTATTTATGCCACTATCAAACCTCAATCCATTTTTTTGTATAACCTCTAAAACATCACTATAATACTCTTTATAGTTTTTGTTTGCCAAAATATTTTGATATTTCTCTTTTGTCAAATCAAAACCTAAACGATTATCTCCTCTATAAATTTTGGATACATCATCCATATTAAAAAAATAGACTTTTGAATCACTTTTTTTACAACTTCTATTTATCCTGCCCATAAACTGCTCTTCACTATCAAGTGTAGAAATATCTTTAAAACCTAAATCCATATCTATATCAACACCAGCTTCAATTACTTGTGTAGCTACTATAATAATTGGTTTATCTTCTTTAGTTTTATTTATTACAAATTGTCTATATGCTTTGTTATCATCTCCACTTAATTCATAAACATTTTCATGCCAAGGTTTAATAAGTTCATAAAACTCTCTAGCACTCTGTTTTTTTATAAATTCAAATAAAATTTTTTGATAACCTTCCCTTTTTTCATCAAAAAACTCTTCTAATCTTTCTAACTCTATCTTTCCCTCTTCAAGCAGAGTAAAATCAACCTCTACACGATCTTTAAAATAACTATCAGTAAAAAAAATTTCTCGTTTTTCGTTACTAATCAAATCCACAAAATTCTCTTTTTTTTCCAAGAAAAAATCTAGTTTTGGCAAAGTTGCTGACATTATGATTATTTTCATATTAAGAAGTTTTGCATACTTATCAAAAAACTCCACCATATACCACCAAAGATCGTTATTGTAACTTTGTATCTCATCTAATATAATTACAGAATTTGCTAACTGCCACAATGGAAAATTATCCTCTTTTGAAGTTCCAAACAAAATATTGAACAAACTTACATGTGTTGTGATGATAGCAGGTGAGTGAAAAAAGAGTCTATTGAGATAAGATGAAGTATAGTTACTCTCCTCATCTTCTTGATTTTTTTTGACTTTTATAGGAGATATAGAGTTGATTGTCTCAATCTTTAATTCATCACCAAAAATATCATCAAACACACTTTTAGTCTGCTCAACCAAGGTATTAAAAGGAAATACATAAAATAGTTTATTTAAGTTTTTATCATGATTTAAAAGTTCCAATGCAAGATTGATAGAAGTAATAGTTTTACCACTTCCTGTTGGTGCTTCAAGATAGTAGATATGTTTATCAAAATTATTTAAAAGATTATTTTGAGCCTCTTTAAATATCTCATTTCTTAATATATTTATCCCTTTTGCTTCTCCAAAACTTTCTAAAAAGTCACTAAATTTATTTTTGAGCTCTATTTTTTGAATCTGTGTAAATATACCAAAATCATCAATAGGAAACTTCGCCATATAATCAGTAGTTGCATAATAATCTGATGAAACCAAGAGAGAGAAAAGAAGTTTATTTAAGATGTAAAATTCAAAATATGGAATCTCTAATTTTTTTAAGTGCTTTATATATGATTTGACATTGTTATCTTCATCTCGATAATTTTCAAAAATAGATAATCTTCCATGATGCTTTGCTATATGATATGAAAAAGAGTAGAGTATAAACTTTAGCTTTTCTCTTCGTTTTCTATCTTTTATTTTTGCTATTTTAACCAAAAAAAAGTCCAAATATTTTTCAGATGAAAGAAGAGAATGATCACTACTATTTGTTTTATCTCTATATTGACTAAAAAGGGGATTATTCATCTTCCTTGCTTGAAAATATGGATTTGTTTTTCCCACATCATGTAATAAAATAGCACTTTCAAACATATCTCTAATTAGCTTTTTATTCTCTTTGTCTAATGATTCTATAGTCTCACTCAATAATGAATCCAAGTTTTTTATATGCAATAGTTTTTTGTAATATTCAAATGTTAATTTTGAGTGTTCAGTCAAAGTTTCACTTGGCTCATCTTTCAAAGTATGAGCCAAATATCGTTCATCTATACCAAAATCAGATAAAAGCATAATTTTTATCTTGATAGCTATATGTATCTTTTGGTATATTATCTATCTCTATATTTGTAAAAACCAAAGTTTCATATTCATAAAAATGATACTCTTTTTG
>CAZLLE010000004.1:0-12729 GCA_964560425.1 uncultured Campylobacterales bacterium
TTTCATCTTCTTGTCTCTATCAATCGCAAGAGCTTCAATTTTCTCATTCTGGTCTTTTAATGCAGATTTTAAAGTAACTATATTAGCTTCTCTTACAACTACACCTGTTTCAGCTTCCTTTAGATCGCTTTTGAGCATATCTATTGTACTATTTAAAGCTCCTGTTGTGAATGTATGCCATGCAAACATAGCAACCAATGAAGAACCTAGTCCGATAGTTATATAGTTTCCTAACCCAAACATATTATCGCTCCTCTATAGGAATTGTAGAATCTTGTCTAGCTGCACCGTGTGCAAATGCACCAGACGCTACCATGCTTACTACAATAACTATTGTAGCCCAATGAGCATTAATAAATTCTTGAGACACAAACTCACCCAATACTATCTTTGCATCGTCTGGTCGTGTCGCCATAAATGCCAAAAGGGGAGTTATAAAACCAAATACTTTTGTCCTTAAACTTTTATGTATCTTTGTTAATCGTTTTACGTACATTTTTTTTCCTTATATATTTTTTTATTAACCTGCTTAGATTATTTGCAATAACACTAACTGCCCACCCTTTTTTATCAGATTATAACGTAAAACCACCTCATTTATGGGGTGGAGTATCAATTGAGTTCTAGTTCTAAATCTTTTGGATTATTTAAGAAGTTTACTTTTGTAACTTTTAGATTATCCAAAGATACTACCATTATTCTTAGTTCATATTTTTCATTTTTAAACTTTTTTGATTCCTCTTCATCTTTAATCAATAGTACAGGGTACTCATTTTTTTGTAGATCAGGAATAGCTACATACTCTGCTATCAATGAAGGCATTTTATGAATATCTGCAACAAATAGAATATTATTTGAACTCAAATAATCTTTTGGTTTTGTATGCAAGTAGTCATTCATTGTGTGACCTGTTGCTTTTTTAAATACAAAAATAACTTTTTTTGTATCTTTTGATAGTGAGTGTGGTTTGTCAAATTGATCATTAAATGTAAAGATATCCATGTTTTCAGATATTGTGATTGCATCCGATACTTTTCCCTCTGTGATTACCTCTGACTTTAGATCTATATTTTCATCTTTTGCATTACAACCGCTAAATATAAAAATGATACTTAAAATTGTCCCTAATAATATTTTTTTCATGTGAAAAACTCCTTCTTTTTAATAAGGAGTGATTTTATCCTAAATAAATAAAATTTCCTTATAAAATTTACAATTTATAATAATATTTTTTTTCTCGGCTCTTTTTTCAAGTAAAATTTTATTATGATTAGATAATTTTTTTTTAAGAGGAGTTTTTATGTTCTTTTCATTTTTTATTAAATCGTTTCTAATTATTTCATTTGCTGCTGTGAGTACATATGGTTCGGGGGGAAGTAGTTCAGTTGAAAGTCTATATGAAAAAACTCTAAAACCATATTATGAATCTATTAAAGAGCATAAAGAGTTTGCCAAAAAGAGAAAGACAGCTTATATTATCTCTGCCATCTTGGCTGTTATAGTATTTGCAATTTTTGCAAAATACTTTAAAGGTCCCGGTGTTGTTGTTGCTCTAGTTATGTGTGTAGCGGGGTATCTATATCTAAAAGGGCTAAACTCTCCTGTAGGTGTATATGAAAAGCTTTATAAGTCTAATATAATTTCTCCCATATCTTATGAACGAGGGGGATATAAATTTAAGGATAGTAAATTTACTCAATATGATGTAGATCAAACAAATATTTTTAGACCAACTATTGAACTTTTTGAATCAGAAGATATTTATGAGAAAGATGGTGTGAGGGTTGGTTGGATTGATATTGAGTTTAATACTAAAGAGAATGCCTCAGTTGAGAGGTTTGCTGAAAATGTATTTACTGGATTTTTGATAGAGATTGATGTCAAAACTAATAGTAATGGTGTTCTTATATCCCAAAAGTTAAAAGATGTTGTTGCTGATATGGATGTAGAAATGGCATCTTTTTTTGCAAAAGGGAAGAGAGGTTCAATGTATCATGGTTTTGAACTGTATGACTTTGTAGATGATAAAGATATAAATAGAGTGAAAAAATTTGCTAACAAAGAGATTGCTTTCTCTTTTAGAAATTCGCGTAGTAAAGTTTATATTGCACTTTATAAAAAAATTAATCCTCTCAATATTCATATATTTAGTAATTTTGATATTGATAAAGCTAGAGGTTATGCAGATTTTTTTAAAGAGATAGATGAGTTGGTACATGTCTTCAGATAATATATATATTTTGAGTGAGAAAAAATTTGATGGAGCAAAAAATTTGCCTGTTATTCAAATTAAATTTATTAATCCCTCAAAAATGAATAAACTTTCCCAATATGAGGCTTTGGTTTTTAGCTCTAAAAATGGAGTAGAAGCACTTAATAGTATTGATAAAAGTTGGAAAGATATACCTAGTTACTCTATTGGAAGTGGAACTTCAGGTATATTAAAAAATTTGGGTGCTAATTTGGTCTATAGTGCAAAAAGTTCATATGGAGATGATTTTGCAAATGAGATTACTCAAATGCTAAAAGGTAAAAGAGTTCTTTTTTGTAGAGCTAAAGTGGTAACATCCTCTTTAAATCAAATTTTATTAGATGCGGGTGTATTGTTAGATGAGATTGTTATTTATGAAACAATATGTGGAAATTGTGATGATTTAGTAGCTCCACCACTAAATTCAACCATCATTTTTTCTTCACCATCAACTATAAAATGTTTTTTCAAATGTTTTAATTGGGATGAGAGTTATAGGGCAATTGTGATTGGTACGAGAACGGCTTCTTATATGCCAAAAAATATAGTTTATGATATGTCAAATGAGCAAAATATTGACTCATGTATTAAATTGGCAAAACAAGATATACTTAAGTAAAAAGTGACTATAATTTTACTAGCACCCGATAACTATCGGGTACTATCCTGAGTGGTGCGATGACCATATAACGAGGGTCCAACATTGTACTTGTACATGGAATTTGTACGCTTTTGGTGTGCAGCGGTCTCTTAAGTGCCTAGGCATGAGATTGCTCCTAAAAAAAGGGTCATTCCTAATTTTTGAGCTTATAAGGGCTTACATCTAAAATGGAACGCTCACTTGGGATTATTCTTAACTGTTTAAAAAATCGGAGATAATTTTTATATGAATGTTTTAATAATCGGTAGTGGTGGAAGAGAGTGCTCTATAGGTTTAGCACTTTCTCGTGATGATAAGGTTTCCAAAATTTATTTTGCTCCTGGAAATGGTGCTACGGATGTTATTGGTGAAAATATTGATATAAAAGATTATAACGATTTAGCCGACTTTGCAATTGAATCTGATATAGGATTGACAATTGTAGGACCTGAAGCTCCTTTGGTTGATGGTGTGGTTGATCTTTTTAAATCTAAAGGGTTAACTATTTTTGGTTCATCTAAAGCTGCAAGTCAGTTAGAGGGTTCCAAGATTTTTATGAAAAACTTTCTTTCTAAGTATAATATTCCAACAGCAGCATATATCGAAACAAATGAGTTAACAAAGGCAGAAGCTTTTATTGATAGCATGAATGAGCCTATTGTTGTAAAAGCTGATGGTCTTTGTGGTGGTAAGGGTGTAATTATTGCTCAGAGTAAAGCTGAAGCAAAAGAGGCTGCAAAAGAGATGCTTAGCGGTGAGAGTTTTGGTGATGCTGGTACTTCTATTGTTATTGAGGAGTTTTTAGATGGATATGAACTCTCTTTATTTGCTATTTGTGATGGGGATAATTACAAAATTTTACCAGCAGCACAAGATCATAAACGACTCTTAAACAATGATCAAGGTCCAAATACAGGTGGTATGGGAGCATATGCACCAACACCTCTAATTGATGATGCTCTATATGAAGAGATCAATAAGTTAGTTGTTGAGCCAACGCTAGAAGGTATGAAGGCTGAGGGTATGCCTTATGAAGGTGTCCTTTTTATCGGTCTTATGATTGTTGATGGGAAAGTAAAAGTTCTTGAATATAATGTTCGTTTTGGTGATCCTGAATGTGAAATTTTGATGCCTTTGATTAAAAGTAGTCCATTTGATCTATTTTATAAGGCAGCAACTCATGATCTAAAATCTTTAAATATAGAGATTTCAGATAAATATGCTGTTTGTGTTGTTATGGCTAGTAAAGATTACCCTTATAAAAGCTCTATGCCTGCTGAAATTGTAATAGATGAGATTGTTCATGATGAGCTAAAAGAGAAAACACATATCTCTTATGCTGGGGTAAGTAAAGAGGATGGTAAACTATTTGCAACTGGTGGTAGAGTGTTGCTTTGTATCGGAGTGGGTGATACTATTCAAGAAGCAAGAGATCTAGCTTATATGCTTTGTGGGCAGGTTCATTTTGCAGGTAAACACTTTAGACAAGATATCGCATATCAAGCCCTGTCATGAATAGTGAAGATTTAGAAAAAAGATTATCAGAAGATAATTTAAAATTGACATCTATAAATAAGAGAGCATACGCTTTTTTTATAGATGATTTTATTATCTCTATTCTTTTTGTTATTATGTTTTGGGATCAGTTTAAGACTCTTGAAAGTACAGAATCGATGGTTCTTTTTATGAATTCACTATTTGTATATATCATGATTGTTAAAACACTTTATCAAACTATTTTTCTCTCATTATATGGTGCTACGCTAGGTAAAATGGCTCTTAAAATGCATGTGATTGATACAGAATATTTAGGTAAACCGTCATTTCTAGAAGCACTGTTAAGATCTATTATGCGTATTGTTAGTGAAGCTCTGTTTTATGTTGGTTTTTTATCTGCTAATTTTAATAATTTGCGTCAAACTTGGCATGATAAGTTTGGTAAAACTTTAGTTGTAGATGACTAAAGGGTTAATATTTCCACTTCTTCTTCTCTCTTCTCTTATGGGAAAAGAGAGTTTAGTCAAAAATTATACACTTCTAGCCAATGAAGTATCTGCCAAAGATAGTATGGTTGAGGCAAAAAATGATGTTTTAATCTACTCAGATAATATAACATTTAGAGCAGATCGTGCTATCTATAATAGAGCAACTCACGATCTAGAACTTTTTGGTGATGTTGATCTCTATATGGAGGGTAAATTTTCTTCTCGTTTAGAGTATCTTAAATTTAATCTTGAAACAAAAAAATATAGTAGTGATGATCTGTTTTTGTTTGAAAATGATAGTGATTTATGGTTTAAAAGTAAAAAGATTACCTCTGCATCTGATGTTTTTAAATTAAAAAAGGCAACGATATCAAGTTGTAATAGAGTAGATCCTGAATGGAAGATGCTATTTTCTACAGGTTACTATAATAAAAAAGATCAATTTGTATCTTTATATAATCCAACTCTATATATTGGTGGTGTTCCTATTTTGTATCTTCCATGGATTGGTTTTCCTACAGGGAAGGAGCGTCGCACGGGATTATTAAAACCTATTTTTGGTTTTGAAAATAGTGAAAATATATTTTTTGTACAACCTTTTTATATAGCAAATGAGGATAATTGGGATTTAGAAATTAATCCTCAAATTAGGTTAAATAGAGGTATTGGATTATATTCTAAATTTCGTTTTGTAGATACTAATCACTCTTTTGGTTCTGTTGGATTTGGAGTATTTAAAGATAAGAGAGAGTATGCTCAAGAAAATAATTTAAAAAATAGCACTCATAGTGGTTTTGAGATCAATTATCAAAGTAGAGGGCTATTGACTAGTTATTTACATAGTAATAAGTTTAATGATGGTTTATTAATAGATTTTCACTATCTTAATGATGTAGATTATTTGAATATGCACCACAATGGTAGAAATGCTATGAGTAAATTGGTCACTTCTAAAGCTAACTATTACATTAGTGGAGATTATGATTATTTGGGGCTGTATGCAAAATATTTTATTGATACTGAAAAAATTGATAATGATAGCACTCTTCAAACTCTTCCATCTTTGCAATATCATAGATTTTCTGATGATGCTAAATTTGAAAATATCTTATACTCTTTTGATTATAAATATAAAAATAACTATAGACGAGATGGATTGACTGCAACTCAACATGAAGTTTCAATTCCCATTACTTTTCATTTTAATTTTCTTAATGATTATCTAAATTTTGTTGCTTCGGAAAATTTATATTATTCACGGGTAAATTATTCCAATCATAATAGTAGCTCTTTGATAGAAAATGCAGACTATTTTAGTAATTATCATAAACTATCATTAAGCTCAGATTTGACGAAAGAGTATAGTGATTATATCCATAACATGCAACTCAATGTAGATTTTATTGCTCCTAGTTTTGAGAGGAGAGATGGTTATATTGCCGATTTTATACCTTTTAATCTAGAGAAAAAGAGTCTAAAATTTCAATTAAATGAGTATTTTTATAGAAAAGATGGGTTTGATTTTTTTACACATCGTCTCAATCAGATACTATTTTTGGATAAAACTCTATATAAGTATGGTGATTTAGAAAATCAAGTAATTTATAAGTTTTCCAAAGATTTTATTGCCAACAATACAATTTTTTATTCACATGAATATGATAGATTAAGAAAGTTACAAACAGGACTCTCTTATAATAGCGACAGTTATGATTTGAAGTTTAATCATACTTATCAATATTATCCATATCAAAAAAATGCCAATTTTGTTACACTATCTTTAGATCGTAAGATAGATGATAAATATGATATGTTTGGCTCTTTTGATTATGATTTTGAAGAGAGTTTTACAAAAGAGTGGCAACTAGGCTTGAGTATGAAAAAAAAGTGTTGGGAGTACTCTATTCGTTATAAAGAGAGTGTAACTCCTAGTTTGACTACTCTTGGTGCGGAGTCCTTTATTAGAAGATCAGTAAGATTAGACTTTAGATTATCTCCTATTGGAGGAGTTACTTATGAGTATAATAGAAATAGGTTATTAGAAGATGAAACTGAATTTAAGGATGGTAGAAAATGAAGAGTGAAGTAAAAGTAGGAATATTTGTTTTTATTGGTATATTATTTCTCTTTTTTTTAACAACACAAGTAGGTACTTTTAAAAATTTATCAAAAGAGGGATACACACTATATGCTGATTTAGATAATGCTGCAGGATTAGAAGAGAATTCAAAAGTAAAGGCAAATGGTATTGATGTTGGATTTGTTAAAAGTTTAAATATTGTAGGCAATAAAATTAGGTTAAATATGTTTATTTATCAAGATGTTAAATTACCTAGTGACTCAGAGCTTCAAGCTATGCAAAGTTCTCTACTTGGTGGAAAATATGTTGCAATTAATCTTGGTACAGATGAGGCTCTCTTAGATAATGGTAGTGTTATAAAGAGTAAAAAAGAGTTGGCAACTATTACTGAAGCTAGTGACTCTATGGCTTCAGCAGCAGATGAGTTTAAAGCCTTTATTTCAGAATTTCGTGAAGTTATTGATGGTAAAGCTAGAGAAGACTTACAAAATACTTTTTCTAATTTAGAGGTAATTACTGCCGAATTAAAGAAATTTACAGAGTTGGGTAGTATTCAAAAAACAGCAGATAATTTTAATTTAATGGCGATAGGTCTTACAGATACAAGTAATAAATTTAGTAAAAGTGCAGATCTTATTAATGCTAAATTACCACAAATTATGGCAAATCTTGATCAAGTCATGAAAGATTTAAGAGCATCGACCGTTCACTTAAGGAATAAAGTACCTGATTTGGCTGATAAGTTTAGAAAGATTGGTGATGATTTAGATGCTATTATTACTGAAAATAGAGCCCCATTAAATAATACTTTAGTCTCTGCGGACTCCTTCTTTTCCACTGGAGATGAAACTTTTGCAAAAGTTGATGATCTTTTAAATATGGTAGATAAAGTAAAATTAGAAGTTGGTATGCATACAGAGTGGATGAGTAGTGATGAGTATGCCAAAGGTTATTTGAACATGAACTATATACCTAGTGATACAAAACAGTATCAGTTTAGCGTTATAGGGATGGATGATTACTCCAATATGGATGATGATGGTAAATTAATTGAACCTAGAGAACATGAAGAGTCAAATATCCTATTCTCTGCTCAACTTGTAAAAAGATTTGATAATGTGGCTTTAAGAGCAGGGCTTATTGAGAGTACGGTTGGAGCTGGTGTTGACTATTTTATGTTTAATGATAAGTTAAAAACCTCTGCACAAGTGCATGATTTTTCACTAGAACAAGATATTAGAAATGAAAATCCACATGCAAAAATTAGTGCTAGATATACTCTATTAAAACATTTAGATTTTTTTGGTGGATATGATAACTTTTTGAATAGTGATGCTGATAATGCTTATATTGGTCTTGGTGTAAGATTCTTTGATGATGACCTGAAAAAACTTATTATGACTCAAAGTTTAGGTTCTATGGCTAATTAAATATTATGAAAATTGAAGTTATTAAACATGCGTTAGATGTATTGGGGTTGCCTCCCTTTGTATCTTTTAATGAGATAAAAAAACAGTATCGTTATCTCTCAAAATCTTATCATCCTGATATTAATGAAGAAAATAGTAAAATGGCGGACTTGAATGAAGCTTATGAAATTTTAAAAGTGTACACTCAAAATTATAGATTTTCATTTAGTGATGAAGAGATTTTAAAACAATTTCCAGAAAGTGAACATGCAAGAAAATTCAAATTTTAGTAATTATAAATTTATTGATAGAGAAGAGGCGACTATACAACTCTGCTCTATTTTGCCAAAAGATAAGATGCAACGAGAAAATTGGCTATTGATAGCACTCTCTAAAGGGGCTATATTGATGGTTGAAAAGATAGCCAAAGAGTTATCTTTGGAGTATGATGTTCTGATTCTTATACCTATTTTGGCTCCAAATAATAATGAGTGCCAAATTGCAATGGTAAGTGAAACTCAAGAGATAGTTTTACATGGAAATTTGGTAAGATCTTTTAATATTTCAAAAGATTTTATATATTCTGAGGCTGAACGAAAATTTAATAGTGAAATTGTAAGAGATAGAGGTAAGTTTAGGAAATCTTTACCCTTTAGTGATGTGAAAGATAGAAATATTCTACTAATTGATGATGGTTGTGAAACAGGTCTTAGTATTTTGTGTGCTTTAAAATCTATGATTAATTTAGAAGCCAAAAAAGTTTCATTGGCTTTGCCTCTTATTCCTGATGATCTTTTTTCTATATTAGATCTTAAGTTAGATAAAATTTATGCAAAACATGTAATAGAAAATTTTATTTCGAGTGAGTATTATTACCAAGTTTTAGAAAAACTTCCCAAAAAGGTAGTTCAATATATATTAGAGAGTAGTGAGTATTATATGCCCTACAAAAAGGAGAAAAATTAGAATGAGTTGTCAGATAAAGATTGATGTAAATAATAAAATTGAGTTGTATGAGATAGATAAAGTAGCAAGACAAGCAAGTGGCGGTGTCTTGGTAAGAGAGAAAAATGCGGTTGTATTAGCTACTGTTGCTAGAGATGATAAAATGGTTGAAGAGGATTTTCTTCCATTAACTGTGCAGTATATAGAAAAAAGTTATGCTAAAGCACAAATTCCTGGTGGTTATTTTAAAAGAGAGACTAAACCGGGTGATTTTGAGACACTAACTTCAAGAATAATAGACAGAAGTTTAAGACCACTTTTTCCAAAAGGTTACGCTTTTCCTACACAAATTACAGTGATGGTATTGAGTGCGGATAGTGAAGTAGATCTACAAACTTTGGCTATTAATGCTGCTTCTGCTGCACTATATCTATCTGATGTTCCTGTGAGTATTGCTGTAAGTGGAGTAAGAATTGGTAAAATTGATGATGAGTATATTATTAATCCAACACAATCTCAACTAAAAATAAGTGTTCTTGATCTATTTGTTGCAGGAACTCAAGATGATCTTCTTATGATTGAGATGAAAGCAAAGGCAAGTGATGTTGCTGAGATGATCCCTTCTATAAGTATTGATCCTCTTATGGCTTCAGGACTTGCTGATAATGTGATTGTTTCACATAACATGAATGAACTCAATGATGATGAAGTCTTAAAAGCACTAAATCTTGCTGGTAATGCAATCTCTGCTGCTTGTAAAGGTTATATTGAAGGATTTACTCCTTATAAAAAAGATGATGCCACCCTAGATTATAAAGATACTCTATCAAATGATTCACTATTGGTATATATTGATGAGTTTTATAAAGATGCACTAAAAGATGCTGTAACTCAAATGGCTAAAAGTGAAAGAGCTTCTGGATTAGAGAGAGTTGCCAAAAAAATTATTAGTGATGAAACAGCTATTAAAGAGGGGTGGAGTTATGATCTTGTTTTGAATATGGTTAACAAATATAAAAAACAGATTGTAAGAGATATGATTTTAAATGAAAACTTAAGAGCTGATGGAAGAGGGCTTAAGGATGTTCGTCATATTGAAATTGAGACAAATATTCTTCCGTCTGTTCATAGTTCATGTCTTTTTACTAGAGGTCAAACTCAAGCACTTATTGCATTAACACTAGGTAATGCCAAAGATGCTCAATCTTACGATTTGATGACTACTAAAGATACTCTTTATGAAAATTTTATGGTTCATTATAATTTCCCTGGTTTTTCAGTAGGTGAAGCTTCTCCTCTTAGAGCTCCAGGTAGAAGAGAATTAGGGCATGGCAACTTGGCAAAAAGAGCGTTAGAATCATCTTTTGTATTGGATAAATCAGAATCAATAAGAGTTGTTTCTGAGATTTTGGAATCTAATGGATCCTCCTCTATGGCAACGGTTTGTGGTGCTTCAATGGCTCTTCGTGCAGCTGGTGTAGAGACTCAAAAATTGGTTTCAGGTGTTGCTATGGGGTTGATTATTGAGGGTGATAAATATGCTGTTTTAACTGATATCATGGGTCTTGAAGATCATGATGGTGATATGGATTTTAAAGTAGCAGGGACAAGAGAAGGTGTAACTGCTCTTCAAATGGATATCAAACTTGGTGGAGTAGATCAAAAAATATTACAAGAGGCACTCTATCAAGCAAGTGAAGCTAGAGCTCATATCTTAGATATTATGGAAGAGGCAGATGAAAATATGGAACTTAATATGAATGCACTTCCTGCTAAATCTGTATTTGATTTGGATTCATCTACTTTTGGAGCAATTATCGGTCAAGCAGGTAAAACAATCAAAGAGATTATTGAGAGATTTGAAGTATCTGTAGATTTGGATAGAGATAGTGGAAAAGTAAAAGTAGAAGGTAACGATATTGCCAAAGTTGATGCAGCATGTGATCATATAAGAGAACTTTCAGCAAATGCGAATAATGGTTCTCGTGGTGGTAGAGGGGAGCGAAAACCTATGCCTAAATTTAATGAAGGTCAAATTTTTGATGGAGCTGTCAAGAGAGTAGTTGATTTTGGTGCATTTGTAGAACTTCCTGGTGGAGTAGATGGATTGTTACACATCTCTAAGCTTTCAGATGAGAGGGTAGATAAAGTTACAGATATTGTAAATATTGGTGATAAGATAAAAGTGAAAATATTAGCACAAAAAGGTAATAAAATTGAGCTAGGTTTCATTGAAAAAGTAGATAGTTAAGATTAATAAGATATAATATCAACCGCAAAATGATAAGTAGGGATACGCAAGCCGAACGGATTTTGCTAAACAAAATTTTTATGAGGAGAATTTTATGAAAAAAATTCTATTTTTAATCGTTGCAATTGCTACTGCTGCATTTGCTTCAGGTGCTGAAACTGCTGGTGCAGTTACTAATGAGATGCTTAAATCTTATTCAATGATTGCTGCTGGTGTTGGTCTTGGTTTGGCTGCACTTGGTGGAGCTATCGGTATGGGTCATACTGCTGCTGCAACAATCGCTGGTACTGCAAGAAATCCAGGTCTTGGTGGAAAATTAATGACTACAATGTTTATCGCTCTAGCGATGATCGAAGCACAAGTTATCTATGCACTAGTTATTGCATTGATCGCTCTTTATGCTAATCCTTACTTAGGATAATCTAATAAATGTTAGAAGAGGTGTGACCCATCTCTTCTAAATTCTTCTTTTATGCGATCGTGGTGGAACGGTAGACACGCGGGCTTGAGGGGCTCGTGCCTAACGGTGTGGGGGTTCAAATCCCCCCGATCGCACCATTCTTAAATATTAACACCATTCCAAAGCTCCTTTTTATCGAATCTCTTTATTTCCTTTTAATTCTTTTGATGTAGAATTGTTCCAAGCCCAAGAAAAACAAACAATTTTAAAAAAAGGACTTATGCAAAAACTGCTTAGTGGTGAAGTTCGGTTTGATTGGTTTGGAGCAGGGACTTTAGTCCCGTTTGATAATAATTAACGGGACTAAAGTCCCTGCTCCAAATGGCTATAAAAAAACTAAGGTTGGTATTATTCCTGAGGAGTGGGAGGTTGTGAAGCTTGGAGAAGTTACTAGCTGGGGGAAGTAAGGGTATGAGAAAATATGGAGTAGGGACTTCAAGAAAGAAAAACAATGAGGATGAAGTTGCTAAGAGATTTTTACCTCATATTGATTTAGTTGGATATTATCAATTTGTAACTTTTAGGACACATGATAGTATAGATGATTATTTGAAGAGAGTAAGAAATGAAGATATTAGTAGTCGAGAACAAGAGTATAAAATTGATCAATATATAGACAAATCTAAAAAAGGATGTTATCTAAATAGTGAAATATTAGACTATTTGTACAATTATTTTGTTAGCAAAGATAAAAGCTTTTACGATTTG
>CAZLLE010000005.1:0-48605 GCA_964560425.1 uncultured Campylobacterales bacterium
AACCAACTAAACTACCGCCGCACACTTATAAAATAAAAAGCTTCAAAGTGTCACTTACTTTAAAGTGGTGGTCGCTACAAGACTCGAACTTGTGACATCTACCTTGTAAGGGTAGCGCTCTACCAACTGAGCTAAGCGACCATATAATAATTTAAAAAAAACTTTTTTGACCTTCTAGGACTCAAATCAAAAAAAATGGCGACCCCAAGGGGATTTGAACCCCTGTTACCGCCGTGAAAGGGCGGGGTCCTAGGCCACTAGACGATGGGGTCTATTAAAACCTCATTGACTAAAATAGGACAATGAACAATAATGGTGACCCGTGTTGGATTCGAACCAACGGCCACCTCCTTAAAAGGGAGATGCTCTACCGGCTGAGCTAACGAGTCAGGTACACTTGATAAGTGAGGTGAAATTATATTTAAAAATATTCCATTTGTCAAGGGTTTTTTGAAAAAAAATTATTTTTTTAAAAAAAAGTATCCTTTTTAGTTAAAATAAGTAGCTTCAAAGCCCATAATACCGATTGTTCTTGTATATACCTTCGATCACCAGATAAATGCAATTTTTTAATAATAGTCTCACCTTTTCTTGATTTTGCACCAACAATAACAGTACCAATTGGTTTTTCTATAGTTCCACCTGTTGGTCCTGCCACTCCACTAATTGCCAAAGCAAAGTCAGAATTAAGTAAAGAGATCGAACCATCTAACATTTCAAGAACTACCTCTTGACTTACAGCACCATATTTTTCCAAAGTATCAGAAGATACATTAACTAACAAACTTTTTATCTCATTTGCATAAGTAACTACACTTCCTCTAAAGATAGCAGATACTCCACTATGTTTTACTAATTCACTTGCTAGCAATCCACCACTACAACTTTCACTACATGTAATAGTCTCCTTTGAGGCAATAAGCTTATCTACAATAATTTTAGATAGTTCATTTCCAAAAAGCACTTTTTCTACAAAACCAAGCTTAATAGCACTCACAAACCCATCCCATTGATCATGTTGAAAACCATGCACTTGTACAAAACTAACACCATTAATGATAGGAGATTTAACTAAATTTAGATTATAAATTTTGATAATATTTTTTAACTGTTCTTTGTAACGATCACTATCAGCATCAATCAAATAAAATTCTATCCTCTTTGGAGAAGATGGAATCAAAATATTAGGCATTGAAGAGAGTTCATCTACTTGTAAAAGATTAATACTCTTTTTATCACTAATAAGGAGACAACTTCTTTTTTCATATTTATTAAATTTTGAGGGAATTAAAACACCTTCATGAGCAACCAATAGATCTTCACTTAAAGTTGAAAGAATTTTACCTAGTAAAGTAAATGACTCTTTTGTTATAATAATGATATTTGTATAGCGTTGGATAATCTCTTCTAAGTGGAAGAAAAGGTCATTATCTTGTTTGTTTAAGTATTGTATTGAGTCAATTAATCCTATTTTAGAACGAATTTTTCGTATTGCGTATCTCATATATGGTTGGTTATATCTCAATGATGCATCAACAACTACAACTATGTTTTTCATAAAAAATACCTTTTTAGGGACTGGACAATTTAATTTAAGTTTCGTTTAAGTTTAACTAAAGCTTTTTTTCTTATACTATTCGACCAAAGAATAACTAAAGGATGAAAATGAAATATATCTTCAAAATATCAATATTTTTTCTAATATTTTACCATACATTACATGCCAAAACCTTGAGTCAATATCAGATAGAAACATTAAAAATGGTTAAAGAGATCGCACAACAGTATCCAAACGATGCTGGAGAGACTTTTGAGAAAACACTTATGGCAATATGCCTTACAGAAACAAACGCAGGAATGGCAAGGCTTGGGGATCATAAATCCCACTACAAAGATTATACAAAATCTTCATTGGGAATCATGCAAATTCAGGTGCCTACAGCTAGATTTGTGGCAAAAATATATAATCTACATGAGGTAAGTAAATTAAGTGATAAAAAATTATCAATTGAACTTATGGAAAATGACTCCTTAAATATAAAACTAGCCACACTATATATTAAATGGCTAAATGATAGATATTATGACTACTTTACAATGATTAGTAGGTACAACGGGGGTATGCACAACTACAAGTATTTTGATAAAGTCATAAAGAATTTAGAGTTTATAAAAAAACATTATGAATTTATATAAGCACTTTTTGGCTAAAATCGCGAGCAATTAAGCTTAGGAGCGTCAATAATGGATTATAAAGATAGTCTACTTCTACCAAAAACCTCTTTCCCAATGCGTGGGAACCTTCCTCAAAACGAGCCAAAACGATATAAGGCTTGGTTTGAGGATAGAGATGTATATTCAAAAATGATAAAAAATAGGGAGGGGAAAGCCTCTTTTACTCTGCATGATGGTCCTCCATATGCAAATGGAAATATTCACATTGGACATGCACTAAATAAAATTCTCAAAGATATTGTGATAAAAAGTCATTATTTTTTTGGCGAAAATATCCGTTTTGTACCAGGTTGGGATTGTCATGGATTGCCAATTGAACAACAAGTTGAAAAAAAACTAGGAACAGCAAAAAAAGAGACACTTCCAAAAGCAACTATTAGAAGACTTTGTCGTGAACATGCAACAAAATTTGTAAATATTCAAAAAGATGAGTTTAAAGCACTCGGTATTGTAGCTGATTGGAAAAATCCTTATCTTACTATGAAATATGAGTTTGAAGCAGATATCTTTAGAACACTATGTGCTATTGCCAAAAAAGGTCTTCTTATAGAGAGAAGTAAACCTGTATATTGGTCATGGGCTGCCAAAACAGCACTTGCAGAAGCAGAGGTAGAGTATGAAGAGAAAGAGGATTACTCAATTTATGTTGCATTTGAACTTGATAAAGAGGGCAAATCAAAACTTGGTGTAGATAAAGCATCAGTAGTAATATGGACAACCACACCATGGACACTTCCTTCAAATATGGGAATCTCTTTTAATCCTGATGAAGAGTATGTTCTTACAAGTGATAACTTGATAGTAGCAAAACCAAGATATGAGGGCATGATTGAAGAGGAGGTTTTGAGTGGAAAAATTATCAAAACTTTCAAAGCTGAAGTAATCGAAAACTGTTTTGCTATAAACCCTCTAAATGGTAGAAAATCACAAATCCTTTTGGGTGATCATGTACTTATGGATGGTGGTAGTGGTTGTGTTCATACTGCTCCTGGACATGGTGAAGATGATTATCGTGTGGGACTAAAATATAATCTTGAAGTAGTTATGCCTGTAGATGATGGCGGTCTTTTTGATGAGACAGTTGTGAGAGAAAAACTACTTCCTAATCCAGAAAAATTTGTTGGTATGCATATTTTTAAATCTAATGAACCTATTTTGGAACTTTTGGGAGATTCACTTCTTAAAATGTCCAAATTTAGACACCCTTATCCATTTTGTTGGAGAACACACAAACCTGTAATCTATAGAGCAACAGCTCAATGGTTTATAGCAATGGATCAAAAAGCTGGAGAGAATACTCTTAGAGAAACAGCACTATCAGAGATGGAAAATATCAAATTTTATCCAGCTACTGGTAAAAATAGATTAAACTCCATGATTGAGAATAGACCTGATTGGTGTATTTCACGCCAAAGAGATTGGGGTGTTCCTATCGCATTTTTTAGAGATAAAACTACTGGCGAAGTGATATTAGATGAAAAAGTTCTCAATTTCCTTGCTATGATTTTTCAACAAAAAGGTACAGATGTTTGGTGGGAAATGGAGATAAAAGAGCTTCTATATCCAGGTAGTGGACTTAATCCTGATAATTTGGAAAAGGTCAATGATATCTTAGATGTTTGGTTTGATAGTGGATCAACTTGGCAAGCAGTATTAAAATCAAGAGAGTATGATGCAGGAAATTATCCAGCAGACATGTATTTGGAGGGTAGCGATCAACATCGTGGTTGGTTCCAAAGCTCACTATTAGTTAGTTCAGCAGTAAATGGAAAATCTCCATATAAAAATCTACTCACCCATGGTTTTACAAATGATGCCAATGGAAAAAAGATGAGCAAATCAAAAGGTAATGTTGTCGCACCAAATGATGTAAGTAAAAAATATGGTGTTGAGATTCTTAGACTTTGGGTTGGTATGGTTGATTATATGGGTGATCAAAAGATCAGTGATGATATACTCAAACAGATGGCAGAGCAATATAGAAAAACAAGAAATACCATCAGATTTTTACTTGCAAATGTAAATGATTTAGATGCAATAGTTTCATTAGAAAAACTAGGAACTGTTGATAAATGGATTGTAAATAAAGCGAAAACAGTTTTTGATCAAGTAGAAGCATACTTTAAAATCTATGAATTTTCAAAAGGTCTATCACTTTTAAACCACTTTATCACAGTAGAATTAAGTGGAATTCACATGGATATTTCAAAAGATAGATTATATTGTAATGCAAAAGATGATGAAATAAGAAGATCAGCTCAAAGTGCTATGGCAATTATCACAAAAGGGATGCTCACTCTTTTGGCTCCTGTTCTTACATATACAGTAGATGAAGTTTTGGAGTATGCTCCAAAAGTGATTAAAGATGATTGTGAAGATGTATTTGATCTTCTATATCAACCACTTGAGAGAGTAGAAGTTGATTTTGATGAAAAATATATGATAGAAGCTAGAGAGAAATTTTTTGAGGCAGTTGATATTCTTAAAAAAGATAAAAAAATCAAAGCAACACTTGAACTTGTAATTCAAACTAAATCTGAAAAAATAGCCTCTTTAGAGAGAGTTGATGCAGAAG
Source organism: uncultured Campylobacterales bacterium (assembly GCA_964560425.1). Classification (GTDB taxonomy): domain Bacteria; phylum Campylobacterota; class Campylobacteria; order Campylobacterales; family QNZT01; genus CAZLLE01. The sequence goes on from CAZLLE010000005.1 coordinate 4,811, forward strand.
ATTGGTTTACAGTTAGTAAAGTAATCTCTCATGATGAAGATGGAGAACTAGCTTCATTTGAAATAGATGGAGATAAATTCAAAATTCTTTCAGCCTCTCGTGCTAAATGTCCAAGATGTTGGAAATATAGAAGCAAAAATGAAGAGAGTCTATGTGAAAGATGTAATAAGGTACTAAACTAATGCCTGATCTTTCACAGCCAATAGAGTTAAATTTTATCTTTGGAACAATAGCAGTTATTTTAATAATAACTGCTATTGGGATTATTGCTGTAAGGATTAAATCTCCTAAAAATTAAACTACTATTGACGATACTACTGCTATATCAGCGTAGGAGTGGGAAATGGTAGAGACAAAAATCAAGAATAGACATTTAACTTTTTTAGAAGATGGTGAAGTATTATACGATTATGATTTTTTACTATCAGAGACAGATCACAAAGGTGTTATAACTTATGCAAACGATGCCTTTGCTGATGTAGCAAACTACCAAATTGATGAACTTATAGGTCAACCTCACAATATTATTAGACACCCGGATATGCCCAAAATTGCATTCAAAGGATTATGGGATGCTATCAAAACAAAAGGATTTTGGTCTGGATATGTCAAAAATGCTAGAAGAGGTGGTGGATATTATTGGGTTTATGCAACAGTTTTACGCAAAGTTAATGCCAGTGGCAAAATTACCTATGTTTCATTAAGAACAAAGCCTACTAGAGCAGCTGTCCAAGAGCATGACGCACTCTACAAAACATTGGTATAAAAAAATGTTTTTTTAATTCATGCTATACTAACAAAAATTCATACAAGGAGACCACATGAAAAATTCAACCAAAAGTGGTCATATTCTGGTATATAGTGCATCTTTTGTTATTGTTATTATGGGATTACATCTTGCAAAGGCAATTATTGTACCTTTTTTGCTATCTATATTTATAACTATAATAACTGCTCCAATAATGTTTTGGCTTAGAAAAAAACATGTGCCAAAATTTATCTCTTATCTAATAGTTTTGACTATTATCATACTTATTTTTACAATTTTGGGAAATATAATTACAAGCTCTTTTGACGCACTTCTTAAGGATATTCCAGTATATACAGAAAAGCTAAAATCCACAGCGATTTCTATATTAAACTGGATAAAAAGTTTTGGTTATAATATACCAAAAGAGCAAGTTTTGGGATATATCAATCCATCATATATATTTAATTTTACAGCACAAGCGATTGGAAATATAGGATCGATATTGACATACACTCTTCTAATTTTCATTATTGTTACCTTTATGCTTTTTGAATATGATACATTTAGCCAAAAGATACAACTCATTTCTGGAAACTCCAAAAGATCAGTTTTACCTTTTACACGCATAACATCTAATATCAAACACTATATTCTAATCAAAACTCTTACAAGTATTACAACGGGGGTACTTGTAAGTATTATGTTAATTACATTTAAAATAGACTACCCTATTCTCTGGGGATTATTAGCTTTTTTATTAAACTATATTCCAACTATAGGATCAATAATAGCAGCAATACCTGCCTTGCTATTAGCGGCGATTAGTGGCGATTTATCTACATTTACTTGGGTAAGTATTAGCTATATTGTAATAAATAATGGTATTAGTAACTTTGCAGAACCCCAAATATTGGGAGATGAGCTTGGAATTTCAACTCTTGTAGTTTTCTTATCTTTAGTCTTTTGGGGATGGACATTTGGTCCTGTAGGGATGCTTCTATCTGTCCCCATTACACTGAGTATCAAAATAGCATTAGATGCCAAACCTGAGACAAAATGGATAGGTATTTTGCTAGGTTCGGCTAAAAGTTTAAAAAAAAAGTAGACTATCTACCGCTTATAATATCACCATTATAGCTAACAATTCCATAAGTTAAATTCCCTATAGATTTAAATCCAAGTGATCCCATTGCATATTGAACTTGATAACTTCTACTTCCTGTATGACAATATAAAATCAAATGTTCATCTTTTTTTGAACCAAGTTTATCCTCAATATCTGTATAAAATCTTGAAGTAGGAACGAATACATCTGTCTCTTTAATACGAGCCATCTCATATTCCATCTCTTCTCTAACATCAACAAGAGTAAATTTAACCATACCAATCTCTCTAGCTTCAATCAAAGCCTCCAATTCATCTCCATCGAGTTGCTCTTTTTTAACTAAGACTTCCGCTTCCTCTTTAGTCAATCCTCTTGAGTGCTGATGAACTGCCTCTTCCATTGCATCTTCTTTAGCTTTACTATTTGCATATTCAGGAGTACAAAAAATACCACAATGACAATAACCCTGCTCTGGAATCTCTTTTTCTAAAGCTGGTTTACATGGACATATCCTATTATCAGCCTCTTTTTGCTCCTCTTTAGTCTCACCAACTACCATAAAACATGGACAAAATCTTTTACCATAGATTATTTTATTGCGAGCTAATCCCATAGTTACACCCTCGTTTACCTCTTCATTTGGATTATAAACAAATCCAAACTGATCACAAACTTTTTGTGTAAATTTTTCTGTTTTTTCAAGTTCTACTTGAAATTCATCTGAATTAATATCAATTTTTTGCATACTTGTCCTTCTTTTAATTATAACTTTTTTTAATCATTGATTCATAATTAAAAACCTGATATAATAACATAAATTTATATTATATACAGGAGTTTTTATGAAAAAAATCGTCATCGGTGTTATATTAGCAGGTACTCTTCTTGTGGCAGGTCCCTATACAAAAGAGGATAGAATCAAAGATATGCAACAAATGGCACATGCCATGAATGATATTCAAACAGGTTTTTTTTACAATAACTACGACATGGTAAGTATAGCTGTAAATAATCTCTCAGATGCAGTAAAGCGTGTGAAACCTCCCGTTGAAGAGGAGGAGGAGAAAGATTTCATGAAGAGACACATGAATAATATGGTCAAAATGACCAATAAAATTATCAGGAAAATTGATCAAAAATCATTTACTTTGTTAGCAAGATTCAAAGATAAAGATTATGCACAAGCAATGCAAGCTTACACAAAAATTGCAAAAAAATGTATGGAGTGTCATGCCGAAATGAGACGCTGGTAAAAATAAACAAGCCATTAAAAAAGAGAATTGCTTCTCCTTTTTTTAATGGCTTAAAGCTTTAGCTATATTTACTGCCTTACCTGCATTAATTTTGCCGTATGCTCTTCTCATATCAAAACCATTCTCATTATAATTACCATCACCTATCTTATCAGCACTTTTAATTAAAATAGATCTTACCTCTTTAGGAGATAAAGATGGATTAGCAGATAAAATCAAAGCCGCCACACCAGAAGCAAGAGGTGTTGAAAAACTAGTACCATTAACAAAAGCATAATTATTATTTAAAATACCTCTTTGTGCACCTGAATTTCCCTTTTCTCCACTGTCATCCAAACCAACTAAGCCAGCTGATTCAAAAATATTACCACCAGGAGCGAGTATGTCAACCTCTTTTCCATAATTTGAATAAAATCCAACTTCCCTCTTTTCGTTGCTAGCACCTACACCAATGACCCAAGGGAGCTCCGATTCATCATTAATCCACCATGCATCCAAATTTTGAGAATTATTTCCAACAGCAAATAGAACAACAATTCCATCTTTATAGAGAGACTCTATCTCACTAGCTACTGCCTCAGAAACATTTTCTGTGCCCCAACTACAACTAATAACTTTTGCACCATGATTCTTTGCATACTCAAAAGCATAAATTGTTGCACTATCAGACTCATCTTCCCATAATGCAATAAGTATTAATTTTGATTCAGGAGCACTACCTACTGTACCTTTACCATTAATAGTTGCTGATGCAAAACCAGCACAAGAGGTACCATGAGAGGGATCATCTGTTTTATTAGAGACATCTCTATTTCTATTATCCACATTATAATAATCTATAACATTATCTTTTATATCTTCATGTCCTACTTCAAAATTTGCATCAATAACAGCAATTTTAATACCCTCTCCACGCGTAACTTGCCATGCAGCTGAAATATTAATATCTGAATTTGGCAAAATCTCGTAATTTTTAGCAAATGCATTATTTAATGTGTGTAAATGCCATGAATATTTCATGTAAGTGTCAGTAGGACATGAAAACACCCTCTGAGTATCTTCAATAGGGGGGCGAGGAGTAGTAGTAGGATCAACAACTTTACTACCACTACTATCCTTAGCCTTATCACCACCACATGATATAAAAAAAACTAAAGCTATTAATAAAAGAGCTATTTTCATTCTCACCTTCTTCTTTTTTTCTTAATAAAATCAGGGTGGGCAAATGCTACCTCATCTTTTTGAGATAAAATATTTGAAATTTCAAAAATATCTGCATCTTTTTCAATTGTCACAAGAGAGATAGTATTAGAAATTTTTTCAACCTTCAAAATTGATTTCATATCAAAAAGTTTTTTACACACTTCTGAAGTTCCTTTACATTTAACAAGAATTTTGTTACTTACACCTATTCTAGAACCATTTCTAGTCTTATAATATACAATGTCAGAAGTAGAACTTTTTGAGATAGGGAGCTTACTCAAAAAAACTTTCTCTCCAAATTCATAATAAAACACCTCTGAACTAAAGAGTGTCACTGCTATTATTAACATAAAAAATTTCAACATCTAATACCTCCACTTACATTTAATGATAGTAAAGAATATATTAATTATTTATTAAGAATTAATCTTTTTTATCAAACTTTAATATATTGAATTTATTAAGTAGTTAATCAGATAACTACTAGAACAACTTTTATTAATCTTTCGATAAAATGCCTAAAATTTAGAGATAGGACAAGCCCTTGATTACGCTAAAAGAGGCTCTTAGATTACCACAAGAAGAGCTTATAGAACTAAAAAAAGATTTAACAAAAAAGATAAAAGATGCCCAAAGTATTGGAGCTTATGTAGAACAATTTACAGGTGAAGCCATCAACGAATATGGTTCTGGTGTGCCAATTGCAGTAAAAGATAATATTCAAGTTAGAGGCTGGAATGTTACATGTGCTTCTAATATTTTACAAGGATATGTGGCTCCATATAATGCAACAGTAATTGATAAAATGGTACAAAATAATCTATCCCCATTTGGAAGATGTAACATGGATGAGTTTGCGATGGGAAGCTCAACTGAAACTTCATTTTATGGAAAAACAGTAAATCCACACAATCCCAAAATGGTACCGGGGGGAAGTAGTGGAGGAAGTGCCGCTGCTGTAGGTGCAGGAATTGCTATTGCCGCTCTTGGTAGTGATACTGGTGGAAGTATTCGTCAACCTGCTGCTTTTTGTGGATGTGTTGGTATGAAATCAACTTATGGAAAAGTAAGTAGATATGGATTAAATGCCTTTTCAAGCTCCCTTGATCAAATTGGACCAATCACTCAAAATGTAGAAGATGCAGCAATCCTTTATGATATATTAGCAGGTCATGAGAGTAAAGACTCTACAAGTATGAATATTGAACATATAAAAGTGAGTGATAAGCTTGATAGTAGTCGTAAACTTACTATTGCTGTAATTGAAAACTATCTTGATGAAGCAGGAGATGAAGTAAAATCAGCTATGTTAGACTCTATCAAAGCTCTTGAAGAGGCTGGACATAAAATTATCTACAAAAATATGATTAACTCAAAATATGATGTTGCTACCTACTACATCGTAGCAACAGCAGAAGCTAGTACAAATCTTAGCCGTTATGATGGTGTAAGATATGGTAATCGTGATATGGATGCAAAGAGTCTAAAAGATATGTATCTACAAACTAAAAGCAGAGGTTTTGGAGATGAAGTAAAAAGAAGAATACTTCTTGGAACTTTTGTACTTAGTAGTGGATATTATGATGCTTATTATATTCAAGCACAAAAAGCTAGACATCTAATACAAGATCAGTTTAATGCAATCTTTGAAGAGGCTGATCTAATCTTTACACCAGTAACACCAACTCCAGCATTTGAATTTGGTAGTAAAAAAGATCCATTAGATATGTATCTGAGTGATATATATACAATTGCTATTAACTTAGCAGGACTTCCCGCTATCTCTATTCCAATAGGAACTAGCAAAGATAATCTACCAATCGGTGGACAATTTATTGCAAAAGCACTTAATGAGCAGACACTATTTGATGGTGCTCTTAATTTAGAACAAATCTTAGCCTAAGGAGAGAAAGTTTAGATGAAAATAAGACAAAAAGCATTAACATTTGAAGATATTTTATTAATACCGCAATACTCTGAAGTACTTCCAAAAGAGGTAGATATTAGATCTAAATTAACAAAAAACATTGAACTAAATATACCTCTTGTATCTGCCGCAATGGATACAGTTACTGAGCATAAAGCAGCTATAACAATGGCAAGACTTGGTGCTATTGGTATTATTCATAAAAACATGGATATTACAACTCAAGCCAAAGAGGTAGAGAGAGTCAAAAAGAGTGAGAGTGGTGTTATTCAAGATCCTGTACATCTAAAACCTTATGATACTATTCAAGTAGCACAAGATCTCATGGCAGATTTTAAAATATCTGGTTTTCCTGTTGTTGATGATGATAATATACTTGTTGGTATCTTAACAAATAGAGATTTACGATTTGAGACAGATTATAGTCAAAAAGTTGATACACTTATGACAAAAGCTCCGCTAATCACAGCACACAAAGATATATCATTAGATGAAGCAGAAGTTATCTTCAAACAACACAAAATAGAAAAATTACCACTTGTAGATGAAAACGGAATTTTATCTGGACTTATCACAATCAAAGATCTCAAAAAAAGAAAAGATTTTCCAAACTCAAATAAAGATAAATATGGAAGACTTCGAGCTGGTGCAGCAATAGGTGTAGGTCAAATAGATAGAGCTCAAGCTCTTATCAATGCTGGTGTAGATGTATTAGTTTTAGACTCAGCTCATGGACACTCAAAAGGAATATTAGATACAGTCAAAGAGATTAAATCTAAATTTGAAGTAGAGATTATCGCAGGAAACATCGCGACACCAGAAGCAGTAAAAGCTCTTATCGAAGCTGGTGCTGATGCTGTCAAAGTTGGTATTGGACCGGGTAGTATCTGTACAACAAGAATTGTTGCAGGAGTGGGTATACCTCAAATTACAGCTATTGAATCATGTGCCAAAGAGGCAGATAAATATGGTATACCAATAATTGCAGATGGAGGAATCAAATACTCAGGAGATGTGGCCAAAGCCCTTGCAGTAGGAGCTAGTGCAATCATGATTGGAAGTCTACTAGCAGGAACTGAAGAGAGCCCCGGAGAGGTGATTATGTATCAAGGTAGGCAATATAAAACATACAGAGGTATGGGAAGTATTGGTGCTATGCAAAAAGGTAGTAATGATCGTTATTTTCAAGAGGGAACAGCAGCAGATAAACTTGTACCTGAAGGAATAGAGGGAATGGTTCCATATCGTGGGAAAATGAGCACAGTCGCCCACCAACTTATCGGTGGTCTAAGAGCATCTATGGGTTATGTTGGGGCAAAAGATATTGCAACATTCCAAGAAAAAGCAGAATTTGTAGAGATAACAGCCGCAGGACTAAAAGAGAGTCATGTTCATGATGTAACTATCACAAAAGAGGCTCCAAACTATCACTCATAATTGGTTATGTTTATTAGGTTTGCAACCTAATAAACATAGTGATTAGCTTTAATAGCTCTATAATCTGCACCCTTATATCTAAAATGATATCCATAATCGGTTAGTTCGGGTCTTGTCTTTTTAAAATGTTTTTTGATTAAATTTTTTTCGTTACATCCACCTACTAAAACAATTGAATCTTGAGTTGACTCATTAATGACTATTGTTACTGTTTGCATAATATACTCCTTAAAAATACAACTATAGCAATATTGTGTGCTTCAATAGTTCTATACGGAAAAGCCTCAATACAATTTAATAGTTGTTTATAATTTTCAATTTTTTAAAAATTATTCGTATTTTAACCAAATAATGTGAAATAAATGTGAATAATTTTTTCTAATTTTTAATAATTCAAATTATTTAATATTTGATATTTCATACAATTAATTTTTTACCTATTCAGATTTATATCGACATTCTGTAAAAAAAGTTAAAATAAAGATATTAGATCCTTTAAACTAACCTGATCAAATTTGATTTTAAAACCTAAATAAGCCCCTTTTTCTCGATATTTATATCCTGAAAAATCCAAATCTCTAATACCTCTAAAATTATATCCAAGAGATAACCAACTATTTTTTAATACATTATAATCAATATGAGAACCAAAAGTAAAATCTACAGCTTTAGAACTATAATCATATAAATATCCACCATTCATACCAAAATCAACTTTTGAATTTATCTCATATAAAATATCTGTATCCAAAAATGTTAACATACTTTTATATTTTTTATGATCTATATCATCTTGTAAATACTTCATTCCAAACTGTGAAGAGAGTTCAAGATTATCTAAGAATCTATAATATGTGACTATATTATTGATAAATTTATCAGACTTCTCCTTATGTAAAAACCTAAATATATTCAAAAATGCCATATTTAAGCTATCTGGTCTGTAGACAAATGCCAAATTTGTATCTATTGCTTTATCTATATATTTGGCTCCCAATAAGACTCCTATCTCATCTTTTAATTGTCTATATACACCACATGAGATATTAGCAATATTTTTAGCTTTTGTCTTTTTATATTCACCTTTGAGATTGTAGTTCCAACTAGTTGGACTATAATTGATAGATGAGTTATAAACTATAAAATCCTCTTTTACCTCAACATCTGATGTAATAGTTTTTCGATTCTCTACACTTGCACTAACTCTTAGATATTTATTAAATTGCCAATTTTGTACTAATCCTAAATTATTAAAAATTCTATTATCACCATTTTTTTTTGCTAAAGATATAGAACTATCAAAAAAAGCCCCTTTCCAAAGTTTATCTCCTATACCAAATAGAATTTCAGATAGATCCGTTTTATCACCTTTTGAATCTTCACATCTCATAAATATATCTGTGGAGTTACTTAGAGAATACCCAATCTCAGCCATTAACATAGTAGGGAAAGCATCAGTTGAATGAGTAAGTGAATAGTCATAACTTAGTGTTGTTTTGACTCTATTTTGATTAAATTTTTTGGATATTGAACTTAAGATCTGAGAGTTTTTTTCTAAATTAGAGTTACTAAAACGGTATCCTATAGAGGATAAAAGCTCCCTCTTTTCATAATTAACATTTAACTGACCAACTTTTGTAAGTAATGAAGTTGATAAATCTTTATCACTATAAATTGATAATTTTACTCCAACCCTTCGCCAATAGTTAAGAATCCAATCTACTCCTAATTTTTGACTTCTCTTCAGAGAGTTACTTTGTTGATCTAATCCAAAATTCTCATCTTGTTCTCTAAAATAAAATTTTGATTTACTAAGCTTTCCATCACGAGAGAGTTCAAATAGATAAGCATTCGCACTGCTCTTTGTATCTTCTATTTTTTTACTACTTTGAGCATATTCAGCTTTGAGAGTTAATTTTTTACTAAATTTTATATTTGTATCTACTCCATATAATTTCTCATCTCGTAGAGCTTGATTTTGTGCTATATAAGTTGCACCAATTTCAACTCTATTATCTACAAATTTAGAAGCCACTCTTCCACCATAACTATATTTTCCCTCTCCATCTCCTTCTATCTCATAATCAACAACAATAAATTGAGGATTACCTCTATAATCTTGACTAAAAATCGGTTCTTTAAAATAGACTCTTCCAAGTAGATAATCTATACTATAATCAATATCTTTTTTGAGCATCTCTCTCTTAATAATTTTTTCATCTCGATAACGATCTCTTGCTTCAATAGCTATTTGTTCTGAATTTTCTACAACACTTTTTTTTGAAAGATAATAATATCCACTTGTACCATTTGAGCGTATCTCATCTTTTTTGAATAGATGTTTACTATCTTTTACAAAAATATTATATGAATATTTTTTACCCATATATTCCGATTTAATACCATTAAAAACTCTTCTATATTTAGATAATTCACTAACATCTAAGCCACTATCCACATCTCCAAATAGAAGGTAAAACTTCTCTTTTTCTATTTTTATATAGAGCTTTTTTCGACTTGAAGCTTCATGATTGACAATAGAAGAGTCTTGATAAATAGTATAATAATCCAAAGGCTTAACATAATTAAAAAGCGAAGTATTTTTACTTTTTGAACTATTATAAGCAAGAGTCAGAAGTACATCTTGACCAATCTCTCCTTTAGCAAAAAAAGATAATTTTCCCTCATGATAAAATTTATCATCTCTTTTTATCCCTTTCATTGCATCTTTGATAATTTTATATCCAACACTTCCCTCACCAAAACCAACCATAATCCAATCTCTACTCTTTGGCTTGATCCAAGTCTTGAGGATATAGTCTCTATTGTGCATCTTAAAATGCAATTTAAGTTCACCAGAAATAGTTGTGGGTTGCAATTTAAGATAGGCAATCCCTTCTGATACAATTACATATTTATCTTTTATTTTGGTAGAAGAGAGAGGGTTTTTTTGCATTGCTTCTACTGAAGAGATAGACCTATATGGTTCTTCTATACTATAAATACCTTGTACACCATTTCTAATATATCGCTCACTCTCATCATAAAACTTTACAGCAATTACAGGAGAGTGTACACCATCTGCATATAGATAAGATTTTGACTCAATAATTTCAGCATTAACAGGAATAGTAGAGAACCAAATATCTCTTTTAAGAGATTTTTTTGATAATGAAACTTCGATCAAATTATTTCCACCAATAAGATCAACCCCTTTATAGATACTAATTGCCCACTTTTTATCTTTTGAATAGATCATAGTATCAAAGTTCAAAATATCAACCTCTTCATGATTGAGATAGAGTTTTGGTTTATCATCTATCTTATGTAGTAGTGCAATTTTGAGAGAGGGCATAGATGGAACATAATCTTTTGGAGGCCATAAAATTTTTGGCTTCTTTGGCTTTTTGGGTATACTCAAACTACTAAATTTTGGCATTTTTTCTATTTTTTTGATATCCATTTTATAAGAGTAACTATCTATTTTTTTAATACTTTCTTGCTCTTTTTTAGACTTTTTTTCCAAATCAAAATCAACACCTCTTATCCCACCATAAGATAAATTAACAATTTTTGAAAAACTATTTTTGATTTTATAAACACTATCCAAACTTGTAGTATCAACTTGAACAACATGAGTACCCTTTTTAATACCTTCAAAATGGTACTTTCCCTTCTCATCAGATAGAGTATAAGTACCATCTTCAAGATAAACCTTAATCCCCTTTAAAACAGTTTTATTGGTACATTTGAATGAGCCAATAATAAATGACTTATAAATATCAAGTTCTCTTTCAATGGTAATTGAAGATTTAGAAATATTAGAGATTCTCTCTTTTTTGTGATAAGCTTCAACTCTACTCTCTAATCTATTTTTAGAAGCAATACTCACTTTTGCTATATAACTTAGGTATAATCTATCTGGAACCTCATCAAATAGAATTTCTAAAACACCCTCTCTATAAGATACTTTTTTTGGTGAAATTTTTTGATTATCTATAATAATTGAGTCGCTTATATATTTCAATCCATGAGGAAATCTAATTTTGAAAAGTATATTTTTAGCAGATAAATCACTATTTGAAATAGTAAGATTATATTGAATATACTCACCCAATGAAGCGGTATTTTTATTAGGTTGATTTACAATCCAAATATATTCATCTCTACTACTATCTAAAGTATTCAAACTATTTTCAACTCGCATTGATTTAGTTAATATAAAAACATCCCTATTTTTAGACTTTTTATCACTCAAAACATCTACCACTATTTTGGCATTATCATAAAGATAAATTTTTCCATCTATCTTTTCTCTATCTTTTTTGAGAGTTGTTGAGGGAATATATCCCACAAATATACCACTATCCTTTTCACTCTCAATAAGCTCAATCACCTCCTTATCTCTATCACCATTAGATATTCTGATCCTTACAGACTCTATACAACCACTCTTTCTATTTAGATATGGACTTGTTAGAGCAATAATAATAGGATCTCGTTTCTTAAAAACCTCACACCTCACAACTGGCAATATTTTTGAAAAAAAAGGGGAGTTGATAGACAAAAATCTACCATCTACAGTAGCATCTATACTATAATTATTATCTGGAATCTGTATAAATTGTTTACTATGAGAAGAGTATTTAAAAAACTCCAATTTACTACTATTCATAATTGTCGTTTGAGTTTTTACAATATTAGAAAAACTCTTTCTCTTCTTATCATCAAAAACATAATATACTTTTGCCTGATTCTCTATTGCTAATAAAGAGCCAAAAAGAGGAGAGCCAAAAGAGATAAAAATAGAAAATACTAGAAAATATTTATTAAAATTTATCTCTCTCATACATCTATTTTACTTTGACTCTAAAACTAACTTCTGTAGTAGATTTGGAAAATAATCCCTCTTCCAAAATCCAACGAATATTTGTATACTCACGAGCCAAAGCAACTCTAGAAGAGTCACCATCTTTAATTAATAATTTTGAAGCATCATCAAAAACCTTACCACCATCAACAGAGTACAGAATCCTACACAAGTTTTTACATTTTGCACTACCCTCAATATACTCTGTATGTTTAGGAATAGGATTATTTAAAACCATATTTTTAGCCTCTTTTTTGCCATTATTAGAGATAAAATTTTTATAGACCACTACATCTTTGGGCAATATCTTTTTAATCTCTACCAATTTAACTACTCTATTTCCATTTTTATCCAATTCAATAACCTCTTTAAAAGATTTTGAAACTAATGTAATAGATTGTTTCGCCTCTACAAACAGAACTAAAATAAAAACTAGACCTAAAATTTTTTTCATATATACCTTCCTCTACTTTATTCTTACATCAAATTTAATATTTTGGATAGATGGATATTTTAGACAACCAAAAGATAGAACTACTCTATTTTTTTTACAATCAAAATATCCAATATCCACATCATCATACTCATCACTCAAAAAAGTACCATTTAACCTCAAACTATCTCTCTCATAAGTAGTATATTTAGGAATATCATCAACCACTTTCAAATCCCAAACAACACTATCTTTTGCAATGGATAGATTAATTTCATAACTAATAATAGAACCTGAAACTAATTTTTCATCATCAAAAGAGGCAGATTTAGTAAGTAAAACCTCACTATCTAGTCGAAATAGATAAGTACCCTCTGCTTTTCCTACTCCACCATTTAAGCCATCTACAGCATCAACACCCTTTATCCCTCTTTTTTTATGTATCTTGCCTCGTATACCAGAACCGCCGATTTTGGATATAGCACTCAAGATAATAGTACTACTACTTCCATCATCAAGATCTGCGTCATGAGGAGTATCAGCAACAATAAAAACTGCTCTACTCTCATCCTCTAAAAGAGTAATACTATCTCCCTCATTATCATCTTCATCAAAAAAAAAATTATGATTATTATCTATATATATTTTGATATTTTTCATATCAAATATAGATTTTTCATCATGAACATATAATAATTTATAACTATCGTTACCATTACCTATATTACTTACTTTAAAAGATAAAACTTGATTAGAAGATCCCTTTTTTATCACAACATTTTGAGCATCCAGTGAGACAACACTCACACTTATTAGTTGTTCAACAATATCTATCATTGTATTACTTTTAATAGTATGTTCTACACTATTGATAGAAAAACTCAATGAAGCACTACTAGATATTACAGTAGCAGCACTCACTCCTTTAGAGTAGAGATCTGTATAAAAAAAGATAAGATAGATTAAAAATATAAAAGATTTCATCTCTCTTTACATAGCAATTTTTATGCCATGCAAAGAGAAGATTATTTTTAGAAAATTGAAAGATCGTAGTAGATACTTTTTGCACTATTTGCAGATACTCCTCCAAGACTGATCTTGATATTACCATTGCTAGAGTTAATTATTGCATTGCTTGAAATTGTGGCTTTTTCACTTGCACTCGAACAACTAAATGGTTCACTCAAAGAGTAAATACGAATATCAGTCTTTGTAAAGTTAGATATATCAAATTTACTCTCATCAATGTCATCAGATATATTTACATATTTCACATCAGCACTACCACTATTTTTAATAGTAATACAGTGTCTAATCAAAGCACCAGGTACTCTTTTTGGATTTGTATTACCATTAATTGGATCACTTATGACAACAGAACTTTTTTGAATAGACATATTTGCTATCGATATTTTAAAAGCATCTACACTTGAATGTTTACCATCTTTTGGAGTATCTCCAGTTACAGAACCTTCACCATCAGCAAAAACAATCTGCACAGTCAATGGATTATCCTCTTTATCCCTATCATCACTAATAATATCATCACCTTGAAGTCCAATGGCTCCACCTTTTGCAACTTGTGCTTGAAGATCATAAACAGCAATAGAACCATCAGCGATACCACTACTTGGCATATCAGCTAAAATAAAGACTACCTTCTCCTCATCTATACCTAGCTCATCAATATAGGTGGCATCATCCCCCTCATCATACTGACCATTATTATTTACATCTACAAAAACTCGTATATTCTCTGCATCAAAATTATCTTTTACTCCAAAAGCTCTATTAGAAGAACGCAAAGAGGAGAGACTAAAATCTTGAATACTATTTCCCTGATTAGCTACTTTAAACTTCAAAACAACAGATACTTTACCAAGTTGAGTCTGCACAGCTGAAACATCCAATGTAGATACAACTAAATCTATTTTTGTATCAACAACAAAATTATCTACATTAGAAACAATATCCACAAGAGCATTCTCATCATCCCCAAATGAGAGTGTCGCTTGGTTACGGACATCTGTACCAGAGGGCGTACCATCACCCATAAGAGAAGACGATAATAACCCCATGAGTAAGAATAATAATATATATTTTAAATTCATATTTAGTTCCTTAATATTAAAACACAAATACAAGATCGACTATTAGAAAATAAAGTTTTATCCCTAAAATGTATCTAGTTGCAATTTTATAATATCTGGACGCTTAAGAGCATAATCTTTTAATTTTTCAATATGTTGTTGCCAATCCTCTTTACTATTAACAGCATAACTATATTTATCATTTATTCTCCATCTATCAATATGTCGCTCTATTTGTGGATCTATTTTTAGAGCCATTTGATCAATAATACCCATTACTCTTTGTGGTAAAAAAGTTGTATCAAGATGCTGAACAAAACGCTCCTTAAATTTACTCTTAAAGCCACTATTCTCTAAAAGTTTTCTAAATAGGAGGGTAGACCATGCAGGATTTGGCCAACTATCTTGATCTGCAGCTGTAGCCATCTCTAAGGCATTATGTTCTACCCCATAGTTACTATATAATCCAAATCCAAAATCTGTATCATGTAATAACCATCTCCATTTTGAGCCCTCTCTTTTCTCTTTCCAATAGGTCAAATTAGATCCAGCTCTATCAATATTACCTGAATAGATATTTGCAATCAAATAATCAATATAGTTATCTATATCTATTTTAGAGGCAACATAATCATAATTTTCATCACTCTCAAGTGAATTTATTTTCAAATAATCACTCAACTCAATATAAGAGTCAGCACTACCCTCTTTAATAAGAGAGTCACCCTCAAGAAGATCTACTTTTTTTGCACCATAATTCTCTTTTAGATACTCTTTTCCTAACTTTTCACGAATACCATACACTCCCCAATACTCTCCATTTAAAAATAAAACACAAGGACGATAAGCTTCATAATTTAAATTCATCTGATTTTTGGTAATAGTTTGAATTAGAGCATCTCTCATATGTGCTTTAATAAAATCTTGACCAGCATTTCTTAGTTTAAATCTTTTAAATTTTTTGATATCTTTATCTGGAAAAATCTGATAAGAGAATTTACCTTTACCATATTTATCATCTGCTTTTATATGAAATGACTTTTGAGCATGAGCTCTTGAACACTCTCCACTAATTTTAATACCTACATCTTGAGATAAAACAGCTTTTTTATCCTCTTCAAAAAATGTCATATGTGCAGATCTCTCCCACTCTTGAACATAGTTTGCCACTATAGGATTATCATTTCCACACTCTCCCAAATCTTTACCATTAGTACCAACTGTATAAATTCCAATCGTATCATCATTAAGATACTTATCATCTGTTGAGATGACAACTACTGGCATATCTATATCTTCACCAATAACATAACTTTTAGTTACAACACTACTTGCAAATTTTCCATTTCTTACACTTATTGCACGAACTGACATAGTTTTATCTATAGAAATTTCTTCTGAATATTGTTTTGAATTTATAGTAGGAATAGAACCATCTAAGGTATAATATATTGTACTATTTTCTAAAGAGCTCAATACCAATGTTTTAGCTATAGGATAAAAGCTTTCTTCAAGAGAAAAGGTAGGTTTTTTTGAAAGAATAGCACTATTATAAATCTGTCCATTACTCATACCCGGTGTTGGATTCATATAAACCTCTTCACCATTTTGTATAGCTACAGATAGATCAGGTGCTTGTTTTAAATACTCAAATGCATATATCTGTTTCTCATTTTTATCAAAAAGAGCTACTGCTTCACCATTCATTTTTAGTTTAAAATCACAATGCAGAGATTTTTCAATATTATCTTCATTCTCTTTTTTATCAGCCCATATAAGCATATATCCATCAGCTGCTATTGTCGTACCTTCTGGAATAGTCCATTTTGGAACATTTAATGTATCACTTAGTTTATACCCACTAATATCAATATCATGATTGCTCTTATTATGTAACTCTATCCAATCTGAAAATTGAAAATAATCAGGATCCAAAATTGTATGACTATTTGCTGCCATAACTTCACTAATCTCTATATAATTTTTATCTTCTAAAGGCTTTAATATATACTCAGAAACTTCACCTTTTGGAGATAATATAGTATCACTCCAAGTTTTATTATTTGTCTGTATCCCTACTTTTATTTTTTGAGTATAATTCTCCAACTTTTTCTTGGGAATTGTAATTTCGAGAGTTGCTCTATCTGCCTCTTTTCTAATTTTTTGTATAGTATCTATAAACTCCCAACCCCAACCTTCTGTAGCATTATAACGGTATAGATAACCATCTTCTATAAGATAATCTCTACCAAAATTACTCCAGCTGCTACTAGTATAGCCACTCAAAGGGTTATTATCGCTATCTATATAAATTTGTATATGAGCTGGAAAGTTACCTTGTTCTACATAAATATATATATTATCATCAGTATCAAATATTTTGACTTTTTTATCACCATTTGTGGAGTAAATAGCAACTTTTTCCCAATCAATAGTATGTTTATCAGTATAGATAGATTTTCTACCATCAAATGGAGACATAACAGAGGGTGACCAATTTTCATTTAGTGCTTGTGCATTAGCTTTAAAAACAATACTCTTATTTTTAAGCTCAGATAGTTTTATAGCAATAGAGTCACTCTGACCCACTTTAATAACACTTTTTACAGCACCTATACTTTTCCATCCCCAGCTATTTATATCTGTGGACTCATAAAGATGACCATTTTCAACCATATAATCAGCACCACCCTCACTTCTGTTTCCAGTATGAGGATTATCATCAATATCTAGAAAAAATTGTATATTCGACGATAGACTATTATGAGTAAATTTTAGATATAGATACTCTTGATCTACATGGATCTTGAGACCTTCAAGATTATCATATTCCCAATCAACACTGCTCAAATCAAAATCATTATCTTGTAAATTTCTACTATAATGACCAATGTGAAGAACAGGATCTTTACTATCCTTTCTCATGTGCATAGCTATATTACTATCTATTTCACTCTTTTGATCACCACTATCTTTGTGACCACCACCACAAGCACTAAAACTTATGATTAAACCAAAAGCTAAAACCCAAAAATATATAAATCGATATCCCATATTACAACTCCACTTTTTCAACTTTATAAACAAGCCTTTTGCAGGATATCGGATTTTTATTTTTTTACTTTAACTTATCCAATCACAGCACTTACATATCCCACAACACTTTTTGTATCATTATTATAACTAGCACTTGTTGTATAATCTAAAAGTTCTATATTTAGATTTGATTTTTTAGCAACTTCTAAAATAGCTTTTACTCCAATCTTTCCACATGCTTCACACCCCCTGTCCATATTAGAAGCATCTCTATTTAATATAGCATTCATACAGATTTTATCCAACTCTTCAGCCTTATCTTGAGAATAGAAGTGGCTCAAATCTGTACTAATTACAACCACATTACTCTTATCTTTCAAAAGTTCATAACAGAGCATTGCTAGATCTCTATAATCTACATCCCCATAAATAAGCTCAACAACTCTAGCTTTAGGAAGATAATGTTTGATAAATGGCATTTGAGTCTCTGTACTATGTTCTAACTTATGTGCATTTTTTTCAGAACCTAATATAAAATGTTTTTTCATCTCTTGAATATATATTTGATCAATTTCAAGATCACCACAAGGTGATTCATAAAAATCTTGCTCACCAACACTTATACCCTTAAAGGCAACTCTATGGCTAGGACCAATTACAATTACTCTTCTAGCCCCACTATTTGCCAACAATCTATAAGCAAAATTTGCAGTAAATCCACTATATACATATCCTGCATGAGGTACAATAATTGCTCTTGGCTTCCAACTTAAAATAGTTTTATCTCTAATTCTATTATCTAAGTCACTATTAAAAGCTTGAATCATCTTATTAATATCAGCACACTTATAAGGATAAAATGATCCTCTTGCTTTAGCATCTCTTTTAGTCATGATATCTTCTCCACTTGATATAGATAAATTTCAGGGTGCATCTCCAAACAGTTACCATTTAATCCAGCTTTTTTACAAAGAGTTGTAAAAAAATAGTCAAATCTAGGCAACTGTTCCCAAACTTGAGGCAAATAAGTAGCTTGATAACGACCATATTTCAAAATTACACCATCAATTTGAGGTCTTATTTTTTTTGATAAATCTTTAGCATCTTTATATCTAAGCAATTTAGGTTCACTCAAAATTGAGATCTCAACACTAAAATTTCTATCATCAAACTCATCTCTTCTCAAAGGTCTAAACCGATTATCTCTAAAAGCAGCCGATTTAGCATTACTAATAATATCATCTAAAAGAGTCCTATGAGCAATAAGAGAACCAACACAACCACGAAGATTTTTATCTTTTTCCAAAGTTACAAAAACAGCACCTTTACGAGATAGAGCCGGATACTTTTTCAAAAGCAGACTCCTATCTACTATCTGATGAGCTTCAAACTCCTCCAAAATTGCATCTTTTGCAATATCAATTAAATATCTATTATTATCCATAAAAGTCCTCCTAAAACGGATTTAATTCATATTCTAAAGTATAATTATACTTCTCTCCTGCTTCTAATTTAATTGTATAAAGATAACTACTAGAATCTATCTTCTCTTTTTTACAAGGTGATTTACAATTTGATTTTATTCTATGTCTCTGATCTGATTCATAATGGAGCATCATTTTAATAACTCTAGACTCAACATCTTTATTATGCAATGAGTAACCCACTTTAGTAAGAAGATGCTCTTTTGATTTTCTATGTGAACTTTTAAAAATAATCTGTTTTATCTCTCCCTTAACATCAAAAAACTTTCCAACATTAATTTTTAATCTATCTCCTTTAGATAAATTATTAATATAATCTTCCCCAATAAAATGTAATTCTTGAGATTTATCTTTTGAGAAAACTCTTATTTTTCCTTTGGGCAATTCAACTCCTAAACCATCTACTTCTCTATTATCCAACTCTACAATATGTTCAAAAGTAAACTTTTCTACTCCATAAATTTGATGTGTGGGAATATACATATCTACATAAGCATACTCACTATAATTTACATCTGCTTTATCAATAAAATTAATCTGTTTACTTCCTTGAAAGAGTGTCTCTTTAAATGGAATTTTATAAAGGTGATAGCCACTCAAAGACTCCTCTTTAATCTCTAAAGAGTCAGACTCTCTCTTCATATAATTTTGCATAAGACGAGGAGGCTCATTATAAGCTCTATTGACCTCTCCTGCAAAACAAGATATTTTAGCATTTTTAAAAACAACTCCTGTACTATTTTCAATATTAATCCAACCACGAAGAGAGGCTTTTTCAGCTAAATTAAGAGTATAATTTGCCAACCATGAGATATTATTTGTCAGGTAGTGTAGGACAACACTTTGATTACCTTTTTGAGATTTTATTCTCCATGTAAGAGAAGGATCTGATCTCTCAACAAAAGTAGAACGCTTATTAAATACAATATCATCAACTAGAGCAGTTACAATCGCCCCACTCTCTTTTTGTATAGTTACCCTATTGCCAAATAGAGAAAGAACTCTACCTGAAGAGAAAACTCTCTCTTTTAAATTTTTTTGTATTTCATAAAAGTTTATATATAGACCATGTTTTTTATAATATTCAAGTATTGTTTGATAATTAATAATATTATGTTCAAAACTTTGGGAAAAGAGTACCGTATGAGGGTTAGAAAATAGAGGAACTACAGAATCTATAATAATAGATTTGGGAACACCCACAAAAGACAACATAGTTTCATCACTATTTGGTATATAAAATTCTCTTCTCTCCTTTACAAACCCAATACCTTGACTATAAATTGTTATCTGTAAATCCTTACTTTTATCATTAACCAAAATCTCATTAGATAATAAAGTTGATAAAAGACCCAACACAATAAAAGATAAAAAAGTTTTTTTCATACGGCACACCTTTAAAATATTTTAATTATTATAGCAATAATATAAAATATTTTAACTAAAATAAAATTTAAGATGTAGTTTTTTACCAATTTATAAGCACTAAAGGTTAAACAATAATTATTTTTTAAAAATTCTAATAATATGCCGATATGCAAATATGACGAAATAAAAGGGCTTTATAATGCGACAATTCATTTTTTTGACAGGTATACTACTACTTTCAAAACATATACTTTTCGCACAAGATACAAAACTATCAACAAAAGAGCTCCTTACTTTAGATTTTGAAAATTTAATGAATGTCAAGATTGATAAAGTTTATAGTGCTTCCAAAAAACTACAACTTATTACAGAAGCTCCCTCTCTTGTCACAATTATCACAAAAGATGATATAAAACGGTATCAATTTCAAACTATTAGCGATGCACTTAAAAATCAAAGTGGCTTTTATCATACAAACGATAGAGATCATGACTATATAGGAGTGCGTGGTTTTGGAGCAATAGGTGATTATAATAATAAAATAGCTCTTCTTATCAATGGACACCAAATAAATAATAACTTCTATCAAAGTGCCTCTATCGGTAGAGGTTTCCCTATTCCTATGAATTTAATAGAAAAGATAGAGATAGTAAGAGGAGCAAACTCTTCAATACATGGAAATAGTGCTTTTTTTGCGACAATAAATGTTATTACAAAAGATTCAAAAGAGTTTCAAAATGTAGATTTAGGAGTCACCTTAGCACAACAAAATACAGATCAAGAGTACATAACATTTGCACACCAATTCAAAAATGGAAATAGTATACTCATGAGTGCGAATCACTATAAAAGTAGTGGTGAAGATATATATTTTAAAGAGATTGATGCAAAAAGCAACAATATAGACAAACAAGTAGTAAATAATCTTTACATTCAAGCAGATATATCTAATTTTAAAATAGAACTATCCCATAAAAAACTAAAAAAAGATATTCCAACAGCACCATACAACACAGATTTTAATTCAAAAGATTTAAATAAAGAGGATGAGTATAACTATTTTAATATAAATTATCAAAAAAAATTAAATTCCAAATGGGAAATATCTTCACTGCTAAGTTACAACTCTTACCAATATTTAGGCTCATATCCATTTACAAAAGAGAGTAATTACAAAATATATCATAGTGCTACTAAAGGGGAATGGATTGATACTAATATTGATCTTAATTACCATGCAAATAATAGACAAAAGTGGCTATTTGGAGCCTATCATAGAGAAGATATTAAAAATGAATTCAAATATACTTATGAACTTTCAAAAGTTATACATAAAGAGAATTTAAATAACATCTCTGCTTTTTATATAAATCATGAATATAAACCAAATAAGAAATTAATCTTTAATATTGGTGCTAGATATGATAAATATGAAAATTTTGATGCTTATTTAACTCCAAAAGCATCAATAATTTATCAATTATCACCAAATCAAGGATTTAAACTTCTATATGGAGAAGCATTTAGAGCACCTAATAGTTATGAAAGATTATATAGTGATAGTGATTCATCTCAAAAAAGTAGAATAGGATATATAGAACAACCTCCACAATCACTAAAAAGCAATCACCTCACAACACTAGATTGGAAAAAAGAGAATCTAGGAATCAAAGCAGAGAAGATAAAAACTACTGAACTTATATATGAAAAATATTTTACTCACAAACATTCTCTAAGCGTAAGTGGATTTTATTATGAAATAGAGAAACTAATCACACAAAAAAAAGATCCCAAAGATGGATTATATTTTTATGACAATATAAACAGGGCAAAAGCCAAAGGGGTAGAGTTTAACTATAAAAGAGAGCTTTGGAAAAATATTGAAACAAATTTGAACTATACATATCAATATGCAACTATTAATGAAAAGTGGATGATAAACTCGCCAAAACATCTAATCAACTTACTACTATTTTTACCAATTATAGAAAATAGATTAAATACAACTCTAAATATAAACTATAATTCAAAAAGAGTTACTAAAGCAGGAAGCTTTACAGATGGCTATTTTTTCACAAATCTTACACTTCAAGCTATAAATATCACAAAAAATTTAGATTTAAGCCTAAAATGTGAAAACCTATTTGATGTAGATTATATGCACCCCGCAGGTGATATGCACTTTCAAGAGAGCATTCCTCAATCTAGAAGAAAATTATCTCTTTCATTAAATTATAGGTTTTAGAAGATGAAAAAAATATACTTTTTACTACTACTCACTTTACCACTCTCTATATTTGCTAAAAGTGCCTCTTTAGAGTCAATAAAAGTTGCATATATTTATAATATAGCAAAATTTGTAACATGGCAAGAGAGAGATAACGGTTCTAATATTACAATTTGTAGTTACTTAAATTCATCTATTAATAAAACTATAAAAACATTGGAGAATCAAAAGATAAAAGATAAAGTAATTCTGATAAAAAACGATATAAAAGATAATCAACTAGAGGAGTGTCAAATTCTTTTTATATCAGATAATGAAAATTCAAAATTAAATAAAATTTTATACACTACCAAAGAAAAACAGATTTTAACAATCTCTGATTATCCAAAATATAATACTCAAGGGGTAATAATAAATCTATATGAAGAGAATGAAAAATTAAGATTTAAGATAAATCAAGAAGAGGCACAAAACTATAAAATAGATATTAGTTCACAACTTTTGGGGATGGCAACAATTGTTAAAACAGATAATCAATAACATTTACGAAAAATTTTTGAACTCACCAATAAGAACAAAAATGCTAATTAGTAGCCTAAGTATTACAATTATTACTATTTTAATTTTTGCAACAGCAATAATATTATTAAAATATAAAATGGAAAAAGAGCATATTGAACATACAATTTCTAGCTACTCTTCAATCATAAATCAAAATATATCTGCACCATTAATCTTTAATGATCATAAAAATGCTAAATTAATTATTCAAGCACTAAAAGCAGAAGATACCATAGATTATGTTGCACTATTTAATAAAAAAGGGAAACGATTTGTCTTTTATCAAAGAGAAGATTATAAATTAATACCATTTTATGAAAAATCATTAAAAAATGGAGTAATTAAGTGGGACAAAGATTATGCAATCTATAAATCTAATATTATTTTTGACAATAAATATATTGGATATATGCTAATAACATATTCCCTAAAAAGCTTTCACAACCATCTTTGGGTTCTTATTGGTTTTGCTCTAAGTGGTATTTTTATAGCATCACTTATTGCTTCAGTTTTATTTACCAAAACTAATAAATTTATTACAGAGCCACTACTTGAATTAACAAAAGAGATAAAAAGAGTAAGTAAAGATAGAGATTTTTCAAAAAGTATCAATGTAAAAAGTCGGGATGAAATTGGTATATTATCTTATGGTTTTAACAACATGTTATATAAAATCAGAGAAGAGCTAGAGTATAGAAAAGAGACCGAAGAGAAACTAAGAAAATTAGCACATTTAGATTCCTTAACAAAAATTCCAAATAGAAATCATTTTAATATTTATATAGAGAGTACTTTAAATAGAAGTGAGAGAGAGGAGAAAAGTTTTGCAATACTATTTATTGATCTTGATGGATTCAAACAAGTAAATGATACTTATGGACATGAAGGGGGAGATACACTTCTTAAAGAGATATCAAAACGATTAAAAAGAAGTGTACGAAAAAGCGATTTTGTTGCAAGACTAGGAGGAGATGAATTTACAATTATTTTAGAAAATATTCAAAATAAACAAGATATATCAAAAATTGCAAAACATATAATAAGAGCAGTAGCACAACCAATAAATCTAAAAAATGGACAAAAAACTTTCGTCTCATGCAGTATAGGAATTGCCATATACCCTAAAAATGGTACAACAGTAGACTCCCTAATAAGTAAATCTGATACAGCAATGTATCATGCCAAAGAGAATGGAAAAAACAGTTACTACTTTTTTGATTCCATTCCCGCTTTAACTTAGTTTGAAGAGAGTTGAATATTATCTATAAAACCACCACCCATAACCAAATCTTCAACAAATAAAATTTTATTATTAGGTTCCAACATATGCAAATATTCATCAAGATCGACTCTAAAATGTTCCCATTTATTTATATCTCTCTCATAAGAGTACCCACGGACATGTTCAACAGGAGAAGGATATAAAAGCTCTATAGAACCCCCACCATAATCTTCTCTAAATGGATCTACATTTTCATGATTAAAAAATGAGTCCCAAGTCATTGTCCGATCACCTTGCTCTGTTACCACTGTGACACCAATAGAAAAATGGGGCATATATCCAGCAGGAGCATTATGACGACCTCCCGGTTTGCCACCAGATCTACCAACTCCACCTATATCCATCTCCAAAATCTTTTGATTGGCATTATTCAAAGGTAGAGAGTAAAATGCTCTATTTTCTGTATTAGATATCCACTCTGTTGTTAATTTCAAAGCACCTTTACTATGAAAACCTTTAGTTACTCGTTTGGCTCGATAACTACCAGTAATTGTTCTCCACTGATTAGATATACCATTTTCGGCATCTTCATAAATAGTAGGTGGTAAGATTACCTCAGCATCCTCTACAGATATAGAGACCTCAGCAACCTCGTTAGTAGAACTATTAAAAAACGATCTCACATCATACTCTCCAGCAGGGATACCATCAAGAGTAACTGTCCCATCTATTATTCCACCCGTCCAAGCCCAAGTAGCAAGCTCTTCCCAATCATCACTAATAACACCAGCAGGATAGATACCTATCCAGTCATCAATCCCAGACATACCACCCACTGTTACTTCTATATTCTCCCCAGATTGATATATATTTTTGTCTGTACTAATTGTAGCAGCTTGTAAAGATATAATACAAACTGATAAAACTAATATAATTTTTTTTATCATATAATTCCTCCAATTTTTCACATTATCATATAGGTTAACACAATATAGCAAATATGAAAATAAATTTTACAAATTAAAAAAAATATTTTCTTTTAAAATTTACTTTATCTGTGTTACAATCGAAAATCAATACCAACTAAGGAAATATATGCAATTTGAGACATACCCTTTTGAGAAATTGAATAATCTACTCTCAGACATAACACCAAATCCAGATCTTTCTCCACTTACTCTAACAATAGGAGAACCACAGTTTCAAACACCAGATTTCATACAACAAAAACTATCTTCATCAACCTCTTTACTCAATAAATACCCAAAAAGTGCAGGAGAAAAGATATTAAAAGATGCACAAATAGAGTTTGTAAAAAAAAGATTTAATGTAAATTTAGACCCTTCAGAGATAATTCCAACATTTGGGACAAGAGAAGTTCTTTTTAATTTTCCACAATTTTTACTATTTGATAAAAAAGAGCCAACAATGGCATTTACAAACCCTTTT
This sequence comes from uncultured Campylobacterales bacterium, assembly GCA_964560425.1. Lineage (GTDB taxonomy): Bacteria > Campylobacterota > Campylobacteria > Campylobacterales > QNZT01 > CAZLLE01. The sequence continues at coordinate 31,227 of CAZLLE010000005.1, forward strand.
TATCAAATTTATGAAGGTGCGGCTATAGCTTCAAGAGCTAAAATCATACATTTAAATCTAACAAAAGAGAATGATTTTAAAGCACCAATTGAGCCAGAAGTTTTAAAGAAATGTGATTTAGTAATCATAAATTTTCCAAATAATCCAACAGCTTCGAGCCTAAATTTGAAGGAGTTATCAAAATGGGCAAAAGCTGCACTAGATTATAATTTTATACTCATAAATGATGAGTGTTATAGTGAGATATATTATAACCAACCTGATCCTTCCCTTCTTGAAGCTAGCATGGCTATTGGAAATAGTTCATTCAAAAATATTATTGTCTTAAACTCTATCTCAAAAAGAAGTTCAGCCCCCGGACTTAGATCTGGTTTTATTGCAGGAGATAGAGAGATACTAAAAAGATATATGCAATATAGGACTTATGTAGGTTGTGCTTCTCCTCTTCCTCTACAACACGCATCAGCAGTAGCTTGGAGTGATGAAGAGCATGTCAAGGAGAATAGGAGTAAATATAAAAAAAGTTTTGATATTGCCAAAGAGATATTAGAAATTGACCCACCAAAGTCAACTTTCTATATATGGTTAGAGGTTTTTGACGATATAGAGTTTACCAAACGACTCTATAAGGAAAAAAATCTTAAAGTAATACCAGGATCATTTTTGAGTAGAGGATTGTTTAAAACGAAACATATTAGAATAGCATTAGTGGAGAATGAGACAAAAACAAGAGAGGCACTTCTAAGAATTAAAGATCTACTAAGGGCTATTAATTAAAGGATTGACATTGGCAAAAAAAATACATTTTATAGGTATTGGTGGAATAGGCTTATCTGCATTGGCAAGATTTTTACAAAAAAATGGTTATGAAATAAGTGGTTCAGATATGAAGAACTCTCCAATTACTAAACTCTTAGAAGAGGAAGGTATAAAAATTACAATACCACATAACATCTCTGCCATAACGGATCAATCTATAGTTATTCATTCAGCAGCAGTCAAAGAGAGTAATATTGAAATAAAAGAGGCACGAGCAAAAAAGATGCTAATTTTATCTCGTAAAAATGCTCTTCCATTTATATTAAAAGGTAAAAAAGTTTTTGCAGTAGCAGGAGCTCATGGCAAGAGTACAACAAGTGCAATGTTAGCTTCAGTTATTGATGGCTCTGTAATTATAGGAGCAGAGAGTAAACAATTTGGCTCAAACATGCACTTTAGTGAAGGTGAAAACCTTATCTTTGAAGCAGATGAGAGTGATGCAAGTTTTTTAAATACAAGCCCATATATAGCAATAGTAACCAATGCCGAACCAGAACATATGGAGTATTATAACTACGATTTAAATCGCTTTTATGATGCTTACCAAACTTTTATCCTAAAAGCAAAAATTAGAGTTCTAAATGCAGAAGATGAGTTCTTATCCACACTTGGGCATATAGAGGCAATTCGACTATATCCTAGCCAAGATATCAAATCAATAAAAACAATTATAAAAGGAAATGAACCTTTTACCTCTTTTGTACTAAAAGATCTAGGAACTTTTGAAGTATTTGGAGTAGGTGAACATATCGCAATTAATGCTTCACTAACTATACTTGCAGCAATTACACAATTACCACTAGAAAAAGTGAGAGAAGATCTCAAAAATTATAGAGGTATTAAGAAACGATTTGATGTATTAGAGAAAGATCAAAAACATGTGATTATAGATGATTATGCACACCATCCAACAGAAATTGAAGCCACAATCAAGTCAGCAAGAAAATATGCAAGACTATTAGGATTAAGACGAGTAACAGCAATCTGGCAACCACATAAATACTCTAGAACAATTGATAATTTACAAAAATTTAAAGAGTGTTTTGCAGGTATTGATGATTTAGTAATTTTACCAGTATATAGAGCAGGAGAGAAGGAACAGTTTATAGATTTTGAAAAACATTTTGGAAACTATGAACCCACATTTGCTGATTATGTCCAAAGAGATGGAAGTAATCTAAAAATAATCAAAGATGAGAAGACATTGGACAACCTACATGAAGGACTTATTATTGGTCTAGGAGCAGGAGATATCACTTATCAATTAAGAGAGGAAAATTAATATGTATATCTCTATACTATTTATTATAGTTGCACTTGTTTTAATAATATTTATTTCAAAACAAGAGGAATTTTCAAAAGCAGCCAAAGTTTCAATTATGATATCTTTAGGGCTGAGTATACTAATAGCAATACTTTATGAATATGGTTCATATAAGTATGACAATCAAAATAGAGTAAAAGAGATAGCCTTCAAACAGGGTAAAACACTTATTTGTAAAGATCAAAATGTTACAAACAAAACTTATCTATATGAACCCGGAACAGCTTCTTTAATGCCAAATTCAAAAGATAGTACATTTATTGGTGCTATATATCCCATTGAAGATTGTATTTTAGCAAAATAACTATATAAGGATTCTCTTTATGAACAAAGCAAAACCACTTTTAATAATAGCAATACTAATTGCTATTATTGTAATAATCTTTGGCTCACTAGCACAAAAAGAGCAGATGATTACAGTAGCTACAGGTAATTTCAAACAAGAGCCTCTTCCACTCAAACTTCATCATCTACAAGATCCACAATGTACAATGATTGTAGAAAATGAAAAATATGCAGCACAAGTAACTGCCAAAGATGGAAAGACATGGTTTTTTGATGATATTGGATGTCTGATATTATGGATGGAAAATAAAAATTTTGATACACCACCTCTATATTGGACTCATACAATTGATACAAACAGGTGGATAGATGCAAAAAAAGCATTCTACTCAAGAGATGAAGCAACACCTATGCTTTATGGATTTGGAGCATATGAACACAAAAAAGATAATTATATTACATTCCAAGAGATGCGTCTTAAGATGCTTCGTGGTGAAAACTTGACAAACCCAAAAATCAGAAAAAAACTGTTGGGAATTTGAGATGAATTCCATAGATCTCTTTACAATTGTTTCAATCGCCTTTTTAGGTTCATTTGGTCACTGTATTGGTATGTGTGGAGGGATCGTTATTGCATACTCTAGCACCAAAATAGATACAAAATGGAATAAAACAAAACAGGCTCTTATGCATATTACCTACTCTTTAGGTCGTATATTTACCTATGTTATTTTGGGTGCACTATTTGGATATTTAGGAGGAGTAGCCACTTTCAATAATATAACCAATGGATCACTTTTAATACTTGCTGGAATTTTTATGATTCTCTCTGGTCTATCACTCATTGGAAAGTTAAAATTTTTGACCACAATAGAACATTCAGTCTCAAAAAGCCAATGGTATCAAAAAAATTTTAGAGCTCTTTTACAATCACAATCTATTACAAGTTTTTTTGTATTAGGAATGATGAATGGACTTCTGCCATGTGGATTTGTATACTTTTTTGCTATTACTGCTGCAAGTACAGCAAGCCCATTTTGGGGAGCTATTGTCATGTTGCTATTTGGACTAAGTACTATCCCTGCACTATTTAGCATGGGATTTTTTGTGGGACTTTTTAAACAAAGCTCATTTAGATCTTTAATGCTAAAATTAGCCTCTATTGCTGTAATACTTTATGGTCTCTATACCCTATACAATGGATATCAATTTCTTATTGATCCCTTTCGCTCGATTCTTCAGTGTCATTAATAACACTTCCAACATTATCCAAAATTTGAACTTTATATCGTACTAACTCTAACTGCTTTTGAAGATGATCTCTCTCCTCTTCAAGAGCTGTATATTTATGATACAAGGTATTAATCTCTTTACTTAAATAATATATCTGATTTCCAATATAAATTTTTGGTAATAAAAGGGCAAAAACCAAAAACATTGATAAATATACAAGTAAAAGAGTTTTTACACTTAAATTAATCTCTTTATCTACTAATTTTGAAGACTCTAAGTTTGGAGCTTCTACTTCTTGGGTTTCTTGCAATCTCTTCCCCTGTTGGAATAATAGGTTTTTTACTTATAACTCGACCAATCTGATGATCTCCACCACAAAGACAACGCATAGCTTCAGGAGGACAGATACAGCTGTTTGACCACTCTTTAAAACTCTGCTTTACAATTCGATCTTCTAGTGAGTGAAAAGAGATTATAGCAACTAAACACTTATTTAGTTGTAAATTTTTTACCTTTTGTAATAGAGTTTTTAACTCTCCTAGCTCATTATTGACCTCTATTCTAATTGCCTGAAAAGCTAAAGTAGCAGGATGTATCTTTTTGGCATAAAAATGTTTAGACAAAAAATCACTTAACTCTTTTGCACTCTCAAAAGGTTTTTTAAGCCTCTCTAAAACAATTAAACTTGCCATTTTTTTATACTCTCTCACCTCACCATACTCCCTAAAGATCTTCTCCAAATCTTTTTGAGAGTAGCTATTTACAACAATAGATGCATCAAGAGGAGAGTTAGAATCCATTCGCATATCCAAAGATTCACTCATGAAACTAAAACCTCTACTTTTTTTATCTAATTGTAAAGAAGAGACGCCAATATCTGCCAAAATAGCACGAATATCATAATTATCAAACTCTCCTATCACTTCAGAAAATCTACCCTTAGCAAATTGTACTCTATCACCAAACTTTTTTAGTCTCTCTTTAGAAAAATTAATAGCCTCTTCATCTTGATCTATACAAATCATATTAATATTTGGATTAGCACTCAAAATTGCTTCACTATGACCACCATAACCAACAGTACAATCAACAATATAACCGCCATCTACATCAGAAAAAAGTTCAATTATCTCATCCCTCAAAACGGGAATATGTGGTGACTTCAAATTTTTACCTACCTATTATCTTTATGCTATAATCATAACACATAAATTTAAAAGGCTTTGTATATGCAAGATTATCTCAAAGATGAGTTACAACATGCATCTCTATCTATGTTTAGAAAAAACTTTTTGGGAATTTTCCATGGTTCTATCTCAGCAAAGACAGAAAAAAATAGATTTATCATTAATACAAAAGATGCTGTTTTTGATAACTTAAATGATAGTGATTTTATAGAACTATATAGTAGGAAAGATTATAGATGGAGAGAGGCAAGCCTTGATACAGAGATACATCTTAGTATCTACAATCATATCAGTGAAGCAAAATATATTACATATACAATGGCTCCGTTTATGACATCTTATGGGATACATCACAATAGAATCAAACCAAAAGATTATTTTGGCTCTAAAATCATAGGAGAATTACCAATTTATGATCCAAAAGATTTTTCAACATGGTATGAGAGAGCAAAAAGTGAAATTCCTTTGGAGATAGAAAAGGGACAAAAAGAGATGCTACTTATTAGAGGTTATGGACTTTATAGCTATGGAAGAAGTCTAAACAATGTAATTAAAAAAATTGCCATTTTAGAAAACAGTTGCAAAATTTTATATCACGCACAACAATGTAAATATTAATATATCTTTCTTAAAGCATCTTAACATTTTTTTAACTTTATTTTGTACTTAAAATAAATTAGTCTCTTCTTAGTCGAGGTTATACACAATTTCAACTTTTTTTAATATAATACCTCTTAATTAATTAGAAAGATAAGGTTTATATTATGATAGGATTTATGCAAAAGCATAGAAAGTACTTTGTAGTGACATTATGGATTAGTGTTACAGCATTTATTATCTCAGGAATGGGGATGATGGCATTTAGTAGTAAACAGTCTAATGTTATTGCAAAAGTTGGCGAAAAAGAGATTACAGGACAACAACTTCAAAGCTCTTATAATAGAGTTTTTGGATATTACAATCAACTGTTTGGAGGTAAACTCACGCAAGAGAAAGCACAACAGATGAATTTAGAAGCAGTAGCAATGCAAAATCTAGAACAAGAAGCACTACTTCTTAATTATGCTGATGAGTTGGGTATTACTGCCCTTAAAGATGAGTTAATTAGTGAATATGTAGGCATTGATGCATTCAAAAAAGATGGTGTTTTTGATAAAGATAGAGTTAAACAAGTTTTACAAAGCATGGGTACTAACAAAAAAGAGTTTGAAGCAGACCTTAAAAAAAGTATTATTCTAAAAAAGCTAGATAAAGCCCTAGAATTACCAGCGACAACATTAGAAGAGAAAACAATTTTTTCAGCACAAAATATTAAAGACAAACTTCTTATAAAAGTTGTAGAGATAGATCAAACTGATCTTGATGTTAATGAGAGCCAAGTGAAATCATTTTGGGAAAATTCAAAATATAACTACATGAGCAAAAAGAGTTATGTACTAGATATCATCAAAGAACCAATTGGCGACATTAATGTAACAGATGAAGAGATTCAAACTTTTTATGATGAAAAAAAACATATGTTTAAAGATCAAGATGGAAAGATTGTTGCCTTTGAAAAAGCAAAAGATTTAGTAACTGCTCAAGTCAAATTCAAAAAAGCAAAAGCAAAAATACTTAGAAAATATCTTGACTTCAAAAAAGGTAAAATCAAAGCAAAAGAGAGTATCACCATTAAAGAGGGAGATGATTTTCCTATGCAAAAAATTAGAAAAGCATCTAAAGGTGACTTTATTAAAACAATCCAACTCAAAGATAGTTACCTCACAGCACAAATTAGAGAGATTAATAATCCAAGTGAATTATCTTTTGAGGATGCAAAAATATTGGCAAAGGTCGATTTAATAAAACAAACTAAAATGCAAAAACTAGAAGAAAAGGTAAAGAAAGAGAGTAAAAAGTTAACAAATGGTAAAAAAATTGACTATATATCTCAAAAAGATGTTGACAAACTTGACTTTTTAAGTACAATGGAAGCAACACAGTTTTTGAAGCATCTATTTTCAAAATCTGAAAAAAATGGTTATTTTATATTACAAGATAAAGCAATTGCTTATGAGATTCAATCTCAAAAACTTTTTGATAAAGATGAGTTTGAAAAAGCTAAAGAGCAATTAGCAGAAACTATAACAAATATAAAACAAAACGCTGTTAGAAGCGGTTTGCTAGATCAATTAGCAAAAAAATATAGAGTAGAAAGATATAACAAAGGATAGAGAGTTGAGTATGATTATCTTAAGTGTCGATATTGGTTCAACAAAAATTTGTGCGATAATCGCACAAAAGGGTCCTGAGGGCATCAAAATACTTGGGGCTGGAATATCTAAATCACTAGGTATAAAAAAAGGGATTATAACAAATATCGAACTTGCATCTCGTTCTATCAAACAAGCAATTAATGATGCCAAGCGTGTTGCTGGTACACACTATAATAGAGTTATTATCTCTATTTCTGGTGCTTATACAAAAAGTATTGATAGCTATGGTGTTGTAAATGTACCAAATAGAGAAATTGGTATTAATGAGATTAATCGTGCTCTTCAAATGGCGGATCATAATGCAAATATTCCAAATGAGTATGAAAAATTACATATCTTGCCTTATAACTTCAAAGTCGATGACCATTCAAATATTGATGACCCTCTAGGCATGAATGGTAGCAGACTTGAAGTTCATACACATATTGTAACAGTAGTTAAATCTAGCCTTCTAAATTTAAAAAAAGCTGTCAAAGCTGCATCACTAGAGATAGATAATATTGTACTAGATAGTTATGCGGCAAGTATATCTGTCTTAAATAGTGATGAAAAAGAGTTGGGTGTTGCTGTTATTGATCTAGGTGGTTCTACCTCTAATATTGTCATTCATATAGGCAATGCTATCAGATATAATGACTCTCTTGCAATTGGCTCTAATAATGTTACTAATGATCTCTCAATGGCACTACATACTCCAATTTTGTCTGCTGAAAAAGTTAAAATTGATTATGGTTCACTGCTATCACAAAGTAACGACATAATTGAACTACCATCTATAGGAGATGAAAGACACTCAAATAATGTATCTCTAGAGATTATTAATAATGTTATTTTTGCGAGAGTAGAAGAGACTCTCATGATTATTGCAAAATCTGTTCAAGAGAGTGGATTTCAGGATCAACTAGGTGCGGGAATTGTTCTTACTGGTGGATTAACAAAACTTGATGGTATTAGAGAGTTAGCATCAGAAATATTCCATAATATGCCAGTAAGATTATCAAAACCTAGTGAAAATGGTATTGAAGGAATGTTTGAGACACTCAAAGGTCCTGAATTTGCAACATCTGTAGGATTATTGATTTATGGAGCAGGAGGGTTTACCCCCTATGAGATGGATTCAAACAGAAAACTAAGATATAAAGATGAAATTATTGAACCAGATAAAAATATTCATCCTGATCCAAGAGAGGAAGAGATAGAGGAGCCTTTTAAAGGCTTAGGTGGAATTCCTATATATGATGATGAAAGCACTAGTGGTGGTATTGACACCAATAGTCCTATTGGTATAGAAGATTACACAGATAATGGATTCAAAAAATTTTGGAACAGAATAACACAACTTTTTTAATGAGACAGAGGAGATAAAATGTCAGAACAAAAATATGCAGCGGGTGCTTGTATTAAAGTAATTGGTGTCGGTGGTGGTGGTGGAAACATGATCAACCATATGGCTAGTGGTGGAATCGGTCAAGTTGAGTTGATCGCCGCAAATACTGATGCACAAGCACTAGAAGCTTCTATGGCGACTACTATTATCCAATTAGGTGAGCGTAAAACTAAAGGTCTCGGTGCAGGAATGAAACCTGAAGTTGGTAAAAATGCAGCTATTGATAGCTACGATGATATAAAAGAGGCACTTGAGGGTGCAGATATTGTTTTTATTGCCTCTGGTCTAGGTGGTGGTACAGGAACAGGTGCTACACCCGTTGTTGCACAAGCAGCAAAAGAGATAGGAGCTTTGAGTGTCTCTATTGTTACAAAACCATTTGCATTTGAAGGTAGAAAAAGAACAAAACTTGCAGAAGCAGGATTAGGAGAACTTAAAAAAGATAGTGACTCTATTGTCGTAATACCAAATGACAAACTACTATCTATAGTTGATAAAAAGCTTGGAATAAAAGATAGTTTCAAACTAGTTGATGATATTCTCTCAAGAGCTGTGGGAGGAATGAGTTCAGTAGTATTATCTTATGGACCAAATGATATCAATGTAGATTTTGCCGATGTTGAAACTGTTATGGGACATAAAGGTATGGCAATCTTAGGTGTTGGTGAAGCTGTTGGTGAAAATGCAGCTATCGAAGCAATACGAGACGCTATAGAGTCTCCTCTTCTTGATAATTTGGCTATTAATGGAGCAATGGGTGTACTCGTACATTTCCACATTCATGAGAACTTCCCTCTTGCTCAAATTCAAGATGCAATGGAAATCATCTATGATCATGCAGATGAAGATGCAGATGTAATTTTTGGAACAACAACTAATGAAAGTTTTGCAGAGAATGAGGTAAAAATTACACTTGTTATCACAGGATTTGATAATAAAGATAAAGAACAAGAAGAAGAGAGCTTATCTGAAGATGGTAAAATTTCACCAATCAATGAGACAAAAAAACCAAAAACACAGATAGATATCTCTAGTATTAAAAGAAGAATTAGCAATGGAAATTATGATATTGATAGTAATGATTTAGACTATCCTACATTTTTGAGAAATAGAATAGATGACTAACTCCTAGCTTATACAGAAGATAATAAAACTTCTGTATAAACTAATATTATCTTGCAGAGAGGTAATTAGTACTGTTTTTAGATAAAGATGCTTTTTCTAGCCACATCATTGCCTTATTCATATCTTTTTTGATACCACCTTTGCCCTCTTTATACATCATTGCAACATTAAACTGAGCTAATAATCCGCCATTTTTTGCTGATGCCTCATAAAAAGAGAGTGCTTTTAGATTATCTTGTTTGACATATAATCCATTTTCATACATAAAGCCCAAAAGATATTTTGCCTCTACATCACTTTTTGCTGCTTTAGAGAGCCAAAAAAATGCTTTTTCAAAATTTACTTCTGTGCCAATACCATCAAGATAGATCTCTCCAAGAAGTGTTTGTGAATCTACATTGCCATTTTTTGCCAATATAGATAATGCTTCAACAGCCTCCTTTTCACTACCAACATCCAATTTATTGACAGCTTCACTAAAATCGCTTGCAACCAACAATGAACCAATAAAAGCAAATGCTAGAACTATTTTTTTCATGTGTGTCCCTTATATTTAAAGTTATCACTACATCGTCAAATATATAATTTTATTTACTTTATTCTATTTATAGGTTGAGAAAAGTAAGCTATTTTGTAACACTATTTTTAATCTATAAACCTTTTAGTTAAATCCTGATAATTTTCAATTCTACGATCTCTCAAAAAAGGCCAAATTTTTCTAATATCTGCACAATGGTTCATATCAATATCAACAATAGCTACATCCTCTTTATCACTCAAACACCGTTTTAAAAACTCTCCTTGTGAACCCACGACAAATGAATTTCCCCAAAACCTTATTCCATCTATATGTTTTTTTTCATCTTCTTCAAATCCAGTACGATTAACACAAATAAGAGGAAGAGCATTTGCTACAGCATGAGAGCGTTGGATTGTAATCCAAGCATCAAGTTGGCGATCCTTTTCATCTTGTGAATCTTTATCAAACCAACCAATAGCAGTAGGATAGATCAAAATCTCAGCCCCCTTAAGAGCCATAAGCCGTGCTGCTTCAGGAAACCACTGATCCCAACATATCAAAACACCTAATTTTCCTACACTTGTCTCTATTGGTTCAAATCCTAAATCACCCGGTGTAAAATAGAACTTTTCATAAAAACCAGGATCATCTGGTATATGCATCTTTCTATATTTACCAGCAATTGAGCCATCTACTTCAAAGACAATGGCACTATTATGATATAAGCCTTCTGTTCGTTTCTCAAAAAGAGAGGTTACCAAAACTATCTCTTCCTCTTTGGCGACTTTACTCCAAAAGATCAAATCTTGTTCATAATCATCTGCCAAATCAAAATTTTCCACACACTCATTGATACAAAAATATCTATCTTGATGTAACTCTTGCAAAATAACAAGAGAAGCACCACTATTTTTGGCCTCTTTGATCTTATCTATAGTTTTTAAACACATAGATTTTTTATCACCACTATATTTTTGCTGAATCAAAGCTACTCTCATATCAAAGCCTTATCTAACGCCTCTTTTACCTTTATAGCTTGATAATGCTCTTTTACATCATGTACACGCAAAATATTAGCCCCCTCCTCTAGTGATTTTAGATGAATAGCCAAAGTACCAGACAATCGTTGGGAGATATCAGAGCTAACAATTTGATCTATCATAGATTTTCGACTAGCTCCAATCAATAACTCTTTATGAAATTTTTTGAAATGAGAGAGATGTTTGATAAGTAATAAGTTATGCTCCAATGATTTACCAAAGCCAATTCCAACATCCAAAATAATATCTTTGATACCAAAACTCTCAGCTTTCTCTATTCTATCTTGAAAGAATAGATCAATATCAGCTATTACATGATCATAAGAGGGGTTATTTTGCATAGTAGAGGGCTTATCCAACATATGCATCAAAACAACACTCGCACCATACTCTGCACTAAGAGAAGCAACCTCATTAGAAGATAGAGCCGTAATATCATTTACTATACTAAAGCCATGATCGAGTGCATACCTAAGAGATTTAACAGAGTAACTATCAAGACTAAATTTTACTTTTTCATATAGTTTCTCTCTATATATTGCATCAATAAGACTCTCTAATCTTCCAAACTCCTCCTCCTCACTCACCCCTACACTACCAGGGCGTGAAGATACAGCACCTATATCAATAATATCTGCCCCATCATCAATCATGCCCTCTATCTTTACAATAGCATCTCTATCAGAAAAACGACTTCCTTGATAAAAACTATCATGATTAGCATTTATAACACCCATTATTTTTGTAGGATATTTAGGAATATTTAGATATTTAGTGATCTCATTTGCCAAGTTTTTAAGACCAAAAGGTTGAGCTTTCTCTTTTTTAGATAGAATTTTTAGCTGTTTTTTATTTGCTATAAGAAGAGCATTTGTATATTTGGATAAACATAAAATAGTATTCTTTTCAACCGCCAATTCAGCCCCAATAGATAAGGCATCCTGTTTTAAGATATTTGCAGCGGGTGTTCTAAGATTTTGAATATAAAAAAGCTCTACTTCCATCTTATCTTGCATAATTTTTATACCAGCAGAGGTGGAGTCAATCTGATTTAAAATAGCCTTTTTATCTGTATCCCAAGCTAGTTTTATAACTCTCATAAACTACCTTCTATTTTTATTATATATCATCAATAGTAATAAACTCAAAATATTTTGAGACCTACTATTAAGCTCTGCCAACTCCAATGATCTCTCAAATATAGAGAGTTCTTCACTATTCAACTCTATCTTATTATCAAGTAGGGCATTTTTCAAAATCAGTTCTATTAACTGTTTTAACTCTCCCTTTGATAATCTCTGATTTTTTTTGACAAAAGTAAAAAGATCTTGCAAATCCATCTTTTTTAGATCCAATCCCAAAGAAACATCCTCTTTTGGAGCCTCCAAAGACTCTACCATAAGGCGTGAACGAATAGTAGGGAGAAGTGAAGTTTTATATTTTGCAAAAATAATAAATACAATATTTCTAGGAGGCTCTTCTATCAATTTTAGAAGTCTATTTTGGGCATATACATTATAGCTATCGGCAATAAGTAGGAGATACTTAACCTTCTCTTCACTAATATAAGCCTCTCGAATCACCTCTGAAGCATCATCTACTTTAAATTCAACTCTCTCATAAATTTTGATAAGCTTTGAATCAATAAGAGATAAAACTCTCTCTTTGGCATAATCAAAATTGGAAGATACAATAATTTTAGCTTCAATCAAAGTGAACCTTGCATATCAACTTCACTAAACATAACAGCATCAATACTCTTATCAAAAAGGGAAATAAGCTGAATTAATTTAGTATCTAATTGGGGATCTTTAGAATTCATATAAAAACTATTTTGTAACTTTTCATCAAAAATCCACATAAGACTATCATGCTTATTTTTTGCAATTTTAGCTCTAGGATCACTACCTTTGCCAATATAAAAATAGCTATATCCTTGAGGAAAAAGCAGACCAAGCATATCATCAAGTATCGCTAGTTGATCTTGATCTTTGATACTCTCAACATGAGGGAAAATAGAATCCAATGTAATAATAGGGAGTATTGGTCTATCAAAATCAGCTTTATTTAGACGACTAAGTATATATTTGGCAAACCACTCCCTCTCTCTATCTGTAACTATCAAAAAAGTTTGAGCATTGATAAGCCTATCTACAGATGATGCCACAAGAGGCACCCAATGAAATCTTCTCTCTTCCATCCACCCCAAAGAAGAGCCACCCTCACGAATAAGATCAAGTGTCCAGGAAGAGAAATCTTGCATCATTTATCCAATTCATAAGCACTATGTAATGCTCGTACAGCCAATTCACTATATTTATCTTTTACTATCATAGAGATTTTTATCTCACTTGTGCTAATCATCTCAAGGTTGATATTTTCATCTGCCAATGTCTTAAATGCACAACTAGCAACTCCACTATGAGATTTCATACCTACTCCAACAATAGAGACTTTTGCCACATGTGAATCAAACTCCAAATTTTCAGAAGCATTCAAATCTAACATAATCTGTTTTGTACTCTCCAACTCATTTTCTGGTACAGTAAAACCTAAATTTGTAGAACCATCTTCACCTACATTTTGAATAATCATGTCAACATTGATGTTGTTCTCTGCTAAAGTTGTAAAAATTTTAGCTGCAATTCCGGGCTTGTCACTCACTCCACGAAGTGTAATTCTTGCTTGATTTTTATCTACAGCTATACCACTGACAATCGGTTTTTCCATAATATTCTCTTCCTTTGTTATTAGCGTTCCCTCATTATCATTGAAGCTACTTCTTGTTACTAGATTTACATTAAGTTTTTTGGCCAACTCTACTGATCTATTTTGCAAAACCTTAGCACCTAAAGATGCAAACTCCAACATCTCATCATAAGAGATTTTCTCAATCTTCTTAGCATTAGACTCTATACGAGGATCAGTAGTATATACACCATCCACATCTGTATAAATTTCACAAAGATCCGCACCCAAAGCTCCAGCAATCGCAACAGCACTCAAATCACTTCCCCCACGACCAAGTGTAGATACACAACCATCTTCTGTAATACCTTGAAAACCAGCAACAATAATAATTTTGCCAATCTCCAACTCATGCTTGATCAAATCACTCTCAATATGCTCTATTCTAGCCATAGTATGAACGCCATCAGTATATATTCCTGCTTGTCTACCAGTAAGAGCAATAGAGGGATATCCCATCTCATTTAGAGCAATCGCCAACAAAGAGCTAGTAACTCTCTCTCCTGAACTAAGCAACATATCCATCTCTCTTTTGGAGGGAGAATCACTAAAAAATGAGGCATATTCAACTAGTTTATTTGTCTCACCACTCATAGCAGAGACAACAACAATAAGATCATTTCCAGCCTCTTTAGATCGCACTACCCTATTGGCAACATTTTTAATCCGCTCCAAAGTACCTACACTAGTTCCACCATACTTTTGTACAATTACCATTAAATTTTTCCCACTCCCTATCTTCTATAAATATCCACTTTTTTTAAAATATGTTAATACCTGTTTATAAATTGGTCTCTTCACTCGTGAAATTATATTAAAAGAGTTCCTATAATCTATAAACTTATACTCCATAAATTCAGGAATCTTTGTATTTAAATTAATCTTTGCATAAGGCTTTAATTTTACCAAAAAATACTTCTGCTTCTGACCATCAAAAGGATATATTTTTGCTGCAGATTTATTAAAAAAATCGTAACTAATCCAATCAGGATGCTCCGCAACAATCTCTATTTCATCTGTCCCAATCTCTTCCAAAAGTTCCCGATAAAGAGCATCTTTTGGACTTTCATGAGGATCAATACCCCCTTGAGGAAACTGCCAAGCATCTTCCGCAATATCATTCCTATTTGCAACCAAAATTTCACATAAAAAAGGATACTTAGAGGATAAGACAATAGCCGCTACATTTGGCCTATATCTCTTCTCTTTTATCATTTTATTTATTAATCCTTATATATTTGATATAATATCGAAAAAATAATAAAGGTAAAAATTTTGCTCCTTTATCTCCATATTCCCTTCTGCGATAGCAAATGTCACTATTGTGCATTTAACTCCTATGTAGACCTTCACCACCTCAAAAAAGCATACATGAATGAAGCAATATTAAAACAGGTATCAAATGAACTAGATAGATACAAAGTCCAAAACCAAAACATAGAAACACTATTCATAGGAGGAGGAACCCCATCATGCATAAAAGCATCAGATTATCTACCATTTTTCAATAAAATAAAACCATTTATGAAAAAAGATAGCGAAATCACAATAGAAGCAAACCCAAATAGTGCATCACTAAAATGGCTAAAAGAGATAAAAGATTTAGGAGTAAATAGAGTTAGTTTCGGAGTACAAAGCTTTGATGATAAAAAACTAAAACTACTAGGCAGAAACCACACCCCAACCATGGCAATAGAAGCAGTCAAAAATGCCCAAAAAGTAGGATTCCAAAACATATCCCTAGACCTAATATACGGCACACATATAGACAACAAAGAGCTACTAACCAAAGATTTAGATACCGCATTTTCTTTACCTATAAACCACATCAGCACCTACTCTCTAACGATAGAGGAGAACACCCCATTTCAAAAAACTCCACAAGTAAGCAAAGATGACGAAAACATAGCCCAATGGATAATAGACCAAATCCAAAAACGAGGATTAAATCAATACGAAATCTCAAATTTCGGCTCCTACCAATCCAAACACAACCAAGGATACTGGCAACACAAAGATTACATAGGTATAGGATCAGGAGCAGTAGGATTTTTGAAAGATAGAAGATTTTATACCCAAAATGATGTAAACAAATATATAAAAAATCCACTAAAAATAGAAGAAGAACTACTATCAAAAGATAATATAAAAAGTGAAAAAATACTATTAGGACTAAGATCAAACATAGGTTTTGAAAGTAGCCTACTTACAAAACAAGAGATCCAAAAAGCAAAAATACTAATCGACGAAGATAAAATTTATCATAAAAATAGTAAATTTTTCAATAACAATTTTCTACTCAGTGATGAAATAGCCCTATTTTTGCTCACATAAATAATATTGGGAGAAATGGATTTAAATTTTCGTGATATAATAGATCAAAAAAAAGGTTATTCATGCATAGTATAACAATCAATTGTTATTATTCCTAAAATTACAGCTATAGATAATTCACTAATTTCAAATACAAATATAATTGCTTCATTGAAAGATAAAAGTTTTAAATGAAATATGTAAAAATTTGACTGTTAAAATTTGCAAATAATAAATTTTCTTATCGGAAGTGTGACTTCAGTCTCACCAAAACTCATAGTGAGACTAAAGTCACCATCAATCATATACCCCATAAAACCTCTCCTTTGCATCTTTCAAACCCACTTTTATCGCATTATTTTTAATATAACTATACACTATTTCAAAATGTTGATCATCTCTAATCAGCTTATCATAATACTCATTTGCCCAAAAGCTACCTTTTTTATTTAAGAATCTATTTATTTTATAAGACGACCCACCCTTTAAAAGTTTCATACTCTCACTAATCTCAATGATCTCTTCAAATAATATATGAACATGATTTGGCATAATAGAGAAGGATACTAGATTGAAAAACTCTCTATCTTTTAAAAAAATATACTCTCTCAACACCTCAAGAACCTCATCATAAAGATATGCACCTTTTGTTGAGCTATCCAAATAGTTATCTATTTTTTGCTGTTTGATCCTATTATCATCAAAACTATTTTGTAATCTATTGAGATACTCATCAACACTATCTTTTGTCCGAAAAGTTACAAACTGATAGTGTCCTTTAAGACTAATATGTGGGAGATTACTATGTTTCATTAGCATCCCTTTTTTGTACTTATCTGAAGTGGTGCTTTAGCTCCACCCTATTAAATATAAATTGCCTCTTTGTGAGACTAAAGTCACACTTCCTATCTTTAAAACTAAGAATCACCCAATCAAGAAGATAAAGTTCTGAGGAGACGAAACCCAAAATTAATAAGACAAATAGAAGGATTGATCCTATCCCTGTAGGAGCAAGTGAGATTAGCAATGCTGTCCCACAAACCACCCCGAAGAACTTTTGTATCTTTGTCATCATCATACCAATCTTCACACAACTCCCAAACATTACCATGTATATCACACAGACCCCATGGATTTGGCTCT
>CAZLLE010000006.1:0-3391 GCA_964560425.1 uncultured Campylobacterales bacterium
ATATTATATCCTAATAAGATTAAAAAGGCTAATAAAAGTAAGAGAAATGTGGTGCAGGTAAGTTATTTTTATTTAATATAGAAGCTAGGAAATCCCATAAAATAGGCTTTTCATTTTTTTATATGATGAAGTTGGGTTAGAAGATGAAGTAGAGAAAGGATTAAATATGTTAACTATAAATTTAGAAGATACCCCACTTTATAAATGGGAAATGGAAAGAGCTACCAAAAAAGCAAATTTTGAGAGTGCAATAGTTATGATTGAAAGATTTAAACTTTCTATAGATGATATTGTCAAAGAGTTAAATATTAAAAAAGAAGAACTTTTAGAATATATCAATAAAAAAAATTCTAAAAAGTAGGTAGTTTTCATAACTACTTACTTTTTTCAACCATCACTTCCCAAAAGAAATCTTACGCTATAATTCATTTATCTGCTACAGATAAAATTTATAATTTAGATACGCCAAATATCTAAAGTATATGAGTGTAGGGTTTATATATTCTCTATGCTCAAATCAAAGTTATGATTTTTGACTCCACTCTCTCTTATCTTATTTAACTCTTTTTTGTATTTTACTTTTATATGTACCAAAACCGTTTTATCTTCAACTATTTTTTTTAACATTACCTCTTTTTGTGCATGGTTATAGCTATCTCTATTTTTTTCATATATCTCTATAATTGTCATTGGAATAGAGTCAAATTTAACATCTTTTTCACTATCTATTTTTCTATATTTAAAATTCTTATCTTCAATCTTTTTCTGCAAAGGTTTTCCCAAATGTCTATTTAGTTGTAATCCTATCTTTCTATCTGTATCATTCTCATTTACGAATATTTTGTAGATATTTTTTAATAAATTACTTTTTATATAGTTACCATCAAATTGAGACCTTAACTCATGTATCATCAATTCAAAACTACCTAATCCAATCTTTTGTAACTCTACTTTTATATTATGAAGAGTGCTGTCAAGATAAAAATCTTCTATAATATCCCTAAAATATTCTATATCTCTTTGTTTTATCTTATCACTTAAAACATCCATTTTACTCATAGATGACTCATAAATCAACTCTTTCTCTTCTGTATCTATGGGAGTTGTGGCTTTTTGTATATCATATTTTATACTCATAATATCATAAATAAATCTGTCCCTCTCCTCTTTTACTGCTTCAATATAGAATGAAATATGATTAAATTTCAACTCTTTACTAACCTCTGTTAGTTTCTTGCTTTTTGTATTAAATACTGCATATCTTCTATCACTTCCTTGAATTTGTAATGGAATATCATTGTTAGAGTGAAACCAAATATTGAAATAATTTGGAATTGAACGGGCTTTTATATTTTTCTCTTCAAATCTTATTACAGGGTCTGTAATATAGGTTTTTAGACGCTCATAAATTGTATTTCCCTCTCTAAAATCTGCTTTTTAAAGCATCATTATCAAGTAGAGTTACATATCTTTCTCCGACAGCATATTTGATTATCTCCTCAAAAATCACACCTTTTCCTGTTCCTTGTATTCCTTTGGAGATAATAGCAATACTTGTTTTTCTTTTGGTCTGAAATCCATAAGCCAACCAATTAACAAAATAGTTCATCCTCTCTATTGTTTTAAATACATTTTCAAAAAGTGCTTTGATATTAGGGTAATTATTCCACTCTATAAATGAAATATATCTTTTTTCTTTTTGCCTAAATTCAAGAAATTCTGATGGAATAAAAAGATTGGCATAATCTATTCCATCATCTACAAACGATATAGATTTGTGAGGGTTGAAAATTAGCTTTTTGGCAGGAATGTAATCAATAATCCCTCTTGGAAGAAACTCTATTCCATAAGTTTTTTTTAGAATAGCTTTGATAGATTTGTCTTTGTCATAATTGTCTATAGTCATACTATTTAAACCTATAGTTCGATGTTTCTCTATCTGTAAATCATAAACTACTTTCAAAGAAGGAGTAGCCCATCCTAAAGATATAAGATGTCGAATTTCATCCTCTATCTCCTCTTTGTGTGCTTTGGTTGGATTGATGAGATATTTCTCTTTTAATTCTATAAATTTAATGAAATCATCATTGTTTTTCATCTGATTCTTCTTTTAATTTTTTGATGATACTCTTCATCGCTTCTGATATTAAATAGGATTGTTTGTAGCCACTCTTCTTAACCACCTCTCGAAATTCATTTACTAATTTTTCATCTACTCTAAAAGCAATCGGTTTTAATTTATCCATTATCTTCTCCTATGTATATTAAATGTTTGCAAAGTATATCTTATTCTATCTTTTATAAACATTTAAAAACAATAGTAACAGAAGTAACACTTAAAAACGACTATTTCTATTTTTTTCTCTAATATATTATATTTTATAAACTTTTATAAAAAAATAGAATATTAAGTGTTACTTCTGTTACCTACTTATTTTTAGGGATTAGAAGTGTTACTTATCTGTTACCTAACTGTTTTATATGTGTTACTTTACTCTTCTTTAGAAGAAAGGTAACAGATAGGTATCACTTAAAAGGTTTTTTATTACTTCGTAATATTTTATTTTACGCTGTGCTAATTTGAATTTTTATATGATTTTAATATTTTTAGCCTCTATATGGTTGTTCAAAGTTTTATATACGCTAGGCTAAATGATGCTTTTAGGTTTGATATGTTTTTTAGTAGTAATTAGAATGATGTAGAGGAAAAGTTCTTATTATTGGTGGAGCGATTGCTAACTTTACAAATGTTGCAAAAACATTTACAGGAATTATCCAAGCGTTTGAAAACTACCAAGATAAGCTCAAAGAAGTTGGTACAAAAATCTACGTTAGACGTGGTGGACCAAACTATGAAAAAGGTCTCAAAGATATTAAAGAGGCAGCCGATAGAATGGGTCTTTACATCGATGTTTATGGACCAGAGACACATGTTACTGACATTGTTCGTATGGCACTAGAAGCGTAAGGAGAAGATATGGAAAGATTATATACTAAAGATACACAAGCGATTTTTTGGAATAACAACAAAACGGCAATTCAGCGAATGTTGGATTACGATTATACAATTCAAAGAGAGACACCATCGGTAGCTGCGATTGTTGCACCGACAAGCTCTAACAAGTTTGACAAGTTCTTCTTTGGACCAGATGAAGTGATGATTCCACTTTACAAAAATACAGCAGAAGCAAAAGCTGCACATCCAACAGCTGATGTACTTTTAAACTTTGCATCATTTAGAACTGCTTATGAAGTAACAATGGAAGCACTTGAAATTGGTGGATTTACATCAATGATGATTACTGCTGAAGGTATCCCTGAAAGACTTGCAAGAGGAATGAACCAAACTGCAAGAGAAAAAGGCGTAACTGTAATTGGACCTGCAACTGTT
>CAZLLE010000007.1:0-10961 GCA_964560425.1 uncultured Campylobacterales bacterium
CCTATTGGTTGATTAAAAGATTTGGAGTGATAAAACATACCTCTCATATTAGTAACATTAGAGACATCCCAACCACTAATATCTTGATTGAAGGTAAGATTATCGGCAAAAAGGAGACTCATGTCAGTGATCCCTGAAACATCTAATTGTGTAACATCTTTATTGTTTTTAATCATTCTTTTTAGTTGAGTAAGTGTTACTTTTAAATTTTCACTACCAACTTTAAATTCATAAGAAGCTTCAAGATCAAAAGAGTTATGATAAAAAAGTCTTGCTTCATAAATGCCATCACTCAAAGTCAATCCATTAATAGTGGATTTATAATCTCTATTATTTTCAGTAGTAGAGTTAACCCAACTCCAGCCAAGAACATTATTCCAATTATTAGATGCCTCTTTTTGATAGATTCCGATCCAAGATTCTGTATCCAAATCAATATTGGAGGAGATGAAATTGATAGTATTTCTATCATAACTTACAATTTTGAGAAAAGGTTTGGATCTACTAAACTCAAAAACTACACTTTGAGCAATATCAAAACTATTATCATAAAAAAATCTTAGTTCATATAGAGTAGTATCATCCAAATCATCAAATTTAAAATCATAAGTTTTATCTCCATGAGAAGGAAGATCTCTAATCCATGCCCAGCTTATTACATTATTCCAATTAGTAGAGTTTCCCTTTTTATAGATTCCTACCCAATTTGTGCCTTGGTTGGCTTCAAATTCAGATATATTGTCAAACTCTATATATCCATGATTGGCTATCACTCCCAAGCTTACATCTGCTAATAGTGAATTTAATAGTAGTATTAATGTAAATATTGCTTTTTTAAACATAAATTATCCCTTGATTCTTTTAGGCATTTTATAATTATTTGTATTTTAATTGGTTAAGTATATTTTACTAATAATTCTATTTTAGTTTTTTAATTGATGAAGTTTGGAGGAAGCCTATTTTGTGGCTAATAATATGTTGCTAATTTTAATTCTAAAAGATATAATTTGTTTATCAAAAACTAAGGAATCCCCATATTCATGTATAGAGTTATATTATTTGGAATATTTATGTTGTTTATTGTTGCGTGTAGCAATGAAGGAGAGGCTTCTAGTGTTACTACTTATGATGCGTCAAAGGAGAGAGTATTTGAAAAGAGATTTATCTATTTTGATCGTAGTTTTGCTGAGGATGAAAATTTTTATAGGTTAAAAAAGTTGATTGTTGATGCTAAAAAGTTAGGTTTTAATGGTTTGGTTTGGAGTGAGGAGTATATATTTTCTCGTTTATCTCACCAAAATCCAACTATGAATAAATTAAAAATTAGATTTAGAGAGATTGCTGATTTAGCTAGAAAGAATAAAATTGAGCTAATTCCCATGCACTTTAACCCTAGTATTCCTACATTTGTAACTAAAGATAGTGATCCTAATAATCCATTTTATCAAAATGGAAAGTTTGATTTTGCTGAAGCAAATAGAGTAGATACTACTTTTATAGTAGATAAGAATGAGGCGAGAATCAAACCATACAAACACTCTCTCACCTCTCCTAAATTTTTGGATAAGATGTTCTATTTTGATGGTATAAAGCCAAATAGAGAGTATAAGCTTACAGTTACTTTGACTACCAAAAATTTTCAAAAAGGTTATCTAAAGGTGAGCGTTTTAGATAGTTTTGATAGTGGTTCTAGTGAGATTTTATTTGGAGTGAATCAATATTTTAGAAATATTAAGCCTACAAGTATCAATAGAAAATATCAAGTCTATTTTAATTCGCTCAATCATGAAAATTTAAATGGAAAGATTAAGGTATATTTGCCTTATGATGATGAAGATGGTGTGAAATTTTCAAAGCTAGAGATAGAGGAGGTGGGCTTGGTCTCTTCTCTTATGCCAAAACGAAAAAATACAACAACTATAGTAAAATCAAAAAAGAGTGGCAAAGTTTTTCAAGAGGGGAAAGATTATACTATTGGAGAGGAAAAGCTGAATCTACTTAGTGATGAGATCAAAAAAGAGAGAGAGTTATTAGTCTCTTGGTATCCATTGATTAATGTAGCAAGAATCCACTCTCAAGAGACAATGGCAGATTTTTGTGCTAATCCAAAACTTTACATAGATATTATCAAAGATCAATATAGAAGGCTTTATGATCTATTTGGTGGAGTAGATGGCATTGCATTCAATAATGATGAGTGGCGAGAGGCTGGATTTGATGAAGATTGTAAAAAGATTTTTCAAAAAGAGTATGCTAAATTTAATAAAAGTGGTAAATTTACTGGTGGTGACTATATAGGTATTACGACTAGACGAATTATAGAAGAGGGTATCAACTTTGATACCAAAAAACCTGTATATCTCATGAGTGATATGTTTGATCCAAATTTTAATGCACGAAATCCTTATATGGGAGTAAATAGAGGCGGTGAGGGATCATGGGAATATTTACCAAAAGAGGCGGTTGTTTTTAATTGGTTTGTAAATCCAGAAGAGCCTGGATTGGAAGATGTCCCTTATAGCTCATTTTTGAAAAGTCTCAAACATTTTAGTGATCATAATATTTCACAAATTATTGCAGGCTATCATGATGATATGAAAAATGTAGAGACAAATATCAAAGTTTATAAAGATTCAGATGAAAAAACGAGAAAAAGTATTATTGGTTTTATGTTTTTAATATGGCATCAAGGAGGGGAAAAAAGAGCCTCTTATGGTGATATGCCCAAAGTTGTAAAACAGATTTGTAAAGATCTTCCTGGTAAGTGGCCAGAGGATATATGTAAAAATATAAAATAGAGTGGTATAATTTTAATTACTTTATTAATAAAAAGGATATATCTATGAGTATGATTGGTACATTAGGGAAAATTGCAATGGGAATCATGGTTGCCAAAGGTGTTGGGAGTGCTATGAGTGGTGGAGCTGGTAGCGGTCTTGGTGGATTGTTGGGTTCATTAGCTGGTGGTGGTTCTTCTTCTAGTAATAAACAAGGCGGTGGAATAGGTGATCTAATAGGTTCATTGACTGGAGGAGCTGGTGGTTCTCAAAGTGGTGGTTTGGGTGATCTATTGGGCTCATTGACTGGTGGTGCTAACAACTCTCAGCAAGGTGGGGGTCTTGGTAGTTTACTAAACTCACTAGCTGGTGGCTCTCAAAATAGTGCATCAGCAGCTGCTCCTACTGCAAATAACAGTAATAATCTTGGTGATCTTTTAAGTTCAGCATTTACAGGAAATGAGGTAAAAGCAGAGCCAGATCAAGAAAAACAGGCAGAAGTGATATTAAAAGCAATGATAAGTGCCGCTAAAGCAGATGGTCATATAGATGCGGATGAGCAGAAAAAAATTACAGAACATATTGGTGATATTACACCAGAAGAGATTGAATTTGTTCGTAAAGAGATGCAAGCACCTTTAGATATTGAAGCTCTAGTGAAGAGTGTACCTTCAGGAATGGAACAACAAGTTTATATGATGTCTCTATTGGCAATTAATCTTGATTCAAAACCTGAAGCAGAGTATATGGATAAGCTTGGAAAGGGATTAAATATATCTCCTGAGATGGCTAATAATATTCACCAACAACTTGGAGTACCTGTACTTTATAGTTAATATTTAGATATTAAGTACCAGATCGTAGGTTATTTGGTACTTAGTTTTTTCTACATATCTTCTTAAAAATTCCATTCTCTTTTTATTGTTCAAAAAAATATCTATAAACCTATGGTATAGTAACAGAAATATTTTTATTATATAAAGGGTTTGGAAACATGATAGAGAGATATTCACGCGAAGAGATGAGAAACAGATGGACAATGCAGGCTAAATATGATGCTTGGTTAGATGTTGAAAAATCTGTAGTAAAAGCTTGGACTAAGCTTGGTAAAATTTCACAAGAGGATTGTGATAAGATTGTTGCAAATGCTGCGTTTGATGTTGAAAGAATTGATGAAATCGAAAAAGTTACTAGACATGATGTAATAGCATTTTTGACAAGTGTTTCTGAATCTCTTGGTGAAGAGAGTAGATGGGTTCATTATGGTATGACCAGTTCAGATTGTATTGATACTGCTGTTGCTTTGCAGATGCGTGATAGTCTAAATATCATCATTGATGATGTCAAAATGCTTATGGAATCTCTCAAAAGAAGGGCTCAGGAGCATAAAATGACTCTTATGGTTGGTAGAAGTCATGGTATTCATGGTGAGCCTATTACTTTTGGTTTGGTTCTTGCTATTTGGTATGATGAGATGAAGAGAAATCTTGAAAATCTCCAACAAGCTATGGATGTTATATCTGTAGGTCAAATTAGTGGAGCTATGGGAAATTTTGCTCATGCACCACTTGAACTAGAGGAGTTGGTTTGTGAAGATTTGGGTCTTAAACCAGCACCAGTCTCTAATCAAGTAATTCAAAGAGATAGATATGCAAATCTCATGAATGCTCTAGCTCTTCTTGCCTCATCTGCTGAAAAAATTGCTGTGGCTATTAGACACTATCAAAGAACAGAAGTTTATGAAGCTGAAGAGTTTTTTGCAAAAGGTCAAAAAGGTAGTTCGGCTATGCCTCATAAAAGAAATCCTATTCTTACAGAAAATATTACAGGTCTTTGTCGAATGATTAGAAGTTACTCTATTCCATCTATGGAAAATGTTGCTTTATGGCATGAGAGAGATATTAGTCACTCTAGTGTTGAGAGATTTACCTTGACAGATGGTTTTATTACTACAGATTTTATGCTTCATCGTCTAAATGGTGTAATTGATAAATTAGTTGTATATCCAGAAAATATGATGAAAAATCTAAATTTAACTGGTGGATTGGTCTTTTCTCAACGAATTTTATTGGAACTTCCAGCAAAGGGAGTGAGTCGTGAAGATGCTTATAAAATAGTGCAAAGAAATGCAATGAAAGTTTGGAAAGATATCCAACAAGGTAAATCAGCACTAAATAGTGATGGTGAGAGTCTATATCTTGAATCTCTTTTAGCAGATGAAGAGCTTAGAGAAAAAATGAACGAGGAGGAGATTAGAGAGTGTTTTGATTATAGTTATTATACAAAAAATGTAGATGCTATTTTCAAAAGAGTTTTTTAATCATGACTGCAAAGATGTTAACAGTTACAAAAAGAAGTGGACGAATTGAGCCATTAGATATTACAAAGATTCAAAAATATACAGGTGAATCTATTGCAGGACTTAAAAATGTAAGTCAAAGTGAACTTGAATTAGATGCTAGAATTCAATTTAGAGATAAGATTAGTACCGAAGAGATTCAACAAACCCTTATCAAAACAGCTGTAGATAAAATTGATGTAGATAGACCAGATTGGACTTTTGTGGCTTCTAGACTTTTTTTATATGATCTTTATCATAAAGTGAGTACTTTTACAGGATATACAACTCTAAGAGAATATTTTGAGAGAGGTGAACAAGAGGGAAGAATTGTATTAGGACTCAAAGAGAAGTATGATTTGGATGATTTAGATGCCTATATTGAACCTTCTCGTGATCTGCAATTTAACTACATGGGGATTCGTACTCTTTATGATCGTTATCTTATTAAAGATAGAGCGGGGCATCCTATAGAACTTCCTCAACATATGTTTATGGCTATTGCTATGTTTTTGGCACAAAATGAGTTTAATCCTCAAGATTGGGCAAAAAAGTTTTATGATCTTATTAGTAAATTTGAAGTAATGCTTGCTACTCCAACTCTATCAAATGCAAGAACACCAAGACATCAACTATCTTCATGTTATATTGGAAGTACCAATGACAATATCGAAGGTATTTTTGATAGTTACAAAGAGATGGCTCTTTTATCTAAATTTGGTGGAGGAATTGGCTGGGATTGGAGTGAAGTTCGAGGAATGGGAAGTTCTATTGATGGGCATAAAAATGCCGCTGGTGGTATTGTTCCATTTTTGAAAATTACAAATGATATTGCTGTAGCTGTTGATCAGCTTGGTACTAGAAAAGGTGCAATTGCCGTCTATTTGGAGCCATGGCATATTGATATTCAAGATTTCTTGGATCTTCGTAAAAATTCTGGGGAGGAGAGAAGAAGGACTCATGATCTTTTTCCTGCTCTTTGGTTGAACGATCTGTTTATGAAAAGGGTTCAAGAAAATGGTATTTGGACACTCTTTGATCCTTTGGAAACACCAGATTTACCTACTCTTTTTGGTAAAGAGTTTGAAGATAGATATGAAGCGTATGAGATAGATAATTCTATACATAAAGAGAAAATAAGAGCCAAAGATCTATGGAAGAAAATACTTTTGAGTTATTTTGAGACTGGAAATCCATTTTTATGTTTTAAAGATAGTGCAAATAAGGCAAATCCAAATAACCATACAGGTGTAATTAGAAGTAGTAATCTCTGTACCGAAATATTTCAAAATACAGATCCAAACCACTATCTTATAAAGTTAAAATTTGCAGATGGTAGTATCAAAACTTATGAAGAGTATGAAGATATTAGATTAGATGATGGTATTGTAAAAAAGGCAAATAAAGTTACTGCTTTGGATAGCATAGATGGTAAAATGGTCTTTATTGTAGATAAAGAGAAAATTGATGGTAAAACAGCTGTTTGTAATCTTGCTAGTATAAATTTATCAAAAATAAATAGTCATGAAGATATTGAGAGAGTTGCACCAGTAGCTATTCGTATGCTTGATAATGTAATTGATCTCAATTTTTATCCTCTTGAAAAAGTAAAAAGAACAAATTTATCTACAAGAGCTATTGGCTTGGGTGTTATGGGTGAAGCTCAAATGTTAGCCGAAAAACAGATTGTATGGGGTAGTGATGAACATTTTGAAATAATTGATACTATCATGGAGTCTGTAAGTTTTAATGCAATTAAAGCTTCGTCAAATTTGGCAATTGAGAAGGGAGCTTATGAAGAGTTTGAAGGCTCTAAATGGAGTAAAGGGATTTTACCTATAGATGTAGCCAATGAAGAGGCTAGAAAACTTGTGGATAGAGGTGGACTTTTTAGTCACACTTGTGATTGGCATAGTTTGAGAGAGAAAGTCAAAAAAGATGGTATGCGTAATGGTTATTTGATGGCAATTGCTCCAACTAGCTCAATCTCTATATTGGTTGGAACAACTCAAACAATTGAACCTATCTATAAAAGAAAGTGGTTTGAGGAGAACTTAAGTGGTATGACTCCTGTGGTTGTTCCATCTTTGGATGCTAATACTTGGCAATATTATGTCTCTGCTTATGAATTAGAACAAGATCTTTTAATTAAGGCAGCAGCAATTAGACAAAAATGGATAGATCAAGGTCAGAGTTTAAATATCTTTATGACACTTGACAAAGCGAGTGGAAAATATCTTAATGACATATATATGTTGGCTTGGAAATTGGGTGTGAAATCTACCTATTATCTAAGAAGTCAATCTCCTGATAGTGATAATAGTGTTGCAGATAGAAGTATGGAGTGTTTAAGCTGCCAATAATAAATCTCTCTTTTTTTGAAGTACCAAATTTTATAAAAACTTGGTACTTCACGCTTACAGTATTAAATAAACCTTAATAAAAATCTTTTTTAATTAAAATTTCTTTATATAAATTTATATTATTATATAATTTTGATGTGGATTTTCAATTTTAACAATTTTACTTAAACATATCAGTAGTTTATTATAAAAGTATTTACATGTTAAAATATTAGTTATTAAATTGAAATATAATTTAAAAAAGGAGGAGTCATGGGCGGTAAAAGTTTGGTTTTGCTAGGGTTGCTCGCTGGTGGGTTGTATACATACTTTTGTATTAATACTCATAAAGATCAACTATATGCAAAACTTTATCCATCATCTGCAACACCTGTTGGAGAGGAAAAAGTTGTTTCTAACAGTAGCTTAGTAGAGGCTAAAGTAGCTTCAAAGGGTTCTATGGAATTAGGTGCTGAAAAAGTGGTTACAGCACTTGGAGAGGCTACTAAGATAGAGAGTGCAGAAGAGCTTAAATCTAATGAAGCAGTACTGAAGCAATTAGAAGCATCTACTCAGAAAAAAGTTGTGGTTGCAAAAGATAGTGCTTCATTCTATTTTGTAAATGAAATACCTTATATTTTTAATGCTAATTTAGCTGAAAATAGATCAGAAAGTGAAATGATTAAGAAAATTAATCAGTTTTGCCAGATTAAAGATTGTTCAAATGATATTAAATTTTTAGATAGTGTCAAAGATGAATCTTGGTCAAAAGATGCTTTGAATATTGTTAATTATTTGGCTGATAATAATATTCAAAATGGCTCTTTGAGTATTAAAGATGGTGTTCTTAAAATTACTGGTGAACTAGAAAATGAAGAGTCAAAAGAGGGAATTCAAAATTTACTAAATGCCTTTGGTGATACCTTAAATATTCAAGATGAAACTAAAATTCTTAAAGTAGAAGTGGCCAAAGTGTCAGAAGAAGCTAGAGTAGCAGAAGAGGCTAGATTGGCAGAAGAGGCTAGAGTAGCAGAAGAAGCTAGAGTAGCAGAAGAGGCTAGAGTAGCAGAAGAAGCTAGATTGGCAGAAGAAGCTAGAGTAGCAGAAGAGGCTAGATTGGCAGAAGAAGCTAGAGTAGCAGAAGAAGCTAGATTGGCAGAAGAAGCTAGAGTAGCAGAAGAGGCTAGAGTAGCAGAAGAAGCTAGAGTAGCAGAAGAGGCTAGATTGGCAGAAAAGGCTAGAGTAGCAGAAGAGGCTAGATTGGCAGAAGAAGCTAGAATAGCAGAAGAAGCCAAAGAGAATAAGATTAATGTTGATGAAAAAATAAGACAAGCACAATCAGAAATTAATATTTTACTTCAAGATGCAGTTATTAATTTTAAAGTAAATAGTAGTGAAATTTTACCTGCAAGTAGAGAGATCTTAGATCAAATTATATTAATTGTCAATAGAGTAAATATTAGTGTAAATGCAGATGTTCTTGGACATACTGATGCTAGTGGTAGTAAGGCTTATAATAAAAAATTGAGTCAAAGAAGAGCTAATAGCGTAAAAAAATATTTGATAGATAATGGTATAAAAATATCTAAACTTACAGCTATAGGATATGGTGAGGAAAATTTAATTTTTGCCCCTTATGATAAAAGAAATAGAAGAGTAGAGATCTACTTAACAAAAGGAGAATAGGATGATGACAACATTGGTAACAAATATGTTGATGTGTTTGTTGGGAGCACTTGCAATAGGTTTTATTTTTGGTTATTTGATAGCTAGAGCTTTTGGAAAACAGAAACATGAAATAGCGGTTGGAGATTTAAATAAAATTATTAACAAAAAAGATGAAGATAATAAAAAACTTCTTGAAGAACAATCTATATTAAATAGTGAGTTGATGCAAGTTAAAAAAGATGCAGAGATTCATCTAAAAGAGAAAGATGAGAATATTTTTACTCTAAAATCTGAGCTTGATGGCACTAAATCAGAAGTTTCTCAAAAAGTTAAAGAGCTAAAAGATAGAGATAGTGGTATATCTTTGTTGCAAATGGGCTTAGTGTCTGCTAAAAGTAAAATGGAAAAACAGTCAGAAGATCTAACTAATAGAGATAGTGGTATATCTCTTTTAAATGTAGGTTTAGTAGCTGCCAAGGATAAGATTAATACATTGGAAAAAAAGAGTGAAAAACTCAAAAAAGATGTAGAACTTAGTATAAAAAAGGAGAAAGAATTATCTCGTGAAAAGGATAGTTTAAATTCAAAAATTTCTCTTTTGGATAAGGATTTGAAAGTTAAAAATGAAGAAGCACTAAATTTACAAAATAGAGTAAAAGAGCTTGATGATAAAATTGTTCATAATAGTGTTTTGGAAAAAACATATAAAACTTTAAATCTAGATCCTAAAGATGACACTCTAAAACAGATGGAAAATAAAATCATAGAGAGTAAATCTAAAGTAGAAGATTTAGAGAGTGCAGTCTTGGAAAAAGATAATACAATTAAAGTTTTTGAGGAAAAAGTTGCAGTTGCTGATAGTAAACTAAAAGAGCTTCAAAAAGAGGTTTCTTTAAAAAATATTACAATTAAAACACTTGAAGATAAAGATGAGAAGATAAAATCAAAGTTAGAAAAACTTGAAAAAGTAGTAGTAGATAAAGATAAAGCCCTTCATGAATTTAAAAATGAAGTTGCTGTTACTGTTGAAAAAGTTCATGAATTAGAAGAGACTGTTGCTCAAAAAGATTCTAAACTTGAAAGTATTGAAAATAGTAGAGAAGCAAAAGTAGGTCATTTTTTAGTAGGTGGAGGACTTTTTGCTGGTGCAAAAAAAGTTTTTGATAGTATGAGAGGACAATCTGGGGTAGTTGATCGAAAAGTTGATGAAGTTATAGAAGATTATAAAAAAAAAAATGAAAAAGAAAAAATAGAACTTATTCAAAGTCAAATAGTCCCTATCAAAAGTAAGAAACCAGGGCTTGTTACTGATATAAAAACTCTTGGAATTAAGGGTGCATCTAAGAAAATTTTTCGTAGTGCTCCTGTAAGAGGTGCTGAGATAAATGAACAAGCTGATAAGGTTTTATCTGAATATAAACTTGCCAACTCAATAGGAGTTGAGCAGGTTTTGGAAAAAATAGATACTCCAAAACTTGATTCTTCCACTTCTGAAGTCCCAAAAGTAGAGATCAAAAGATCAGATATAGAAACTAATACTCCAAAAGTTGAAACTCCAAAAATTAAATCAGATGATGTTGATGTATCAGATGTAGCTAAAATTGCGGGTGCTGTTGCTATTTCAAAAAAAGTTATTGATGAAATAAAAAGCA
This sequence comes from uncultured Campylobacterales bacterium, assembly GCA_964560425.1. Taxonomy (GTDB): domain Bacteria; phylum Campylobacterota; class Campylobacteria; order Campylobacterales; family QNZT01; genus CAZLLE01. Next base: position 10,778 of record CAZLLE010000007.1, read on the forward strand.
AAACAGAAGAAGTAGATACTCCTGATATTGAAGTGCCAAAAGTAGAGATTCCAGAAGTAAAAATAGATACCCCTGATGTTGAAGTGCCAGAAGTAAAAATAGATACTCCTAATGTTGAAGTGCCAAAAGTAGATATTCCAGAGGTAAAAATGGATACTCTTGATATTGAAGTTCCAAAAGTAGA
>CAZLLE010000008.1:0-44749 GCA_964560425.1 uncultured Campylobacterales bacterium
ACTCAAATTTTTGAGATCATCCTCTATATTTACGACAGCCATCTTATTTAAAATATCAGGACTAGCCCCACTATAATATCCACTAATAGATATAGCATCAAGATTAGTAGGTGGAAATATCTCTTTGGGAATTTTATTGTATGCGAAGATACCTAGAATAATTATGAAAAGTAAGAAAATATGGTTTAGTATTGACTTTTCTATTGCAAATGTAATAATTTTTTTAATCAAAATGGCTCTTTTTTATCAATTTCACTATTATATCTAATATTCTACTAGTATAAAAAGTAAGTTTTTGTTATAATCAGCTTAAATTACAAAATTAATGGAGAGTTTTTTATGTCAAAATTAGCATCTGGCAGAGTGAGTGCGAAAAGTTCGGCACTTTTAGATCTTTTTAATGCTTCACTACCCTTTGATAAAAGATTATATAAAGAGGATATAGAGGGATCCATTGCACATGCCACCATGTTAAATGAGCAAAATATTTTAACACATGAAGAGTTAGGTGATATAGTAAGTGGTCTTCATAGAATTGAACATGAGATAGAGTCTGATGAATTTGTATTTGATATCGAAGATGAAGATATTCACATGGCAATTGAAAAAAGACTTACTATATTGATCGGTGATGCGGGTAAAAAACTACATACAGCAAGAAGTAGAAATGATCAAGTAGCATTAGATTTTAGATTATATGTCCAAAAAAATACAAGATATATAAAAGGGCTTTTAATTGTTCTTGAAAAGACCCTTTTGGATGTTGCATCAAAACATACACAGAGTATGTTACCCGGAATGACACATCTCCAACATGCTCAACCAATCAATTTTGCTTATCACCTATTAGCATATGTTTCAATGTTTAAACGAGATATTGAGAGATTTGAAAGCAGTCATGAGCGAAATAACTACTCTCCAATAGGTTGTGCTGCCCTTGCAGGAACACCTCACAATATCAATAGAGAATCAACAGCACAAAAGCTTGGCTTTGATTCACCAACTATGAACTGTCTTGATACAGTAAGTGATCGTGATTTTGCTTTGGAAATTTTATTTAATATTGCAACACTCATGACTCATATATCAAGACTCTCAGAAGAGTTGGTTCTATGGTCTAGTAGTGAATTTGGTTTTATCTCACTTAGTGATGCTTACTCTACAAGCAGTTCTATTATGCCACAGAAAAAAAATCCAGATGTACCAGAACTTCTAAGAGGAAAAACAGGTAGAGTTTATGGTAATTTAATCTCACTTCTAACCGTTCTAAAATCACTACCACTAGCATATAACAAAGATATGCAAGAGGATAAAGAGGGAGTATTTGATAGTGTAGATACAGCAGTAATATCTTTAAAAATTTTAAATGAAGCAATAAAAACCATGAGTATCAATACAAAACGGATGGAAGAGGCATGTCAAATGGGTCATCTAGGTGCCACAGATTTGGCAGATTATCTTGTCAAAACATGTAATATACCTTTTCGTGACGCTTATAAAATCACAGGAAATATTGTAATTGTTGCTGAAAAAGCGGGTATAGATCTAAGTCAAATGAGTCTAGAAGAGTTAAAAGCTATAGATAAAAGAGTAGGAAAAGATGTATTAGAGTTTTTATCTTTGAGAAACTCTATGAATGCTAGAAAATCGTATGGTGGAACAGCAACAAGCTCAACAAAAGAACAAATCGCTTATTTTGAAGAGTGGTTAAAATTTGCTTAATTAACTACTAATACCAATCTCTACAAAAGAGACTTGGTATTAGTGTAATAAGGTTAACACATTAGTTTAACTATAATTTTTTCTTCTATGATAATCTTCTGAAGAGTTTTTCTTTTGCGTTACAACATCTTTTTGTCTCTGTTTTTTGAGTTGATCTTTCTCTACAAAAATCTCTTTTCTACTCCATGGATCCATACCTGTATAGTACATGAGGGTAGAATAAGTGGAAGGAGTAGGTATAAAAACTTGTACTTGTTCGGGATTTAGTTTTAGATTTTTATTTGTAAAATCTTTTAGACTCTCCATATCTTGCATATCACTTCCGGGGTGTGCGGCTATTAGATAGTATGTCAAAAACTGTTTTTTGCCAGATTTTTTATTTAGATTTTCAAACTTTTGTTTAAAATCCAAAAGAGTTCGTTTATTTGGTTTTCCCATAAGTTTTAATATCTTATCTTCTGTATGTTCAGGAGCAACTTTCATCTGTCCAGATACATGGTGATTTACCAACTCTTTTAGATATTCATCACCATGTTTTTTATCTTCATTGATTAGATCATATCGTACACCCGAGTTTACAAATGCCTTTTTGACACCATCAACTTTACGAATCTTACGCAAAAGTTCAATTTGAGAACTATGGTCTGGTCTAAGTGTTTTACAAACTGTAGAGCTAGTACATGCCTTATCATCACAAACACCTACCTTTAATTTTTTATCACACTCAAATCCATACATATTAGCCGTTGCACCACCAACATCATTTATAATTCCCTTAAAATCTTTATGTTTAGAAAAATTTTTGACCTCATTAACTATAGAGTCTTGGCTGCGACTTCGTATCATCTGCCCTTGATGTACTGATATAGCACAAAAATTACACTCACCATAACAGCCATGATGAGTTGTAACAGAAAATTGTATCGTTTCAAGTGCTTTTACTTTGCCACCATCTTTATAGTATGGATGAACCTCTCTTTCATAACCCAAATCATAGACATGATCTATCTCTGCCTCTTTCATATAATCATTTGGAGGGTTTTGAATAAGATATCTACTATCATGAAGCTGATATAGTCCCCTTGAAGTCATTGGTTCATTATTGTGGTAAAAGATATGAAACATATTGATAAATTTTAGTTTATCTTTTCTACAATCATCTAGTGAGTAGAGTTCAATATAATCTTTATTTGGTTTTTTATCAATATAACAGATACCTTTGACATCTTTTAGTTCAGGATACAAATCAATAGGAAGAGGTTTTTTGATACTCTCATCAACCCTACTTTTACCACCAGCCAATACATTTGCCAAATCTACAATAGTTTTCTCAGCCATACCATACACAAGAATATCCGCTTTTGCATCAAAAAGGAGCGATCCTCTAATTTTATTTGACCAAAAATCAAAATGAGCAACTCTTCTCAAACTAGCTTCAATACCACCCAAAACAATAGGAACACTATTTTTGAAATATCTACGAATAAGACCCGTATAAACAATACTTGCACGATCAGGTCTACGATTATTCAGACCACCAGGGGTAAAATCATCCATCTTTCTAAACTTTTTAGTAGCCGTATAATTGGCAACCATACTATCAACTAAACCTGCACTTATTCCCCAAAAAAGAGTAGGTTCCCCTAATCTAGTAATATCTTTTCCATCAGTTACATCAGGTTGAGCAATAACCCCTACTCTATATCCTTGATCTATCAAAATTTTACCAATAATAGATATTCCATTGTATGGAGTATCAATATAGGTATCCCCACTCACCAAAATTATATCTAATTGACTCCAGCCTAACTCTTTTAACTCTTCTTTGGTTGTTGGGATAAACATTATTTCCTACTTTTGTAACTTTTATTTTATTATATCAAATAAAGATAGGAACGAAATATGCTGTGACGAAAATATTTATAAATAAAGTAATATAATTAGATAAGTTAATTTTTTTTTAATTTTCCAACAAAAATAAAATATTATTAACAATTCGTTTACTTTTATTAAATAAAATGAGAAAATTTTAAGGAGTTTTTATGAAAAAAGCTATATATATGTTGATAGCATTAGCTATCATGAGCGGTTCACTGTTTGCATCTGAGTCTTTTTTGATTCAATCAGAGATTATTAAAAATGGGAAAATTATTGGATCACCAATGCTTTTAGTTCCATTTAAACAAGCTGGAGCAGTTGAGCAAAAGACATCTCAGAATAGTTATGAACTTTTGGCAGAGGTAGACCAAAGAAAGTCTAATGCCGTAATTGTCTACACAAATCTTACTCTAAACGGTAAATTTCATAAACAAAAATCTCTAATAGTTCTAAACAAAGTTCAAACAATCTCAATGGGTGATGTATCTATAAAAATGAAAATCACACCTCATTTATAAGAGTATAGGTTGTGGTGGAGACACCACAACTTTACTATACTAATAAGCACTCATAATCTGTCTAAAACCTTTTTTTACAGGAGAAAACAATTTTTTATCGCTTCTAGTAGAACGATAATCTGGACCACAGCGTCCATTATCTATATAATACAGAGCCTCTTTTAGAGAGTTTTCTCTCTTGTCACCAAATTCATAACTTGTATCATCATAAGCATAACATGTAGGAGCCAAACCATTTAGATACCCTCCATATCTATCGCTATTTTGTATCTCAAAATCAACAGCAAAAATATACTTATCACAAAAAGAGAGACCATAAAAACCGTGAGGTTTTCCACATGTATAATCACCTATTTGGATTACTTCAATACCATTTGCAGATGCTCTTAGCCCATTAATTACTGCTTCACTTGCAGAACATGTAGAGTTAGTAGTAATCACAAAGACTCGTTCAAGATTAAGACTACTATCTAAATCTTTTTGAAAATTTTTACTATATTCATAATATTTATACTTATCATTAAAAGTACTATAATAGAATATTTTATCACTTAATCTATCTCCACCAATAAGAGATGCCAAATGATTTGCTACATGCATATAACCACCTCTATTATAACGCAAATCCAAAATTAGCTCATTAATATTATCACGCTTTAAAAAAGTAAATAAGTTATCTAAATCATCTGTAGCTTTTTCAATAAAATCTTGAAATACAAAATATCCTATTTTTTCAGTTCCTCCATTGCTAGTTAAAATAGATCTATATAAAATAGTCTCTATATCATAGGTAGCTTTTTGAAGAGTAATATCTTCTCTATCTCCTTTCATATCTAAGACTAATTTATCTTCATCATAAAAAAGATTTATCAATTCATATCTATTTTCAGTACGAATATCCTGATTATTGATACCAACAATAACATTAGACCTTCTTAATCCTGCCTTGTAAGCTGGAGAGTTTGGATATACATAATTTACCACCCAATACTCATATCCATTACCAAAAGAGCCAATTACAAAATCAAAACCAAAGTTTTTATTTTTACTATCTTCAAAATAGCCATCAACCTCTTTAGCTTCCGCAATAAAACTAAATCTATCTCGACTATCTTTTAGTGTAGATAAAATCGATTCAGAATTTTCATATTCATCACTTTTATAATCTATAGAGGGGACATCATCTGCCCAAAGATAAGAGTCATGCATAACATCATAAACAAACTTTTTTTTGCTATCTACTTCACACACTAAAGGCTCTTTTACACCAAAAAGTGAATTATCCTCCTCTTCTGTTATATTATTTTCAATACTCTTATCATCACTCTTAATAATAGCTGTATTTTGTGTCACTGCAAGAGTAGTAGTATTGCTATCATCTTCTATTTTTTCCTTATTAGATGAACCAGATTTGCCACATCCAAAAAGTAAAAAAGAGATAAATATACTCAAAACTAATTTTTCTAAAAAATTCATAATTTATCCTTTGCAAATAGATTATAATATAATTTTTAAATGAAAAATAGTCTTTATTTGGAAATTTAAAATAGTTTTATTTTTTATAATATCTTTAATACTTTCCAATCATATTTACAAACCAACCCCTAGCACTATAGTCTCTAGTTTGTCTCAAATCATCACTAAAATCAGAAAAATTATAACCAATACCAAGTTTTAAATTATCTCCAATATGTTTATAGACACCTATTAAAACACCTTTTTTATTTCCATCATTCTCCTGTTCCAACCAATGCCCCTCAAACATTGCATCCCAACTTTTAAGAATATGATAATTAAATCTAAGAGCTGCAAGTTTGATATCGCTTTCACTCCACTCTCTATTTACAGCCCCTCTAATACCATATATTTTATATCCTAGTTTTGAGCCTAGAGTCCATCTTTGAGTTAATTGATAACTCATCTCGGCACTTATTATATGAGATTTTTCATCTAACATTGGCTCTACTTGTCCGATAGATGCTATATCATATAGATAACTATATTTTCCTATTAGATTAAATCTATCATAATAGATCGGTCGATATGCAAACCCTACTCCAGCTTCAATAAATTTAGCATCATTTTTATTAAGTAATTTATCTTTTGTTTGTGAGTAGTTAAATTTTCCCATAACTCTCCATGAAGGATTAAGAGAATAGCTAATTTTATTAGAAGTTAAATACTGTTCCTCTTCACTATCCAATCCTTTATCCATACGATACTCTAATTTGGTACTTGCTCTCACTCTTTTATCACTATAACTCAAACCTGTAGAGATACTATCTCGATCAGTAGAGTCTCCACCATCAAGTTTTACTCTATTATAGACTACATTGGCAATAAGATATTTACTAAATGAGTAATCAATTCCAAAAGCATGTCCAATACCTGTCATATTTTCACCATGACTAAATTGATGTTCAGTAAAGATACTAAGAGCATCAGTAACTCTATCTTTTTGTCCAATAGTAAAGGTATCTCTAAAAGCATCACTTCTATCAGTAGATAGTGAATAAGTCCCATAAATGCTATAAGTATCACTCACTCCATAATCAGCACCAACAGATACTCCATCACCTCTATCTCCCGATGTTACTTCACCATTAAGTTTTAATCTGCCAAGTAAAATATCTGTACCAACGGTAATTGCATCATTTTTAGTATATGTACCCTCATGTTTAATTGTTGTTTGAGCTGCTACATAAGAATCAAAAGTTGAATTAATATTATATTTTGCCTTTAATCCAGCCAAAGATCCTTCACCAACATTTAGTGGTCCAACATCATCTTTGATATAACGAACCTCAGCACCAACATCAAAAAGACCTATCTTATAATCAGCCTCAACACTTGCACTACTTCTCTTATTTCGTGCCTCTTCAAGAGCATTTGCTTTTGCTAAAATTCGCATTGATTTAGAGATTTCAGCAGATACTTCTACTCCATAATCACTCACTTCTTGGGACTCTCCCAATGAAGCAGATGAAAAATCTTTATCTCTATTTTTATACCACAATCCAAGAACAATATTTTTTTTGGAATTAGTAAAATCTTTCATATCTACTCTAGCTTCCACTCCATAAGCTTTACCAGAACTTTTGGCATTATTATCATAATCGCCAACTTTAACAAAATTTATACCACCATCAAATGATCTAAAACTACTATTTGTCTGAAATGAATCACTTTGAGCAAATTCAGCTTTGATATAAGTTCCCTCTCCACCTTTGAGAGTTATATCTGCCCCCTTTACCTCATAATCTTCACCATCTTTACCTTCATGTCCATAAGTAACACCAACTCCAACAGAGTCACTAATCCACTGCTTACCTCTAGCACCATAAGTTCCTTTATTTGGTGAGAAATCATCTGGAACATACTCATAATCTACCTTCAACAGAACTCTATTACCATCAAGTGGCATATCTTTGATAATAGAGGGTCCGCTCATTTTTGAGTATGGAGATAGCGGACGAGTGAGAATAATACGACCTTGAAGCTCATCTATTTCATAATCTCTACCACGCATCATGACTATCTTTTGAGCTACTCTTTGGCTATTTCTCTCCCTTACTTCTACCCAAACTTTTTCACTCCCCTCTACAATATCTCTATTTTTTAGATAATATAGACTTCCTCCTGTACCTTCAAACTCATTATGAGCATACGCACTTTGAGTTTCACTTGCGAATATAGTCAAATCACTCACATTTTCACCATATCTAGTGGTAGTTATACTTTGATACTCTACTTTTGCACCATATAAAGAGCGGTTAATATTGGCAAATTCATTGCCAGTAATTGAGCTATTAAAATTCCCCCAAAGAGCCTTGGATTTATCCCACTCAAGACGAAGATAAAATTTCCCCTGAGAATCAGTATCTTTGTAACTTGTGGAGTCATCTCCATAAACATAATAGTATTTATCAGGATCAAGATGTCTAAAAACAGAGTGAGGATCTTTTTTATCTATATTTTTAAACATATCTTTAATATCAGACTCTTGTGTATCCATCTGTGCGGTAATAAGATATTTTCCTTTTATTTTACCCTTGAGATAAAAAGCCAACCTTCCATCTACAAAAATATCTTCATTATAGTGATCATCACTACTAAGAGGTTTGATATTCCCACTTACATGATATTGTCCTACATTTACATCTGCTAAAGCTACTAAAAACAGGTGATTATCTTTGACCTCTATAGCCAATTTTTTATCATAAACTTTACCATTTTGAGTCATGACACTCACAGGAATTTTATAAAATCCACCCCTTTTAATCTTCTCAAACACAAACTTTCCACTTCTATCCACACGAATCTCTTGATTATCAATTTTTAGTAGATAGTTTGGAGAAATTCCCTGACCATAAACTCTAACTCTTGCCCCTTCAATTGGTATAGATCTACTCTTTAGATTACTATGTCCAAAAATTTGAGCCTCAATATCATCTCGATGAGCATAGTCTGGTTTACCCTTTTTGAGAATTACCACTCTAGGAGAGGTCTGATCAAAATTACCTGCATCATCATAAACTCTCAAAACATATTCAAGCTTATCACCAAGAAAAAATGTAGTTTTTTTCTCATCTGCAATATCCCAATCAATCTCTGAGGGGAGATATTTACCCTCAAAAAGTTTAATAGGCTCTTTTTTGCCATGATTATCAACTCTATATATAAGAAGTTGATATCTTTTGATAAAGTCACTATAGTTATTGTAGATATGAAATGTAAGAGGTTTATCCATTTGACCATTAGATGCCAAAAATGTATCTCTTGTTTTTATATCCAAATGAGGGGTAAATTTAATAGGATCACTTGTAACCCATATAACTCCACCATTATCCAAATATGCTCTGCTCTTTACCTCTTTTTGATATGAGACTTCCCTTGTTTTTATACTCTCTCTAGTGAGTGTTACATCTACTCTTCTATTTTTTTGCATACCACCACTAGGTTTATCATTTGGGGCTATTGGTTTTGATTCAGCATGATCTATAATTTTTGCCCCATAAGGGATATTAGCAGACAAAGAGCTAAACAAAATAGATGAAGTAAACAAACTTATTTTAATAATTTTCACTATGCACCCCCTTCTCTCTTTAATGCATCCCTACAAGCCTTGTTGCTAAGTCCTAGCTTAGTACACTCTTTTTTTGTTCGTGGAATATTTGGTTTACCCCACCAATCATATTTGGGATTAAATTTCACCTCTTTATCTACATCATCATAGATAACAGAAACTTTTTGCATTTGGGTATCATTAAGATGACATTTTAGGGCAACATAGACACTTTGAGCTCTTTTGTATGCCAACTTTTTGTTATACCATGCAGGAGCTCTAGCATCTGTATTACCCTCTATTATAAGCTCTCCACCGCCATAAGCCTTTAACTTTTCTGCCATCTTTTTTATTGTTTTGGCTTGATCTGGTCTAATACAGTTTTGATCAGAATCAAAATATATTGAACCTATAGGGATACTCTCCTTTTGAATATAACGCTCCTCTTTTATATCATTCTCAAAAACTATCTTTTCTCTTGAAAACTTTTCAACTTGAGGTAATTTCACACTAAAATTAACTACATTTAATCCACTAGAAGTGACTCTATAAACTCTTGGATTTTCTGATAAAATTATAGTTCCATTAGGAAGTGTAGTTGGATCAATTTTGAGGATAATATTTCTTCCACGCCCTCCAAATAGGCTTTTGATATCATCAGAGACATGATATCTTCCATATCCATCTGTCTCAATCACCATACCATCAACACCAACAATTCTTACTCCAGCAATACCCTTCTCACAACAACTATCTTGGATTCCATTTTGATTTTTATCATCAAAAATTTTACCAATAATCAATGAGTTATCCATAAAGGGGATAGAGATAACTCGAACAGTAGCAATAGTACGATTACTAACTAAAATACCATTAGCATCTACTACTGAAGCCTCATTTATATGCTCTCCCTCTGCTACACCAATTCCAACTTGAAGAAGATAATCAATTTTAATAGACTCTTTAGAATCAAAGTCAATCCCTTCAAAAATAATAGGATCACTCCCTGTTGGTTCTATTTTGCTCTTAACATCATCTTGAGTATTTAATACTCCATCTACACCTGCCCTTATAATAATTGCCGACTTTTTTACAAATGAAAATCCATCAGGAATATTATCAGCTACACTTATATCACTTTTTGTAAATTTTGATTGGTTAGAAACAGTAATAGAGTATGGAACAAAATCACCAATACTTACCTCTTTTTTTTGTGAGACCTTATTGATAACAAAAGCCAAATCAACACTCTCAACAACATTACCACTATCAAGAGGAATATGATTATTAAATATCCCCATATCACCTATAGCTATCTCAAGATTCAAAAAGTATATAGTATCTTCTTCTAAAAGTGGAGCATCTGATTGAAGTTGAATTTGACAACTATCATTATTCAATAATTTATCAACAACACAAAATCTCTCTTGAGTACCACTTTTAAAAGGCTCTTTTTGAGCGTTAATCTGTGAAGATGGAAATATATATCCATTAGGTGGAGTTATCTCTATTTTATATATACTTTTAGATTTGGGACAAGAGGGATCTGCACCAAAATTGATATCAATCCAATAAAAACCATCATCTCTTGTAATCTGAGATTGCCCCAAATTTAACAAACATTGTGAAGGCAAAAGAGTACCTTTATCATCTGTTATAGATACTTTAGCTCCAGCAATTGTCTCTCTAGTAAGAGCATCATAAACAACACCCGTAGGGTGAAGAGGCAAATCTTTTACTACAACTTCTGAAGGCTTAATATCATGAGTAGTCTCTACACCCATAAGATCTAAATAGGTATTAAAAAACTCTACTCTATATTTTCCACCAAAAATATTTGAAACACTATATTGACCATTTTTATCTGTTTTAATATTAGATACAATCTCTCCCATCTCATTAATAATATGAACACTCCACCCCTCCATTCTCTTTTCATTATCATTAATATCATAACTATTATCTGAATCTAACCAAATAGTACCTCGAATTGTTATAGGATAATGAATAGTTACTATAGCTTGATTTGACTCAGTAAAATCTTCATCTTTAATAGTATATTTAATAGGAGTAGGCTCACCTACAAAGGTATCAAGAGGAGTAAAAATAATCGTACCAGCTACAACACTCCAAATCCCCTCATTAATTACAATAAGAGAGTCTCCTGCGTTTAAAGTTCCAACAATTTGCAAAGAGACAGGATCAAGTGCCTTATCATCTGATACCTTTTCATCATTTTTTAATACATCTATAACAGTTGGTTTTCCTACAACACCAACAACAGTATCATCTTTGGCAAAAGGGATAAAAGGAAAATAATCAACAACTACTTTTGCCTCATTTGATTTGGTTTTATCTTCATTTTCTACAGTATAATAGATTTGCGTTGGATCATTTTTCATATTGGTATCGGGAAGAAATGTAATATAGCCATTATCAGGATTTACCACCCATATACCCTCATTTGGTACATCTAACTCTTTTGCATCATCAGACAAAACTGCACCTTCTATAGGAACAATTTTTACACTAGTAGGATCTAATCTATTATTTGCATCTATATCCTTGCCATATCCATTATCTTCAAAAATATCTACTACAGTAGGATTTGTTCCAGATATTGGCTGATTATTTCTCTTGTAATCATCTTTGGCAATGGGAATAACTTCTCCATTTTCTCCAAAATTAAATGAATCAATAAAAATTATCTTATAATCTTCAACTTCACCATCTCTAACTTTTTCACCACTAAAAAGATTATCATGGGGAGGTAAGTTTTGCTCAGTTGAGTATCTAAATCTTGCATAGCTATCACCTTTAGAGATATCTTTAGGAATATCTACTACTATAGTAACTGTATCTTTTGCTGAAGAGAGATAGTTATCAATAATTTTCTCTCCACTATCTTCAAAGTCACCATCTCTATTAAAATCAATCCAGCCACTTAAATAACCATCCTCTACACCATTAGTTTGGATATTTAGAGTAACTTTTTCTCCAATTTTGAGTCTTTGATTTGAAAGAGATTTACTATCAACATAGACACCATCTTCATCATCTCCATCTTTATCAGCTTCCACACTATATTGATCCAACACATGATCATCATCACCATATTTTGACCCCAAATATAATTTACTAGCTTGTGTAGATATTTGAGGTAATTTATGAGCAGCAATACCATAGCTAGATGGTGCATCTCCTGCATCTATACGCCCACCGCCATTACATGCTAGAGAGTCAATATCACTATTACCACCAAAAATTGCTGCTTTTAACATATCTCCATTTGAGATATCAATAGAGTATAGATTTCTTATGCCATCATGTTTAGCATCATCATTCTCAACATAAAGAAGACCATCTCCTGCAAAACTCAATCCTCCTGAATCAATAGGAAACTCTAGCTCTATTGGATTTTTTGTACTATTAGAAGCTAAATCAACCTCATAAAGAGTGGGCTTAAGAGTAATAGTATCATCACCTACCACATAAAATTTATCTGTTTTTGAATCATAAGCCAAACTTCTAAGAGTAATATTATCAGAAATTTTAATAGGCATACCAGCCTTAAGAGTTAAAGTATCCATATCCCATTGATAAAAATCAATCCAAGCACCACTTGTTATTACTATTGCCGATAGATACTCTTTACCACTAACAGAATCTACATGAGATGTAGCACCTACAACTTCACTCCATCCACCAACAATAATGTTAGATTTAATACTCTCTCGTGTAGAAGCACTATTTAAATGATCAATACTATAAGCATACAAATTACAATCACTACCATCATTACAATCAAAAAGGTATAATTTTTCATTACTCACACGATAGAAGGATCCTCCAACATTAAAAGGCTTATCAACTGCTATTTCAGTAGCACTAGGAAGGGGAGAACTTCCTGAATCTGGGGAGATAAACCAAGCTCTATTACTATCTTTACTCACACCATAACACTGAGCAATACCAGCAAAAAGATTAATTTGTAAAAAAATAGACAATAATATTAGGATATGTTTGATATGCATATAAAAACTCCTTCTAGATCTAACTCATATTATCGACTAAAAGAAGTTTTTTTTAAGTTTTTATTGAGGAGGTTTTATATCCTTTACCATATCGTGAAGTTTTGCATTTTGTTCAAAACCTGAAGGAAGAAGCTCTATATCTCCAGTTTTTTTCAAAATTTTAGCAACAGCTAAAAATAGAAAAGACCCCATAGGAAGTACTGTAATACCGCCACCTACACCCATTCTAAAAAGATCAGCCAGTTGATCTTTAATAAAGATTTTTTCATCATCTGTTTTATCTTTTTTGGAGATAAGTTTTAACATGACTCTTGTCTCATGATACTCAATATGAGCACCTATTTTCATTTTAGAAATAACATTATTAATACGATTTTTCATAACAGAAGATTCCCCTAAAAAGATATTGTTTTTAAGGATAATTAAGTTTTGTTTAATTTAAGATTAAAGAAAAATATAAATTTAAGATATTAAATATTCATGGGAAAGTTTTCCCATGAAGTTAACAGTAATCCGCCAAAAGCCCATTTTTGAGAGCTTGATATGTCTCATCACCTACAAGCTGCTTGACAATAGATAATCCAAAACATATTGCAGTACCAGGTCCCCTTGAAGTCACAATTCGACCAGATACAACAACTTTATCTTTATCTGTAAAGTTTCCACTCTTTATACCCTCTTCATACGAAGGATAACAGGTATAATCACCCTTAATTAAACCCGCTTTTTCAAGAGCAATAGGTGCAGCACATATAGCACCAATTGGCTTAGAAGAGCTATCAAACTCTTTTAATAACTCTTGCACCCTATCACTATCACGAAGATGCTCCGCACCAGGTATACCACCAGGTAAAACAATCATATCAAAGTCTTCACTTTTAATATTTTTCAGTTCATTATTTGCAACAATAGTAATACCATTTGAACCAAGAACATTACGACGATCATCCAAAGAGGCACTAACAACCTCTATACCACCTCTACGCAAAACATCAATTATAGATACAACTTCAATCTCTTCAAATCCCATTGCCAACGGAACTAATACACTTGCCATGATAAGATCCTTTTACCTATTTAATTTTCTCTAAATATTCACCTTTTACAGTGTCTACACGAACTTTATCACCCTCAAGGACATGATAAGGTATTTGAATTACAGCACCACTCTCTAGTGTTGCTGGTTTTTTACCACCTTGTGAATCACCTTTGAAATTTGGACCAGTCTCTGCAATTACCAACTCTACAGTTGAAGGAGCCTCTACATCAATTGCATTTCCATTATGAAAAAGAATCTCAACATTCATGCCATCAACAATCCATTTTTCAGTATCACCAACTTGATCATAAGTCAAACCAACTTGATCATAAGTAACAGTATCCATAAATTGTAACATCTCCCCATCATCATATAGATATTGCATTGTCTTTTGTTCTAAATCAGGTTTTGCACACTTATCACCTGCATGAAAAGTCTTCTCTACTACTTTGCCATTTAAATATGATTTAATTTTGCATCTTACAAATGCTGCACCCTTACCTGGTTTTACATGTTGATACTCTGTTATTTTATATGGTTTACCATCTAACTCTATTTTAAGACCTTTTTTAAGATCTCCCATTGAAATTGAAGCCATTGCCTCTCCTATCTTAATTTTAAGCGATTATAACAAAAAGCATATATAAATAAAAATGACAAACTATGTAAATTTTATATAACTTTTTGGCTATAATTAAAATATTATTTCATAAAAGGAGAATTAGATGAATAAAAGTTTAGTCTATTTTATCGTCGCTGTACTTGTTATTATTATTGCTGCACAAGCATATTCTACATACATAGATGCTAATCCAGAAGTGGCAACTACATCAGTAGAAACAACTCACTAATATAGAGTCATTCCCCAAAGAGGGGGAATGACTTTTCATTTAATTTATTAAAGTGCATCTAGTTGTGATGCTAAAATATCTTTTCTTTGATTTACAAAGTCACGAAGTTCACCATCTACATAATCATTAAATTTTTGCTCTTTTGCTGGCCAGTGAGCAGGTATAGACATATAGTTTTTCCTTGGAGCTATAAGCTCATCTATAATTCTATTTACATTTACAGGGTCAAATGTGCTATTTAGTAGATTATTAAATTTTGTTTTAAACTTTGCCTTAAATGCACTATTAGTTAATAGACCTCTTAATAATTTTGTAATCATAGGACCTGATCCCGTTGCAACATCAAAGTAGTTCTTTTTATTTGCAGGGGCTCTAAAGCCTAAATCTATATCATCAAGTATCCATCTCCATTTGGCACCCTCTTTTCTCTCTCTCCAACATCTATGATTAGCCCATATCCAATCAGTATTACCGACATAAATCATAACAATCATGTAATCCATATAACTATCTATATCAACCATCGTGGCAAGGGTATTATAGTTTTCAGCAGTTGATAAATCACTATTCTTGATATAATCAAACAACTTATTATATTCAACCATATCTCCTTTTTTAATACGATTTCCTCTATTTATGATATCCAAATTTTTTCTATTAATTTCAGGATGATTAGATTTTAGATAATCAGTATCCTTAGATTCTCTAATATTATATATCCCCCAATAATAACCATTTAAAAACATTTGCACTGTTTTATATTCTTGATAATCAACATCTAGTTTAGCATCTTTAACAAGAGCTGCTGCTAACATATCTAATATATATAACCCCTCATATCCAACTCTAAGTTTTAATGATTTTAGACTCTTCATATTTGGCTTATCATCAAAAAATATATTTTCGAGTGATGAAGTACCATATTTTTTACCAAGCTCTAATTTAAATGATTTTTTACTAACTTTTCTAGAACATCCTCCCGCTATTGATATATCAGAGTCAAAAGAGACTATTTTTTGTCTTGATGAATCAAAATACTCTATAGATGCAGGTCGTCTCCACTCTTGCCCATAATTTACAGGTACAGTTGCACTTTTTGAGCACTGTTTTAGAGGTGCTCCATTTTTACCCTCTACATATATTCCAATCATATCATCATATAGATATTCTGAATTCATAGCTACTGCAAAAATAGGCAAATTAGTATCAACTTCATTAACAAAATATGTATTACTAGCAATTGAGCTCAAAAGATGATCACTCTCTAGTGCCACAGCTCTGACTGTTTCTGTTTTATCAATATTTATTGCCTCTGTATATAGTGTAGATTTTGTTGTTGGAGTACTGCCATCAGTAGTATAATATATAGAAGCTCCATTATCAGCTCTTAACATTAATGAGTCGGATCCATTATATATAAATTCTGGTTCGGGAGTTGGTAATAGTTGAGTCAAAATTTCACCATTTTTTGCATTTGGCGTAGGAGTCATATAGAGTACTTCTCCTTGTGTATTTGCTATTGAAACATCTCCTTTTGTACCTTTATATTTAATGGTATCAATAATGCTCCCACTTCTATCTGCAAATGTAATTTTAGCTTTTTTTGAAGAGAGACCAAAATTGGTATGAAGCTCTTTTCCTACCATATCCTCTTTATCTGCCCAAATCAAGAGATATCCTTGAGCATCAATAGTTGTATTAGCTGGTATTTGCCACAATTTTGTATTATTTTTATCATTACTCAGATAATATCCACCAATATCTACTACTTCATCCGAATTGTTATAAAGTTCAATCCAATCTGAAAAAGCATAAAAATCAGTATCAAAATTTATAGTTGCATTAGATGGTAAAAGTTCATCAATATGAACACCTTGTTCAAACTCTTGTGCATGTACATTACTTACATGAGCGGGAGGAGTGGCTATAGGAGTAGAGTTGCTAGTATCACTACTACTATTATTTATTATATTATTCGTATTAGTAATACTATCCTCCCCTCCACTACCGCCACCACAAGCAGTAAAGGTAGATAAAGTTATACCAAATACGATATATTTTAGAGATGATGAAAAATTCATATTTATATTCCTTAAAATTATTTTCTTATATATAGGTCTAATTGCTAAAACCAGCAGAACCATGAATATCTGATGTAGTCCAATTCTCAGCTCTGGAGTTATCACTATCTGGGTTAATCAAAATAACTGTTTTACCATTACCTTTAGCATCGGGCCAACTCTTATCATAACTAATAGAGTCAATCAATAAACCATTTTTATCAAAAACTCTTATACTATCTTCACTACCTAGTCCAAAGTCAAGATTACCTACGGCTTTTACATTGGGATAGTGTTTCTTGAATAGTTCCAAATTACCTGCCAAAACAATATATTCACCTGCTTTTAATATAGTATTATTTGGTATTTTAAAAGAGCCAAATACCTTAGCATCTTTAATAATCCATGATGAAAGATCAATATCTTGAATATCATTATTATAAAGCTCTATCCAATCTCCTGTTTTGAAGTTTTTATCTGAGTTGTAATTAAATTCATTAATAACTATTTTTGGTGCTTGAGCAGGTTCAAAAAATGGACCAATTGTCAAATTAGAGTTTAATAATATTTTTCTATTATTTCTTTTTGATCCATCACTCCACTGTACAAATCTATAACCATTATCTGGTACAGCTTTTAGAGTTACAGATACATTAGCAAAATATGGAGCACTAAAATTATCAGTTAATGGAACATCATCTATTAAAACTGTTCCATTTGCTACTTTTGGAATTGTTAAATCCAAATTTACACTAAGATTAAAATGACTTTTGATATGGTCTCTTACATAAGGATTTCTCTCATATGCATAATTAATCATTCTCTGGATACTTGATTCCCACCTAGGTCTATTAAGTGGTTTTGAAAATTGTGGTTTCCAAAAAGCATAGTGTCTATCTATCTCTGGTTCAATTGCAGCCTTTGCCTTCAAGATAGTCTCCTCAACTCTATTAGGCATAAATGTTGTATTTAGATGTGTCAAAAATCTACCAGCAAAATCACTTTTAAACTCTGGATTTTTTAATAAATTTGCAAAAATAACTGCTCTCCAGTCACCTTTTGTAATCCTAGCTAGAGTATCTGTATCCGTACTATATAGATCAACATAAAGACCTAATCCAAAATCAGTATCGTGTAGAAACCATCTCCATTTTGATTTATCATTTTTTTCTCTCCAAAAACGAACATTTTTCCCAAGCCAATCTGAATTTCCTATAAACACTTCAGTAATCATATAGTTCATATACTCTACGGTATCAACCCTATTTTTAACAACATTATAAAACTCATCATTACTCAAATCATGTGATTTCACATAATCAACCAAATCTTTATAATTATCTGTACTACCACTCATCAAAGCATTATCTATATCAGAGCCCCTAGTTTTTAATATATCTACATTATTAGGATCAGCTCCATGATTTGAAGAGAGATAATCTTTATTTGATTTTTCACGAATATTTAACATTCCCCAATATTGACCATTTATAAAGACTATAGCAGGTTCATAGGATTCATAATCAATATCCATCATATCTTTTACAAGAGTATGTATTACACCATCGGTCATGAAAGCTTTTGTCCAATCATTTCCTGCATTTCTTAAAATAAAACTTTTGATCTCCTTGATATATGGCTTATATCTAAAGAGTGGATATTTAATTTTTTTAGAACCAAACTTATCTTTTGCATAAATAGCTAAAGATTTTTGTGGTTTGCTTCTACTATGATCGCCATTAATTCTAAGACCAATATTTTCAGAAAATTGACTTTTCTGATCTCTAAAAAACTCTATACTTGCAGGTCTTACCCAATTTTGATTGTAGTTAGGATGAACATCATCCTCTTTATATGCTTTACCATTAGAGTCTGTTCCTACAACATGAATTCCTATTTTATCATCAAATAGATATTTTTCATCTACTCCAATGGAGAAGACAGGAAGAGTCACACTCTCATCAATCAAATAAGTTTGACTGACAGGAGTACTCATAAATTGATTTGGTTGAATTGATCTTGCCCTAATAATTGTGGTTTTATTAATTTGAATTGGCGTAGTATATTGGTTAGATTTAGTAGTAGGAATAGATCCATCAGTGGTATAATATATCACACCTTTACCATCTTGAGTCAAAGTTATACTTTGTGTTCCTTTATAAAATCCACCTTTCTTTGAAAATATAGGTTTTTTAGTTTTCCATTTTTCACTATAAGCACTCTCATTTGCAGCCAATGGAGTAGGATTCATGTAGTAGATTTTATCACCAATTTTTGTACATGAAATATCACTTTTCTGTTTTTTGTAATCTATCTCATCTATCTTTTGACCACCATAATCTGAAAGAATTACTTTTCCACCTGATGAACTTAAACTAAAATTAGTATGTAATCCACTATTTTCTTTATCTGCCCATATTAAAATATAATTTTTTGCAGCAATAGTCTTGGAAGGTATTTCCCATTTTGTAGGATTGTTTTCATCATCACTTAGATAATAACCATCTAAAGATATATTACTATCACTATTATTATACAACTCAATCCAATCAGAAAACTGTTTAAAATCAGGATCTATATTTGTATTAACATTTGCTGTTAATATCTCATTTATACTAAGTCCTTCTCTAGGAGAAGCAGAAGAGACAAAATCTTGAATATAGATTTTTCGATCAACAGTTGTAGTATGACCATCTCTATCTGTAACCTCATAAGTTATTTTATATCTACCTGGCTGACTAAAATTAACAATGGAAGTCGTTTTAATAGATTGCGTCAGATCACCATCTTCATTATCAATAGCAGAGACTCCCTCATCTTCATAACTCTCTCCTATTGTTAAATAAACTTTTTTGTTTCCAACTATTGTAATAGCTGGAAACCCTTGTTCATATTGAGTTTGTAAATTAGAGTTTAAATTGTTTGAGGGAGGTACACTACCCCCTCCTCCTCCGCCACAACTACTAAATGATAATAGTGTTGCGAAAACTATACTGAAGTGTTTTGTATTGATTTTCATTTTTGTCCAATTTTATATAATCTTAATTTTCAGAACCAGGAGTACCATAAAAGTCTACAACACTCCAATTTGAAGATTGAGAATTATCACTATCTGGACTATTCAAACTTAATACATTTCCATTTTTATTTGCCTGTACCCAAGTCTCATCATAAGTTACTATATCAATTAGGGTAGAATCTTTATCAAATAACCTTATGCTATCTTCACTTCCTAGTCCAAAACTAAAATCACCTATTGCATTTACATCAGGATAACTTGTTTTAAAATCAACTAATCTATTTGTTAATACAATATATTCACCAGATTTTAAAATTGTATTACTTGGCACAACAAAAGATCCAAACTGTTTTGCATCCTTAAGTTCCCAACCTGAAAGATCTATATCTTTACTATCGTTATTATAAAGTTCAATCCAATCACCCATTTTAAGTTTTTTACTAGAGTTGTAGTTAAACTCATTGATAACTATTTTTGGTGTTGGTGCAGATTCAAAGATAGGAGTAAGATCTAGATTAGAATCTAAAACAACCTCTCTACTATTTTGTGTTGATCCATCACTCCAACCAACAAATTTATAATCTACTTTTGGTACAGCTTTTATTCTTACTTTCATACCAGTAAAATACTCACCACTAAATGGCTCTTCTAGCTTTACATCATCTACATATACATCACCATCTTGAGGGAGTTCTATTTGAAGAATATTATTTCCACTCAAATTAAAATAGGTACTTAGTTGCATACGAATAACAGAACCTCTCATTGAAGAAAATTCATATAATTCAGCAATACTTCCCCAACTTCCATTTTCCCAATCACCCCCACCTCTTCTAGGCCATTTAGCAAAATGTCTATCTATATCGGGTTTAATTACATTTTTTAATCTTGTAATAATAGTATCCATTCTATCTTGTTTAAAAGTTGTATTTAAGTAAGTAGTAAATCTACTTAAAAATTCATTTTTAAATTGGCTATTTGTCATTAGATTTCTAAATAGTTCTGTAGACCATAGTGGATTTTCATTATCTTTGATATTTGTAGTCGTCAAAGTTCTATAAAACCAATCTCTATTAGGATCATCAAAATCTTGATCAAGATCAAATAGTATCCATCTCCATTTAGAACCCTCTTTTTGCTCTTTCCAATATTTCATGTTATTCCATGGCCAATCATCATTGCCTACAAATATTTCAGTAATCATAAGATTCATAAACTCTACAACATCTACCTTAGAAGAGACATATTGATACACTTGATCATTAGATAAATTATTATCCCTAACATAAGTCATCAACTCTGAATAATCTTTATTTGAACCTTTAGATACAATCATATTATTATATAAAATATCAATCTTTTTAGGATCTACACCATGATTTGCTTCAAGATAATCATCGTTTGTCTTTTCACGAATATTTTGAATACCCCAATATTTACCATTGATAAAGACAACAGATGGTTGATATGCTTGATAATCTATATCCATAGTATCTTTGACAATAGTTTGAATAAGTCCATCTTTCATCATTGTGAAACCCCAATCATTTCCAGAGACTCTAAGACCAAAACTTTTTACTCTTTTGATATGTGGTTTTTGATCAAAAAGAGGATATTTAATTGATTTATTTCCATATTTATCTTTTGCATAAACGGCTAAAGATTTCTGGGCATAAGTTCTTGTAAAGTTACCAAACATTCTCAAACCTATATTTTCAGAAAACTGAGATTCACCATTTTTAATATACTCTACACTCGCAGGACGCATCCAACTCTCTGTAAAATTTGTATATATACCAATATCCTTATCATTTAAGTACTTATCATCTATTCCAATGGATACAATAGGTAGAGATATATTTTCATTAATCAAATAAGTTTGATTAACTACACTACTCATAAACATTTTACCCTCTATTGATCTAGCTCTAATAATAGTTGTTTTATTGATATCTATTGGTTGAGTATATATATTAGAATTGATTGTAGGAGTTGAACCATCTATTGTATAATATATTGTTCCACCATCTTCTTGAGTTAGTGTAACTTTTTGTGAATTTGAATATGATCCACCATTTTGAGAAAATAGAGGCTCTTTTGTCTTCCACACTTCACTATAAGCATTTTTATTTGCTTTTTGTGGTGTTGGATTCATATAATAAACTTTGTCACCAATTTTAGTACATGAAATATCGCTCTTTTGCTTTTTATACTCTATATCATCTACTTTTTGACCATTTCTATCTGAAAGGATTAATTTTCCACCTGATGAACCTAAATTAAAGTTAGTATGCAGTCCACCATCTTTTCCATCAGCCCATATTAAGAGATAACTATTTTTAGTGATATCAATACTCGGTATTCTCCATTTTTTAGGATTTTTTTCATCATCACTAAGATAATACCCTCCTATATTCATATCACTATCACTATTATTATATAGCTCTATCCAATCTGAAAAATCTTTAAAATCTTGATCTATTAGAGTATCCGTATTAGCGGTTAAAACTTCATTGATACTAAGTCCTTCTCTAGGAGTAGGAGAAGCGATAAAATCTTGAATATAAACCTTTCTTTTAGCAATAGCAACATGTCCATCTTTATCAGATACTTGATAAATAATCTCATATTTACCAGGTTGGTTAAAATCTACTGTTGAAGTTACTTGAATCTTACTAGTCAAATCCCCATCTTGATTATCATAGGCTATTGCCCCTTCATCTTTATAAACCTCTTTATTTACTATTAAATGAACCTCTTTATCACCTACTAATTTAATAGATGGATATTTTGTATCTTGGTCTAATTGATCAAAAGCACCACTACTATTTTTATTATTGCTTCCGCTACTACTACCACAACCACTAAATGATAATAATGATGTTAAAAATATACTTATGTATATTCTATTTTTCTGCATAACTAATTCCTTTCAATGTATACTAAACTTTACTTTCACCGTTCATAGTAATATATTAATAATAAGTTAAAGCTTAACTTAAAGTATAAAAAATTTTATGTTATTATTTTCATAATTTTTCTAATATTAATCAATAATAAAATATAAGTTATACGATAATTAAACATATAAAACCATCACACAAAAACCTCTTATAATGCTTTTATTATGGGGATCTAAAGAGTAAATCTTATAATTTTAATACTTATAATAAATCAATGTTTAATATATTATATTTAAACTACTACAATCTTAAAATAAAATAAATGTTAATTAATTTTTATTAAAAAATAGTATAGTTTTTCATATTTGCATTAAATAATAACACTAAAGCTACAAAAAGAAACAAATTTTACCTAATAAAATAAATTATACTATAAAAAATAGAACTTATCATTTGTACCTAATCATATTATTGACACTTTATGTAACATTTAAAAAATCATTTTTTTCTATCAAATAAAATATAGCTATGTAATATATATATATTGTAAAAAAAAGAATAGAATTAATTTCTATTCTTTAGAATAATCCAATAATTACAAAGGTAAATTTAATGTACGGTAAGTTTATTATTTTAGGTTCTATATTAGTTACTTTAACAGCACAAGCAACCGAGGAAATTCCTACAACAAAAAGATCAAAAATATTTTTTTCAAAACTCTTGGAAGATCTCAAACAAGTGCAACATAAATATAAAGAAAATAGCCATACAGATACTAAACCAATTAAGATTGCAATCTTAGGAGATCAAGGATTCAATGAAAGAACTAGAAAAATCTTAGAGATGGTTAAAAAAGAGGGAAGTGAACTACTAATAATTAATGGTGACTTTGATTGTACAGATAGCCCAAAAAAGTGGAAAGATATACACGCTAAAATACTAGGTAAAGATTTTCCTATAATCCCAGTAGCAGGTAATCATGATATAAAAAAGTGGGATGAATATAAAAAGGTGATTAAAGAGTGGGAATCTAACCCCAAACTATCTTGTAGTGGCGAAGCTGGTGAGCAAACTATATGTTCATATAAAGGAATAAAAATAGTATCAACAACACCACATCTATTTAAAAAATATAATCATACAAAATATATTCATGAAGCATTTAAGAGTGATAATACAAATTGGAAAATATGCTCTTGGCATGAGAACATGACAGATATGCAAACAGGAAAAAAAGGTAATGCAACAGGCTGGGGAGTATATCAGGAGTGTCTAAACAACGGTGCTTTAATCACAACAGGACATGAACATGCATATGCAAGAACTTATCTTTTAAGTAATATAAAAGATAAAACCATTGCCAATTATAACTCTATTATGTCTCTTGAGAGAGGTCAAACAGTTGTTGCACTATCTGGTGTTGGCGGAAAAACAGCTAGACCACAACTACATGATGGCTACTGGTGGGCAAATAGACAAAATAGAGATACTGGTCTTGTTGGAGGAGCTCTATTTTGTACATTTAGAGTCGATAATGAACCAGATAAAGCGGAGTGCTACTTCAAAGATATAGAACAAGGTATTTTAGATAATTTTATTTTATGGAATAATAGCAATCTTTAGGAGGTTTTACACCTCCCAAAAATTAATTTACTGAATTTACAGCGTTTGGTGTTTGTATTTGTGTTTTAGTAAAATTATTATCGGCAACTCTTGATAAAGAGACACCTTTTAATTTTCCAAAATCTTTAAAATCAATAATCTCATCATTATCATTATATAAGACAACACTATCACCGCTATCACTCAATTTAAAATCTGTGTGAAAAGGAGCTTGTGTGGTATTTAAAGAGTCAGCAAAAACTACAAGATAACCATTTGCTGGAATCATTGTATCAACTGGAAATTTCCAATTTGAATTTGCTAACTTTTTTGAATCACTTAATCTAAAATTACTAATATCAGCATCCTGATTAGTTCTGTTGTATAGTTCAATCCAATCAAGTTTTTTTGTATCTTCTGTTGCAGAAGAGTTATTATCTGCAAAAATCTCATTAATTACCACATCATGAGAAGGAGCTATTACATAAGTTTTACTCTTCTCTTTACTTATCAATTTATCATTTCCTGGCTCTTTAGATATCGCTTTTAGTGTTGTTTTATTTTCATTTATAGATATAGTCGCAGGTGATGGAGCAGAGGGGCTATCAATGGTGACATCTGAACCATCTATGGTGTAATAGATTGTGGAACCATTCTCCGCTGTAAGAGTTACATCAAATGGGCTAGAGTAAACTCCTTCATCAACTGAAAATTCAGGTGTTTTGGAGAGAGCAAAAGCATCTGATCCATTTGTACTCTCTGGCGTAGGAGGTGTTGATAATATATACTCACCTTGAGAGTTTTTTGCAATTGAAATATCTGATCCTGAAACTTTATAATCTTTAAGACTTAGAGATTCAATTATATTACCACTTGGATCATAAAGATAAACACTATCTTTATTTGATTTTAATTTAAAAGGAGCATGAAATGCTTGTGGATTTGGATTTGCTGTAACATTAAAATCATCGGCCCAAACTAAAACAAAACTTCCTGCATCAATTTTTGTATTATTTGGAAATGTCCATTTAATTTTTTTCTTTGAATCACTCAGACCATATCCAGAGATATCTAAAGTTTTTGAGCCACTATTTTTTAATTCTACCCAATCACTATATTCACCTAAATCAGGATCTACATTTGTAGTTTTATTATCTGCTAGTACCTCACTAATAATAAATCCTGTAGAGTTACTAGAAGTTTCATCACCATTACCATTACTAGTACCATTATCACTACTGCTACTTCCCCCACAGCCAGAAAATGCTAACAATGCCACTAAAAGCATACCTGAATATTTAATCATACTTATACCCTTTATTATTTATTCATTAAACTGATATTTAAAAATTTGACCATCTTTATTATCTGCAAAATATATATTATTATCATCATCAAAGGTTACTCCTTCGACAGATATATCTTTAATATCGTCACTAAAACTAGTAACTTTATGTTGATATATGATTTTATTATTTTTGTAGTCATATTTTATCAATAAGTTCCCACTATCACTCACCATATATAGATAGCCATTATAAAAAGATAAACCCGCAATATTTGAGTACCCATGACTAAAGATTTGATCTATTTCTGCACTTGAATTATCTAGTATAGTAATATTAAATACTACCGATGGATCTGAATCTGGTAACTGTTTAAATGATTGATTTGAGAGAAAAATTTTACCATCACTATCTATAGAGATACCTTCTAGACCCTCTTTTTTATCTTTTTGTAAAATCAATCTACCTTGAGAATCTATTCTATCAACATTGATATTTTTTATAATTTTTAATTCCCTATCTAATACCAAAACATTATCACTACCTTCAACAGCAACCATAATTAAATCATTTTTGCTATCATAGGCAATACCTTCAAAATCATGATTTTTAATAGTGCTGAAATCTTTTTTATTTAAAACAGCACCATTTTTGTCAATTTCATACAAGATACCATTATCACATGCTACAAAAAGTGTATCATTTTTATTGACATAACATATTCCTGATGCCTCTGATAATTTGGATATCTTACCATATATAATAGATTCTGGATGAGAATCACTGCTAGAACAACCTAAGAAAATAGATAAAAGAATAGATAGAAAAAAATATTTCATTTGTACAAAAAACCTCACTTTAAATGGTCAAAAATTACTATTTGGGTATCTTATATAATAAATAATTAACTTTTGCTAAAAATCGGCAATTTTTAGCAAAAGTTAATTATTTATTATATAAGATGAACACCTTAAGCCCCAACACAAAAAGGAATATAATTGCTCGACTTTCTAACCTTGCAAACAACAACAAGTGACGCTAGTGTTATAACACTAATTTACGCTGTGCTTTTAGCATTTATCCTATCTACGCTAATTGCCATTACTTATGAAAAGACTTACCGTGCACTCTCATACTCTAGGAATTATGTACAATCACTAATTCTTATCTCTTTAGTTGCAACAACTGTTATGGAAGCAGTAGGGGAATCTTTAGCTAGAGGAATAGGAATCATGGCTGCTATGGCAGTTATAAGGTTTAGAACAAACTTTAAAGATTCGAGAGATATTGTATTTATTTTTGCAGCACTATCAGTTGGTGTATCTTGCGGTGTAAATGGATTTGAAATTGCTATTGTAGGTGCTCTTGCATTTATTATGGCTGCATTTTTACTATATTGGTCTCCATTTGGAGAGAGTAGCTATTTTGATGGTATGTTAAGATTTAATCTTGATAACAATTTACAAGGCAAACAAGAACTAGAAAAGATACTTGTAAAATATTGTAAATCATTTGCTCTAATTACACTAAGAGATATGGCTCAAGGTAATAAATTAGACTACGCATATCAAGTAAAACTCAAAAGAGGTAAAAAACAGGATGATTTTGTAGGGGATTTAATGAAAATAGAATCTATTGCTGGAGTTAATTTTATGATGCAAGAAGCGACGGTAGAGTTATGAGAAGTGGTAAAATTTTAATATATATAGCATGGTTAGTTGCTACTATTTTTTTGGTATTTCTTACTCTTCAAAGCAAAGATAAAGTAGATAGCTTCTTAGGATTAACAGAGAGTCAAGAGACAAATATGAACTTTCCTTTTCCTGTTCAAATAAAAAAGATACATGTCTATTTAGGACAAGAGGTAAAAAAGGGAGACAAACTCGCTGAAATAATTAGATTAGATGTTGATACAGAGATATCAACCAAAAATTATAAAATTGCTGAATTGGTATCAAAACAGGAGTTAAAAAAAGAGCGTCTAAAAGCAGATTTAGAGACTCTTGAGATAAAAAAGAATAAAGATCTATCAGAGATAGAGTTTCAAATAAAAACACTAAAAGAGAGAGAAAAACAGAACAAAGATCTAATGAAATCAATAGGAAATAATCAATTATCTTCTAATGGTAGTATTATTAGAATGAAAATTGAGACATTACAACAAAAACATAAAGAACAAACAAGGCTTTATAAATCAAAAATAGAAAATATTCTATCTACCTTAAACAAAAAAAATGATCCAATAACGGCTCAAATAAGACAATTAGAGAATAAAATAGATATTTTAAAACAAAATAGAGCAATAATTACAGTTTATGCTCCTTATGATGCAGATATTGGAACAATTAGTAAAACAGAAGGTGAATCTATAAAAGCATTTTCATCTATTATTAACCTACATCCACTCTATCCTAGCTATATTACAGGATATATTCATGAAGATATATCTACAAATATAAAAATTGGGCAAAAAGTAGTTGTTAAACCTCTATCAAAACTATCTAATAATAAAAAACCTGTAATAGGAGAAATACAGAGTATTAGTACTAGAATTGTTGGTTTTCCTGTAAGACTAAAAAAGTTTAAAATTGTTCCATTGTGGGGATATAAAGTCTTGATTAATATTCCAAAAAGTGATCTAAAGCTAGGTCAAAAAGTAATAGTTGCAAAACAGTTAGATCAGAATGACACAAGCAAAAGTTTAGAATTATTTAACATACTAGACTCCATTAAATTACACTAACAGAAGAGGATTACAAATTATGAAAATAAATTCAAAAGCAATAATTATATTGATACTTATTCATAAGTTATTAAGTGCCGACTCAGTAATTGATAATTTTTTTTTATCAGAAGTCGATGAAAATATAGATGCAATAATATCTCAAAAAGAGTCTAATAATAAATTTGGTTTAATAGAAAAAGCGAAACTGAGTGTAGAACACTCCCACTTTAGTGATGTGGAGAGAGATTACACACTTAAAATATATACTAAGGGTTTTTCTGAAGCAAAAAATGAAGAAAACATATACAATCTAAGAAGAGATCTTTTTATAAAAAAGGGTCTCCTATCAAAAAGTAAAGCATTAAGAGACAAATATAAAACCCTAATTGAGGCTATATATCAAGATAGACTATTAACTCTAACAAATAGAGAGATTCGTATTGAGAAAAAAAATCTAAAAATTACAAAAGCCATGGCAGAAAAAGAGTCAGATATCTTAAAAATCTATAACATACAAGATAATATTGACTCCTTAAAGTTAAAAAAATTCCAGCTAAAACAAGAGCATAATATCTTTTTGGAAAATATCTCACTAATATCAAATTCTGAAATTAAAGATATTAAAAGAGAGATTAATGACTATATATTTACACACTCCATAAAAACTACTAACTATATTTCTCAACATATTGATACTTTGTCAATAGATGTAGAAAATAATATTCTTTTAAATAGTGATGCTGATAAGATCAGACTCTCAGAGCATAAAATAGATTTAATTAAGGCAAAAAATGGCATCAAGCTTGATAGTATCCAATTAAAATATGATGATTCTAAAAAATCAAAAAATGCTTTTTCAGTTGGTCTTAGCATAGAAGTTCCTATCCCTCCAAGTAACTCAAAAATAATGAATGAAAAATTAAAATTCTTATCATTAAAATCCAAAGCTGACAAAGATAGTAAGAGTATTCAATATAGAGTAAAAAAACTAAAGATAGATATAAAATATTTAAGCAAATATCTAAAAAAAATAAATCACCAAATTACAAAATCAAATATATCAACACCTAAAAATAGTTATTATAAAATAAAGTTATCACTGAAAATGAGACAAAAAAGTCTAAAACTAGAAAAAAGAAAATCTAAAATACTCTATCAAATATTACAAAAATATATAACTATACTCTATATAGCAGATAAATTAGAAGAGTCAAAATTAAAAGATATCATTCGAGATAAGGGAATATCCTAGTGGCAAACTTAGGTGGTGCATATCTATCAAAACTTGATAGATATGAGTTAAAATATATTATTCCTTATGAAATGGTCGAGCCAATGACAGAGTTTTTAATGGCATATTGCTCATTAGATTATCACTCAACAACTGCACCAAATCAATTTTATCAAGTTAATAGTCTCTATTTTGATACACCAAATTTAACTTTTGCTACAAATAGGCTTTATGTAAGAAGTCCAAGATTTAATATGCGTTCTCGTGCTTATGCAGATGGTACAAAACCACCATATTTTCTTGAGATTAAAGTAAAAGATGGAAATGTAGTAAATAAATATAGAGCAAAAGTGGGAGATGATGAGTGGCCTCACATGTTTACCGATCTTAATTATCGAACAAATTTACAAGGTGACCCAAAAGAGCTAAAAAATAAAGAGCTATTTTATAGAACAGCTATGAAGTATAATTCATCTCCAAGAATATATACACAATATAAAAGAAGGGCTTTTGTCTCTGAAGTTGATGAATATGTTCGTGTAACAATGGATATAGATATGAAATGTTTTTTAGAAGATCAATATACACTAAAACATGATCCAAAAAGATTAATTAATTATGATAGTGAATTAGTATATGCAAAAGTACCAAATAGACCTACAGGAAGTAATGTCATTTTGGAACTTAAATGTTATCCACATCAAGTTCCATTATGGCTACTAGATCTGATAAAGAGATTTCAATTAAATAGAACATCTTTTTCAAAATATCTTGCAAGTTTACAAACGGCAATCACATATGATGAAAGACATAAGCAATTTTTTGATTTCAATGATAGAATTAATGCAAGATTTAGTAAATAAAGTATAATTTTATAGTTAATATTTTTTAAAAAATATATATTTGTTACTTTTTGTATCTTTTGTAAATTTTCATAAACTTTTATTTTAATATATTAAAATAAAAAAGATTCACACAAGTAAATCATATATAATAGTTATTTATAATAAAATTATAAGGATTATTAAGATATGAGAATACAAAAGAGATATTTATATCAACTACTATTTGCGGGATTATCATCTGTTGCTTTACTGACAGGCTGTGGTGGCGGAGGTGGAAGCACAACTTCAAACCCTGCTTCACCTAATACAGGTAAAAATGACAACTACTCAGGAAAACCTATTTTAAGAGTTATAAATGAGGTTTTAGCAACAAATAAAACATCAGATCAAGACCCAGATTTTAATGAGTTTGGAGATTGGATAGAACTACAAAATAGCACAGGAAGTCGTGTTGATTTAAGTAGATATGGATTAAGTGATTCAAGTAAAAAGATAAAATGGACCTTCCCTGATAATACTATTTTGGAATCAGGAGAGTATTTAATTGTTTGGGCAGATAATCACAATTTTCAAGGAAAAGCTCTACATACTAATTTTAAATTAAGTGGAAAAAAAGATTCTGTTGTTCTATTTGATACAAATGGGCAAATTGTAGATAGAGTTAAATTTAAAAAACAACCAGATAATATCTCAATATCTCGTAACTCTAATGATGAAATTATATATATGAATCCATCACTTGGAAAAACTAATAATATCGGATTTATTAACCCTAATAGATCACAAAAACCAACTTTTTCAAAACAACCAGGCTATTTTGCAGATACTCAAAGCGTCTCTATTTCAGCAGCTCCAAACTCTAAAATCTATTATACACTTGACTCATCAAGCCCCTCTCAAAATTCTACTCTATATACAGGACCAATTAATATATCAACAACGGCAACTATTAGTGCTATAGCTGTAGAAGAGAACAAGTTAATTAGTGAGAAAAGTAGACAAAGTTATAATATTGGAGATATCTTCATTAGTGAAATTATGGCTGAAAATGCAAGAGTAGCGTATGATCCTGACTATTATGAGTTTTCTGACTGGATTGAGATTTATAATAATAGCTCATCTAATATTGATTTAGGAGAGTATAAACTTAGTGATGGGTCCAATACATGGACTATTCCAAGTGGTTCTACTATACCAGCCAAAGGTTACAAAATATTTTGGGCTGATGGAAACGATCAAGGCTCACATACTAATTTTAAATTAAAAGGTAGTGGAGGAGAGGTAATACTATATGATAAAACAGATAAAGCAATTGATAAAATAGTTTATAAAAAACAAAAAGGTGATATATCTTATGGAAAAGATAGTAAAACTTTTTCTGCAAACTTTATGAAACCATCTTTTGCCAAAGCAAATGGAGAAGGATTTGAGAAGATAATAACTTCTGATAAACCAGATTTTTCAATTAAAGGTGGATTTTATAAAAATACACAAAAAGTAACTCTATCAACAAAAGATGATTCAATTATCCACTATACACTTGATGGTTCATACCCTACAGAAAACTCACCTACTTATAGTGGACCTATCTCTATTACTCCTCAAACATCAAATTCAAATGCAAAAGCGACTGTATTAAAAGCTAGATCATTTAAAGATGGCTTACTACCTAGTAAAGTACATACAGCAACATATTTTATAAATATGAGCTCTTCAATACCTGTGATGTCAATATCCATAAATGATGAATACATGTATGATGATACTATTGGTATGTATGTAGTAGGAACAAATGGAGTTAGAGCTACTGAGTGTAACGAAAATGATACTAAACTCTACAACTATGCAAGATCATGGGAAAAACCAGCCCATATAGCATTTTATGAAACAAATGGAACAAAAGAGTTCTCTATGGATATGGGACTTAGAATTAGTGGACAGTGTTCAAGACACCACTATATCAAATCATTTGAAGTTCTACTAAGAAATAAATATGGTAAAGATAAACTAAAATATAAGCTTTTTAAAGATAAAGATATTAAAGAGTTTACCACATTTAAACTCCGTTCAGGTGGTGGAAATTTTGCTAAGCTTGATGATCCTTTGGTACAATATATCGTAAAAGATGCTACAAAACTAGATTATCAAGCGTATACATGTATAGCACTTTATATGAATGGTAACTTTTTTGGCGTATTTAATATAAGAGAGAGAAAAGGTCCTCAATACTTCACTACAAACTACCCAGAAATTGACTTAAAAAAACTAAATGTTATCAAGCCATACCTATTCCTAAAAATAGGAGATAGAAAAGAGTATATGGATCTTATTAAATTTGTTGAAAGAAATACTCTAGCAGATGATGCCAACTACCAAAAAGTTGCAGATATAGTTGATATTGATCAATTTATAAACTATATGATTACTCATATATATGCAGCAAATAGCGATTGGCCAGGCAGTAACAATAGAGTATGGAATGAACAAAAAGAGGGCTCTCCTTATAGAAAGTTTCGTTGGATGCTTGAAGATATAGATCAAGGTTTTAAAATATCAAATATAAACTTAGACAGCTTTAATAGAGCAAGAACACATGGAGAGAATCAGACTGTAATATTTGATGCTTTATTAGGAAACAGTGAATTTAAAGCTCAATTTAAAGCAAAATTCAATGAATATCTAAACTCTATTTTCTTACCAGGAAATGTTATTAAACTAATAGATGAGATGGCAGATGAGAGACGAGAAGAGATACCTAAAGAGATGAATCTCAAAAGTAGCTGGAGTGTTGAAACTTGGGAAAATGCAATACAGGAGTTGAGAGACTTCGCAGAACAAAGACCTGCAATTGTTAAATCTCAATTAGATAAATTATAAATATCAGGAGTAGCTTTTTATCAAAGCTACTCTTGTAATAGTACTTTTTTGATATACTCTCTCCAATTTTTAAAACGGACATATAATCATGATACAAATAACAAACCTAAGCAAAAGCTTTGCAGGAGAGACTCTCTTTAAAAACATCAATCTCAAAATATCACCAAATCAGAAAATAGGATTTATAGGAAGAAATGGATCAGGTAAATCTACTCTTTTTAAAATTATATTAAAAGAGGAACACTATGATGAAGGTGAAATGACTATTCCAAAAAACTACAAAATAGGGACACTCAAACAACATCTTCATTTTACAAAAAAAACAGTGCGAGAAGAGTGTGCCCAAGTCTTATCAGAAGAGGAACAATACAATTTTTATAAAGTAGAAAAAATTCTCTTTGGTCTTGGCTTTAGTATGGAAGATTTAGAAAAAGATCCATTAAGCTTTTCTGGTGGATATCAAATTCGTATAAACCTAGCAAAACTACTAGCCACAGAACCACACATGCTACTTCTTGATGAACCTACAAACTATCTTGATATATTATCTCTTAGATGGCTCAAAAAATTTATACGAACATTTAAAGGTGAAGTAATACTTATCACTCATGATCGTGATTTTATGGATAGTGTAACTACTCATACAATGGGACTACAGAGAAAAACTCTACATATAATAGAGGGTAATACCAAAAAATATGCAGAGATACTCTCTATGAGTGATGAAACATATGAAAAAACTAGAGCAAATCAAGAGAAAAAGAGAAAAGAACTAGAAGATTTTGTGGCAAGAAACAAAGCTAGGGCTTCCACCGCGGCACTAGCCCAATCAAAACAAAAAATGTTAGAGAAAATGGAAGTAATGGATAGCTTGGAGAGTGAAAATAGTTTATCATTTAATTTTAACTATAAAGAGACACCAGCAAAAGTCACTCTTAGAGCAGAGAACTTGGGCTTTGGGTACAACAAAGATAAACCACTTTTTCAAAACCTCTCATTTACACTAGAAAATGGTAAAACTTTAGCAATAATCGGAAAGAATGGAAAAGGAAAATCAACCCTACTAAATTATATAGCAGGTGAATTAGTACATCAACAAGGTGAAATAAATCTACATCCAGCAACTACAATGGCACACTTTGGACAGACTAATATAGAGAGATTAAATCCCAAAAATAGCATTACCGATGAGATAAACTCAGTAGTTAAAAGTATGCCAATATCACAAATAAAATCAATTTGTGGAACCATGATGTTTTCAGGGGATAGCTCCGATAAAAAGATAGAGGTCCTATCAGGAGGAGAGAGAAGTAGAGTAATGCTTGGAAAAATAATTGCAACCCCTACAAACCTACTACTATTAGATGAGCCAACAAACCACCTAGATATGCAATCAATAGATGCTCTTTGTGATGCTATAGAGTCATTTAATGGAGCAACTATCATGGTTACTCACTCCGAAATGTTATTAAGAAGGTTAGCTGATGCTCTTATCATATTTCATAAAGGTGGAGCAGAATATTTTGATGGAAATTATGATGATTTTCTGGAAAAAATAGGTTGGGAAGAGGAAGAAGGTGAAAAAAAGGCACCAAAAAAAACCAACTCAACACTAAGCTACAAAGAGCAAAAAAAGTTAAGAAACCAACTAACTCAAGCAAGAAACAAAGAGGCCGCCCCATATAAAAAAGAGGTCTCACATTGTGAAGAAAAAATTACAGCCTTAGAAACAAAAATGGAGATAGAGAATAGAGAGCTACAAAAAGCATCTGATCAAGGAGACAACTCAGCCATTATCGAGATATCAAAAAAGATATCAAAGATAGATAATGAAATAGAAGAGCTATTTGAAAAGCTTGAAATTGCTAGTGAAAAATTAGATGAAATTTTAGAAAAGTACAAAAAAAAACTTACAGAAAATTAAGTAGTAGCACAGCCTATAGAAACCAAAAACTAGATAAACTACTCTCATGAAAACACTTACAATTATAGATACATTTGGGTTCTTTTTTAGAAATTATTATGCTCTTCCATATCTTAGAAGCTCTTCTGGTTTTCCTACAGGGCTTTTGACTGGTTTTATCAATTTTATTGCCACACTCCAAAAAGAGCATGATACAGATTATATACTTTTTGCATTAGACTCAAAAGAGAAAACTCTTAGAAAAGAGCTTGTCCCCTCATATAAAGCAAATCGCCCTGCTCCACCTGAAGATCTACTTCGACAACTGCCTGTTGCTATCTCTTGGATTAAAAAGATGGGATTTAAACAACTCATAATGGATGGTTATGAGGCTGATGATATTATTGGTTCAATGGTTACTTATGCCAAAAATAATAATCTAAAAGTAAAAATTGTCTCTCATGATAAAGATCTCTATCAACTTATAGATGATGATATAGTAGTTCTTTATGATCCTATGAAAAAAGTAGAAATCAATGAAGAAAAATGCAGAGAAAAATTTGGTGTAGAACCTCATCAAATTGTTGATTATTTGGCTATTGTTGGTGATGCTTCTGATAATATTCCAGGAGTCAAAGGGATTGGAGCAAAAGGAGCTACAAAACTTCTAAGTGAGTTTAAAAATCTTGAAGATATATATCAAAATATTGATAATATTCTTAATCCTCGCATGGTTAAACTCTTAAAAGAGAGTCAAGAAAATGCCTTTTTGAGCAAACAATTGGCTACACTCTATAGTGATCTAATTGATAGTTGTAATATGGATGAGTTCTCCTTTCCATCTCAAAACCCCATTTTACAAATATCTCAAGAGCTT
The DNA here is from genome assembly GCA_964560425.1 of uncultured Campylobacterales bacterium. Classification (GTDB taxonomy): domain Bacteria; phylum Campylobacterota; class Campylobacteria; order Campylobacterales; family QNZT01; genus CAZLLE01. The sequence goes on from CAZLLE010000008.1 coordinate 36,436, forward strand.
ATAGATTATGATATGACCGCTATTTTAAAAAGAGCTGGAGCAGAGTATGAAAACAAAGTTCAAAAAAAGCCAAAAAATTCATTTGAACCTATTTTATTAGATACAAAAGAGAAACTTTTTAATGTAATAGATAAATTCACCCCTGATTTAATTGTAGCATTCGATACAGAGACAGATTCACTTGATGCCAAAAATGCAAATATAGTAGGATTCTCTTTTTGTACAAACGAAAGTAAAGCCTACTATGTTCCAATAGCTCACAACTATCTAGGAGTAGGAGATCAACTATCCAAAGAGGATGCCAAAGAGGCACTTGAAAAACTTATGAACTATAAAGTAGTTGGACAAAATCTCAAATATGATTTTGCCATATTAGAGTATAATTTTGGATTTGAAAACCTAAAAGCATATAGCGATACTATGATTATGGCTTGGCTACTTGATCCCTCTCAAAGTGTAGGATTAGATAATTTAGCCAAAAAATATTTTGCCTATGAAATGGTAAAGTTCAAAGATATAGTCAAGAAAAAAGAGACTTTTGCCAATGTACAGATAGAGTTAGCTACATCTTATGCAGCAGAAGATGCATGGATGACCTATAAACTATTTTATAAACTCCAAAATCTTCTACCAAAAGAGCTTCAAGAGGAGGCAAAAGAGGTAGAATACCCTTTTATAAATACCCTTTTAAAGATAGAAAAAGAGGGTATAAAAGTAGATACCCTCTTTTTCAAAAAACTATTAGAAGCCGCAGACAAAAAAGTTACACAACTTACAAATGATATCTATCAACTAAGCCAAAGTGAATTTAATATCAACTCCACCCAACAACTAGGAGTAATACTTTTTGAAAAGATGGGTCTAAGTGCAGGAAAAAGAACCAAAACAGGATATAGCACAGATGAAAAAGTACTAAATTCAATTATTGACGAACATGAGATTATCCCAAAATTACTAGAGTATCGTGAAGTTTATAAACTTCGTTCAACCTATATCAAACCTCTATTACAACTAGGCTCTAAAAATCCAGACAGTAGAATACATACCTCATTTCTACAAACAGGAACAGCAACAGGGAGATTAAGTAGTAAAAATCCAAACCTCCAAAATATACCAGTTCGTACAGAAGTAGGAAGAAGAATTAGAGAGGGATTTATAGCCAAAGATGGATATAAACTTATAGGTATTGATTATTCTCAAATTGAACTTAGACTCTTAGCTCACTACTGTGAAGATGAGGCACTCATGAGTGCATTTAATAATGATAAAGATATTCACTTAGAGACTGCTATCAAAATTTTTGGAGAAGAGAAAGCTAAAGAGAAGAGAAATATTGCAAAAAGTATAAACTTTGGACTTCTTTATGGAATGGGAGCAAGAAAACTATCACAAACTATCAAAGTAAGCTCCAAAGAGGCAAAATCCTATATTGATAGCTATTTTGCATCATTTCCTACTGTAAAAAATTATTTGGAATTTATACAAAATTCAGCCAAAAAAGATGGTTTTATAACAACTCTTCTAGGCAGAAAAAGATTTTTTGATTATGAAAATGCCAACACCTTTGTCAAAGCCTCATTTCAAAGAGAGAGTGTAAATACACTATTTCAAGGAAGTGCAGCTGACTTAATCAAGCTCTCAATGAACAAACTTCTAATAGAGATGGATTCTAATCAAGGCAAAATGTTACTACAAATCCATGATGAACTTATTTTTGAAGTCAAAGAGGAGTATACAAAAGAGTTTTCACAACAAGCAAAAGAGATCATGGAAAATATCTACAAACTAAAAATACCACTCAAATGTTCAGTAAGCATTGGCGATAATTGGGGTGAACTAAAATAAACTACACAAATTTATCCAATACCTCAACATAAGTACTAGCACAATAAAAGCAGGGAAATTAATCCCTGCAAATAAAATTAATCAAATCTTCCTGCATCAATATCCTCTTTAATTTTATCCAAACCCTCTTGTAAAATAGCGTGCAATTTAAGTGCAGCTCTCTTATTATCCACCTCAGGGATATCCCAATCTGTAAATCTCATATTTGCTTTAAAAAGGAATTTCAACTCTTTTTTAATAGTTTTTTCTCTACTTTCAAACTCTTTTTCCAATGTATCCATAGTAATAATTTCTCCTTTTTCTTCATTTAACCATGTTCAATTCGGGATACCACCGCCCAAAAGGAAGAAGATCCAAACCAAATTTACAGCAATAACTCCAGCCTCACCAAGAAGCACACAAATAATAAAATCAAAAATGCAACTTTAGTCCCTTAGTACTTATATTTTTTCATGCTCATAAAACTTTCTAAACCACCTATCTATTGGATTAATCATTTTATACATCACAGGAACAACAAGAAGAGTTAACACCATCGAACTCAAAAGACCTCCGATAATAGAAATTGCCATTGGTGCATTTGTCTCAGATCCTAATCCATCGCCTATCGCTAATGGTAACATGGCAAATATCATAGCGACTGTTGTCATTAAAATTGGTCTAAGTCTTTTTTCACCAGCTTCTATCAAAGCTTCATCTGAACTTTTCCCCCTCTGCATTGCTCCATTTGCAAAGTCTACTAATAAAACAGCATTTTTTCCAACCATTCCCATAAGCAACATGAAACCAATCATAACAAATAGAGAAAATTGTAATCCACTAAAATATAGAGCTAACATTACACCAATAATACTAAGAGGCAAAGCTATCATGATGATAATGGGCTGAATCAGTGACTCATATAAAATAGCTAAAATAATAAACATTAAAATCACCGAAAGCCCAAGAGCATCCCCAAAAGCTTTACCTGTTTTTTCCATCTCTTCTGCAAATCCTGTAAATCTATAAGTTACATTTGTTGGTAAAAGTTTATCTATGCCTTCTCTTGTATAAGCTACAGAACCACCCAAATCAAGACCAAATAGATCTGCAAAGATAGTTACCTGTCTTTGTCTATCAAAGTGATTTATTGTAGCCAAGGCAGTAGAGCTTGAAAAATCAACCAAACCATCTAAATATACCAAATGACCATTTTCTGATTTAAGTTGTATCTTTTTGATATCTTCTATAGAGACCCTATCTTTATCAGGAAACCTCAGCGTAATATTATACTGTTTACCCTTCTCTTCAAAATAGGAGATTTCCAAATCACTTGAAAATGCTGTTGAAATGACATTGGCTATTTGAGATGCAGAGATTCCCAACCTATTAGCATTGGCTCTTTTTATATTGATATCTATTTGAGGCTTTCCATCATCAAGATTTGTATCAACATCTACAAATCCCTCTTTTTTCTTGAGATAATCTGTCAAATTATTAGTAGCCACTTTCAAATCTTCAAAAAAATCAGATTTTAAAACTATCTGATAAGGTACGGAAACCCCTGCCCCTTTGATATTTGGAATTGCAGCAACAGTTATAAATAGATCCTTTTTAAATGGTTCTAACTCACCTCTAAAGTTTTGAATAATTTGCTCTTGATTAATACTTCTCTCTTTTCTATCATTTAATTTTACATAAATTACAGATTTATGTTTTTCCCCAGCACTATTATAACCCACACTCAAAGTAGTAAAGAGGACATTATTATCTTTTCTAACCACCTCTTCTACCGCTTTTGATCTGTTTATCATCTCTTCGAGTGATACACTTGCATCTGCTTTTATAAATATCTCAAACTCTGCTTTATCCTCTTTTGGTATAAAATCCATTCCAATTTTTGGAAAAAGACTCAGTGAACCGAAAAAACCAGCAAATACTACAATCAAAGTAATAATTTTAAATCTAAGAACAAACTTTAAAACTACTTCATAAAAACTCTCTAAAGCCTTAAATATTGGTTCTGTTAGATTATAAAATTTACTCTCTCTCTTTTGCAAAACTCTTGCACTTAAACTTGGTATAAAAGTTAAAGCAACACTATAAGAGATAATGACAGCAAATCCAACCGTCATAGCAAAACTTTCAAAAAATTTTCCAACAATACCACTCATGAAAGAGACAGGAATAAATACAGCTAAAAGCATTGCTGAAATAGCCAAAATAGTAAATGCCATCTCTTTTGTTCCTTCAACAGCTGCTTCAAACTTCTCCATACCATCTTCCATCTTTTTGTATATATTTTCAATGACAACAATAGCATCATCAATAATAATTCCAATAGAGAGAGTAAGCCCAATTAAAGTCATCTTATTTAGATCAAATCCCATATAATCCATCAATGCAAAAGTACCAAAAATAGAAGCTGGAATTGATAAAGCAGAGACTAATGTAATAGTCATGTTTCTCAAAAAGAAAAATATAATAATCACAGCCAAAAATGATCCATAAATAAGATCAAATCTTACCTGTTCTAGTGAATTTATGATAAAAGGAGAGGTATCACTTAAAGTTTTTACCTCATATTTATCACCTGCTAGTTTTTGGAGTAAAGGAAGTGAATCTTTTACTCTTTGTACAATATCTATGGTATTTGTTCCCGAAATCTTTTGGACTTCAAGCATCACACCCTCTACACCATTATAAGAGGCATAACTTTTTGCATCACTCATACCATCTTCTACTCTTGCAATATCTTTTAACTTAATATCATCTTTTATCATGATATTTTTAAGTTCCTCAATATTCAAAGCATCTGCTTTTGTTTTGAGCGTATACTCTTTGGTTGAGGATATAAGTTTACCACCACCAATTTTGACATTTTCACGAGAGACTATCTGATTGAGTTCGGTAATAGTTATACCAAACTTATTAAGTAAATTTGGATTTGGATAGATTTTTATCTCTCTATCTTTATAACCTATAATTTTAATAGCTCCCACACCATTAATTTTTTGTAGTTTTGGTTTTACTTTCTCATCAGCAAATAACATCAAATTTTTAACACTATCATTTTTTGCCGTTAAAAAGATATTAATAACTGAAGCCCCACCAATATCTAGTTTACTCACTAATGGAGTTTTTGCGTTGCGAGGTAATATAACCGCAGATACTTTATCCCTAACATCATTGGTTGCTTCATCTATATCCCTTGAGAGAAAAAACTTAACCATTACCACACTCACACCCTCAGAACTTGTAGATATGATAGAGTCTATTCCACCAATACGCGAAATTGCTTCTTCTATTTTATCAGTTACTTGTGACTCAATTGTACTTGCTTCTGCACCAGGATAAATGGTCTGAACTGTTACCATTGGAAAATCTACATTTGGAAAAAGTGCTGATGGCATAGACTTAAAACTCATTAATCCAAATATCACAAGCGTAATGACATACATCAATGTTGTGATAGGTCTATTAATTGCTAATTTATACATATTTGCCTACTTCGTTTGTGCTGTTATAATCGTACCATCGCCAAAAAGTCCAACAATAAAATCTTTGGCTTTCACTTCAGCTTTTATCTTTCGTTTTTGAGTATCAATCGCAGGATATATTTTGGAGATAACACCAACATAACTCTTATCACTTCCATCAACCTTATAAGAAAATCTATCTCCAATTTTTACATCATTCCAATACTTTTGATCAAATTCCAAAACCAATTTTCGCTCAACTTTACTTTGAATTTTAAATACTGTTCTAATCATCGCACCACTTACAGCATCTCCAACCTCAATATTTTTTTCATATATTACTCCATCATAAGGTGCTTTTAAAACAGTTTTAGCAAGTATTGCTTGTTGATAAAGTAATTGTGCTTTTGCATTTGCATATTTTGAAGCATATTTATCAAACTCTGCTTGATCTATAATAGATTTAACTTTTTGTCGTCTTCTATAATCTTTTTTGGCATATGTGAGTATTGTTTGAGTAATCCCCAAAGATGCTTTTAAATCTTCATTTTGAAGCGTTGCCAAAACAGCACCTTTTTTAACTTCTGTTGCAATATCTACCAAAACTTTATCCACAATACCACTAGAACTAAATGCCAAATTAGCACTTCTATTTGCATGAACTGTAAAAGTAGCATATATCTCTTTTGCCTGAAGAGTAATTGTTAATAGTGCTAATATTGTTAATAATTTTATCATTTGATAAACCCCTTGATATTTTTATTTGATCTAAAGTAGTAGTTTGCTTTTGCAATCTCATAATCATTAAGTGACTTTTTATAACGAGCTATACTTGCAGTTTTTTGACTTAAAGAATCTAGATAAGTAACTTGATCAACAATTCCTGCATCAAACTTTGCTTTGATTGTTTTATAAGCACTCTTAGCTGAGTTAAAAGCACTTTTGGCACTTTGAATATTTATTGACGCTGTTTTAAGCCTATCTATCGCTAATTTATATCTGATTTTTTCTTCTAAAAGTTGATGATTTATCTGCTCTTGCAAAGCCTGTTTTTTCAGATAAATTGCCTCTTTTTGTCTCTTATTTACACCATTATCATATAATCTCATCTGAGCTACTAATGCTATCTTATTTTGATTTTTAACCTGTTCTATACCCATATCTTTTAATCCATCATCTCTAGAATAGTCATAATAACTATATGTATCCTCTAATCGTACATTTGGATAATAGAGAGCATTTGTAGCTTTAGCAACTGCTTCTAGTGCATCTGCCTGTTTTTCAAGGGATTTAATCAATTCACTAGGTATAAATTTTAAATTTTTTGGATTTACAAGTGAAGCATTTTCTAAAGTTTTGATCTCTCTACCTGTTTTTAAGGTAAGATAATTTTTTATTGTCTTGATATTCAACTTCAAAGACTCTAAATCATAGCTATTTGCATCATAAGAAGATTGTAGTTTATCAACATAATCTTGAGAAGCTAGTCCTGCTGATCTAAATTTTTTGATCTTCTTAATATCTGCTTTTAGTTGATTAGATTTCTCTTTTAAAGCTTTTTGCGTCTCTTGTAAACTTTTGATATTAAAAAAATCTTGTATAATTTCAAGTGTAAGTGCTTTTTGTGCATAAATCAAATCATATTGACTTGCTTCAAAAAGATCTTTTTTCTGTTTTATCAAGGACTCTTTACGATACCCATCAAATAGATCAACTCCAGCCTTGGCATAAACATTAAGTGTATTTCCTGCTTGAAAAGGAGAGACTTCATCAAAACTCATATAGGCTGTTCCCACATCAATCGTGGGATAATAACTACTCTGCTGAGAATCTAACTCTTTTTTCTTTGCAGCAACATTTAAAGCAGATGCTTTTAAGAGATAGTTAGAACTCTTCGCTGAATCTATCAATAAAATTAAACTATCTGAATATATAAATATTGGTAGTATCAAAAGTAAGAATTTTTTCATTTTTTCACCTCAATCAATTCAAATAGTGTATCTGTATAAATATTTAACTCTTTTTCGACATCTACAACAGCTTTAGTTACAACACTAGCTATAAACAGACCATCTGCAATAGAGAACATACCTTTTGCAAGATAAATCGACTGAGGTATAATCTCACCTCTATCAATACCCTCTTGTAAAATCTCTTTAAACCATTGAAAATAACTTTCGAAACAGGTTGTTTGAAAATCTATCATCTCTTCATTGGGATTAACAAGAGAGATAGAGATAAACTCTTTATAAAGCTCTCTCAAATCAGCATCTTCATCACTATAAAAAAAGTTGGTAAATATTTTAATTTTCTCTTTGGTCGATGAAAGAGAAGCAAGACTTTTCTCTTTTTTAACATTATGCTCTTTCATCATGATATTTACCAATTCAAATACAATATCCTCTTTATTTTTGAAATAATCATATATAGTTCCCTTCCCCACTCCAGCTGTTTTTGCCAACTGAGAGATAGTTAACTCCTTTATCCCATGCGTAACAAAAAGCTCTTTACATGAGAGAGCAATATCTTTTCTCTTTTGTAGCTTATCAACTATAATCGCCATTTTATCACCTTTTCAACTATTTATGACCGACCGTCGGTCATTTATTTATTTGAATTGTAGTATTAGTTTAATTAAGCGACAGTTAAACATCTAGATAGTGAGGGAAAATTTAATTGGTGGAGCATAGCGGGATCGAACCGCTGACCTCTTCGCTGCCAGCGAAGCGCTCTCCCAGCTGAGCTAATGCCCCATTTATCAAGAAATAAGCTTGGAGATTGTTATTAAATGGATTTTTTGAACTGTTTTAAAAGTGGCGCGGCGGACGAGACTCGAACTCGCGACCTCCGGCGTGACAGGCCAGCATTCTAACCAACTAAACTACCGCCGCACACTTATAAAATAAAAAGCTTCAAAGTGTCACTTACTTTAAAGTGGTGGTCGCTACAAGACTCGAACTTGTGACATCTACCTTGTAAGGGTAGCGCTCTACCAACTGAGCTAAGCGACC
>CAZLLE010000009.1:0-77754 GCA_964560425.1 uncultured Campylobacterales bacterium
AGAGCAGGATAGAACAATACAAGGTGCTCTAACGCATATACTTAAGCAATACATTCTGAATCAAGGTGGTAAAAATGATTAAAACATCGACCGCTTATATCCGCCCCATGAATAAGGTGGTTTTACGCTATGAAGTGATAAAATCATTACATTATATTTGGAGGAAGACTAATGCCTTTTTTTAGAACAATATCAACTTTTGCATGGATTTTACTTATATATGTATTAATGTATATAGCACCAGAGATTATAGATGGTATACCAAAATTTAATGTAGACACGGTTATTTATGAACATCTCCTTAGAGGTGCAAAGAGACATGCCATGTTAAAAATAACAATAAAAGATTTTTTTATTCTTTTGGGAATGTTAGCACTATTGATGGAAATTTACAAAGCTGCAACATCTAAACAGTTTAACAATTTAGAGTCTATTTTTAGTATTATGATTGCTGTTTTTTATCTTATTCTTTTTATCTCTCAACCTTTTGCACATAACTCTCTATTTTTAATATTAACACTCATGGCATTTATCGATGGCATTGGTGGATTTATGATTGAGACTAATTCTGCAAGAAGAGATATTATGATAGGTGGATAGATATTTTTATCTATCAGCCTAATACTCTTTGGATTTCATGTTCTTATATAAAGCATCATATTTCTCAACTTCATCTCTTGATGCAACCTTTGTTCTACAAGAGATATATCCCAATACTCCATTTTGATCTTTATGAGGATAAACAGTTGCATAAACCCAATAAAATTTACCACTTTTAGATCTATTTTTTACAAAACCTGACCAAATATCTCCACTTTTTATAACACTCCACAGATCTTTAAATGAGGCACGAGGCATATCTGGATGTCTTATAATACTATGTGGTTTTCCAATAAGTTCAGTAACATCATACTCCGCAATTCTACAAAAATCATTACTAGCAAACTCTATAATTCCTTTTGAATTAGTTCTTGATACAAGAAAACTATCATCTGGTAATATTATCTCATTCTCACTCATGAAACATCTCCTAAACTTTTTTGTATTAATTTATTTGACATATCTTCAATACCTTTTGAACTATCATGAATTATTTGGCTTATTGATCTATTTTTTTCAGCACTATCTTTGAGAGAGGATAGTGAATCTTCTACTGCTTTGACTGAATTAGTTTGAGTTTTAATACTTAAACTAATATTATTTGCTGTTTGATTTAATGTATTTACAGTTACACTTATATCTGATAATGACCGTTGAGTCTTCTCAGCCAATTGTCTAACTTCATCTGCCACAACAGCAAACCCTCTTCCATGCTCTCCTGCCCTTGATGCCTCAATAGCGGCATTTAATGCTAATAGATTCGTTTGATCTGCTATATCAGATATGACTGTCAAAATTGATTTTACATCCAAACTATGTGATAATATATCATCAGAGTGAGATACAATATCATTAATTTGTTCACGCATAATATCTATAACCTCTGAAGTTTTTTCGATAGCAATACCCTGCTCTTTGGTTGTATCTATTAGTTGGGTTGAAGTTTGTGAAAATATTTCTACTTTTGTTTTAAGCTCTTCCCCATTTTCTTGATTATTATCTTCATTATTTTGTAATATATCGGCTAGTGCATTTACTGAGACTATCATAGCACGAAGTGAGCCTTGTGTACTCTTTTTAATCTCCATTCTATTTTTATAATTTCCATGAGACAACTCTCTTAAAAATATTTCAACACCCATAAGAATTTTACCTTGAATCTGAGTCATGTTATTTAGTGAATATGTTAATGTTGTCATATGTGCAGTTGATGAAGTTTGAGTAACTGTCATATCAAAATAGCCTTTACTTATCTTATCCATAACAAGAATAGTTTCTCCCGCAGTTAATAGATCATTTTGATGTCTCTTTGCCTCTTTTGCCAAATACTCATTAAAATGTTTTGAAATCTCAGATATCTCATCTTTGGAATTTATCTCTACATATGTAGGAACTGTTATCTTTTTATTTAGATATCTTAATAGATTATCAACACCCAGATCTAGACTCTTCATAGACTTAGAAAATCTTACCAACATATAGATACTAAGAGCCAAAATAGAGATCATGACAAGTGTAATAATAGTAAAAATTATTATAAAGTTTTTTAATTCTGCATTAGCTTGTTTATCAGCTTTAGATATAATCTCTTTTGCTAAAAAACTTTCAACTTTAAGCAAATTATTTATTTCATTGGTCAAAAGAGCAAACCATTTTGGACTATCAATACTCAAGGGCTCTTTAAAATCAGCATTAAAGACTGTTTGTATATGAGATTCAATTTTTTTATGAATCATTGATTCTTCAACTAACTTATTATAGATTTTTCTCGTTTTTTCATCTGATAAAAATATAAATTTTTTAATATATTCCCTTTTAGTAAAAATAAGTTTTTGGAAATATAGTTTATTCTCCTTATCAAAAAAGCCTTTTGAAAATCTATTTGATCCTACTGCCCTTATAATTCCTTCTCTCTCTTTTGCATTAATAAAATTTATGTATGGTAACAAAGATTTTACAGTTTTTTCATTGGAAAGAGATATCGTACTGATTAATTTAATAGTTTGTCCATTTATATTACTATAAAAAGCAATTGCTTCTTTTGCAGAAATTTTTTGCTTTGTGATATCTTCTCTAGTATCTTTTATAGTTAAAAGAAGATCTTTGATTTCAGCAAACTTCTCTTTTATATCATTGGAAAAATTATTTTTAATATTTAAAACTAACTCTATTTTTTCATCACTCAATCTCCTCTGTTTTACCATAGTATTTTCAAATTTTCTACCTTTAGAGCCCAAATAACCAGCAGATGCACCCCTCTCTTTTTGTAGTTCATGAATTAATTTACCAAGTTTTATAGAAAACTTTAAACTATCAACAACTTTATTAGAATTTTGATAATTTTCATATTTACTTTGTGCCAAAAAAGCACCAAATATAAATATAGTCACAAGTGACAATGTTACTAATGTTATCAAAATTGTTTTGATTTTAGTGTTTCTTAAAAAATTCATAATCTCAATTTTCCTTAATCTAAATTTACAATCCTTATTTGGGATTAATATTAGTTTATCTATAATCGGAACTTTATTCAAAAAGTTAAATCTAATACCAATCCCCACAAAGAAGGGTAATTTTAAATAAAAATAGTATAAAATAATTAAATCTTAAACAAATAGGACAAAAATGAAATATATTATATTTTTTATATTTTTATTATTATCATTAACGGGATGTGGTAGTAGTGGAGATAAAATAGGGAATAAAGCAGAACAAATATCAGATCCAACCATTCAATCTCAAACACAGAGTATTTCAACTTTAGCTTCAACTACAAGTGATACAACTCTTGATACAAAAAAGAAAGAGGAAATTTCACTCAAACAAGAAGAATCATCAAAGGTTATCACCATATATATTCATGGATTTGACCCTAAAGGATATAAAAGAGAGGGTATTTATGGAAATGATGATTATTTAGAAGAGAATGCCAAAGTTGCAAATTTTATGGGATTTTCAACTATGTATGAAGAGAGTAATTCAGATATAGGAAATAATCTACTGTTATCTACACCATATTATGGAAATAAAACACCAGACTACTACACAGATCAGGATATAAAAGATATAGAAAATATTGGAGTAGGGATTCCTAGATATGCACTTATTGTTGCTAAATATGCAAAACATGCCATGGAGATAAATAATGCTCAGAGGGTCAATTTTTTGAGTGTAAGCATGGGATCACTTGTAACAAGATACTTAATTGAAAAAAACCTTGAAAACATGGCTAGTAATAAGCAGATTAAAAAATGGCTGTCTATTGAGGGAGTAATTAGAGGTAACTATGCAGCAAGTAACAAAAACTTAGTAAAACTTGTAGATCTTTTTGAAAAACAATCTCCAGATGTAGAGCATATGAGTTATCAGTGGATTGAAGCAAATTTGGGAGACCCTGCAATAGGTAATAGTCCATACTATAAAGATATTATTATAGGATTTGAAACTTCAACAAAAGATAATGCATTAGATGGCATTTTATCAGCGTGGTTACTCTTAAATGATAAATTTCGTCCAAATGATGGATATCAAGTTGCTAGAGATACCTATTTCAAAATAGATGATACAGATAAAAGATTCAATTTGCTAGAACCAACACATACATACTTTCATGATAACCACATAGATTTGGCAAATAACAAATCTGCTTGGGTAGAGGCTGTATCATTTTTGACCTCTAAAAAAAGAGTCAAAATAACACTAACAAAAGCAACAATTAATGATATTCATGAAGATAAAAGCAAAATAAAAATAATGGGCATTACAGCAGGCTCCCATGATTTTAGACCAGCAGAAGTTGTATTTTCAAGTAGTATAGTCTCACCAAAAATTAATGATCTTTGGTCAGTAGAGACACCAATTGATGAGAGAGCTTTAAGTGGAGGAGCATTACCTATTCACAAATATCAGAGTAATGGTGAAACAAAAATAGTAAATCAAGAACTTTTTAATGATTTTATAGTTTCATCAGAAGATATTTTAAAACTAAATCTCAATGCCTACGAAATTGATCAATATCTAAAATACAATATGTATGAATTAACTGGTAAAAAAACAGAAAATTTAGGAGCAGGTACAATCAATTTACCTATTAAAAACGGTACTTATCAACTATCAACAGAAGATTGGAATGCAGAGATAAAAGTAGAAGTATTTGAATATTAGAGGTGATTAAACACCTCTAGTTTTTATTCTTGAGGCCTAAAATTTTGAATGGTACCCTTATCTACAATGTTATATTTTCGCTCAACATTTGAACCAACAATACTAACAACTTGACCATAACCATTTGCAATAAAAGATACTGAATCTACACCATCTCCTCTCTGACAATTAATTTGCAAGACATCAATATAGTCAAAAGGGATAAATTGATTTCCAATATTTAAATCTGAATTATCAAAACGATCAAAATGATCATATAATTGACAAGTCATTACCGAACCATTAGAAAGAGTGTGGCGTACAACTTCATCACCTACTCTTGCTTTTCTTGTAAGAACAATAGGCTTTTCAGGAGCAATTTGAGCCTCTTCATATTCATAAGAATCAATACGATCATTATAGATAAAATCTTTGCCAGTTGCACTATCATTTGCATATTCAACAATATTTTTGCCAATATCAAGAGATTCGAAAGTCTCCTTTTTAGTACCATTTTCAGCAACACCATCCGCAGTTTCTGTATATACATGTACTGTCTGTTCTGTAAAAGAACCTTCTGCAAATGTATGATAGTTATATGCATACTCTGCTAAATCATAAACTCTACCATCAGATATTGGTTGTTGATTTTGATTTTGATTTGAATTAGACCAAGCACCTTGATTATTTTGATTTGTACTACTTTGATTACCACCAAAAACGCTACCAAAATCATTTGGATTTTGATTTTCAGTAGTTTGTGTATCTTGACCAAGAACACCACCATTTTCTAAATCCCCATCACTACTTCCACAACCACCAAAACCAATTGCTATTGCAACAACAAGTGAAATTTTTAATATACTATTTTTAATTTTCATATCTTACCTCCTTTATACATTTACCCTATAATATATAAAAAAGGTAAATGATTATTAATTTGTAATACTATACTTATCAAGATATTCATAACTTACAACAGATGAGTCATCTTCTTGAACCTTCATAACACTCAATACATGTCCATAATCTTTACTCAAATATATACTACCAGAGCCTACACTATTAGAGTTACTATCGACAACATTACAATCAATTTTAATTACATCAGGATACTCAAAATTTAATATCTTACTATTTTCAGACATAGCATGAGTATCCATCCAACCCAAATGACCAACCAAATTACAAACTAAAGTTACATCTAAATCTTTATTTTTAACATAACTAAAAGCATCCCCCACACTCAAAAACCTATTATGAGTTTTGATTTTTGATACAACCCCATCTTCATAATCAGTTATCTGAATATAATCATCAAAAATTTCTGTTTTACTACTTATATTTTTATCAAGAACCTCTTTGCCATTATATCTACTAACACTCTCAGCATCTTTTGCAAATGTTAAAAAACGGCTATCCTCACTATTCAAAGCTACACCACTAATATTAAACTCATTGTAAGAGATCATCTTCATAGTTCTTGATTGGTTATAAATATATAAATCTCTATCAAATAGATAATCTGATATATCATATTTTGTAGTTTTATTTGTATCTAATATGTTCATGCTCTCTTTTTTAAGACAATCACATTTACCACATCCAACAACAACAAAGATAAACGCAATCAAAAATAATAAACTTAATTTTTTCACGAGAACTTCCTCTAATATTTTTTAATAAAAATATATCAAAAAATTGTGAAAAAATGTAGTCTAAAAGAGAAAAGCCATCAAATATAGCAACCATCCCGTAATTACTGTTACACAAATACCAGTAAAAACCATTTTACCAAATTTTTTATGATTAAAATCAAAAAATATAGGAAATCGTTTATGAGACTTTTCAGCCAACCAAATCCAACCTACAAAAGAGCTAATTGCAAAAAGTAGATGTACAATAAAAACATAAGTCAAAGCATTACTCTCATAATAACCACTCAAAGCCCTAGCCTCAACTAAATTACCATATCGTACATCTATCTCCAAAGCTATTACCAAGAAAAGTAGAGCAAACATTGCACCTATCTGCATATTTTTATGAAGAGCATGTTCTCCAATTTTAACTAAGTGAAATGTCCAAAGCATAAAAAATGGTAATATAGCTGATGCAACCATTACAATATCAACAATTCCATCAGCCCTAGTGCCTAAAAATCCATCTATCATAAAGCTACAATAGCCCCATCTCTTTTAAAATAGGCATAATCTCTTTTGAAATTGCACTTAATTGCTCTGTAAGAAGTGTCATTCCCTGATCTTCAGCATACCACTCTTCAATCTTTTGAACACTTAAACTCTTCTCTTCTTCTGAAATCTTATCCATTGATAAAACAACTTCTTTAATTTTATCTAACTTTTCTCCACTCATATCATCAACCTTTCACTAAAAAATTATTATTATTATATCTAATAAAAAGAAATATTTTCTATCAACTCTATATCTTCACCAACTATAAGTGCATCAAAACAAAAATCTATATCTAATCTCTTTTTACTCATATAAATTTGGGCTGTTTTAATAATTTTGGAAAGCTTAGAGGGAGTAATATTATAAATAGGCTCCCCCATACCACTCTTGACCTCAACAAAATGTAAAACTTGATCTTTAGTAGCAATAATATCAATCTCACCAAAACGAGAATAGTAGTTTCGTTCTACAATTATAAATCCCAATTCACTTAGAAAAGAACATGCTCTATCCTCTGCAAAATTACCTTTTTCACGACTCAAGAATTTCTACTTTAAGAGATTTAAATCTAGCTGTCTTAGTCAAAACATCACTCTCATCTCCAAAAATAAAATTGATTTTGCTTTTTGCATGATGAAACGATATATAGAGTGTCCCTTTTTTAATCTTTTTGGAAATTTTAATTTTTAGAGGTGCAGTTTTGCCATACTGGGTAGATAGAATAACAGATTCTCTATTTTTAAAAAACTCTCTATCTTCAAAACTCACCAACAAAACATCTTCACTATGTTTATCTATAAGTCTAGGACTCTCTTTTGTTTGAGCAGCATTATTATAGTGAGCAAGAACTCTTCCTGTAGTTAGATAAAATCCATCTCTCTTTTTTTCAACCAACTCCTTTACCATACCTCGTATTTCATAGGCGTGATATTTGAGATGACCTTTACCATCTTTGGTTCTAAAATCTTTAATGTGTAAAATAGGTGTATCTTTCTCTTTTACTGGCCATTGAAGACCTCTTAGACGATTTTTTTCCAACTTCTCATAACTTGCACCAGAAAATCTATTAGATACCTCTACTCTCACCTCTTCCCATACATCTTTACTTGATAAATAATTAAATTCATCATCATATCCAAGCTCTTTAGCTATAGAAGAGATAACTTCCCAATCATCGGGCAAATCATTATAAATAAGAGGTTGAGAAAGATGTAGTCTTCTCTCTGCATTTACATAAACACCACTCTTTTCATATCCACTTTTGACACCATAAATAATATCCGCATATTTAGTAATCTCATTATCAAAAAGCTCATTTACAACAATAAATTCTAAATTTCCAAGTGCTTTTTGAATCTTATTTTGATTTGTATGAATATGAGCAATATCTTCACCCATATTAAATAGAGATTTTATCTTCCCATCAAGCATAGCATCAATCATTTCGGGTGTTTTTAATCCCTCAACTTTTGGGTGTTGATAATCAGGATCATAATATGGCAAAGCCCCCATATCACAAGTACCTTGCACATTATTTTGCCCTCTCAAAGGTATCAATCCAGCCCCTTCTTTCCCAACATTACCACTAAGAATCGCAAGATTACATATAGAGGCTGTAGTATAACTCCCATCTAAATGTTCAGTCACACCCAAACCCCAAAATATCATAGATTTTTTAGAAGCATACTCTCTTGCCACCTCTTTGATCTGATTAGTAAGGTATTCATACCCCTCTATTTGTTGAAAAAATTGAGGATTAGCATAAGGGTCATTTAGAATATCTCGCTTATATTCATCAAAATATATTGCACGATTATCAACAAAGTCCTTGTCATAAAGCTCCTCTGTAATAATCACATGTGCCAACATATTAACAATCATAAGATTTGATTCATAAGGGATAACACAATTATATTTTGCTTTTTTACTCATGATAATATCTCGAACATCAAATAGAGCCATAGAAGCACCATTCTTAATTCTAGAGATAATTTTATTTGCCACAATAGGGTGAGCTTCAGTAGTATTCGATCCAATAATAATCATAAAGTCTGTTTTATAAATATCACTAAAAGGGTTTGTAGCAGCCCCCTCACCAATAATAGAACGCATACCTTTTAGAGAAGGAGCATGACAAACTCTAGCACAATTATCAATATTAGGAGAGTGCATCACTTTTCTAGTAAATTTTTGCAAAAGATAAGAACTTTCACAATTTCCCCTAGCCCCACCAATAGCAGCAAAAGAGTCTTTACCATATTTTTCACGAAGCTGAACCATTTTCCATGCACTAATTTTATAAGCATACTCTAGTGAAGGATAGATAAACTCTTCATCCTCTTTATATGATGCAGGAGGCATATAACCATTTTTTTCTAAAAAACTTTTTCTAACCTTAACCTGACCAAGACGATTAGAAGAGGAGGCAAAATGAAAACCATGTTTACCTTTTACACAAAGTTGCCCCTCACTAACAATCCCCTCCTCTTTCGCATCAATAGAGACAATCTTATTATCCTCCACCACAGCACTAATATCACATCCTACCCCACAATAAGCACAAACCGAATCTATCTGCTTTATATCACTACCCATAACATAATTCCCCAATACTTTCAAACATTATCAAAGATTATATCATAGAAAATAGCCTATTTTCAAAGTGATATTAAGTAAACTATAGAAAATATCTTTAGTAATATATTTTTTTTAAATTTTTCTAATCTACCCAACAATCCTAATCATAGAAACTTTATCTTTTACAGCAGAGAGAGACTCTATAATCTCTATAGCTTTTTTAATATTTTTCTCTTGACATACATGAGTAGAACAAAGAAGCGTTGCTTGGGAATTTTCATCTGTTGGGCGTTGTAAAAATGTATCTATTGAAATACCTTGTTCGCCTAATACTTTAGCAATATCAGCCAAAACACCTGGTTTATCTTCGACACACATTCTTAGATAATATTCACTCTCTATATTATCAACAGAAGCTAATTTTAGATTTTCACTATCAAAAGGTTTTTTAAAGCCTAGCATTGGAGAGCTTTGACCTGCTCTTACTATCTCTATAATATCAGAGATTACTGCACTAGCTGTTGCATCTCCTCCTGCTCCTGGTCCATAATATAGGGTTTCGCCTACTCTATCACCAATTACACTTACACCATTCATGACTCCATCAATTTTGGCAATCATTTTACTATTTGGAATAAGTACAGGATGCACACGAAGTTCAATATTTGTATCTATTTTTTTGGCTATTGCAAGAAGTTTGATATTGTATCCAAACTCTTTGGCAAAAGCGATATCATCTTGATTGATATTTTCGATACCCTCTATCAAAATCTCTTCAGGTTTTGAATCTATTCCATAAGCAATAGAAGCCAAAATTAGAAGTTTGTGAGCCGCATCAAATCCACCTACATCAAATGTCGGATCAGCTTCTGCATAACCCAAATCTTGAGCCTCTTGTAAAATTAGATCATAATCTACACCTTCATTCATCATTTTGGTAAGCATGTAGTTACATGTGCCATTCATGATCCCTTGAATTTCAGTAATTTGATTTGCACTAAGTCCAACTTTGAGAGCATTGATAATAGGAATACCCCCTGCCACACTAGCCTCATATCCAATAGGGATATCTTTGGCAATAGCTTGAAGATCATAACGATGATATGCAAGAAGTGCTTTATTTGCTGTTACAACGGCTTTACCTTTGGAGAGTGCCGATTTGACCACTTTGAAAGGCTCTTCTACTCCCCCCATAAGCTCAACAACAATATTAATAGAGTCATCATTTAAGATATCATCTACATTATCACTCAAAGGGATATCAACACCTCTATCTTTTGATAAGTTTTTTACTACACCTTTAGTAACAACTATCTCTTTACCAGCACGAGCAGTGATTAATTCACGATTTTCATGTAAAATTTTTGCAACACTTGAACCAACTGTACCTACACCAATAATACCAACTTTAATCATGAAGTATGCTCACTTTTCTCTTTTAAATCAATAAGATATTTTTTAATATTTCTTGCGGCTTGTCGTATTCTTTTTTCATTTTCAATCAAAGCAATTCTCACATATTGATCACCCTCTTCTCCAAAACCAATACCAGGACTAACAGCTACTTTTGCTTCAGTTAGAAGTTGTTTAGAAAATTCCATACTTCCTAAATGTTCAGCTTCAGGAGGCAATTTTGCCCATACAAACATAGATGATTTTGGTTTTTCAAAGTGCCATCCTGCATTTGCAAAGCTTTCACATAAAACATCTCGTCTTTTTCTATATTTTTCAATAATATCTACTTGACAATCCTGAGGACCATCAAGGGCTATTGTTGCTGCAACTTGAATTGGTGTGAACATTCCATAATCAAACCATGATTTAATTTTTTGTAATGCACCAATCAATTTTGGATTTCCTACAAAAAAGCCAACTCTCCAACCAGCCATATTATAACTTTTAGAGAGAGTATAACTCTCTACAGCTACATCTTTTGCACCCTCTACCTCAAAAATAGATGGTGTTTTATATCCATCAAAAGTTATATCAGCATAAGCAATATCACTAATAATATAAAATCTCTCTTTTTTAGCAACAGCTACAAGCTTCTCATAAAAACCTTTTTCAACTGTAACAGTTGTTGGATTATGAGGAAAGTTTACAACTACAAACTTTGGTCTTGGAAGTGATTCATTAAAAGCTTTATATAGTTTTTTAAAAAAATAGTCTTCATCTAATTCATAAGCATCATTAAATCTAAGTGGCATTTTTACAACATTTGCCCCAGCAATCACAAATGCATGGGTATGAATAGGATATGCAGGTTCAGGAACAATAGCAACATCACCTTGATTTGTAATAGCTTGAACTAGATGAACATAACCCTCTTTACTTCCCATCGTAGCTACAGCTTCAGTATCAGGATCAAGATCAACATCATATTTTCTTTTATACCAATTACAGATGGCAAGACGAAGTTTATATATACCTTTACTTGCAGAATATCCATAATTTTTAGGTTTTTGAGCCGCTTCTACTAATTTATCAACAATATGATCAGGTGTTGGACCATCGGGGTTACCCATACTAAAATCTATAATATCTTCACCAGCTCTTCTAGCCTTGAGTTTTATTTCATTAATTTCAGCAAATACATAATTTGGGAGCCTATTAATAGTGTTAAATTGTATTTCATCAAACATTTATATTTCTACCTACCTTTTATGAGAAACATAGACATTTAACCCCCTCTTTAAATTTTCAAGGGTGTAAATATCGCTAATTTTTATATACTTTGAATCTCGTGGAATTTTTAGTTTTACATTATAGCTTTTTATCTCTTTTGTATAGTTCTCAATAATTCTTAAATTTTTGTCATAAAAAACTATATAAGGAAACCATTGATTTCCAGCGGGACTCATGAGTCTTATTTTTTTTGCATTTTCAACATCAAGCCAATATGCACTCAACGGTTTTTTTAATTTTATCTCTTTATCTAAAGTAATAGGCTCTACCAACATTGTAGCATTGCTCATATCTATAGAGTAACGCCAACGACTACTAGAGTATCTTTTTACTTTGGATACTATAGCTCCCCTACTTTGTAAAGTTTTGACAAATAGAAGAGGATCTACAACAGAAGAGGTTTGAAGATCTACTTTCCATAAAAAACGATTAGCACTTCTAACTATTTTTTCAGTAATAACTTTGCCATAACCAATATTTCCCAATACCTCTTTGATTAAAGTCATGAATAGTAGAGGAGTATCTTGAGTAGTTGAGAAAGTTAATTCAACATTTTTACTATTTTTCAAAACTAAAAGATGGCTATTTTTTAGTTTTGTTAATATTTTTAAAATATCTACTTGATTACCTGTTTTATAGTCATTATGCTCTTTAAATATAACTTTAAGATAACCCTTTTTTGAAGCATAAGCACTTTTGCCCATTATATCTTTTAACTCTACCTCTAAAGGTGTAGCCATAAGAAGTATAGAGGAGAGAGACAATAGAAGCAAAATTTTTACCATTATTCACCTTTTTTATAACGATTATACTCAATTTTATTAATCTCTTGCAACTTTCCATCTTGAAGAATAAATCTTATCCTATTTTTAGATTTTACTTTTATTCGACTATCATTATCAAATAATTTAAAATTACTATGACCAGTCAAGATAAGTTGATCTCGTTTCATATCAAGTTTAAGCTCATCTTTTACTAATAAATTCTTCCTCTTTTTAGTATCAAGATAAAATATACCAACCCAAATTTTTTGATTTGGTCTAAGATATATTTGTGAATCACTCAAACTATCACTATTTGAATCTGCTCCTATAATAGCATCTACATCTACAATATTTTCACTGTTGGTATCATTTGTATCACTTTGATTACTATCTGCAACTCCAGCCAAAGGAAATAGCTGTTCTACTGCCTGATCTAAATCTGAATCTATCTCTTTAGCTACTTCTACACTAAAATTCTTATCTGAAGTATCTAATACTACACCTGAAAGATTATTCTCATCTGTTAAATTACTTTCAGCCAAAATCAATAAATTCTCTTCAGCCTTTTGAGAAATAGTACTATTCTTAACTACATTTAAATCAGATTGATATACAAAATCTTCAGAAGAGGAGGAGGAAAACATATATAGTGCAAAACCTAACCCCAATAAAAGAAGAGCATATGGTAGATATTTTTTGATATTAGAATCAGACTCATCCTCATAATATTCATCAATTATAAGATATTGCTCTTTTGGCTTATGAACACGAATATAATCCAAATATTCTGATCTTAACTCTGATAGATCAATAGGATACTCCCGCTCTAATATCTGAATAAAACCTATAGCTTTGGTTTGATGTAGATTCTCAAAATCTTTATCAAGCAAATATGTTAAGTTCTCTTGATTAATAAATGTTTTATTAGAAACCTTATCTAAACCCTCTTGTTTTAAAAATTCTATACCACTAATATCCATACTATCTCATCCTATCACACAATATCGCAAATGCTACACTTACATTCAACGAATCAAAATCTCTTGCCATTTTAATTGAAATTTTTTTGTCACTCTTATTTAAAATCTTTTTTGACAAACCCTCACCTTCACTACCAAGCAAAAGAACCTTTTTTTGATTAAAAGAGACTTCTCTTACATCATCTCCACTCATATCGGCAGAATATATGAAAAATTTAATCTGTTTTAGTTCATTTAATAAAGTTAAAGTATCAGGAAAAAGAGTCAAAGGCATATCAAGCATAGCTCCACTACTTGTTCTTAAGATAGCAGCACTATTAATACTTTTGATACCACTAAGAATAACACCATCAACACCAAGAGCATAAGCAG
The DNA here is from genome assembly GCA_964560425.1 of uncultured Campylobacterales bacterium. Lineage (GTDB taxonomy): Bacteria > Campylobacterota > Campylobacteria > Campylobacterales > QNZT01 > CAZLLE01. The sequence continues at coordinate 14,315 of CAZLLE010000009.1, forward strand.
TTCTTATCATCGCACCAATATTACCAACATCAGTTACACCAGATAGCACCAATAGAAATTGACTTCGTTTCATATCCTCTAAAGGAGTATATTCAAAATCATCAATCTCCAAAAAATAGCCTTGATGATTACCACCTCTTGCCAAAGCTTGTGCTTTTTTATTATCAAGTCTAATGATATCTTTGTTTAGTGAAGCAACTTTTGAAAAAAGCTTTTTATCAATCTCTTTTGAGAGATAGATTTTTTGAATTAATTGAGGGTGTTTTTTTAACACATGTAAAAAAATTTGTTTGCCATATACGACCATAAAATGCTAACCTACTTACTTTATTATAAAATATAGATATTCTACTGAATTTTTGCTAAATTTTTTTTACTATTAGTGCGAAAGTAACTCTTTATAACACTCTTTTGGTGATTTTTTAGTAATTTTAGCAATTAATTTTGAAGCTTGTTTCTTAGGAATATCCAATTCTAGAATATCATCAACAGTTACAATACCCAACTCCTGCTCTTTTCTATCAAGAACAACAACCCATTCACCCTTGATATTTTGTTCTTTAAACTGCTCTTGTATCTCAAAAGCTTTTGCTTTAAAAGATGAAGAGTAATATTTACTAATCTCTTTTATTAAGAATATCTCTCTATTGGGTTCAATTTCACAAATTTGATCAATAAGTTTCAAAATTCTATGAGGAGACTCATAAAGAATCGTTACAAAACCACTATACATGGCTCTTTGAAGTGACTCTTTTCTATCTTTGCCTTTATGTGGTAAAAATCCATAAAAGAGAAATTGCGTCTGACAAAAACCACTAGAAGCATAAGCAACAAGAAGGGCATTTGCACCAGGAATTACTTCATGTTTTATACCATGTTTTTGTGCGTAGGAGATTAATATACATCCAGGATCACTTACTGCGGGCATTCCTGCATCACTAAGATATATAACATCTTGATCAAACATATCAGGCGAAAGTTGTGTTAAAACATATTGTTCATTATGGGAGTGCATAGATATATACTGTTTTTCAACAGGTATAATAGAGTTTCTCTCTTTTAAGAGGGATATTAGTTTTTTTGCGACTCTCGTATCTTCACAAAAAACGATTTGGGCAGATTCGAGGAGTTTTAGACTCCTCAAAGAGATATCTTCTAGGTTTCCAATCGGTGTTGGAACAAAATGAAGCAAATCTCTATTTCATATTATATTTTTTCTTGAATTTCTCAACTCTACCAGCTGCATCAACAATTTTTTCACTACCTGTAAAAAATGGGTGACACTCATTGCAAATATCAATTCTCATAGTCTCTGTATTTGATCTTGTCTCAAAAGCATTTCCACAAGCACAAGATACTTGACATGTAACATAATCTGGGTGAATATTTTTTTTCATAAATATATTTCCTTCTAAAATTTTATTTTATTATTTGTAATCTTCTCTTCTTTGATGAAAAACAGCAGACCCAAAATTTAAAGTCTACTGCCATATAGGGGAGGGGAACCATAATTATAACAAAAAAATAATTTTAAATCAAGTGCTTAGCCGCAATTACTATAGCTGCTGTTTCACTTTTTAAAATTAAATCTGTTTTAAATGAAATCTTTTGCTTTGAAGCCAAAGATTCTCTCTCCCCTTCACTAAAACCACCCTCACAACCAACAAGTACCCTTTGGCACTCATTTGAGTAAGAGGTGATCCCACCAAAATCAAGTACACAGAAACTATTATACTTCTGTGTAACCTCATCAATAGAGTCTAATATCTCAAACTCCATCAAAGATGTTCTACCTGATTGTTGTGAAGAGTTAATCACAATTTTTTGAAATCTTACAATATCTACCTTAAAGTTCTTTTGGCTTCGATCACAATATACAAAACTAATTTTGCTTACACCAATTTGATTTAGATATGGTAAACTTTTTTCAATACTCTTTGGATCAATCAAACACCAAATAAGATGAAAATTTATAGCACTATTTTTGACTGATACTTCAGAAGAGATTAGTTCCAAAATAGCCTCTCTTTTACTCACCTCTACTATCTCATATTTATACAATATATTATCTCTGAGATTTCGTAAAAATAGAGTCTCACCTACCCCTTTTCTCCTTACACGAAAGAGATATTTATAGTTTTCATTAACAATTTTTAATCTACTATTAGAAGCCCCTTCATCATAAAGAAACTGCATAAAAAAAGGCTCCTGTAGCTAACATTAAGAATATGTCCAAAAGATATTTTTTTTTCGCAAATGTACTAAATAGAGTAATTGAATCTTTATCAAATCTATCTGTATTTTTAAAAAGTTTATAAACTTTGACACTTGTAACTATCATAATAAAGAAAATAAAGATCATCCAAATAAAGCTCCAATGAAAAGCAAATTTCTCAACAGCCATAACAACAAGCCCTGTAAATCCAATAACAGACAAAGACATCAAATACCATGAATAGGTTTTTTCATATTTTTGGGCATATTTGAGATTATCAAATTTTCCCACAACAAAATAGATATAAGAGGCAAGTAATAGTGCCAATATTATAAACCCTATGTGTAGTTGTATAGCCATAGTAATCATTTCTTCCATAAAGAACCTTCTTTTTTAGATATAAAATGATACTTAAATCAAGTTAAAATAGGTATAATCGGAGGAAAAAAGAGTTACAATGAATCAATTTTTAGAGGCAAAAAATCTATTTAAAGATGATTTTGACCTAGAAGGGTATCTTGATAGTTTTAGCTTTGAACATGCCAAAACAGAACTACTAAGATCACTAAATTCTCCAGATATTCCACTTATATTTCTACTAGGTAACCCCGGATATGGTAAAAGTTACCTACTAAAGTTTATAGAACAGAGAGCTGATGCTATTAAAATTGCAAAATTTATATCTCTACCATATTTTACAGAGAGAGAATTTTTGGAAAATTTAGTTGAAATTGCTGGGGTACAAGCAATTAATAAAAGATATGATCTAGAAGTCCTTATGAAAACACTAAAAGATAGACTTAATCCTCTTGAGTATACAATCATTATTGATGAAGCTCAACTACTCAATCATAAACAAATGGAGCTAATTAGAATATTGAGTGATATGCGTATATTTAAGTTTTTATTAGCAATGCATAAAAAAGATGGTCACAAAATATTGGCAAAATCACACTTTAAATCAAGAACAAATAGTGTCATATACATGGAAGCCCTCAAAAAAGAGGAGATTGAACGATATATTACCAATAGACTACTCTCTCGAAATCTATCAAATATAGTATCTGCTTTTGACTCATCTGATATAAATTTTATCTATAAAATTAGTCAAGGAAATTTTAGACTTATGAAAAAGTTACTTAGTGCATTATTTGAAATAATAGATGTAGCCCAACAAGAGAATCTTAAAAAATATAGTAAAATACGAGAAGCAACACTAACTATGGCAGCAATTGATATAGGATTGATAAATGTTAAATAATGATATTCATAGTTTAATAAGACAATATAAAAAATATAAAAAACAGAGAAGATTTGACTCTATTGGAAGAATGATAGCCTGGATCTTACTTCCTATTGTGGTAGTTGCTACATTTCTAACATTTCAAAATAGTGATACTAAAGAGAGAGTTGAAGATATCAAACCCAAAGTTCAAGAAACACCACCTATTACAGAGAAAAAAATAGAGAATACAAATGAACAAATTGTAGAAAATCAAGTACAAGAAGAGGAGAAAAAACCCAAAGAGGAGGAGAAAAAGAGTGTCAAAGATGAAAATCTTCAAAGATTACTCTCATACTATACAAAACGAAAAAGCTACTCTTCTACAATAAGTATTGCTAGCTATTATTATAGTTATCGAGAGTATGAGAATGCTATCAAATGGGCAATTAGAGCAAGTAAAATAAATAAAAATAAAGATCAACCATGGATCATCTATGCAAAATCAAAATCTGCCCTAGGCAATGATATAATTGCAAAAAAAGCATTAGAGACATATTTAAAATTTAATGAATCAACAGAAGCAGAAATTTTACTTAAAACATTAGAGAATAACACTACAAAATAGTAAAGGATTTAATTTGAGTGTAACTATACTTGAGGCAATAGATATTATATTAAAAAACACCAACCCTCTTTCAACTGAAATTTTACCAATTGAGCAGATACTTTTTAAAATATCTGCTCAAGATATAAAAGCAACAATAGCCCTACCACAATTTAACAACTCAGCAATGGATGGGTACGCTCTAAAAGGAGAGTCAAAAAACTATAAAGTTGTTGGCAAGATTTTGGCAGGTGATTCTCATAATCATATATTAAATGAAAATGAAGCAATTAAAATCATGACGGGTGCAAAAGCTCCTATTAATACAGACAAAATTATACCCCAAGAGAATACCCAAACTATAGATGAATCAACTATAGAGATTATAAAAGATGTAAAATTAAACGCTCATATTAGATATAAGGGTGAGGATATAGATATAGATGAGACAATTCTATCATCTAAAGAAAAGATTAACTCTTCACATATAGCACTATTAGCAAGTCAAGGTATTACTCATGTAGAGGTCTATAAGAAGCCTCGTATTGCAATATTTGCAAGTGGTAATGAGCTAAAACTACACTTTGAAAAGTTAGAAGAGTCACAAATATATAATTCAAACACCCCTTATCTCATAGCAAGAGCCAAAGAGCTTGGGTGTGAAGCATCTTTTGTTGGTAGATCTGATGATAATATTGAATCACTCAAACAAATTATAGAAAACTCCCTCTCTTATGATTTTATAGTTACAAGTGGTGGAGTAAGTGTAGGGGAGGCAGATTTTACAAAAAAGGCTTTTAATGCTCTTGAATGTGTAGAAAAATTTTCAAAAGTAGAGATAAAACCGGGCAAACCAACAACATTTGGAATGATCGGAAAAACTCCTGTTTTAAATCTACCAGGAAATCCACTAGCAAGTGCAATAAACTTTGAAATTTTTGCCAAACCCCTAATAAAAAAATTAAGTGGTTCATCAAAGTATTATCATGGATATATTGAGACAAAAATAGATAAAGAGTTTATAAAAACAAGAAAAGTACCAACAGTCATACCAGGTTTTTTTGATGGTATATCTTTTAAAGTAGCAGACCAATTTTCACCAGGAATGGTAAATGTATTAAATCACTGCAATGGCTTTATATTAATATCTAAAGATAGAGATCAAATAAAAAAAGATGATATAGTTAAGTTTTTACCGATGAATTGGGAATTTGAACAAGAAGATTTTGTAGATTTTCAATCATAATATCATAAGAGGATATCCTCTTATGATATTAAAAAGTCACTATAGACCTGAAATATATGCAGCAACATCAGCGATATCTTCATCACTATATGATGCAACTTGTCCTTTCATGACACCTTTCATAGCACCACCATAAGATCCATCTTTATAACCTTTTAGTGCCTCTGTAGTTTTTGCAACATCCCAACCAGCAATAACCTGACTAGCATTCAATGCTTTTTTCTCACCTCTCATGCCATGACATGCAACACATTTTGCAAATTTTGCTTTACCAGCTTCAGCATCTCCACTACCAGTTACTGCCGCAACAGCAGTAGCCGCAGCACCAGCTACAGCATCTTTTGCATCTGTAACTACTTCTGTGGTTTTTTCAACAGCTGCTGCTCCTGCATCTTTTGCACTCTCTACAGCATCACCAGCCATCTCTTTTGCTTTATCAGCTACTTCACCAGCTTTTTCAACTACTGCCGAACCAGCATCTTTTGCACTCTCAACAGCACTAGCAGCAGCTTCTTTTGTACTCTCAACAGCACTACTTGTCGCCTCTTTTGCTTTATCCACAGCACTACTTGTTGCTTCTTTTGCTTTATCCACAACACTAGTAGTAGCCTCTTTTGTACCTTCAGACACTTCTGACGCTTTCTCTGCTACAGCAGCACCAGCATCTCTTGTTTTATCAACTGCTTTTACTGTTGTATCTTTTGTAATTTCAACAACACCATGCGTAGCCTCTTTTACCTCTTCTGCAATCTCAGAACCACTCTTATCACCACAACCTACTAAAAGGGCAGCAACTACCAACGAATATAAAAAAGTTTTTTTCATCTATTATCTCTCCTTATTTAAAAATAAACACAGCCATTTTACAACCTTATACTTTAAAACAAAGCTCAAAAGTGTCTAAAATTAATTAAATTTTTTTATATAAATATATTAAATTTTATATAAAAAGCTATCTACCCTCTTCATTATCCCAAAGACGAATATGCATTCTGTCTACATAAGAATAACCTTTTCTAATACAAAATAGAGCAACTGCTTTATCATTTTGAGCTAACTCTTTAGCTGTACTACCCATAGGCATACAATATATAGGAGTATCAACAAAATGTGAACTAATTTCACTAATTTCATGAGTATTCACATCAGAAGAGGAGAGTACAAATTTAAAAAAACTCTCTTTTGTATTATTTACAATTGATTTAATAGCTTTAAAATTAATCCTCTTATTTCTAGCTTCACCAGAGTTCTTTAATTTGACACTCATTGCAAAAATAACTTTTTTATAGATAGGATATTTTTCAAAATCAATAAAAATAGTAGCATTACTCTCAAAAGTAACACGATGCCCTAACTCTATAAAATGAGATATAGTATCTATCAAAATAGAGTTTTCGTGATGTAAAAGTGGTTCACCTCCAGTAAAAACGATATCTGGCTTAAAATTTAGATCCTCCAGATATTGATCAATCTCAGATATTAAAGCCTCTTTAAACTCTATCTTATGCCACTCTTGTGAAAAATGTTCATGATGTACTGCTCTAATAGAATCACACCCAACAATAATTGAGTTATCCTTTGGTGAAATAGTCTCAACACCAAATCCGACACAACCCAAATTACATCCACCCAAACGAATAAAAATGGATGGGGTTCCAGCAAACTTGCCCTCCCCTTGAAAAGAGTAAAAAGATTCAACCAAAAAGAGCATCAACCACCCGTTTCATAAAAAGCACGATTAGATACTTCACTATCAGATTCATCCCATCTATTTTTTTCTGGTTTATCTTTTAAGACCTGTTTTAATACTGCCGCAGCAGCCTCTATATCCCCAGCTTTTACAGCATCTTTGATACTCATAGCCTCATCAAAATAGAGACAAGGAATAAGATGCCCCTCTGCTGTTAATCTAATACGATTACAATTTTCACAAAAATCATGTTTGTGTGGATCAATAAGACCAAATTTATAACCATCTTCAAGAACATAACTAAAAGATGGGCTACTTCCCTCTCTACCTATTTTCCTAATAACATATTTCTCTTTTACTTTGTCCAAAATCTCACGACCCAAAAGCCCCTCTAAATGATCTTTTGCCAAGCTATTTTCCATATATTCAATAAAACGAACTTCAATACCTCTCTGTTTTGCATAATCCAAAACATCTATAATTTCATTATCATTAATACCTTTGAGAGGAACCATATTGATTTTTACTTTTAGCCCTACTTCAAGAGCCTTTTCTACACCTTCCAAAACATCTTTTAAAACATCTTTTTGTGCAATCTGGTGTGCTATTTCTGGCTTTAGTGAATCTATAGAGATATTTAATCTTTTTAATCCAGCATCTTTTAATTTTTGTGCTACACCATTTAGAAGATATCCATTTGTAGTAAGTGCCAAATCTATATCTGACTTATATTCAGAGATCATGCGGATAAAACCATCCAAATTTTCCCTCAAAAGTGGTTCTCCACCTGTAATTCTAATCTTATTTACACCCTCATCAATTGCAACTTTCATAAAAAGAAACAACTCTTCAAATGATAGTAAATTCTCCTTTGGAACCCATGAAAAAGGTTTATCAGGCATACAATATTGACACCTAAAATTACACCTCTCAGTTACTGAAACCCTCAGATAATTTACTTCTCGTCCATGTCCATCTATTAACATTTACACCTTTCCCCTATTTAAAGTTAATAATATTATACATAGATTGAGATTAAGTATTATCTTAAATTTGCAATCCTTAAAATAAGATCAACTTCACCTTGAGGAACTCTCTCTTTTTTTGCAATCTCTTCTGCTGAAAATCCCTTTTTATAAAGGTCTATAATACGATTTTCATTTACTTGAGCACTATTGACACTCAAAGCAGATAGTTTTGTACTCTCTTCTATCTTATTAATTCGCTCATTTACACTCTCTTCGATCTGTAACATATTTGATTCAAGCTCTTTAATTGCTCTAATAGTCTTGAGTATGGGATCACTTAGATCATTAATTTTATCATTCAACTTTTTTTCAATAACAGCAAGTTCAGACTCAATATCAATATCTATTTTTGGTACTTCAATCTTTTTGTTTTCTAATGTATAGATACGGTTTCCCAATTCATCAATAACACCTTCATAGGCAGAGAGCTTCTGTAAAAGTCCCTGATCTTTAAAATACAAATAGGCAATCAAAATCAACAACACCAACGAAAAAGCAATGATTACAATCATATCCATCATGCCTTTGCCTTTAACTCTCTAATCATTACTCTCTCCCTTGAAGCTACATAACTATTCCAATCTTTTTGATCTTTGTCATGCATCAATAATATTTGACCAATATTTGTAGAGATAGCTCTAATAAAAATAGGCATCTCTCTTTTTGGAAAAACTGGCATCTCTATTCGACAATAATACTCTTGAGCCTCTTCAAAAAAATCACCCTCTAAACTAATATTTTCAAAACCTATTGAATCTATCATCTCATGGTGAGAAAGAGGGATAAGCTCCCTCTCCTCTTTTTTTATCAAAGCAGTTAATTGATCCACCTTTTTGTGTAACTCTACAATGAGTGTCAATAATACAGGATCACTATTTTCTGTTTCACCTTTTGCTTTAGCCAGTTTTAACCACTGCCCCACAGCATCCTCTTCAAACTCCGAAAGAGAATTAAACTCTTTTTGAAAAAATTCTCTATTTTGATCAACTTTTTCAAAATGAATTACCAATGGTGCTTTTACAAATCGTATATCTAACATTTAAAAAACCTTATCCAAAATCACAAAAACTAAAAACATGATACCCAAATATCCATTAAGGGTAAAAAAAACTTTATCTATTTTGGTAAAATCTCTATTTACTATCTCATGTTCCTTATATAAAATCACACTAGAGATCAAAACAGCCAGATAAATCCACCATCCACTATGAGAAATATAAGCAAAAAATCCCCAAAACAAAATAGTCAAAGCATGAAAAATTTGCGAAATAAAGAGTGTACATTTAGCTCCATATTGCGAAGGAATCGAATGTAGTGAGACCTTTTTATCGAACTCTATATCTTGCAAAGAGTACAACAGATCAAACCCAGCCACCCAAAACATAACACCAATAGAGAGAAACAGTGACCAAAGTGTTACTTCTGCGGACACAGCTACAACACCAGCAATAGGAGCAAACCCCAAAGAGAGTCCCAAAACCAGATGAGCCAATGAAGAGAACCTTTTAAATAGAGAATATCCACCCAAAATAATCAAAATAGGAAAAGATAACCAAAAAGCCAAAGAGTTAATCAAGAAAGCAACCACAATAAATAAAAGGGCATTTACAATTACAAAAAATAGAATACTATTTTTAGATAACCGCCCATCTACACTAGGACGAGAAGCTGTACGAGGATTATCTTTATCAATATCAATATCCACCAGTCTATTAAATGCCATAGCAAAATTTCTAGCACTAATGGCCGCTAAAATTCCTAAAAAAAAGAGTTTCCACCCAAACCACCCATCAGCAGCAACAATCATAGCAATAAAGATAAAGGGAAGAGAGAAGATAGAGTGTTTAAACATAATAAGTTCATTAATACTTTGAAGAGTTTTAATAATTTTTTGCAAATTTAACCTTTTGAGATTTCTTTTAATTCTACAAAAAAAATATTAAGCTTGGGTAGGATTGCTATTAAGATTTAATTATTGCTATAATTATAGAAATAACCTGTTAAAAGTGAGCATATTATGTTTTGTCTAAATTTTATTGTAATTTTAACCCTATTTACATCATCTACATATGCAGATGATTTTGATTTTCTCAATCCTCCTATGACAGATAAGATAAAAAAGAGTCAAGCCAGAGCAGTTACTTGTACTCATCCTGCCCTTGCAGAGGATAAATTAGATGAAAGTTTTAGATACGGCTGTTTTTGTGGAAAAAATTATCCTCATATCAAAAATGCCTCTGAAGATATATATAAACGATTAGACTTAAAACAAAGACGAGAATTAATCACTCAATACTACAAAATAAAGCCATATGATAGCATAGATGAGGCTTGTATGCTTCATGATATATGTTACATATATCAAGGCGGAGAGAGTCAAGATTGCAATGATGCTTTATATAAAAAATTGCGAAAAATAGAGGATTCATTTGGATCCCCAAGGGAGAGAGACTCAAAAGAGAGAAGATGCAAAACATTGGCTTCAGATATGGCATCTGTTTTTAAAACAATCTTTACAATAGGTGATGATGCTTCTGTAATAAAATTTGGAATGTTGGCATTTACTACACCAATAACAATGGTAAGCCAAGGTATTCAAAAATCTTCACAATCATTTGCGGGTGGTTCAAACTACCCATTAATGCATGAAAAATGTATTACCCAAAATAAAAAAACCACACATTAATAAAGAAGAACAGTTATACTCTCTTGATGCTCCCTCTTTATACAATCAATTAGGTTTTTGTCGATCTTGAAGATATAATACAATTACAAATTCAACTATAGGTTTTTCTAATAATGCATATTCCTCTTAATATCCCAAACTCACTTAGTATTTTTCGTATTCTTGCTGCTCCTTTTTTGATAATTTTTGCTTGGTTTAATATGCCAAATCTATTTTTTATACTTTTTGCTCTTATGTTACTATCGGATGCACTTGATGGTTTTATTGCTAGGCTCTTAAATCAAACTAGTGAAATTGGAGCTAGACTTGATAGTTATGGGGATATTACTACTTATCTCTCTACACCTATTGCTGTTTGGTTTTTGTATCCACAAATTATAAAAGCAGAGATAAGTTATATTATTATGGCAATTGTAGTCTATATTTTGCCTGCTATTTTTGCATTGATCAAGTTTGGTAAACTTGCATCTTATCATACTTGGATTACAAAAATTTCAGCAGTATTGATGAGTTTGGGAGTTGTTATGTTGCTTTTATTTGGAGAGAATCTTCTATTTCATATTGGAGTATATTTTTTGGTTATCGAGGCAATTGAAAATATATCTATTACACTTCTATTAAAAGAGCAAAAAAATAATATCCACTCTATTTGGCATATTAAAGAGCAAAATCTACAACTATAGGTTTATGATCTGAAGTTTTAAATTGTTGCAAAATCTCTGTTTTAATTGGTCTAACACCCTTATAAAATACATGATCTAAAGGGTGAGATAGATATCTTTTTTTGTGGTGATCTATCTCAAAAGTGACATGTTCTAATCCCAATGATTTGGTCATACTTTTTAAAATATTCATTCGTTTAATACTCCATGTATTAAAATCACCTGTAAGTATAAGAGTATTATGATTTGTAGATAGATTTTCAAGCTGATTTATTTGTGAAATATATTTTTTGATCTTTACAAAATTAATCATGTGCGTATTTATAATAGTTAATTTTTGGTTATTTTTTAGTTTATATTGAGTCAAAAAACTAATTTTTGGGGTTTTAATAAGAGGTTCTACATGTTCGCTAAAAATATAACTAAACTCACTTATATTAGAAGTCGAAGCATTAACTAATCCATAATCCTCTTCATAAATATTTATATTTGGTAAAAATCCATAATTATAATCTTTATGAGAGTCTAAAATACTTCGTCTGCTTTTAGTCTTATACTCTTGAAAAGTGATGATATTAGGTGAATAATAGTCCAAAATATATTGAAAATCTAAAAGCCACTTAGTAGAGTGGTTATTTTTGTGAACATTCCAGTTCAAAAGAGTGATTTTATCTTCTAAAAAAGATATATTATCACTCTTTTTAATACAAACTAGACTATTTTTTTGGTCAATATACCATGGAAGTAATTTTCGATACATATCCCTCTTTTAATAGTTAAACCCAGCATTTTTAAGAGCCAATTTGATATTGTGCATCTGTGTATGTTTACATCTACACCACTCAGGAGCAAGCAGTGAACTATCATCAATCCCTGCCGTAATTCTCTGAATCATTATATCACTAGGAAGCATCTCAAAAGCTTTGATTAAAGTATCAATATAAGCCTCTTGTGTGATGGGTACAAATTTACCTTTTTTATAATCATTTGCCAAAATTGTATTATTTGTTACATACATAGGATGAATTTTAAGCGAATCTACTTCAAGATCAATAGCTGCTTGAACACTCTCTAACATCATATCTTGAGTCTCATTTGGCAGACCAAAAATAAGATGTCCACACACTTTTAAGCCCATATCTTTAGTTTTCTTTATGTACTCTTTCATGTTTGCAACACTATGACCACGATTAATAGCCTCTAGAGTCTCATCATAAACACTCTGTATTCCATACTCTACCCATATCTCATGATCAGCTGATAATTCAACCAAATACTCTAATACCTCATCACTCACAGAGTCAGTTCTAGTACCAATACTCAGACCTACCGCATTATCAAATGATAGTGCCTTTTCATACAGAGCTTTGAGTGTATCAAGAGGAGCATATGTATTTGTAAAAGATTGAAAATATACCAAAAACTTTTTTGCATTAAATTTTTGGGATAGTGCTTTTCTACTTTGGTTAAATTGAGACTCAAGCTGTACAAGTTGCCCATTTAAAAAAGGATTCTCAGGAGAATTAGGATTTAAATAGAACTTTTTTGGTGTTTTTTCACTCAAATTTGGACTAAATGACTCATTTTCACAAAAAGTGCAACCACCCTTTGCAACACTACCATCAATATTTGGACATGTAAAACCCAATATTGAGATAGGTGTTTTATAGACATTACATCCAAACTTATCTCTAAAGTATCGTCCTGCGGTTAGGATATCTCTTGTTTTATCAAGAGTATCAGGAGATGAAATATTGACCATCAAAGCTCACTAATGAATAATTTCTATCATGTCCCAAACTATCTACCAAGCCATCAAGAGATAAAAAAGCCAAAGAGTCCGCACCTATCTGTTTACATATCTCATCTTCACTCATATTTGCACTAATAAGCTCACCATAACTCGGAGTATCAATACCATATCGACATGGGTGTTTAATTGGAGGAGAAGCCAATTTCATATGAACCTCTGTTGCTCCCGCCTCTTTTAACATTCTAACTATCTGTTTAGAAGTAGTTCCTCTCACTAGACTATCATCAATAATAACAACCCGTTTACCATCAATAAGCTCTTTAATAGGAGATAATTTCAACCTTACTTTAAGATCTCTCATCTCTTGAATAGGCTCAATAAATGTTCTTCCAACATAGTGATTTCTTACAATACCATTTTCAAAAGGGATACCACTTTGAGCAGCATATCCAAGAGCGGCCGCAATACCGCTATCAGGTACAGGCAGAACTACATCAGCTTCAACAGGATTTTCAATAGCTAATTGTCTACCCATTTTAATTCTAGTTTCATAAACATTTTTGCCATCAATTACACTATCTGGTCTAGCAAAATAGATATATTCAAATGCACATGGTCTAGGATCTGGTTCAAATAGTTGTACAGAGATAGGCTCTTGCCCCTTCTCAAAAATCAACATTTCACCAGGCTTCACATCTCGTACAAATTTAGCACCCACAAGAGCAAATGAACAAGTTTCACTAGCAACAATATAACCACCATTTTCAAACCGTCCCAAAGATAAAGGTCGTACACCATACTTATCACGAACAGCAAACATCTTTTTACGACTCTGAATAATTAGACAATACGCACCCTTAATCTCTTGTAAGGCTTCAGTAATCCTATCTTGAAGTGAATCTGATTTACTTTGAGCAATAAGATGAATAATATTTTCACTATCCATATCAGATTGAAAAATAGCACCCTCATCAATTAATTTTGCTCTTACTTCATCTTTATTAATTAAGTTTCCATTATGTGCAATAGATATTTCACCAAGTTTATACTTTGCGGCAATAGGCTGAGCATCTGCAATAGAACTGCTACCCGCAGTAGAATATCTATTATGACCAACAGCCATAGAACCTTTTAGATAGACAAAATTTTCCTCATCAGAGAAGACATCAGTTACCAAACCTCGCCTCTTTTTTGTCCAAATACTTACACCATCACTAGAGCTAATCCCCGTTGCTTCTTGCCCACGATGTTGCATTGCAAAGAGTGCATAATATGCCACCTTTGACGCATGTTTTACATTATAAACCCCTACTACTGCACACATATATTTCCCCTAAATCCCCAAGCAATCTGTAATTTTATACAAACCACTATTTTGATTAACTAACCATTTACTAGCTTTAATTGCACCTTTGGCAAAGGTATCACGACTTGTTGCTGTATGATTGAGTTCTATAAACTCCCCATCATTATAAAATCCAACAGTATGTCGTCCAACAATATCACCACCTCTAAGAGCCATTACAGCAATCTCATCTTTAGTTCTCTCTCCAATATTACCATCTCTGCCACTTACACGAACTTTATCCAAATCTAGTCCTCTAGCAACTGCAACATGTTCAGCCAAAGTCAAAGCTGTTCCACTTGGTGCATCTTTTTTATATCTATGGTGCTGTTCTACTATTTCAACATCAAAATCAGATAGAGCCTTAGAGGCAAGAGATGCTAGTTTATTCAAAATAGCTACCCCCAAAGACATATTTGTAGCATATAAAATTGGCATATGACGAGAAGCCTCTTCAAGAAGATTAAGCTGATGTTTACTCATGCCTGTTGTTCCAATTACAAGTGCTGTTGGATTATCTTCAATTGCTACTTCCAAAAGTGATTCTGTTCCATTTGGAAGTGTAAAGTCAATAACTACATCACAATTTTCCAATAGAGTTTTTGTATCATTTGTAATTAAAATATCTTTATCTACAGGAAATGAAAACTCTTCAATAGCATGTAAAACAGTTACTTTGGCATCTACATCACCCTTTAAGTTTTCTATTAAAAGTCTTCCTACTCTTCCTGTTGCTCCATGAATCCCAATATTAATCATTTAATATCCTCTTTTTTTATTAATGTTGTTCTCTAGCAATTACTTGTAAAGCAGCAACTGCACCATCACCTGCAGCACAAACAACCTGTTTTGGTGCCTCTATACGAATATCACCCGCAGCAAATAGACCCTCTATGGAAGTTTTCATACTAAGATCAACAATCACCTCTCCACGATCATTTAAATCACATAAAAAGCTACCATCATCCTGCTTTAATACGCCATTGTTTACATTCATTCCTGCAAATACAAATAGACCCGGTACTTGTAAATCTCTCTCGTTACCCTCTTTATCTACAACCCAAATACCATTTACACCCATTTTATCACCATAAACATCTTTGATAGTACAGTTTAAAACAAGTTCAATATTCTCTTTGTTTCTTACATGTTCAACTGTACTAGGAGCCGCTCGGAATCCCTCTCGTCTATGGATAAGATAAACTTTTGAACATATATTTGATAGATAAAGTGCCTCTTCCAAAGCAGTATCACCACCACCAAGTACAGCCACCTCTTTATTTTTATAGAAAAAACCATCACATGTAGCACAACTACTTACACCTTTACCAAAAAACTCATCTTCACCACTAAAACCAGCTCGTTTTGGTGTACTTCCTGTACATACAATTACATTTTTGGCTTCTTGAACTTTACCATTTGCTAATATGAGCTTAAAAATATCGCCATCTTTGGATATCTGTTTTACTTCAACCATTTCATGACGCAAACCAAATCTCATACACTGTTCAGGCCAAGGAGCCATAAGTTCCATTCCTGTTACTACCTCTTTGATTCCGGGATAGTTTTCAATTTCACTACTTTGTGTAATTTGTCCTCCTGGCATACCAAACTCATACATAACGACATTTTTAAGTCCACCTCTTGTTGCATACAAACCAGCAGTTAAACCAGCCGGTCCTCCGCCAATAATTGCAAGATCTAACATGATAATATTCTCCCTATTCAATAATTTCTATAGCTGTTTTTTGTTTATATAGTTGATTTTTAACCCGTTCTAATTCAAATACACAAGGTATTTCATAAACATTAAAACGCTGTATTAATTTCAATAATGTATTCATCCCCGTTGATATATTTATGATACTATCTTCTTCTTTAAACCTTTTTTGATATAGATCAATTGCCAAAATAGAGTCTGTTTTTCTCAACTTTGATACAATATCTTTTATATTTTCCTGTTTTGAGCTATAAATAATAACTCTATAATACTCTTTAGTAGGAATAAAAATATCTTTGGTTGTATAAAACTGATGTGCATTAAAATCGAAAAACTTATATTCAGAAAATTTATAATTGTAGTAAGCAAAAGCACCCGCTATCATTAGGGCACCAAAAAAGGAAGAAAAAAGATAGTTCAGGGAGAAAGCTTTTCTCCCCTTACCTAGACTCATACTATAAAAATGAGTCTATTTTATCAGCTAATACTTCTTTTCCAGCAGCACCAACCATTTGATCTACTAATTCACCATCTTTAAAGAAAAGAATAGTAGGAATTGATCTAATCCCATATTGAATTGCAATGTCTTGCTCTTCATCAGTATTTACTTTAGCGATTGTTGCTTTACCATCAAAATCTTCAGCCAACTCTTCGATAATTGGAGCAATCATTCTACAAGGTCCACACCATGGTGCCCAGAAATCTACTAAACTTACACCTTTTGCTACAGTCTCGTTAAAGTTTGCGTTTGTTAATTCAACATATTTTGCCATATACTTCTCCATATTTATTTAATAAAAAAAAGTATTATACACGATTTATCTTATAATATAGTTAACAAACCTTAAACAGATAATTTTTATCCTTTTTACTTAATATATTTAGATGCTGCCCTAAAACCAACTGTTGGTCCTTTATAACCAGGTCCATATGTCAATTTCATAGCACCAATACCAACAAGAGATCTATCATCAATAGAGTGAGATCCACCCCTTGAAACACTTGCATAATCATCAACATCTCCAAATGTATGGATACTAATTTCCAAAGTATCATTTGCTCCAGCAATAGCAAACCCATCATGATACTGACCAGCCCCTACTTCAGAACCTACTGTTAAATTTAGATC
The DNA here is from genome assembly GCA_964560425.1 of uncultured Campylobacterales bacterium. GTDB lineage: Bacteria > Campylobacterota > Campylobacteria > Campylobacterales > QNZT01 > CAZLLE01. The sequence goes on from CAZLLE010000009.1 coordinate 31,618, forward strand.
TTGGACAAATGGTTTTAACCATGTAGGCATATTATTGACAGACTCAAACTCCAAAACACCAGAACCACCATTTACAAAACGATCCTCTTTAGCCACTAGTCCATTGGTCCACTCTGAAAGATTACCAGATAAATCAGAAACTTTAACACTATAATCTAACTCTACATTTGTATCAACACCCAATATATTATTACTAATAGTAAACTCTCTACTATCGCTACCTATATACTTATTCCCTTGATAAAGCTTTCCATCACCTATAACTCCATCTATCCAATTTTGGGGATTATTGACTACTAACTGAACCAATTGCATCCACTGTTTATTAGATGGTAACCCTATCTCTTCTCCACCACTAATTTGAGAACCTTTGAGTGATATAGCTGCTTCTAAAGAACTCATATTCTTGATGGACTCACCAATAGGAGAAAAACCTATTCTACTTGTCTGTAGTTGAGCAACATCACGCAGTGGAATCTTTAGATAACTACTATTTTCATCAAGTTTTAAACTAAAATTTTTTAATACGGGACTATAAACCTTAAAATTTTCTACTAAAAATGAACTCACATTATTATCAGACAATATAGAGCTATTAATATCACCTAATATCTCTTTTGCCTCATATTTTGAAACCCAAAAACCACTCTCATTCTCACCATCACCATCAACATCAAAACCACCAGGGATATAGACAAAATTATTATTTACCATTCGTTTCCCCTTATCTAATTCATAGATTTTAGGAATAACTACAACATCAACACCATCACCACCATGAGCTCCTAATAAAATAGAGCCACTATTAGCTGGTTTTGTTCTATCTTCTCCACACCCCACAAACAAAAGAGTTATTGCAGATACAATAGAAATCAATATACTACTTTTTTTCATTTTCATCATCATCTCCTAATTAATAAACTTCCGCTTCAATTCTTCTATTTTTCTTTCTGCCTTTTTCGGTTTGATTTGTTGCAACTGGATTTTTTGACCCCTTGCCAACAGCTTCAAGTCGTGAAGCATCAATACCATAAGAGATAAGCAAATCTCTAATCTCTGATGCTCGTTTATAAGAGAGAATTTGATTCATAGAGTATGATCCTGTATTATCTGTATAACCAACAATTCGGCTCTTTAGATGTGGATTTTGTTTTAAAAATTTTGCAAACTCTTTTACTTTTGGTTTTGAATATTCTGTAATATAGTAAGAGTCTAATCCAAAATTAATATCTAATGTTTTTTTTACGGGACACCCTTGTGTATTTACACTAAAACCTTTTGGGGTATTTGGACATATATCTAGACTATCTTCTACACCATCTTTATCGCTATCAATTTTCTGCTGTCGTATTGGCTCTTGGACTACTACATTTTTAATCTCACAGCCACGATTATCTACACTAGCTCCAAATGGAGTTTTTGGGCAACGATCTAAATCATTAGTAATACCATCACCATCACTATCCAAACTAATCTGTTCATCTATTACATCAGGTACTGCATCAGAAACACTTGCTACAGGTTCTGGATTTTGAATACCCATATCTATAGGTGCTACTTGAACTGGAACCGATGAAACTTCTGCATTTTTTATCTCACAACCAAAGCCATCAACTGACACACCAAATGGTGTATTTGGACAATGATCTTTAGAATCAAAAATACCATCACCATCACTATCTTGAGGAAGAGGATTAAATCCCAATGGAACACTAATACCAATAAGTAGTGCAAACTCATTATCTTCAGCACTACTACCACCAACTATCTGCATAGCTCTAAATTCACCTACAAGACTAAAATCTTGATTTATAGGATATGAAGCACCCATTCCTGCTTCTACATAAGGGTGACTCTCAAAATTATCACGCTCACCACTCACATATTCATACCCAATACCACCAAAAAGGTAGGGATGAAGAGGATAATCAGATGGTATTTCATATATTCCATCAACACTATATTGCCAAAGTGAGTCAACACCACCTTCAGCGGCACTCTCATCAATACCAACATATCCAAAACTAAATCTAGGTCTTAAATCAGAGGAGTAGAGATCAAGTAAAATACTACCAACAAATGTATTTTTTTCAAACTCTGTTCCACCATCATTATAAATGGATGTTAAGCCATATTTCAATGAAGCTTCATCGCCTGATGCTACTAAACTCTGTCCTAGTAGTAACCCAGCCAAAACAATAGACACTCTAAACATAAAATCTCCTTCGATAAGTAAATGTCAAAACTTATTTCTCCTATAATTTTAACATTTATTATTTAGAGGTATATTATTTTTTACAAAAAAAATATCTTTTAATAAAAACTTTATTTAAAAATACACAATAAATATTAATTTACTTTTTAAATCACTTTTTTATAAAAAGTAAGCTATACATTACTACTAATTATTGTCGATATTACTAAAATAAAACTGAAAAAGGATTTTTAATTATGAAAAACAGTAAATTTTTAAAATACTTAGCTATTACTTCGGTAATAACTATAGGTTCTACACTACTACAAGCAGATGAATATAATAATGAAAAGATGATGAATGCACATAAAAATGGTGATTATAAAAGTGCCTTAAATTTTGGTTTAAAATCACTAGAAGTAGATTTAATGACTTTCAATAATGATAGAAATCATCCAGAATTAGCAGAAAATTATAATAATATAGGTGCTCTTTATGCAGATTTAAAACAGTATAAAAAGGCACTCTATTTTTATCACAAAGCTCTCTCTATAAATAAAGCAACATGGGGAACAGAAGACCCTGCAGTAGCTAAAAATTACTCAAATATAGGTGGTGTTTATTATAAAATGGGCAATTTACATAAAGCACTAAGATATGCAACTTTAGCACTAAATATTAGAAAAACTTGGGGAGATAGTAACGCATATCATATAGAGTCACAAAATGATGTAAATCTAATCAAAAAGAGATTGGCAACAGCTTCAAAATAGAGAATTAACATAATCAGAAGAGAAAGATTTTTCTCTCTTCTGATTTATAGTTGAACTAGAGAATTAATATCCACTAGCTGTTACAAATTTTGTGATCATCTCTAAAATAGGTGATACTAAAAATATTGCAAATAGTGTTGCTATCGCAGAAAAGCCAATAATTGTAGTTAGTGCAGTAGATGAATTTTTCATATAAACTGTACCATCATTTGTTATAGGATCTCTCAAGAACATATAAACTACTAATTTAAGATAGTAGTAAACTGATATTGCACTATTAAGAGCCATAAAACCAGCCAACCAAATAAAGCCTTCATTAACTGCCGAACTCATAAGATAAAATTTACCCCAAAATAGAGCAAATGGTGGCATTCCTGCTAATGAAAGCATAAAAAGAGCCATAATTACAGCATTCATAGGCATGATTTTTACCATACCTGAAAATTTTGTATATGGATGATCGTATCTTGCACCTTTCTCTTTAGATTTGTGTCTTGAGACCCACAACATTGTAAATGCACCAAGATTTGAGAATGTAAATAGTATCCAATATAAGAAAAGAGCACTATTTGATTGAGTTGTACCAATCAAAATCGCAGCCATTGCAAAACCTGCATGAGAGATTGAGCTATATGCCAACATTCTCTTTACGCCATCTTGAACAAGAGCCATAATATTAGTGATAGTCATAGTTAATACTGCTACTACCCACAATACAGTCTGTACCCACTCTATATTTGCATGAACCAAAAATTCAAACATTCTAATAGCAACAACAAAACCAGCTATTTTTGGAACAATTGACATATATCCAGCTAATGCTGCACTTGAACCCTCATATACATCAGGAACCCAAGTTTGAAAAGGAACCATTGATAGTTTAAACCCAAATGCTACCAACATAAAAGTTACACCCAAAAGAATTATCTCTATATTTTCAAAATTTGAGGCAATTAAAGACTCCTCAATTTTGGATAACTCTACACTTCCTGTAAGAACATAAAAGATCAATGCACCAAAAACATAAAAACCAGCTGCCAATGCACCCATTGTAAAATATTTAATTGCCGCTTCAAAACTCTTATCTCTATTGTGCATAGCGATTAATGTATACAGAGCCAAACTAGAAGTCTCTAGTCCAACAAAAATAAGCATTAAGTTATCACTTGTCACCATGAATTGGAAACCAGCAATCATAAATAAGAATAGTGCAAAAAACTCAGGATATGCATACTCATGAAATCTCTTGGTTGTCAATGCTAGAGGTATAAATAGAGCTGATGCCAAAAGAATTATTATTTGACCAAGCTTCGCAATACCATCTACTAGCATCAGATCAAAAAATCCTCTTATATCACTATCATACCCCCAAATTGCCCCTAGAGAGAGCAAAATAAAGAGTTCACTAATCATTACATAGAAACTCTTCTCAATATTTGGTCTAACTAAATCAATTACCAAAATTGCTAAAGCACCAACGATAGTTAATACCATTGGCAATAAAGAAGGTAGATTCAGTGCTTCCATATCTATCGAAATTGGATCTAACATTATTTCTCCTTTCCAACACTATTTACTTCGTTAATAAAATCTTTTGTATCTTGATTCACAGCTTTTTTCTCCATATTTGAAATCATCTGTTTAACAGAGTTATCAATAGGATCTAACACTGGCTTTGGATAGACACCCAAAAGAACTACAAGTAGAACTAAAGGAGCTAAAGCACTCACCTCTTGATTAGTTAAATCTTTGAGAGTCTTATTTTTCTCATTTGTAAGAGCTCCAAAAAATGATCTCTTATATAATGTAAGCATATAAACTGCACCCAAAATAATTGTAGTTCCAGCTATTGCAGTCATCAAAGGTGATACTTTAAAGAAACCAATTAGAGCCAAAAACTCACCAACAAATCCAATTGTCAAAGGAAGACCAACTGAAGCCATCAACATAATTGCAAATACTGTTGCATATCTAGGCATAACAGAGGCTAAACCTCCAAACTCACTCATCATCTTGGTGTGTCGCCTATCATAAATTACACCAACCAACATAAACAGAGCCCCACTAACAATACCATGAGATATCATCAAAAATAGTGAACCTGTAATACCCTCAGAGTTCATTGCAAATGTACCAAGTACAATTACACCCATATGAGATACTGAGCTATAAGCAATTACCTGTTTCATATCCTCTTGAGCATACGCTATCATTGCCGTATAAACAATCATAATAAGCGAGATAATCGCAACTGGTGTAATAAAATATACCGCAGCATCAGGAAACATTGGAAGTGAAAATCTTACAAAACCATAAGTACCCATTTTCAAAAGTACAGCAGCAAGAATTACCGAACCAATTGTCGGTGCTTGTCCATGAGCATATGGTAACCAAGTATGAAATGGGAACATTGGCACTTTGATAGCAAAACCAACAAAAAATGCACAAAATAGCCACATCTGCATATCATAAGTAAATGCAAAGTTTTGCCAATCAACAATTGAAAAACTCCAAACACCTGTAGCTTGATGATAGAGATATGCTGCCACAAGAATACCTACTAGCATTACTAAACTTCCCGCAAATGTATATAGGAAAAATTTAACCGCTGCATATATTCTAAGTTTTGCACCCCATGCACCAATAATATAGAGCATTGGAATAAGAGAGAGTTCCCAAAAGATATAAAATAGAATTACATCTAGCGAAGCAAATACTCCCACCATTGTCATCTCTAAAAATAGGATTGAAATAATAAGATTTTTTAACTCATTTTTGATTGTCAACCCAATAAGTGAAATCATAGTCATAAATGTACTAAGAATAATCAAAAATAGAGATATACCATCAATACCAACCGTATAATTAATTCCAAATGATGCTAATATCGGAGCAGTCTGTATAAACTGATAACCTGCATTTGCACCATCATAACCTATCCACAAAATCAATGATAGAAAAAACTCAATAGCAGTTACAGCAATACCATAAGCTCTAATACTACTTTTTTCAATCATGAATCCCAACATACCTGCAACCGCTGGTAAAAATATTAGTAACGTTAAAATTGAATCCATTCGCTTACTCCTTACATACCTGGTCTAAATACGGCTAATATTAATAACAACACTAATCCAAAGACCATCCATTTGAGATTATGCGATAAGTTACCAGTTTGCATAGCTCTTGATTTATCACCTGCTTTATAGATGACCCCTGCGATAAGATCAACTGTTGCATCAACAATTTTCATATCTATCTTTTTCCATGCAAATTCTGATATTTTTGCATATGGTTTACATATTTTTTCATCATAAAATTTAGGTATAAAGTATTGATTTGATAATACTTCATGAACACCTATCTTTTTAAAGAACTCATCAAAATTACCTTTTGAGAATTTTATAATAGCTAGTGCAATTCCACTAAGAGCAATACCTAATGTAACAACAAGTAAAAATATAAATGTTACTGTACTTACATGAGGGTGATATGCAGGTAATACTTCTGTAACATAGTGCATAAATGAGTGCTCAAAGAATCCAGCAATAACTGCTAAAATTACCAAAGGTATCATAGCTGCAATCACAAATGGATAAGCCTCATGAGGATGTTTACTAGGATCTTCTTTATAATTCTCTTTTCCAAAGAAAACCATCATAATAAGTCTAAAACTATAGTATGCTGTCATACCAGCACCGATCCAAAGCATAATCCACAAGAAATAGTGATGCTCTGCAAATGCTGTCTCTAAAATTTTATCTTTTGAGAAGAATCCAGCCAATGGCCAAATACCAGCAAGAGCCAATGAAGCAACACTCATAATTCCCATAGTCCATGGCATTACTTTACCAAGACCACCCATTTTATTGATATATTTCTCATCATCCATAGCATGCATAACATTACCAGCACCCAAGAAAAGAACTGATTTAAAGAATGCATGAGCCATAAGGTGAAATAGTGCAATCCAATAAGCACCAAGTCCAGCAGCCACAAACATATAACCCAATTGTGAAAGAGTTGAATAAGCAATAATTCTCTTTAATTCCATATTTACAAGTGCCATAGAAGCAGCAAAAATAGCTACAAAAGCTCCAAGACAAGCTATAAAATATCCTACATTTGGAATAAGCATATAAATTTCATTACTTCTTACAACCAAATATACACCAGCTGTTACCATTGTTGCAGCATGAATTAGAGCCGAAACAGGTGTTGGACCCTCCATCGCATTTGCAAGCCAAGTATGAAGTGGAAATTGTGCTGATTTACCCATTGCTCCAATAAATAGGAAAATTCCTATTGCTGTAATTGTTCCACTATCAAGTGTTCCAATATTTGCAAATACTGTCGTATACTCTAAAGAACCTAAATTCCAATAGATCATAAAGATACCAATAAGCATACCAAGATCGGCAATTCTATTCATTACAAACGCTTCATTTGCCGCGTAAGATGGAGATACCGCAGGATTTACAGAAGTAGGAACATCTGGTTTATGATACCAATGACCAATTAGAAGCCATGAACATACACCAACACCTTCCCAACCGATAAATAGTCCCAAGAAGTTATCACTCATTACAAGTACCATCATTGAAAACACAAATGCTGATAAGTAAGAGAAATATCTATTAAAACCTTTATCATGATCCATATATCCAATTGAGTATACATGAACTAAAGCAGAAACAGTTGTAACTGTAACCATCATAATAACAGAGACTTGATCGGCAATAAAACCAAAGTCTAAATTAAAACTACCAGCAGCAATCCAATCCATCATCTTTACATGGACAACATGCTCTCCATCTACATTAAAAAGTAGAGTCATAGATGCAAACCAAGAAGCAAATAACAAACCAGATGTCACTAATCCAGTGATAAGATTTCTTGGCTTATCTCCAAACATTGCAGCAAATAATGAACCTACAATAGGTGCAAAAAGTGCTATATATAAATACTGTTCCATCAAATTACCCCTTCATTTTTTGTAGTGTATCAAGATCGATGCTACCGTTTTTCTTGTACCAAAGAACAAGAAGACCTAATCCAACCGCAACTTCACTAGCGGCAACCGCAATAATAAAGAAAGCAAACATTTGACCACCTAAATCATCATAAAATTTTGAAACAGCTGCAAAACCGATATTGGCAGCATTTAACAAAATCTCTGTTGAAAAGAAAAGCATCAAAAGGTTTCTTCTTCTAATTACACCTATTAATCCTATTACAAATAGAATCGTAGCTAATACTAAATAGTGGGTAAGTGTCATTTCTCATCCTTTACATCAAACTCTTCTATAGTCATCTGTTCATCATATGAATCACATAATGTAATACTATCATCCATTTTTTTACCAACTAAAACAATTCCTGCAATCATAGCAACCAAAAGCATTACAGCTGCTAGTTCAAAAGGAATAAGATATTTAGTAAACAAAATAACACCTACTTGTTGAGGATTTGTACCACCAAAAAGATCAGGATTCATTAGTGGAGCATCCAACATCAAATGATTAGTTACAATTGGAGCACTAATAGCAAATACAATTAAAATGGCACTCGCAATCCACAAACCATAAATAATTTTAGAGTGAGTAATATTCTCTTTGATATCTTGTGTTGTATCCAAAAACATCATACCAAATGCATATAGAGCCATAACTGCACCCGTATAAACAATAATCTGAACAACACCCAAAAAGTCTGCATCTAAAAGAAAGAAAAATCCAGAAATAAGGATCATTCCCGCCGCTAACGCACTCATTGCATAGAGTGCATTTTTACTAAAGACAACAATTGAAAACATGGATATTGTCAAAACCGAAAAAAGATAAAACGCTACTGTTTCAAACATACCTACTCCTAATACGCTAAAGGTGTTTTTTTGACATTGTCATCAGCATTGTCACTTAAAGCACCAAACCCTGGATATTGAGTCTGTTTACCAGCCTTAAAAATATCCATAGGGGTAACAAGCTCTGCCATTGAAGTAAAGTGTGCTCTTTGCTCACTTACATTTTCAAAATCTTGTCCATGTGTAATTGCAAGTTCAGGACAAACTTCAGCACAATATCCACAGTAGATACATCGTCCTAGGTTAATTGTATAACCTCTTACAACTTTTCTACCTTTTGCTCCATATTTGGTCTCAATCTGAATACAGTTAGAGATACAAATTTTTTCGCAAAGTCCACAACCAATACAAGCTTGATTACCACTCTCTACCAATCTTTTGATAGTGTGCAGTGCTCTATATCTAGGAGAGATTGGAAGTTTTTCTAGTGGATATTTCACCGTATGAATATCAAACTTTACCATCTCTCTAAATACAATCCAAAGTCCTACAAAAAGTTCACCACTAAGAGTTCTCTTTAGAACTCTTTTTGACTTCTCTTGCCATGTAACAGGAGTCTCTTCTACTTCTACATACATGTAGTCATCAGAGACATTCCTATTATTATAGTTTGTAAAATCCATCATCTTCCCACTCCTAAATTAACACGATACCAGTAATCAAAATATTGACTACTGCTAATGGCATTAAGACTTTCCAGCAAAGCCACATTAATTGATCTGGTCTAACATGAGGCCAAGCAGCTCTTACCCACAAGAATAGAAAAATCAATAATGAAACTTTAATGATAATTGCAAATCCACCAGAGATGAAGCCCCAATCATTAAATCCACCTAAAAATACCAAACTTGCTACAAATGCAACTGTAAACATATTCGCATACTCACCAATTGCAAAAAGTCCCCATCTCATACCAGAATACTCCGTAGCATAACCAGTAATAATCTCCGCCTCATGCTCTAAAAGATCAAAAGGTGTTCTATTTGTCTCAGCATAACCTGAAATCAAATATAGAAGAAATGCGATAGGCTGACTCCAAACAATCCAACCACTCTCTTGATAGTTGTTGATATCAATCAAAGATAAAGAACCAACCATCATTAATGGAGCAATCAAAGATAATCCAGTAACTACCTCAAAAGATAACATCTGAACAACTGTTCTTGCTGCTCCTAAAAGTGACCATTTATTGTTTGATGCCATACCTGCAAGAAGTGGTGCATACATACCAATTGCCATGACACCAACAACATACAAGACACCAATATTTACATCAGCAACAATTGGCTGAACTGTATAATCTGTAAATGGAAGTGTAAACTCTGGTAAAAATGGTATACCTGCCATTGCAATAAATGCTGTTGCTGATGCAATAACAGGAGCAATCATAAAGATTGGTTTTACCGCATTTTGAGGTACAATATCCTCTTTTGTAAATAGCTTAATAGCATCTGCTGCTACTTGTGCAATACCCGCTGGACCAACATGAGTTGGACCAAGTCTTCTTTGCATAAATGCCAGAACCTTTCTCTCAAAATATGTTGTTATACCAGCAAGTACAGAGAATACTGTAAGGATAACAACAATCTTGATTATCGTTTCAATTATATAATAACCTTCCATTTCACACCTTTCCTATTGTTACTGAACTAAACCGTGAACCATCAGCAAAAATTGCCTCAACACCCAATGTTTTATCAAATGTCGGAAGATATGCAATCTCACCTCCAAGCTGAGAATCTACCTCTACTTTTGTAGATATAGAGACATCACCAGCTTTTACTTCAACCTCATCACCTTCACTAAGTCCTTTAGCTTCCAAGAAAGCAGAAGATACAAAAAGTGCTGGATCTTGTTTTAACTGTCTAGCTTTATTAGTAAAGGCATTAAATTGGTTAATTGGATTAGATAGATAGACAATATCACCCTCTAACTCTTTAACCACTGAAAGATCACCAAGCTCATCACTTGAGTCAACATCATTAATAATAAGATCATAACCACGAACTTCAATACCTGCATTATTATAAAGGTTTGGCAATGCATCAAATGTAGCAAACATATAACCTTTATCTTGAGGCATCTGCTTTGTATAATCAATTGTATACTCTGCTTCTAAACCAAGTGCATTTGCAAGATCATTTAGAACAAATCCACTATATGGAAGTGCTGCATTTGTAGGAACCAATTTTTTATCTATATTTGTAAAAGTTCCCTCTTGTTGATTAAGTGCTGGCATATCCAAATCACCATCACCCAAAGCACTAAGAGTAAAATCACCTTTTTCATTATAACCCAATACTTTACTACCAGATTCAGAGTCTAAATCACAAATAAGTGAAACACCTAATGTATTTGTTTGTGAAGGGGTAACAACAACACTAAATTTAGTATATCTATCAATAAAACCTGCAATTTTAGCAATATTTTCACTATTTACATGGCTATAAAGATCAGCACCAAGAACTAGAGAAAAAGTATCCTTTTTTGCCAACATTTTTTTCATTTTTGTTTCAAAATCTTCAGGTAAACCAACAAGAGCTTCATCATATTTTGAGACAACATCTTTAACACTAGAAGGTAATTCAACTCCCTCCAACTCACTAAAATAATTTAGAACAAATGCCAAAACATGCTCTTCAACACCCGCATCATGAGTGATTGGCATTAAATTTTTTGAAAAAGAGGCAACAACATTATCAATAACTGGGTGAAAATATAACCCCGCACCCTTATTCATAGTCAAACCATTATTCATAGCAAAACCAACAGAAGGAGAGTCATATCTAACTGCACTACCAACACTAACAATAAAATTAGAAGCTTTTATACCCTTTAGAGTTCCACTATATAGACTCTTACCACTAGCCAAAGAGAATGCCTTCATAAAATTTTGATAATTTAGGGCATCTTGATTTACAAGTTTTAGATTATAACTCTCTTTTAACTTTTGCAAAATAAGAGCCTCTTCATTTGTAATAAAACTATTAAAAGCGATAGTATCTGCTTCATCTTTGATAAAACTAACAGCTTTATCAAACATAGCTTGATCTTTACCTTTTACTCTATTTTCAAAATCAAAACCAAATCTAGCTGAACCACTCAGAGATACATAATGAGCATCATTTGTTACTCTATATATCTTCTCATCATAATTTTTTGCCCCACCTCTTTTAACTTCATAATACATGAGTGAACAATCACTACTATGAGGATTTGATGCTGGTATTTTTCTAAGCTCCCATGCATTTGCTGTATATTGGAAATCACTACTTATCAATGCACCAACAGGACAAACAGCGATACACTCACCACAATCTTGGCAATCAAGAGTATCATCTGCATTTACTGTACCGATAACTGATTTTTGAAGCTTATTCCACATAGCAAAAGAGTCTTTTGGCATTGTAGTTTTTAACTCTTTATCAAGAACTGCTCCACCTCTTTTAACAGTCTTAAGAACACTATCACCAATCATATCTTTACATACAGTAATACACTTCTCACATACAATACAAAGTCCTGCATCATACTTCATCAAGCCCCAATCTTTGATCGGTCGTGCAGTATCAGCAATAGAATAGTCTTGTCTGTTTACATCCATATATATATTATAGTTTTGAAGCTCACACTCTCCACTTTGATCACAAACACCACACTGAAGCGGATGATTTACATCATATACTTGCATGATTGTTTTTCTCTCAAGTGAAATGTTTTCACTCTCCGTCTTAATATCCATACCATCTTTGGCTTTAGCATTACAAGCATATACTTGTTTACCATTTGCCTCTACCAGACACAATCTACAAGCTAAACTTGGAGAACACTGTGTTTGGTAACAGATAGCAGGAACAAAAATATTTTCTCTTCTTGCAATATTGAGGATAAATTCACCCTCTTGTGCCTTGCAAGATTTTCCGTTAATCTCAACTGTTATATCGCTCATTTATCCACCTGCTCTATTTTTGATTTGCTAAACCTATATCCATCTTTGAGTAGTTGACCACTAAATCCAAGATCAAAAATTGGCATCATTGCAATAGTCCCTTTTAAAGAACTATCAAGTCTGAATTTTTTCTCCACCTCTCTACCATTAATATCAACCTTCAATAGATCACCATCTTGAATCTTTGCAGCTATTGAAAATTGTGATGAACCTACAATATCCCCATCAGTTTTCAGATATTTACAAAGGTTTGTAAATACATCTTTTTGACTATTTGGATTACAAAGATATATAATTGTCCCATCATAACTCTCAATATCGCTAATCTCATCAATACTATTATTAAGACCATGACGCAAAGAGTGTAGACGATAACCTCTTCTCTCATTGCCATCAAAATCAAAATAGTTATCTAATGAGTCAAATTCAACATCTTTATACCCCGCATCAACAGGTAAAACAGATGTATAATCAATTGTATAACGCTTATAAGATACTCCTAATTCATTAGCAATATCATTTAGACAAAAACCATCAAATGTTACAGCGGCATTAGTAGGAACTACTATCTTATTCATATTAGTAAAAGTACCCTCTTGCTGATTAATTGCAGGAAGATTAACATCACCTGCACCCTCAATGCTACTCAACACAAAATCAGCCTCTTCATTATAGCCGATCACTCTCTCTCCAACCTCTTCATCAAGATCACAAATTAGAGAAACACCAAGTGTATTAACAGAAGGAGGAGTAATAACTACCTCAAAACCAGTATGTTTTTCAATTAACCCTAAAAGTTTTGCAATATTGTCCGATTTAGGATGAGTGTAGAGATCGCTACCTACAACAAATGAGCATCTCTCTTTTCTTCTCATTCGAGCTTTCATGCTATCAATCTCTTCTTCACCAATATTACTCTCAGCACTCAAATAACCAATATCAAGATCATCTAAAATAGATCTTACTTGCTTAGTCAATTTTGCATCTTCAAGTAACATTTGGGCAACCATTGCCAAAACACCCTCTTCACTACCAACTTCATATTTCAAAAATTGAGTTATAAAGTTTCCAATAGAAGCATCTTCCATTGGATGCATATAGATCACTTGTGCTTTTCTTATTTTTGAAGCTTGATTTACTTTAAACTTCAAAACAGGACTATCATCTGCGATTCTAGTACCAAAAACAATAATATAATCACTATCTTTGATATCTCCAGAAGTTCCTTGATACAAATTTCTTCCAGTTGTAGAAGAGAAAGCATTTAAGAATTTTTTATATGCTAAAGCTTCACTATTTACAAGTTTGTAACCAAACTTCTCTTTTAATTTTTGTAAAATTAGAGCCTCTTCATTTGTAATAATAGAGTTAAACTTAATTGTATCTGCATTTTTAAATGCTTCAACAGCTTTTTGCATATCTTCTTTGCTATTTGAGCCACGGTTTTGGAAATCATAACCATATCTACAAACACCAGCCATTGTGTCAAACTCATACTCATTTCTTACACGATATATCTCATTTCTCTTAACTTCATAATAGATAAGAGGAGCAAGTGAACTATGAGAACAAGCCGCAGGGATTCTAGTCAACTCCCATGCATTTGTATTATAAGAGAAATCTTTATCAGCCAATGCCCCAACAGGACAAACCGAAGCACACTCTCCCCAATCTACATTATGCTCTTCAATTTTAGTGTTAACAATAGTTGAGTTATAACCACCAGCTTTGATCTGTAGAGCTTCATCACCTATAATCTCATTACTCACTCTTACACATCTTTCACACATAATGCAAAGATATGGATCATAAGTAACATTACCCCAATCTTGAATCTCTCTTTTTTGATCTACCGCACTAAAGCTTTGAGCACCTACACCAAATTCAAGAGTCTTATTTTGCAAATCACACTCACCAGATTTTGGACAAGCCCCACATTGAAGTGGATGATTCACATCATAAAGTTTCATAATACTCTGTCTTTGTTGATACAAAGAAGGTGAATTTGTAATTACTTTCAACCCCTCTACAGCTCTCTCCTGACAGCTAAGAATAGGAGCATCCATGCCCTCAATATCAACAATACACATTCTACATGAAGCAATCGGCTTAAGCTTTGTCAAATAACACATAGTAGGGATATAGATACCATTTCTTCTTGCAACTTGCAAGATAGTTTCGTCTCTATCTCCTTGAACCTTTCTTCCATCTATCTCAAATGAGATTAAATTTTTAGGTTTAGTCATATCACACCGCCACCATTGCTATGTAATAACATCTCATACAACGAGTTGCTTCATTTACTGCTTGTTCTTGTGTAAATCCAAAGTTAACCTCATCTTGGGAAGATTTACGATAATCAACATCAAGCTTTTCACTAACTTCTCTAGGAAGTCCAGCTACCCAACCAGTTACTTTCTCTTTTTTGTCATAAACTCTCATTTTATGAAGATGATCTTCCATAATCTCATCATCAGTGAGAGTCAATTTACCATCATGAACAAATCTACTCATAACTGAAGCTGCTCTTTTAGCTTGTCCAACTGCATTTACAATTGTCATTGGTCCATATTCACAATCTCCAGCAGCAAAAACACCTTTTCTACTTGTCTGATATGTTTTACCATCAGTCAAAAGCGTTCTCCAGCTAGTCTGCTCCAACTCCCAATCAGATGGCAAATAAGATAAATCAGCATCTTGACTCACAGCAGGAATAAGATAATCACAATCTATCTCATAATCTGCACCCTCAATTTTGACAAGCTTATCTCTTCCACCATTAGGATCAGGAACAAGTTCAAACATATTGACTTTAACTTTTTTAAGAACATTATCTTCATCAAATATCTCTTCAATAGCTGAGTGAAAAACAAACTCTACACCCTCTTCTACTGCTTCATGATACTCTTCATACGAAGTATTTCTAATAATAGTTCTCTCATCTCTACGATAAAGCATAACTACTTTTTTTGCCCCTGCTCTAATAGAACATCTAACAACATCCATAGAGGTAAATCCACCACCAACACAGACAATAGTTTTACCAGTTAAATCAACATCTTCTTCTAAGCCCCATTTGACACTTAGATTTATCTGATCCAAAAACTGTATAGCAGGCCAATAACCTTCCATATCAGGTCGCTCATTGGCAGCTCTTACTTTTTTACTAATTCTTGTACCACTTGCCAATAAAATAGCATCATACTCATCTTCAAACTTCACCAACATCTCTGCTGTTACATGAGTATTCAAAATAAGTTCAACACCATCCAATGCAGCAACTGCTTCAATATCTTTATAATATTTATCATAAGGCATTCTATATTCAGGTACACCAACAGCAACTTCACCACCAGCTACAGGAAGATAATCAAACACATCACATGCAACACCTTCCAAACCTAAATAATAAGCTCCTGCCAATCCAGCAGGTCCTGCACCTACAATGGCGACTTTTTTACCATTGAGAGGTTTTTGCTCTGTAGGATATACAAAATCTTGATTATAATCACTCTCATAATCAGCACCTATTCTTTTAAGTTCCATAATAGAGATAGCTTCATCAAGATTTGCTCTTCTACAAGCATCTTCACATGGATGAGGGCAAACTCTACCACATGTATGAGCTAGAGGCATTGTCTGCTTTGTAGCTTTTAGAGACTCCATAAATTGCAAATCTCTTACACCCTCAATATATGCAGGGATATCTACATGATCTGGACATGCATCCATACATGGAGCCGTTACTTTAGCAATATAATTAATATCTTTATTGTCATAATCTGGAGATTTTTTTTGATTATCAATTAAATCTCTAATCTCATCTTCAAAATATTCCAAAATATTTAGTAAAGGAATTGGAACTGTTCTACCAATTTCACACTTACTTGTAAGCATCATAGTATTAGATATCTCTTTTAGATGATCTACATCACCTTGAGTTCCTTCACCACGAGCAATCTTATCGAAGAGGTCATAGAGGATTCTACCACCCCATCTTCCGGGAGCACACCTTCCACAGGCTTCAGAATAGATTTGATATTGTGCAGCATACTCGGCTCCTGCCTTCACAATATCAACACCCTCATCAAATACGACGAGACCGTTCCATCCAATAAAAATTTTAGAGTTTTTGTCGCCTTCATAAGTACTAGGTACCCTAAATGATGACTCTTTCCACTCTTCTTTTGGCATAGATCTATTGTCTATAAATTCACCTTGCCAAGTGGAAAAAAGGACTTTGCTCAACTAACTTTCCTTTTTACGACTAGTGTCCAGTCTACTTCATTAAATTTTATAGAGTTCATAATCTCATGACCATACTCTTTCATAAGATCAGCACTCTTTTGAACAGATGAAAAATCACCAATCTCAAACATAAAAATAATAACTTCACCAGGCTTCGCCTCTTTGTCCATTACCTCTACCATGCGATCATAAAACTTATCTTTATGCTTTCTTAAATCATATCTTTCCATTACAATCCCCTATCTATCAATTTCACCAAAAACAATATTTAAGTTACCGATGATTGTAACAACATCAGCTAAATAGTGTCCAGGTAACATGTGTTGTAAGAGACTTGTATGCCAGAAGCTTGGTGCTCTCACCTTTAATCTATGTGGATATGGTTCCCCTTGCGAATTGATATAGAAACCTAGTTCACCTTTTGGTGATTCAGTTGCTACATAAACTTCCCCAACAGGAGGTCTCATACCTTGAGTAACCAAAACAAAGTGTTGCATCAAAGCAAAGTTATCTGTCATGATCTCCTCTTTTGTAGCAGATACATATTGAGGTACCTTTGCCATAATTCCTGGCTCACTCTCTTTATATAGAGGAATTGTTTGATGTAAAATCTTTACAGATTGCCTCATCTCTTCCATATAAAGTTTATAACGACCATAACTATCAGTTTTATCACTTACAGGAACTTCAAAGTCCAACTCATCATAAATTGAGTAAGGCTCCTCTTTTCTGATATCCCAAGCAACACCACTACCTCTAAGAGTAGCACCAGAACAGCCCCAATTAAGAGCATCTTCAGGAGTTAGATTACCTACCTCTTCAAGTCTCATTTTCCAAATTCTATTTTCAGTAAGAAGACCTTCATAATCTTTGATATCATTTGGAAATTTTGTGATAAACGCATATAAATTATCAATAAAATCAGCTGGTAAATCCAAAGGAACACCACCAATTCTAATTGCAGAGTGAGTAAGTCTTGCACCACAATAATCTTCCATAAGATCCATAGCAAACTCTCTCTCACGAAAACAGAACAAGAACACACTCATAGCACCAACATCTAGTGCATGTGTTGCCAACCAAAATAGGTGAGAGATAATTCTATTAAGCTCTAAAATCATAACTCTAATAATTTCTGCTCTTCTTGGTATCTCTTTTTCTATATCTAAAAGTCTCTCAACTGCAAGTGCAAAACCATAGTTATTTGAAGCAGCAGCGATATAATCCATTCTATCTGTAGTAGGTAAATACTCATTATAGATCATATTCTCTGCCATCTTCTCCATACCACGATGCAGATAACCAACATCAGGAACAGCTTTTACCACTTGCTCACCATCAAGTTCAAGAATCAATCTAAGCTGACCATGAGCTGAGGGGTGTTGAGGACCAAAGTTTACTATCATCATATTATCATCTCTCTCAAAAACGAGATTCTCATAAAATGGACTTAGTCTATTTGGAGTTTGTTGCATAAATTACTTCCTCCTACTTAATGTTTTTTGGTTATCTTTTGTAAATCTCGTAATCAAAGGTACACCGCCCTCTTCTTGGAATTCACCAAAGTCTGTAGGTTTGTTACTAGGTTTTTCACCATAACCAACCTCATGACCAACTCTTGCAAAGTTTTTGGTATCTTTAGGATCAACTCTTTTTGTATCTCTAATCTCAGGACCAACAACTTCACGATACTCTTTTCCAAAAATCGTATCAATCTCGTACCATTGAGCTGCTTCATCACCAATAAGAGGATAAGATTTGAGAAGAGGATGTCCAGTCCAATCATCAGGCATAATGATTCTTTTCATGTAAGGGTGATTATTTGCCACAATTCCAAACATATCATACATCTCTCGCTCTGCCCAATCTGCACTTTTGAAAACATCTGTAATAGTATCTACAGCATCACCCTCAGCAATTCTATATTTGACTCTTAATCTTTTTCTCTTTTTCAAAGACAACATTTGATAAAAAATCTCAAACTCCCCATCTTTTTCCAAAAAGTCACTAGCACTCATTTCACTCAAAAATGTATATTCAAGATCATCTTTTAAAGATGTCATAAAAGCAACGATATCACTAGGCTTAATAATCATCACTAATTGACCTCTTTGAATAAAAGAGTCACTAATCTCAAATTTAGACTTCAAAAGCTCCAAATCCGCAGCAAAGATTTCATCACTACTCACATCTTCTCTAGGAATCTGTGGAACAGCATAAAATCTATCTGTAAAGTACGATTTTGCTTGTGCATTTTTTTTATTACTATAGGCTCTCATTACACTAACCTTTTTGGTTTAAGTTTTTGAAATGCACTCTCTCTTCTAATCTTCTTTTGAAGCATCATAAGTGCATATTGAAGAGTTTCAGGACGAGGAGCACATCCAGGAAGATAGATATCTACAGGAATAATCCTATCTACACCTTGAACTGTTGCATATGTATTAAACATACCGCCAGTATTAGCACAACTCCCCATACTAATCACCCACTTAGGCTCTGTCATTTGATCATACAATCTTTTTAGAAACTGTGCATGTTTTTTTGTAAGCGTTCCCGCTACAACCATCACATCCGCTTGTCTAGGACTAGCTCTAAAAATAGTACCAAATCTATCAAAGTCATACCGACTAGCACCCGTTGCCATCATTTCGATAGCACAACATGCCAAACCATAAGTCAAAGGCCAAAGTGAATTACTTCTACCCCACTGAACAAGCTTATCAACCGTAGTCAAAGCTACAGGAAGACCCCCATCTTGTAAATATCTTACTTGATGCTGTGCCATTCTAATGCTCCCTTTTTCCATGCATATATAAAACCGATTGCTAACAAGACAATAAAGAGAATCATCTCAGCAAAACCAAACCAACCTAAAACCTTGAAGTCAATAGCCCAAGGAAACATAAAAATAATCTCAACATCAAATAGGATGAAAAGAAGTGCAAACAGATAAAACTGAGACGAAATTTTATTTGGTTGCTTAGTAACCTCTGGTCCACATTCATATATGGTCATCTTCAACTTTTCACCATCAAGCCTAGCCAATTTACGACTAACGATTCGAGATAAAACAGTTGTAGCAATAAACGCAGCAAATGTCAAAACAAAAAAGAGAAACACCCCAAAATAGGGATGACTAAATTCCATATGGCCCATAATCCATCCTTCACAAGAAATTAAAAATATTATTTTTTCTAATATAATTACAACCAACTATTTTACTATATTAAGTTTAAATTTAGCTATTTTTTTTTAAGAAAATAAAAGTTTTTTTATTGGTTTTGTAACCATATGACACACCATAATTTAAGATAGAAATAGACAAAGAATAGCAAAGCCCTATTTCTAGGCTTTTAAGTAGATTTCAGAAAGGTAAAATAGAAAGTGTTACTTTATGAAACATTTCAAGATAGACCAAAGGGGATAAGCACCTGTAATAGCTAAATTTTACTTAATAGTATTTGTATACTTTTAACTAGAACTTTGCCTTAGTACTTATATTCTCTATATCAGAAGATATAGAGAATATAGATTAAAAGAATCTATAAGATAGTTGTAATGATATACTTGATTCAGAGTGATCGACACTTGATTCACCTGTATATAGATCTCCTGTTTGAGGATTTAATCCAACAATAGTATTCATAGTTGTAGTTGTTTCAGGTGCGTAAACATAAGCAAAATCAATATAAAAATTATCACTAAACTCATACCCACCACCTATAGTATAGTGATCTTCAGCCGTAGCAGGGAATCCCAAAAGATTAAATAGATTTAGAGCATTTCCTCCAGCTTGTGCATAATTTCCTGCACTAATAACTGCTGGTCCACTTGGTGCTTCTGAAATTGGATGAGATGCATGGTTATATCCCATTCTAAATCTCCATTTATCTTGTGTATATTGATATCCAATAGCATAAACATCTTGATCATCCCAACCAAAATCTTTGTAACCTTTAGCATCTGACCACTGCACTTGTTTATAATCAAAAGCCAATATATGTTGATCCAATTTATATCCAAGACCGATACCAATTTCAGCAGGTTGTTCTAAATGGTCGCTCATAGCACCAGGGAAAATACCAAAATCTACAAAAGGCTGTGTTGCTCGTGAGAGTTGGTTTTTATACTCCATATCAATTTTTGATTTATAAACAGCACCAAGAGTTAATCCATTTACAAGATCATAATATGCACCAAGATTCACACCAAAACCAAGATCTTGAGCTACACCATCACCAACATTGCTACCATCAAAACTTTGATAGTTCATATCCAATGCCCCATACTGTAATACAGGTGTAATTGCAACACCAAAATTACCTGTACTATAAGCCAAAGATGTACCAAATTGCATTAACTGCAAATTACTTACCATGTGCATATTACCCGAATCTGTTTGAGTTTGAGTAGCATCACGATAATCAACACCCATTCCAGCAGTTCCCCACATACCAATCCCTAAATACCAATTTTCATTGAGTTTATGTGAGATAACTACACCCGGAATAATATTCATATCAGCGTCACTACCATGAGCATTAGCCATACCCATTTTCGCTTCAATATCAGGCATAAATATAGTACCTCCAAAAGATATTGAAGTACCTTTAGTACAAGTAATTAATGCAGGATTGTGTAGTGTCGATTCAGCACAATGACTTACACCAATACCTGCCCCACCCATACCTCTAGCTTTAGTACCAACACCAATTAAATTATCTCCATTAGTAGCAAGTAGTGTAGATGCCAATAGTGATAATGCAATACCAGCTTGTAATAACCCTGTTTTTCCTTGATTCATAAATACTCCCTTTAATATTTTTTATAAATACAAATTATAATCTAAAATTGTATCATATTTATTATTATAATTAATTATTATATCATAACGGCAGGATATATCTATCCTTACATTGTTTAAACTTATAATACAATGTCTAATCATTTTGTAGCTAAAAAAAGCTAATATTAGAACAGAGAAAATCATGCAATAGGAAAACTATAATGTCTGCACATATTGTAATAATAGAAGATGAAGAGGATCTATTAGAGCTTAGTGAGTATCGCCTAGAAAAAGAGGGATATCAAGTAACAGGATTTTTATCAACAAAACATGTAGAAAAATTACTTATTGAAGAGAGTGTTGATCTACTTATAGTTGATAGAAACCTTCCCGGTATTGAGGGAAGCGAATTTATAGAAAAACTTCGCAATGAAGGATATAAAATCCCTGTAATATTCGTAAGTGCAAAAGATAGAGATAGTGAGATTGAAGAGGGGTTTTTAAGAGGTGGGGATGATTACCTTACCAAACCTTTTAATATGAATGAACTGATACTTCGTGTAAAATCTATCCTTCGTAGAACAAAAGTAAGTAATGAAGGAAAAATAATATATAAAGATATAATTTTAGATTTGGATGAGAGACGCTCCTATATAGAAAATAGAGAGGTTACTCTTAGTAGATTAGAGTTTGAACTTTTGAGCTATTTTATACAAAATAAAAACATTGTCCTAAATCGTGACCAACTCTTAGAAGAGGTGTGGAGAGATGAAGAGTTTAAGCAGGTAAAAACAGTAAATGTTACAATTAATCGCCTCAAAAAAAAGATTGATCCAAATAAAACAAAAGATTATATCCAACCAATAAGAGGAATAGGTTATAAATTATGTTAAGAATCGACCAATTATACTTTAGAAATTTTTCTATTCTATTTTTTATAACACTTCTTATAACTGCTCTATCTGGCTATTTTTTACTTGAAAAAATTGAGATCAAAAATCACCATACAATGCTTGAAAACATGATAGATCAATTTGTAATTATTGAAGATAATGAATCAAAAATAGATGATATGGTACATCAAATCAGAGATAAAACTTCTGTTCGTGTGACAATTATTGATGCTTCTGGAGTAGTTTTATATGAGAGTAATAGAGCTGTAAAAGGTATGCAAAACCATCTAAATCGCCCAGAAGTTGCCCAAGCCATTCTCAAGGGTACAGGTTCTAGCATACGATATTCACAAAGTGTTGGAAAAGATTTTTTATATGTAGTCAAAAGAAAAAATATGCGTTTTGTAAGAATGGCTTATGCTCTTGATAGTATCAAAGAAAAGTTCTTTAAATTTTGGTTTAAAGCCATAGCACTATTTGCTATTGCCATGATAATTTCATTTTGGATAGCTATGAAAATCAATGAAAAAATTAGTCATGATTTAGAGAAAATTAATATAAGTTTGGAAAATTTATTAAATAAAAAATATGGGGTAAATTTTGAAGGAATAGGATGTTGCAAAGAGTTTGAAACTATCTCAAAACAGATAGAAAAAGTTTCACTCAAACTAAAAAAAAGAGATGCACAAAAAGCAAAATATACAAAAAATTTAAAAATATTGAGTAAAAAACAGGGAGATATTATATCTGCTATTAGTCATGAGTTTAAAAATCCAATTGCAGCGATCATGGGATATACTCAAACTGTACGAGAAGATCCAGATTTAACTCCACAAATAAGAGATAAATTTTTGGATAAAGTCTTAAAAAATTCTCATAAAATTGTATCTATGATTGATAGATTATCTCTTGCAATCAAATTAGAAAATGACTCTTTTGCACCAAAAATTACAACCTTTAAACTAACTCCATTGGTAGAAGATGTAAAAGAGACACTTCTACAAAAATATCCTCATCGTGAAATCATATTAGAGGTTGAAGATGTGACAATAAAAGCAGATAAATCAATGTTTGATAATCTACTAACCAACCTTTTGGAAAATGGTCTCAAATATTCAGAAGATGAAGTAATAGTAAAAATAAAAAATTCAAAAGTAGAAATCATTGATAAAGGTATTGGAATAAAAGAAGAGAATATTAGAAATATTACAAAACGATTTTTTAGAGTAGATTCACTCTCTTGGGATAACTCTATAGGAGTAGGATTATATATTGTCAAATATATTTTAAAACTACATAGAAGTACTCTTCAAATAGAGAGTACTCCAAATGTTGGTTCAAAATTTTGGTTTAGTATAAAAAAATTTGAGATCTAAGATTCAACCTCTTCCTCTTTGATCTCTTCAAATGCACCAACACCAACAAGTTTTTGATACCTTTTTTCTAATCTCTCTTCATCGCTAAGCTTCTCTAGCTCTTCTACAGAAGATAAAAAATATCTTTTTAGTGCCAAAATAGCATCTCGTTTATTTCTATGAGCACCCATAATAGGCTCATCAATCACATCATCAATAAGTCCAAGCTCCATCAAATTATCAGATGTAATTTTCATAGCTTTTGTAGCTTGTTCTTGTTTTTTGGGATCATTCCACAAAATAGCAGCACACCCCTCAGGAGAGATAACACTAAATACAGAATAACGCATCATAGCAAATTTATCAGCTACACCAATAGCCAAAGCACCACCACTTCCACCTTCTCCAATGACAATAGAGACAGATATAACATTTAAGTTACTAAGTTCAAAAAGATTATAAGCAATAGCTTCACTTTGACCTCTCTCTTCAGCACCAATTCCTGGATATGCACCCGGAGTATCAATTAAGAAAAGAACAGGAATTTTAAATTTTTCTGCCATTCTAGCAACACGAAGAGCTTTTCTATACCCTTCAGGATGAGGCATTCCAAAATTTCTTTTGATCTTATTTTTTGTTCCACGCCCCTTTTGCTCACCAATAACAATAGTTTTTTTACCACCAATTTTACCAATAAAACATACTATTGCATTATCATCTTTAAAATTTCTATCACCATGAAGCTCATACGCATCTTCCATCATACCTCTAATATAATCTAGAGCATAAGGACGACGCGGATGTCTAGCTACTTGCAATTTTTGATATTCAGATAAATTTGAATAAGTCTTTGTAACCTCTTTTTCCAAAGTCTTCTCAAATGCTTCCAAAACTAAACTACTCTCACCTCTTGCTTTTGCATCTCGCAAGGATTGATCAATTTTTTCAATCCCTTTTTCAAAATCAAGATAAGTTACCATCTATCTACCTACTTATATTTTTTTAAAATAATTGATCCATTTGTTCCACCAAAACCAAAAGAGTTACTCATAACAACATCTAAATCAACTTTTCTCGCTTCATTTGGTACAACATCAAGATCACAATCTTCATCAGGTGTTGTATAATTAATTGTTGGAGGAATAATACCATCACGCATTGCCATGATAGAGATAATCGCTTCAATCGCCCCAGCTGCACCCAAACAGTGACCAATTTGACCTTTTGTAGAGCTCATTAAAGGAGCATTCTCTTTGCCAAACAATTTCTTAACAGCCATAGTCTCATACCAATCATTATATTTAGTACTTGTTCCATGTGCATTGATATAATCAATTTTAACATCTCCAGCCATTCTCATAGCTGCCTTCATAGCACGATAAGCACCTTCACCCTCAGGAGCTGGTGTTGTAATATGATTTGCATCACCACTCTCACCAAAACCTATCACTTCAGCATAAATTTTTGCACCTCTAGCCTCTGCACTCTCTAAACTCTCAATTACCAATGCTCCAGCACCCTCACCCATTACAAAGCCATCACGATCTAAATCAAATGGACGAGAAGCTTTTTGTGGATCATCATTTCTAGTTGAAAGTGCTTTCATCGCAGCAAAACCACCAATACCAGCCTCACAAATAGCAGACTCTGCACCAATTACAAGCATCTGATCTGCACCATCAAGCATAATTGTTTTTGCTGCTTCAGATACAGCATGAGTACCCGCAGCACATGCTGTTACACATGATAGATTTGGACCTTTAAGAGCATGCTCAATAGATATAAAACCACCCAACATATTTACTAAAGATGAAGGAATAAAAAATGGAGATATTCTTCTAGGTCCTCTAGTAGATGCGATTACTGAATTTTTCTCAATATTTGGCAATCCACCAATACCAGAAGCAGATACAACACCAAATCTTTCAGAATCAAATTTTCCATCAAATCCAGCATCTTGCATAGCCTCTTTTGAAGCTTTAATACCCAATTGAATAAAACGATCTGCCTTTTTTACCTCTTTTGGATTCATAACAGTAGAAGGGTCAAAATCTGTAATCTCACCTGCAATTTGAACAGAGTGTTTGGATGTATCAAACAGAGTAATTCGTTTAATACCACATTTACCTTCTACAATGGCATTAAAAGAACTCTCTTTATCCATTCCAACAGAATTAATCATCCCAAGACCCGTTATAACAACCCTTTTCAAACTACTTTCTCCTTCTTAATCTTATATATTTATGTATAGTTAAAGAAAACCCTTCCGGGTTCTCTTATGCGTTATGATTTTCGATATACTTTAAAGCATCGCCAACAGTTGCTATTGCTTCAGCATCTGCATCTGGAATTTCAATATCAAATTTCTCTTCAAGTGCCATTACAAGTTCAACTACATCTAGTGAATCCGCTCCCAAATCTTCAACAAACTTTGACTCCTCTTTTACCTCATCAGCATTTACGCTTAGTTGCTCTACAACTACCGCTTTTACATCATCAATTAATGCCATATTTATCTCCTTTTTAAAAGTAAGTGCAATATTACCACAAGTTTATTAAAATCGGAAAAGTTTACATATACATTCCACCATTGACTTTTAATATTTCACCAGTAATGTAAGATGCATTATCACTAAGTAAAAAAGCGGTAGCTTCTGCTATATCTTTTGGATCACCAAATCTTTTAAGTGGAATTTTACTTGTATATTCAGCTTTGACATCATCACTAAGTTTATCAGTCATATCAGTAGCAATAAACCCCGGAGTAATTACATTAAAACGAATTCCCCTAGCAGAACCTTCCAAAGCAAAACTCTTACTCATAGCATTTACTGCACCCTTACTTGCTGTGTAGTTTACTTGTCCTACATTCCCTGTTTGGGATACAATAGAAGAGATATTTACAACTGAACCAAATCTCTTTTTACTCATCACTTTCAAAGCCTCTCTAGAGCCAATAAAAACTGAATTTAGATTTGTTTTAATTACATTATCAAAATCCTCAATTTTCATTCTAAGAGCCAATTTATCATTTGTAATACCTGCATTATTTACCAAATAAGATAGTTCACCATCAGTTGAAACAATAGTTTTGATACCTTCAATAAAACCAGCCTCGTCACTCACATCAAAAGATATAACAGCAGCTTCCCCACCATTTGCCACTATTTCAGCTTGTAAGGCATCTGCAATTTCAGGAGATGAACGATAATTGATCCAAACCTTAAGACCATAACCTGCCAAAACTCTAGCTATTTGAGCCCCTATACCTTTACTAGCTCCTGTAACAAGTACATTTTTCCCACTAAATTTCATCTACATTTACCTTTTTATCTAATTTTAATTCATGGTATAAAAAAAACAATAAAAAAGATATAATTATTTAAATTTTAATTCAATACAAAGGTCTTGGCATGAAAAAAATTATATTTTTAATACTATTTTCACTAATACTATCTAGCTCTCTAAATGCACTACAAAGCTTCACTCTTAATACTCTAACCAATAGAGCCATCAATATCACAAACTATGAAGGGAATTTTCTCTTTACTGATGAAGAGTATAAAAATAGGGAAGTTCTATTTTTCTTTTTTGGAAAACATTGCCCCTACTGCATCAAAGAGACCCCTTATATAATTGAACTAGCTAAAAAAAGAGTAAATAATCTAAAAATTATAGGTATTCATGCTCAAAACAGAATTGATAATAAAACATTGCAAGAGTTTGTACAAAAGCAAAAAATGAATTTTGATGTTTTAACATATCAGGAAGGAATGAAGCTTGTTAGATATCTTCAAAAAAGAAGCATGTGGATAGGTGGTGTACCTTTTCATGTCATTGTTGATAGAGATGGAAATCTTGAATCAGTAGAGTTTGAAACTCTTCTCAAAAAATAAAAAGGGTAAATATGTTGCAAAAAGCACATGAGTTTTATAATAAAAAAAGTTTTGATCAAGCATTTGAGCTATATAAAAAATTGGCAGATAATGGAGATAGCCTAGCACAAACTTCACTAGCTTTTATGTATCAAAGGGGAGAGAGTGTTGAAGTAGATATAAAAAAAGCATTTGAGCTATACACAAAAGCTATAATAGAGAAACAACCTTATGCACTTTTTAACCTAGCAATTATGTATCAACATGGAAATGAAGCTGTCCAAAAAGATGAAAAAAAAGCACATCAACTATTTCTGGATTCGGCAATAGCAGGTGTACATTTGGCACAATACCAAGTAGGATTACTATTTGAAAAAGGGATAGGTTGCACACAAAACTACTCTGAGGCTGCCTTTTGGTATGAAGAGGCTGCCAAAAGAGGTCATGCAGAAGCATTTAATAATCTTGGAGTTCTTTATAAAGAGGGGCTTGGAGTTGAACAAAATTATCATAGAGCAAATATATGTTTCTCTCGTGCTTGTGAAAAAGATATCGCTACTGCATATTATAATCTTGGACAACTATATGATGGAGGACTTGGAGTAGAGAGAGATCATCAAAAGGCATTGGAATTGTGTCGAAAAGCTGCATTTGGAGGTCATAAAAAAGCAAAAAATATTATAAAAAAGCTACAAGAGAGCGGAAAAATTGTTTTTTAGCTAAAAAATCCAACTTTTTTACAATTAATTCACTATTAATTCATATAATTAAAATATATTAAATTAAAAGGGGTCTATTGTGAAAAAACTTGGAAAATGTGCAGTCTGTAAAAAAAGCATCTCTAGAACAGCACCTTTTTGTCCTCATTGTGGAGAAGAGTTTCCATTAGAGGAAGAGAGTGGTCAATTTTGGATACTATTTTTCTTTATTTTAATAGCTTGGGCTATTATGCACTTTATAGATGCCCCCGATGAAACAGTAGAAAACAATCAAACTTCACAAGTACTTCAATTTGTAGATTTTAATAAATCAGATATATATTAACCCTCTTTTGTTGAGCATTGCTCAACATAAACTAAACTTCTAACACAACTTTCCCAAAAAACCATCAACTAATATTGCAATATATACAATTTTTCGTCAAAAACTATAAAAAATTTAAATTACTATATATTTTTAAAAAAAATTCACATTTATTTCACTTTTTTCTGACATAATACTCTCAACTTACAAAAGAGAGTTGATAGAACAACCGTTTAAATCATCTCCTCACTCTCTTTTGGGTAAGTTCCAAGTACCCCTTTTCAAAATGGGTATGTGAGCAGTGTTAATTTCACAATTTTAGTGAAATTAACACTACTTACATACCCTCTTATATCCCACACAATAATTTCATATCAATTCCAAAGTATCAATGGCATATCTTGTGCTTATGAAGATAATTACATATTTTATTTTCACACAAGGACATTTTATGAAAGCTGTTATCATGGCTGGAGGATTTGGAACTAGAATCCAACCTCTTACAAACTCACGCCCAAAACCGATGTTACCAATAATTAATAAACCTATGATGGAGCATGTTATGCTCAAACTTAGAGATGAGTTACAAATAGATGAATTTGTTATTTTACTTTACTTTAAACCAGATACTATTAAAAATTATTTTGAAGATGGAAGCAAATGGGGAATCAAAATCTCTTATGTTCTTCCTGATGATGATTATGGCACAGCTGGAGCTCTTAAGTGTGCACAAGATTACCTCAAAGATGAAAACTTTATTATTGTAAGTGGTGATTTAGTAACTGATTTTGATTTTAATAAACTTTTGGATTCACATAAAAGTAAAAATGCAAAATTTAGTATTGGACTAACTTCTGTAGAGGATCCTCTTCAATTTGGTGTTGTTATTACAAACAAAAATGGAGAGATTGAGAAATTTTTGGAAAAACCAAGTTGGGGAGAGGTATTTAGTGACACAATTAATACAGGTATTTATCTAATAGAGCCTGAAATATTAGATTATATTCCTCAAGATCAAAACTTTGATTTTGCACAAGATCTTTTTCCTCTTCTAATGCAAAAGGAAGTTACACTTTGGGGTGCAACACTAGAAGGATATTGGAGAGATGTTGGAAACCCTAAAAGTTATAGAGATGTATATGACGATATCATGAATGGATTAGTAAATAGTAAATTTGATAATATCAGTTTTGCTGGTCTATCAAATACTATTCTCTCAAAAGATGAGAAAGATTTTAGTCATGTATATACAACAGGTAGAGTAATTTTAGGTAAAAATGTCACTATTGGTAAAAATGTAAGACTTGAAAATGTATCTATTGGTGATAATGTTACTATTGGTGATTATACATCAATTGAAAATTCTGTATTGTGGAACAATATCAAAGTTGGTGAAAATAGCTATATTCAAAATAGTATTATCTGTGATAGAAATAAAATTGAAAATAATGTAAGAGTAAAACAGGGTCTTACATTGGCAGAAAATTGTCATGTTCTGATGGGTGCTTCATTTGAAAAAGATGTTACAGTATGGCCTGATAAAGTAATTGATGAACACTCTATTATTAGTAATAATATTGTTTGGGGTAGCAAACATAAAAACTCTATCTTTGAAGAGGGGCTAGTAAGAGGAAGAACAAATATTGAGATATCTTGTGAAATGGTTACAAAACTTGCAGAAGCTCTAGGTGCAAAACTACCACTTGGAAGTAGTGTATATATCTCTAGGGATTATCACTCAAGCTCACAAATGCTCAAAAGATCTTTTGTAGGTGGAATTTTATCTTCTGGTGTAAATGTTTTGGATATCGAAACAATGCCTTCATCTGCAATGCGTTTTCACCTTGCAAATAATGACAAAATTGTTGCTGGTGTACATTTTAGACAGAGTATCACAGACAAGACACACACTGAAGTTCTTATATTTAGTGAAGATGGATTAAGAATTGATACAAACATGGCAAAAAATATTGAAAGAGTATTTTTTAGAGAAGATTTTAGAAGAGTTGGTGTAGAAAAAATTGGAAAAATTCGTGAGATAAAATTTATGGCAGATACTTATAAAGAGCATATGTTCAATAATTTAGATCTCACTATACTACAAAATAGTAACATGAAATTAGCTGTTGATATGATGCATGGCTCTAGTGCAACACTCTATCCTGATATTATTAACTCTTTACATTTAGAGAATATCATCTTAAATGCAAACTTTGATGAAGAGAAGTTAGAAAATTTACACTCTATGACAAAAAGTGCAAAACGAAACTTATCAAGATTAGTAAAAAGTCTAAAATATGATGCAGGAGTTATGATATATCCAAATGGTCAAAAACTTCGTCTAATTGCAGATGATGGGACAATTATACCTTATGAAAAAGCACTTCTAAGTGTACTATTTATTATTAATCAAGAGGCAACACAAAAGAGAAAAGTATATCTACCTGCATGGGCTCCTGATCTTTATGATGATCTATTTACAAATTTAGAGATAGACAGAGGTAAATATAGTAACTTTACAGCAGAGCAACTCAGAGAGTATTATTTGGTTGCTTCAGTAGATGGAAACTTTGCATTTATCGACTTTGCACTCAATCGTGATGCAATGTTTGCTAGTCTAAAAATAGTACAAACACTTATAAAAGAGGAGTTACAACTCTCAAGTGTAATTAATAACTTTGAAGAGTTAGCATATATAAAAGAGTCTGTTCCATGTCAAAATGCACTTAAGGGCTTGATGATGCGTAAATTTTTGGAAGATTTAGAGACTAAACGATCATCAATGAAAGATGGTATCAAAATCTGGTTAGATAAAAGCAGTTGGGTTCTTATGATTCCTGATCAATATAGTGATTTTCTAAACCTCTATATACAATCCAATTCTCAAGAGAAGGCTCAAGATATTTTAGATAGTTATAAAGATAAAATTATCAACTGGAGTAATAGAAAAAATATGGATCAACTTTTAGTTGAACATGTTTAAACTTTTGCTATATTGAAAGAAAAAGGGGAAAAATGAAACAAACAGCACTTCTACTAGGACTTCATTGTCATCAACCTGTAGACAACTTTCACCATGTAGTAGATGAGGCGATAGAGAAATCTTATCGCCCATTTTTTGAAGTTGCAGTAGAGTATCCAGAGTTTAAATTTTCAGTCCATTATAGTGGTTGGCTTTTGGAGTATATTCAAGAGAAAGATTCAAAACTTTTTGACCTTATGCAACAGTGTAGTAGAAATGGGCAAATCGAGTTTTTGAGTGGTGGATTTTATGAACCTATTTTGGCATCTATCTCATCAAAAGATCGTATTGCTCAAATTCAAAAATTAAACTCATTTATTAGTAGACACTTCAACCAAGAGGCAAAAGGTTTATGGTTAACTGAAAGAGTCTGGGATAGTATTCTTATCAAAGATTTGGCAAGTTGTGGTATTGAATATGTTGTTGTAGATGATTACCATTTTATTAGTGCTGGATTTGATAAAGATAAACTTAATGGCTACTTTATTACAGAAGATGAGGGAGTCAAACTCAAAATTTTTCCTATCAATAAACAACTTAGATACTCTATTCCCTTTGAGAAAGTTTCAAAAACTATAAACTATTTGGAGAGCATTAGCAAAAAAAATATTAGTGCTGGTATAATTTTTGATGATGGTGAAAAGTTTGGTATATGGCCTGAAACTTACGAATGGGTTTATAAAAAGGGTTGGCTCAAAAAGTTTATTAAAAAAGCTCTTAAAAGCAAAAAAGTCAAACCAATGTTATATAAAGAGTATCTACAAACTACAAAACCAATCTCGTTGGCTTATCTTCCAACAGCCTCTTATATTGAGATGGGAGAGTGGTCACTAGAAGCTGATGGTCACTTAGAGATACAAAAAATGCACTCCTTTTTAAAGAAGAGATTTGATGAAGATAGTATAGAGAAATTTCTAAAGGGTAGTATTTGGAAAAATTTCCTAGTAAAATATTATGAAGCAAATAAAATTCATAAAAGAGTGCAAGAACTTTCAAATAATCAAATAGACAATGAAAACTACCTAGATTCACTATATAAAGCTCAAACCAATGATGTTCTTTGGCATGGTGTTTTTGGAGGCACTTATCTTCCTAGTCTACGAGATAATGCTTATCGTTTTATTATTGATTGTGAAAATATCAAACATTCTGAGCAAGAAAAAACAGAGATAATAGATATAAATTGTGATGGTTTTGATGAAGTAAAGATCATGAGCAAAAATTTAATTGCTATTTTTGATACAAAAGTAGGAGCCCAACTTATAGAGTTTGATATAAGAGATAGAAGCTTTAATCTTCAAAATACATTAACTAGATATCAAGAGAGCTATCATCAAAAAATACTTAATCCTCCAAAAAAAGAGAAAAAGAGCGATGACGAAGGTATCTCTACAATACATGATAGTACAATTATAAATAGTAAATTATATAAAAAATATTTAAGTTATGATAAATATTTTAAAAATAGTTTCATAGATCATGTAGTGGACAGAGAGTTCAATCTTAAAAGTTTTAAAAAATCCAAATTTAAAACTTATGGAGATAATCTTTATAGTCCATTTGAGGTTGAAGAGTGTAAGAATCAAAAAGTAACTTTCAAAAGAGGAGAGTTTAAAAAGTCATTCTCTTTAGAGACAAATTGTATAAATTTTAAAATTTCAGTACCAAAAGTAGGTAAAGATAGACAATATCTATTGGAACATAATTTACACTTTGCAAATTTGAAAGATATCAAAATAGATTCTAAAACTTTTGAAAAAGATAGAGAGATCAAAAAAGTGAAAAGTTTTATAATAGAGGATGCCTACACACAAAAAACTATTGAATTTAATTTTAATAGAAGTGTAGATATCTATCTAGCTTCACTAGATACCCTCTCTCAAAGTGAATCTGGATTTGATCTGATGAACCAAGGTTTGAGCATAGCTATTATATGCCCATTAAAGTCTGAATTAGAGCTAAGTGGTTCTATTGCAGTTAGAGATTAAAAGAGGAAAAAAATGAAAGTACTATTTGTTTCGAGTGAGATATTTCCATTCGCAAAGAGTGGAGGATTGGCAGATGTTGCTTCAAGTCTACCAAAGGCTCTATTGTGTAAACATAGTGATGTAACTTCAATTATGCCACTATATTCAACAATTAACCAAGAAAAACATGAGATTGTCTCTACTGGTTTTAAATATAGTTTTTGGGTAGGTCATACAGAGTATCATTTTGAGGTTTATCAAAATGATGAGATACTATTTTTGAAAGATAGTAATCATCTATTTGATCGTGATGTTATGTATGGTGATTATGAAGATAATGATATTAGATTTGGTGTATTCTCTTATGCTGTTTTAGAGTATATAAAAGCAAAAGATGAACATTTTGATATTTTACATCTAAATGATTGGCAAACGGCACTTATTGCAATATTGAGTAAAGAGTACTATAAATTAGATAGTAAAATTGTATTTACAATTCATAATCTAGCTTATCAAGGAGTATTCCCAAGTGATACAATTAACAGATTAGGACTTGATTGGAAACACTTTACTTATGATAAATTAGAGTTTCATGACCATGTAAACTTTATGAAGTCTGCTATTGTTTATAGTGATATGGTTACTACTGTTAGCCCAACTTATGCAAAAGAGATACAGACAAAAGAGTTTGGTTCTAATTTAGAACACCTTATACAAGATCATGAGTATAAACTCAAAGGTATCTTAAATGGTATAGATTATGATGAGTTTGGTCCTGAGATTGATGAGTATATACCTCTTAATTATAGTAGCAGTATGCTAGATATAAAAAAGGAGAATAAGAGACTACTTTTGGAAGAGTTAAATCTTTCAGGTAGTGATAAACCTCTATTTATCTTTATTGGTCGTTTTACATATCAAAAGGGAATAGAACAACTAATTATGGCAATAGATCATCTAAAAGGAAGAGATGATGTTAATCTTGCTATTTTAGGTTCTGGTGATGATATCTACAATGCTAAACTTCAAAATATTATTGGAGCATACCCAAATATATCTATCACATTAGGATACAATGAACAACTAGCAAGAAAACTATATAGTGCATCAGACTTTCTAATTATGCCTTCTATCTATGAACCATGTGGGCTCAATCAGATGATTGCTATGTCTTATGGAAGTATTCCAATTGTAAAAGATGTTGGTGGACTAAAAGATAGTGTTGTACATTTTGATGGATTATCAGAACTACCAAATAATGGTGTAGGTATTAAATTTGAGGGTAATAATAGAGAAGCAATAACATACTCTATAGACAATGCTCTATCACTATATCACAATAAAGATCACTATAAACATGTAATAACTCACAATATGGAACTAGATTTTTCATGGGGTGTTAGGGCTGGAGAGTATATAGATCTTTACAAGATGCTAAAAAGTGGTAATGCTCCTAAAAAACCTCATACACAATATGAGATACCTCACTTTTATGATATAAATACACTAAAAATTATAGCTATTAATCCTTCTAAACTATATAGCTATTGGGAACTTACAGATGATCTATTATCACAACATCAAATATCAGCAGATCAACTAAAATTGAGAATTGCATTTATTGAAGATATTAATGAAAATATAGTAGAAGAGGTCTCTATCAATAGTAGATTAGGAAACTACTATTTTGAAATGGAGATGGATTTCAAAAAAGTTCTCGCAAAAATGGGATTTTATAATAGAGACGGCAATTTTATCACTCTTCTTAATTCAAATATATTTGTTGCACCAAACTCTAAAGTGATCACTGATGGTGAAATTATTTGGAGAAATTTAAATACAAAAGATACTCAAGAGAGAAAATTTATACTTCTTGATTCATCATTTTATACAGTTACAGAACAGTTTTCATCAAGAGAAGTATTAAGAAAGAAAGAGCTTATGAAAACTATCTCTGCCATAGAATCAAACTACAATTCAGCTTCGCTGATCCAAGAAGGAGTAAAAAGTGAGTAAAGGTTATTGGGTTCCCGTACTACATTCACATCTGCCATTTGTGAAACATCCAGAGTATGAATATTTTTTGGAGGAGCATTGGCTTTTTGAAGCTATAAATGAGTGCTACATTCCACTATTAACAAACATGAAAAAATTAGTTGATGAAGGTGTTGATTTCCGCTTAACAACTTCAATCACGCCACCTCTTGCAGAGATGCTAAAAGATACCTTGCTTATGCAAAAGTATGAGAGACATCTTGATAAGATGATTGCACTTGGAGATAAAGAGATAGAGAGAACTACTCATACTTCCCAAGAGGAGCATGAGCTTGCACACTTCTATAAAGATAGGTTTGTACATACCAAAGAGTTTTTCAAAGGTTTTTTGGGTGGAAATGTTCTTAATGGATATAAATATTTTGCAGAACTTGGCAAATTAGAGATTATCACATGTGGAGCAACACATGGCTATCTTCCAATTATGTCTGTCAATGAAAAAGCTGTTGAAGTTCAAATCAAAGTAGCAGTAGACTCTCATTTAGAAAACTTTGGTGTATACCCTAGAGGTATTTGGTTGCCTGAGTGTGCATATTATGATGGACTAGACAAAATTTTGAGCAAATATAATATACAATTTTGTTTTATGGATTCTCACTCACTAATATGTGCAAATCCAACAGCTCAAGATGGCGTGTTCGCACCTATCTATACACCCGAAAATCTAGCAGTATTTTCAAGAGATCCTGAGAGTAGTAAAAAGGTATGGAGTTCAAAAGAGGGATATCCAGGAGATTTTAACTATCGTGATTTTTATCGAGACGCTGGATATGATCTAGATTTTGACTATATCAAAGATTTTATTGACCCTGATGGAACAAGAGTATTTACAGGATATAAATATCGTAAAGTAACAGGTAAAACAGATAATAAAGAGTTTTATAAACCTCGTATTGCATTTAACAAAACAAAAAAACATGCACAAAATTTTCACCATGATAGAGTAAAACAGTTTGAACACATCTCTCAACATTTGGATAGAACACCTATGGCAGTTTCACCTTATGATGCAGAGCTTTTCGGACATTGGTGGTTTGAAGGTCCTGATTTTCTATATCATCTATTCAAAGAGATAGATAAACATCAAGAGTTCAAAACTATTACACCGCTAGAGTACCTTAAAGAGCAACCAACAAATCAAGTAACTATCCCAACTCCTTCATCTTGGGGAGATAAAGGATATTATGATGTTTGGCTTAATACTGGTAATGATTGGATATATAGACACCTTCATGTAATGGCTGATAAAATGAAAGAGATTGCTTTGCAATATAAAGATGAACAAGACCCATTAAAAGTAAGAGTTCTAAATCAGATGTTAAGAGAGTTACTATTAGCTCAAAGTAGTGATTGGGCATTTTTAATTACAACAAAAACAGCAGTAGAGTATAGTGAGCAAAGAACAAAAGAACATATATCAAATTTCCTAAAGTTAATTGTCATGATGGACGATATAGATACAGACTTTTTAAAGTTGATCGAACATAAAAATTCTATCTTCCAAAACATTAATTTTAGGGTTTTTCTATAAAAAATTAAATACTTTTAACTTAATAAAAATTTTAATTTTTTTTTAAGAAATAACATGTAAGATCAGTTTTATAGAAAAAAAAACAAGGAACTATAATGATCAAAAAAAGCTTATGTCTTACATTACCACTTACACTTAGTATTCTACTAAGTGGCTGTGGAAGTAGTGGCGGAGGATCTTCTGAAAGTGGTGAAACAACTTCTACTACACCAAAAATTTATAATGCGACTTTTAATGCAAAATCTTCTGGAGTTACATATGAGTGTGGTTCACAAAAAGGTTCACTTTTAGATGATGGAACATTTAAATTTGAAGAGGGAAAAGAGTGTACATTTTATGATGGAGCCAATGTAATACAAAAAGTAATTCCATCTAATCTAAAACAGGGAGTAGCAATAGATGAAACTGAGGGCAATGCTGAAGTAGCACTAGAGACAACTGCTACATCTGAATTGGCAAAACTTCTAATAGGAAAAACTTATTATTCTGTTCAGCCCAAAGATTCAAGAGTTATTGTTCTAGAATTTGAGGATAATCTACGAGACGGTAAATTTTATGTATGGGCTGCACTTGATGGTGCTTCATTAAATACATCATACAAAATAGTCGATAAAACTCTCACTATTCCTTCTAGAAATTTAACTTTTCAGTTTATAGAAGAGAAGGCAGATTACCTACTATTTGATGGTGAAAGACGAATGTACAAAGATAAAACAAAAGCGGAAGCTTTTGCAACAGCAAACAAATAGAAAAAAATATTTAAGAAGTACAAAAAACTTTTGTACTTCTAAGTATATTAAAAATTTTTTGCATTCCTAAACTCAGAAATTTCAGTCTCTACCATATCATGAATCATTCTAGAGAATAGTTCAATCACTAGATTAGGAGATAATCCCAAACTCAAAGCTTTGTGCCTTACATGATTCAAAACATCTTCAATACGATCATCAGCTTTAATCTCTGCCACAGAGTGTTTAAATCTGGCCGCTTGGGCTACATAATTTTTTCTATGTGCAATTAGATCAATAATCTGTTCATCAACCTTATCAATTTCGTCTCTTATCTCTTGTAATGACTCACACTGTTTAACTTTCATCAATATCTCCTTTATAAGATTTACACTATTTTACCACAAAAAGGAGACAATTTTATACTCCTTTTTGGGAATTGGTATTAGAACTACTTGAATGCTTTTTCACACTCTTTTATAATTGCTCCTGGAGCAGTAGCTATATCTGAAAACTTAATAAGAGTTAACATAGGATAATATAGTGCAATATTATATTTAGGAGATAATATTTTAGCTTTGCCATCTTCTATGAGAGCCAAATAAGGAAGGATACTAGCATTACTAAAACCTGTTTTTTTGATAAATTTAGATGTTCTTTTACCCAATTTAATGCCTACTAAAGTAGCACCATTTGAGAGCTTCAGTTCAAAAACAAAATTTGATCTCTTTTTAAGTTTTGCTAAAAGATCACTATTATTACCTTTTGCAACAATATCCATATCTTGATAGTGAGGCATGTCTTTCATAAAATTATAATCTGATAACTTATCAAACTTCATCTTATCTTCTGAATTTTTTAGTCCTTCAAAAGAGTTATTAATCTGCTGAAGTGCCTCTTTGGCTTTGGCTTCATCAAAATCATTTTGCAGATAGGCTTTTGCAAAATATAGTGGATTGGTAATAGTTATTTGGTCATTAATAGTATCAACCAATATTTTAATAACACCCATAAATCCTCTATTTTTTTTACTCCCCATCTCTCTAAGAGTTTTACTTGTTGCAATAATTGTAATTAATTTCTTTTTCTTATCTACTCCACTTGTAGCCAATACTTCAAATCCACCACTTTTAAGAGCAGAGACAATATCTGATACAGGGGCATATTTACCTACTAAAAATGCAGATATTTCACCATTACTAACGCCACCAACATTTGAAGGGTTTGCCACTTTTTTTGCAACTATAACCTCTTGTTTTTTGATTGGTGTTGCTACTTGTTGTATCGCTTCTTGTTTTGAAGAAGGAGCTAATGAAACTGTAGATACTACTTTTTCTAATTTAGAGACTATAGACTCTAATCTTTTGATAGATGCTTCTAATTTAGAAATTGAAGCTGATTGAGAAGATGGCTCTTTAGAGGTTACTACTT
This sequence comes from uncultured Campylobacterales bacterium, assembly GCA_964560425.1. GTDB lineage: Bacteria > Campylobacterota > Campylobacteria > Campylobacterales > QNZT01 > CAZLLE01. Next base: position 71,314 of record CAZLLE010000009.1, read on the forward strand.
CATCAGCCAATGGATTACCATTACCAACCTCTTTAGCACCCAAACTAACCATTATTTCTGGAATCTCTTTATCTAGTTTATCTATAATCTTTTGTTTAGTTTCATCTTTAACACCAAGTAATTTTCCCCAAGTATCAAGAGTTGGCATTCCTATAACCATCTTGTTTGTGCCATTTCTTATATACATGTACATAGAACATGGAGCAAATATCCCAGCCAAAGGAATACCTTTTTCATTATCAAACATTTTATATGAAAATTCTAAGTGACAAAGAGCATAAGCCCAAAATGATGTATAATCGGGCATTACATCTTCCTCACTATTAAAACTCTCTTTAAAGTTATAAAATCCAGCAATAATATAATCTTTTTTACGAAAAGCTGACTCAAACTTCTCTTGAAACTCTTCAAGAAAATCATCAATATCTTCAGGCTCATCAAACTCATACTCAAAATTCATCATGCTATCTTTTGGAAAATCGGCTATCTCTACAAAAGTTTTCTTTCCACCAAGCTTCTTTGCAATCATAGCATCAAGAGGTTCAAATGATTTAATATATTCAGATCTTATCTTTTTATCTGTAATTTCCAAGATATCAAGAATAGCCTCAGGCATTAAGTGTGCAATATGCGTTTGAGTCTCATTTTTACTTCTATAAATAAGGAGATTAAAAGGGCTAAAACCAGCAAGTCTAGGATCAATATTGAACATTGGTCTTACTGTCGCCTCATGAACAATAGATGAAAAAGCTAAATTAGAAAGAACTGTGCTACCAAATCTCTCTTCATAAACTTTATTGACCTTCTCATGAGGGTCATTTAAAAAATAGCCTATAGTTTTTAGATCATCTTTTACAAATTTATTAAATCTATCATCAATATTTTTATCAAAAGTATAGACCACAGCAAGATTTTTATTTGCCGAGCCATAAACACTCACACTTAAAAGTGTGAGTATTAAAGCTTTAAATATAAATTTCATGACCTATTATTCCAATGTCTCGTTTACTGTATCGATCATTAAATCTTCCGCATCTTGTAAGATTTTTTGTGACTCTTTACTCTCCATTGCCATAGCACCAAACCAGTTATTTACTGAAGGGTATGCCATATGAACTTTTGTATCACCTTTTTTCTTATACATATAGAATGTACATGGAGCATAAGCACCAGCTTCAGGATATTTTTTTGAGACCTCAAAAATTACAGGAAGTTTACATAAAGAGTAAGCATCAAAGAAATCATACTCATCATAACCAGCTTCAGCAAAATCTTCACCTAACTTATTAAATCCAGCAATAACAAAACCAACAGTCTCTAATTCACCTTCAATATATGTTTGATAATCTTCAAGAGCATCTTCAACTTCAGCACCTTGTTCACTCATCTCTAACTCAAAGGTTTGAACAAGTTTACCAACTGGTTTTGCACTTGCTTTATAAGGAAGTTTTTTAAACTCTCCACCAGGCATAGCTTTTTTGAATACATCTTCAATTAGAGAGCTTAATTTAACTAAATCTTTATTATTAGCAGGTATTCCTGTAAGTCTAGCCATTCCATCTAAAGAGAGAGAAGAGATAGATAATTTTTTAGAACCAGTAGCAGTATATATAGACATACTAAGAGGAGAAATTAATCCAACTTGAGGATAATCTTTTACTAGAGATAAAACAATATCTTTTTTATAAAGTGTAAATAGATTATATGCTGTATGGTTTGTCTTTTGAAATTTAGATTTAAACGCTATATTCATATCATTATTTCCAGAGATATAAAAACCAGCATCAACAAATGCTTTTTCTATAATATCTGCTGAAAACTTACCATCAGAATTATCTATTTCATATACTCTAATATCTTGAGCATCCTCTTTTCTTGTCGCTGGTTTAGCTGCTACAACGACAGGGGCTATTGTTGGTGTTGCTTCTTCATCAGAATCTTCCTCATCTACATCTAGTTCTTCCCACTCACTATAAGCTTTCATGAGGTGTTTACCCATTTGACTATCAAAAGCATCCCATTTTACATAATCAGCAAGTCTTGCAACTACTCTATCTTTAATCTCATAAGTCTCTACATCTTCTTCATAAGCTTTACCACCCTCTTCTACAACTATTTTTACATAATTTAAAAATGGGTCTATAGTCTCATCTCTCTTGCCTGAAGGTCCATGTCCAGGAACATAAAGTCTAAGTTCTGGCTCAGCTTTTATCTCTTCAAGAAGTTTAATATTTCCCATCATATTTGAAGAGCTATCAAATCCACCTAATCTATTTTTCATAAGATTATCACCCAAAAACATTATTTGAGAATTTAAGTGGGTAATTATAAGATCTGTGTCAGTATGACCATCATGGTAATATCTAATAAAAAATTTATCACCATCAATATCCAAAATAGTATTTCCCTCTAAAGTAGTATTTGGATATGGAAACTCTTTATCTGTACCCTTAAGATTTTTAGATAGTCTCTCTAAAATGTCATACCAATTTTGAGCTTCACCCTCTTTTACTGACTTAATCATATTTGGATGAGCATACATTGTTAAATTTGGATATTTCTCTAAAAGTGCTTTATTGGCAAACCAATGATCTCCATGTTTATGAGTATTGATAGTTGCAACAATAGGTTTATCGCTAATCTTCTCTATCTCTGCTAATATCTTTTTACCAACATTATAGTTTCCACCAGGATCAATTACAATCAAACCAACTTTTCCAACAATAAGAGCTGGATTATTCATAAAACCTTCATTTTCAACACTTGGATTCATAACTGGTCCATGCATAATATATACATTGTCATAAACCTTTTTAAACTCAAAATTACCAAGTTTACCAAGTGTAAATGCTTGTGCCGACACTGCTAACAGAAATAACAAACCTAACATTAAAAGATTTTTTCTCATATCTACCCCTTTATATTTTGCATAAAATTATGCTATTTTCCTCTCTTTTTGTAGAAGATAAATATTATCACCTTTTTTGATAACTCCACCAATAACTACTTTGGCAAAAACTCCTCTATCATCTTTAAGTAACATAGGAAGTTTTTTATCTACTTTTGCAAGACTTTTACAAAGAGTACAATTTTGGCTTATCTCCAATACAAAATCACCTATTTTTAATTTATCACCTGCTCTTAAATGGTATGGATTATAATCTATAAGTAAATTTTCACCTAGTGAACCATATGGAACACTTACACCACTTTGCTTGGCTAAATTATAACTATCTATTGAAGTTATTAACACTGATCTTTGTATATTTTTATTATAATATTTATCTTCTACAACGCCTTTGTTATCAAGTGATAACTCTGTTGTATTAACTCTACCATTAGTTGTAGAGTAAAATAGTTCTAAAACTTTTCCAACTTGAGTTGTTGACATATTAACCCTATTTTTTTTGTTTAAATTCTTCTATACCCATATCTTCATAAGATCGACTATCTATATATCTCAAAATATTAAAAAAAGTCTTCTCATCTTGATAAGCTGGTTGCGTATAGACTATCTCCTTATTTCCATCAATAAAGATTACATTTGGATAAAAATCATTTCCAACAAATTTTGCAAACTCTTTTATAGTTCCTCTAGATCCATCAAAGCTGACATTTCCTTCATCTGCAATATTCATATCAATAAAAATAAAATTTTCACCAATTTCACTCTCTACTTTTTCATCTTCAATAGTAAAATCAATCATTCTTTCACAATAGCCACAATTGGGCTTATGCAAAAAAATCAGAACATGTTTGCCTGATTTTTTTGCATCTTTGACAAAGTTATCTACATTGACATTTTGAGCAATGCTAATACCCAAAATAGTAATCAGTAAAATAAAAACTTTAATCATAACCACCTAAAGCCTATTCCTCTTCTTCATCTTCATCATACATCTCTAGTTCACCATAAGATCTAAAGACATTTCCAGAGTTAAGAATATCATACATAGCTTTCTCTTTAAACTCAGGCAGAGTAACAACACTTGTAATATCAGCGGCATCTACACCATCATCAATTGCCTTAAGTATTCTCTCTTTTAAAAGTTTAAAATATAATATTGATTCATCAGCCGCACTCTTATCAGTAATATATCCATGTCCAGGAACTAAAACATCCCATTTTAATGATTTCACTTTATCAAGTGCTTTGATTTGACCAATAACTAGACCATTTCTATTTGAAGTAATTCTTCCATTCATAACAACATCAGCTGCTAAAAGAAGTTTCTTCTCAGGAAGATACAACATATAATCATCTTCAGAGTGAGCTTGCCCTAGAGGAATATACTCCATAGCTACACCACCAAAATTAAATTTGGCACCCTTTTTATTATGAGGCTCATCAATTCTAATAATTTTTGTACCATCAACATCTTGAGGCTTAAGAATTTTAAACATTCTTGTCTCAGCTTCACGACCTGGCTTATATCTCTCATTGATTAAGTGACTACCTATAAATTTAGAGTTAAATCTCTCTTTATAGTAATTTGCACCAAGCCAATGATCATCATGCTCATGACTAAAGATAATAGTTTTTACAGGAAGATCAGGAACAATTTTGTTCATAGCTTCATAAGCTTGTTTAGCAAACTTAAATGTAGCTCCTGTATCCCATAAAACCCAACCATCTTTTGTCTGGATATAACAACTATTTGACATGAATCCGCCATTCTCTTTAGTTGGCATCTCCAATGCACCAAACATACACCAAACACCATCAGAAACTTTTTTAGGAGTTACTTTATAGTCATGCTCTCCACTTTTAACAGCAGAAGTGTCTGTTGATTTACTAGCAACAGTAGCAGCAATTTTTTTTGCTTCATCTTTTGTTGCTGGAGTAACTTTCTGTACACTTACAGCAGGAGCTGCTTTTGTTGTTGAAGGTGTTGAAACATCTGTAATAACAAGACCAGGAGGATGTTCATGATCATGATTATCATATACATGAGTATGAACATGAGAGTGCGTTATAGTATGCATTGCTTTTAACTCTTCTGCTGTAGGAGCATCAGCTGCCCCTACACCAAATGAAAGTATTGATAAAACAAATAGTGAAGAAATTATCTCTTTTTTCATTAATATTCCTATTTAATTTTTACTTTTTTAGTCTCTGTTTTCCCATTATTATCTGTTGATGTAAGCTCTAATTCATCACCTTTTGCTCCACCTTTAAACTCAAATTTAAAAAGTGGGTTTTTAGAAATAAATGCTCCAGTTGAAACTTCATATACTATATTCCCTTTATGTTTTGCAACAATATGAGTAATAAACTCAGGGTCTACTTTTTTCTTTTCAGCCTCTTCCTTACCAACCATTGGGTTTTTGAACATTGCTTTTACTTTAACTACATCTTTTTTTAATTTAGCTTTTACTTTCATAAATATTACCTTTGTTATTTTTATTTTATTTTATTATTACTGTTGGGTGGGGAGGTAAATCAACCTCCACAACCACCAATAGAAACTTCTACATTTTTAGAAACTGTATATAATGTTCCATCTGTTGCTTTAGCAACTACTGTAACTTTAGAAGTTTTTCTCATTTTCATTCTTAAATCATAGTTAACAATTCCACCTTTAGGCACACTAAACACAGCAACAGCACTTCTTGGATTTGCATCTTGAAACAAGGCAACAGACTCAAGGTCTAATTTACTTTTGATTGTAATTGGAATAGATCCACCATTCTCAGCAAGTTTTGGAGCTTTTAAAGATATATCTTTAGTCTCTTTTAATGCACCATCACCATACAACTCTTTAATTGCAGTTGCAGAATCAGCAGCTTCCCATGCTTTTGGCTTATCTTTTCTAAAATCCATTGCTCTTAACTGTGATGTTGGGATAATAATTGCAGCTACTGCAGCAACACCCATTCCTAAAAATTTTCTTCTATTCATTTTTTTTCCTTTTTAATTTGGTTTATCTATTTTTTTTGACTTGAATTTACCATAAATTCAACTATTTCTTTAACTTCAGAGTTTGTTAAATCGGCATTACCACCTTTAGCAGGCATTCCACCTGTACCTTCGATAGCATTGATAATAACTTTCTCCATGCCTTTTTCCAATACTGATTCCCAAGCCTCTACATTTCCTACTGCTGGTGCTCCCATTTTATCCGTAGCATGACAAAGAGCACAGTTTGCATCATATAGTTTTTCATATTTTGACTTAGCTCCATCTTCCTCTTCAGGTGGAAGATCTCTAACTGTAGAGTATGGAGGTACAACATCTGTAATCTCATTTCCAATTGACATAACTTGAGCTGGTTTACCATCTTCATTTGGATCTTTACAATCTTTCATACATCTTGTACCAGCACCAATATTTTTGGCACGATTAGAGAAAAATTTTCTCATATTTTCAACACCATCAGGACCATCTATATTAGGATAGAAACCACCCTCATTAGGCATTTTAATTTTTAAGAATTTTTC
>CAZLLE010000010.1:0-1745 GCA_964560425.1 uncultured Campylobacterales bacterium
TCTTCTTTGAAGGGAGACTAGACAAGCATTTAGAGGTGTAACTTATGTTACAATTTGGAATTGACACGGAATTTTAAACGCTCCCAAAATGTGTTATGATTTTTTAACTCAAAAATTGCACTTCGGATTTAAATCTTGGAAATACTATCTTCTCTTTGATGTAGATTATATACTGCACCCCATCCATCAGACACAAAAATCAAATAATAATTCCTAATTCTACCTCTAAACACTTAATCTTTTAAGACCATGTGCCATTGCTTTCTCTTGCTGATTTATCAAACCTTGATAATATACTTCATCAGGTGTATCATAATCCAATGTACTGTGTAACCTCCTTTTATTATAAAACTCCATATACTCTACTATAGCTTTTTTTATCTCTTTGACATTTTTGTACTCATTTATGTAAAGTTCTTCATATTTTATTGATCTCCAAAATCTCTCAATTGCTATATTATCAGTTGCTCTACCTTTACCATCCATTGAGATTTTGATTTGATTTTGTTTGAGTATCTCTGTAAACTCTATACTTGTATATTGGCTACCTTGATCTGTGTTGAATATCTCTGGTTTAGGATAGAGTGATAGAGCTTCATTTAGTACCTCTATGCAAAATGATTTATCCATAGAGTTGGATACTCTGTATGAGAGTATTTTTTTGCTATACCAGTCTATAACTGCTGTTAAGTATATAAACCCTTTTCCTACTGGTATATATGTTATATCTGTTGACCATACTTGATTGACTTTGTTTATCTCCAAATCTCTCAATAGATACGAATAGATCTTATGACTATAGTCTCTATTTGTGGTTCTAGGTGCTCTATAGATTGTCTTTAGACCTAGCATTTTTCTTAGTTTCTTAACCTCTTTTTTACCTACATTAAAATCTCTCTTTTGTAACAATTTCGTAACTTTTCTGTAGCCATAAAATGGTGTTTCTTCGTATATATTTAGTATCTCATCGATTAGTTTATCGTCATACTCTTTTACTACAGGGATATGGTAATATGATGATCTATTCAATCCAACTAATTGGCATTGTGTTCTTATTGGTATCTCAATATTTTTAGGATCTATCATCATTTTTTTCTTCCTGACATTAGTTCCATCTGTGCTGACTTTTTTTTTAACCAATTGAGTTGTACAGTAAGTTCTCCTACTGTGCCATGTAGCTCTTCAATATATTCATCTTTCTCATTTAGTGCATTTTTCTGTTTTTTTAGATCTTTACTTTTACTAAAAATTGATTGTCCATTATCTATAAACTCTTTTTTCCAGTTTTGTATACTTTTACTTGTTACATCATATCTTGATGCAATCTCTGCCAAACTTGACTCTTCTCGCAATGCTTCTAGTACTACTTTGAACTTAAAATCTGCACTGATACTTTCGCCTCTTTTTGCCATATTTAATCTCCTAGTTTTCTTATTTTACTATATGGGAATTTAAATCTGATTTTTTGTGTCCAGTTTTGGGGGACCAGCATAACCTATATTGTAGGAGCTAGAATTAAAGGTATGAGTAACACCATAAAAGAGGAGATACTTAAAGTAGATGAGTATCAAGAGATAAATGATGATACAAAAGTAAAAACCATCAATTATCAAGGAAAAAAACTCCTCTTATCCTACTCTAAAAAGAGAGCTAGAAAAGATAAGTTTGAGAGAGACAAAGCAATTGAAAAACTGAGAGCAAAACTTGAAAAAAGCACATCTGTAAAATCTCAACTCTCCAATAAT
>CAZLLE010000011.1:0-89875 GCA_964560425.1 uncultured Campylobacterales bacterium
TTTCACTTACCAAAATCAACACTTATCATGCTAATAGCAAGTTTTGTAGGGCTAGAGAAGACTCTCCAGCTCTATAAAGAAGCCATCAAAAAAGAGTACAAATTTTACTCTTATGGCGACGCTATGTTAATAATCTAATCTAGCAAATGATTGTTAGATTTGATCAATCTTCTTATGATAATTTTTTTGAAGCTAAATAGCGTTGAAGAATAATTTGAGCAGCAATAGAGTCAATTTTACCATCTCTTTTTTGACGAATATTACCTTGCATTAACTCTTTTGCTTCAATACTACTACCATATTCATCTTGATAAATAATTACTTTCTCAAAGAAAAGAAGGGAGACAAAGTGTTTAATACGCCTTTGCATCTCTTCATGGCTACTCCCACTCATAGGTAATCCAACTATCAAAATATCAATTTTCCACTCATCCAAAAATAGATCTACATCTCTTGCTGCTTGGTCTCTATTTTTACGCAAAATTGCATTTTGTGGTATAACAATACTATTATCCATAGATATGGCAACACCTACTCTTTTTAAACCCACATCAATAGAAGCAATCATAAAAGATAAACCTTTAAATTTTCAATTTTAATTTTACCCTCTAATTCATACTCATAGACATTTGTACCAAATTTAGCAAGAGCTTCAGATAGTAGAGGTGTTGATTGACAATAGATCAAAAAGGGATCATTACTCTTTTGAACTTGACCAAATCTACCCACGAACTCATCTATATCAAGAATAAGTTCGGCATTTCCCTCAGATAAAAGCTTTTGAGTTCCCCTACTCTCTCCCAATCTATGTGGTAAAACAAAAATTTTTTTACCCAAATCCAAAGCAATCTTGGCACTTCTCATTGTTCCACTATTTTCATCAGCTTCGCTAATAATCAAAACTTCGCCAAGAGCAACAACAATTCTATTACGAATCACAAAACTATATTTAGTCGCTCGATAATCCTCTTTATATTCACTTAAAGCTAAAGAGTTTTTATAGATATCATTTATAAGAGTCCTATTAACAGCAGGATATTGATAATCCAAAGAGTTTGCCATAACAGCAATAGTATTAGGGAAAGAGCCTCTATGAGCTATAGCATCCACTCCCATAGCTGCACCACTCACTATACAATAGCCTATCTGTGAAAACTTTTGAGCCAATTTAAAAGTCTGCTCTTTTGTATAAGATATAGGTCTTCTTGTTCCTACAATAGAGATTTTTTTACTATGCAATAGATCACAATTACCCACAAAAAATAGTTCACTAGGCGGTTTTTTTAATATCTCCAACTCACTAGGAATATCTAGTAATTGACTAATCATAACATGCATCTATATAAACCAATTTCACACCCTTTAAAATCTCTTTAGAGTTTTTTAGTGCTTCAAATGTAGTCTCTCTAGGATGACAAATAGCAATAGATTGACCATGCTTTTTAGCATAAAGAACTGCTTTTTTTAACTGTTTTTGAATATAAGAGACATCTGCTTTATTATCCAAAAATATATTTCGCTCTAATACTTGAGCATTATAAATTTCGCCAATCTTCACAGCTTTGGTCTCTGCTGAAGTTCTACTATCTATAAAATTAATATGATATTTTTTCAAGATTGAAAATAATCTATTCATAGCATCACTACTTGATGTAAATTTACTTCCTGTATGATTATTAATAGCAATAGCAGTAGGAAAATCCTCAATAACTTTAGATATTTTTACATCCAAAACACTATTGAGATCGGAAACTAAAAGAGTACTCTCTTCAGGGGCAATATAACGCAAAGCTTCCATAGGCATATGTATCATATAATGATTAAATTTTTTTGCCAAAGAGGGTGTATTTGGATATCTACAACTCTTTGGAAAAAATGCGGGAGTAATAGGATATTTTATCTTTTTTAACTCTTTAATTTGACTTTTAAAAGCAACATCATCCATAATAATAGCTAATCTAGGAACTAATTTTTTTGTAGTTTTATCACTTTTTTTAATACTCTTATTTACTTCTTCATCTAAAGATATAAAATTTTCAAGAGGAGGTTCAAGTGATTCATTTAAAGTACGGTGTATAGTAGTATTTGAAAAAGAAGATATATAATCTTCAGATTCAGAAGGTATAACTTCTACTTCTACTAAAGTAGAATTATTACATTCTGTAGTAAAAACAGAAGTTGATTCACTTTTAAAAAGGTTTTTTTCTGTACTAACATTATCTTCAACTCTCTCTATAAAGTTTAAAGAGTCACTTTTATTAGAACCGAATATGTAAAAAGTTGAAACTACTGCACCTAAAAAAACAATCACCCCAAGTATAATTACTATGGAGGATGTAGGTCTCCTAATCATCTCTCTTTTTTAAATCAATTTCTAGCTCTAATATATCAATATTTTGATTTTGTTCTGTCTTAATTCTTACATTACCATCATCCACATATCTTTTGACAACATCTAAAATTTCTGTTTTCATCTCATCCATGTAAGGAGTGGAGCAAGCCGCTCTCTCTGTAGCTAACATTAGAGTTAATCTATTTCTAGCTGTAGATGCAGAATTACCATCTTTTTTGCCAAATATACGCTCAAATAGTGTCATCCAAAAATCCTATGTAAAAAACCTCTCTTTGCAAATAGATCAATAAAAGAGACTTCATCACCAAGAACTCTTTTTGTAATTCTTCTATATGCTTCAGCAGCAACAGATTTTTTATTGTAAAATATTGGTTCACCCGAATTTGTAGAGGTTACAATTTGCTCATCATCAGGAATTACACCAATTAAGGGAAGAGCCAAAATACTTAAAACATCATCTTGACTTAACATATTACCTTTTAAAACTAACTCTGGTTTAATACGGTTAATAACAATATGTTTAAGAACCTCTTCCCCATTTCTAGCTTTTTCACTCTTTGCATCAATAATACCAATTACTCTATCTGCATCTCTTACAGCACTAACATCTGGTGTTGTTACAATAATTGCACGATCAGCTAAGAAAATTGAGTGTTCAAATCCACTCTCTATTCCAGCGGGTGAATCTAAAATAACAAAATCAAAATCTTTTTTCAGAGACACGAGAAGCTTTTTTACTTTATCTTTGTCCAAAATATTTTTATCACTTGTCTGTGAAGCAGGTAAAAAATAGAGACTTCTTGAACGCTTATCATTAATTAATGCTTGGGAGAGATTACATCTACCCTCCATAACATCTACCACATCATAGACTATTCTATTCTCAAGTCCCAAAATCATGTCAAGATTTCTCAAACCTATATCAAAATCAATAACAACAACTTTATTTTTGGCCTCTGACAAGCCTACAGCTAAATTTGCGGCAAGTGTTGATTTACCAACACCTCCCTTGCCAGATGTTACAGTGATAATGTCTCCCATGTATCATTTTCCTAATTAATTTTTATCTTGATCAATAATTTGATTTGCTGTAATCCAAGGCATCATCTCTCTAAGAGAGTTACCTGTTTTTTCAATTAAAGATGCTTTTGCATTAGCTCTCTCCGCATTCATTCTTGGATAACCAGACTGTCCTTCAAGTACAAAATCTTTTGCAAAAACACCATTTTGAATCTCTTTTAAGATCTCTTTCATAGCCTTTTTACTCTCATCATTTATAACTCTAGAACCACTCACATAATCGCCATATTCAGCAGTATTAGATATAGAGTATCTCATATTTGCGATACCACCTTCATACATTAGATCGACAATAAGCTTCAATTCATGAAGACACTCAAAATATGCCATTTCAGGTGCATAACCAGCTTCAGTCAATGTCTCAAAACCAGCTTGAACAAGTGCAGTTGCTCCACCACACAGAACAGCCTGCTCACCACATAGATCAGTCTCTGTCTCATCTTTAAAAGTTGTATGAATAATACCCGTTCTACCACCACCAATAGCACTTGCATAAGATTTTGCAAGCTCTAGTGCAGATCCACTCTCATCTTGTGAAACAGCTACAAGATCAGGAATACCACCACCTTTAGTAAACTCATTTCTTACTGTATGACCTGGTGCTTTTGGTGCAACCATAATACAATCTACACCTTTTGGAGGAGTTATTTGTCCATAGTGAATATTAAATCCATGACCAAATGCAATTGTATTACCCGTCTCTAAATTAGGCTCAATCTCATTTTTAAAAATAGTTGACTGAATCTCATCAGGAAGTAAAATCATAATTACATCAGCATTTTTTGTCGCCTCTGCTACGCTCATTACTTCAAAGCCTTTTGCTGCTGCTTTACCCCAAGAACTTCCGCCCTCTCTAAGACCAACAATAACCTCTACACCGCTATCTCTTAAGTTCTCAGCATGTGCATGCCCTTGTGAACCAAAACCTAACATTGCCACTTTTTTGCTTTTAATAATACTCAAATCACAGTCGTTATCGTAATATACAGTAATCGCCATACTCTATAATCCTTCATTTAATTTGCCTAGATTCTACAACAAATAAACTTTAGAGTACCTCCAAATTATAGTTTAATATTTGCTAATAAAATTTTTTTCTAGTTTGTAAAATTGTATCTGAATTCAAAAAATTAATTTGTTTTTTTTGATTATTTTCACTATTAATTCTATTTTTATTTACAATTCTACTTGTTAAGCACTTACTGTTCCTACTAAGTCGTTTTTTATAAATAAAAGCATCAGAAAAATCTTTTCTAACATTTTTTAATAATTTATGAAGATTATCTTTTGGAATATTTACAATAAAAAATCGAATAAATTTACTTTTATTTTCTAAATATATTTCATATTTTTCATATTTTTTTAAAGCTAAGGTTAAGCTTTCTTTAGAAAAAAGAGCTGCTACCTTAATTTTTGCTTTATTTGGATTGATACTATCTTGATTAATCACGGAAGAGAAAAGAAAACTATTGTAATCTATTGCAATAAAATTAACAAATATTATACTAAAAACTAACTTTTTCATACTTCTCCTAATACATTATAAAGGTATTTGTAGTTAAAATCTAAAATCTTTAAAAATTTAAAAATAGAGACCATTAGACTTTAGAAAGTATTCTACAGTAAAATTAATTTTTTTAATAATAATTGAAATTTTTTGATAAAATTAATTTTTTATTGTTATTGAAAATAAAATGTGACTATAATTGTCACTGAATATATTTACAAACATAAAAAAAGGAGAGAGACAATGAAGGATCGTAAGTTATCAGCTGCGTTAGTATTATCTTTGGCAGTAGCTTCTACAGGTTTAACAGCGGATGGTGTTGAAGTAACAATTCCAAATGCACAAGCAGGTGAGTGTTATGCAAAAGTACTAATACCAGCAAAGTTTGAGACACACACAGAAAAAATCTTAAAAAAAGAGGCGGGGGAGAGACTTCAAGTCATTCCTGCAAAATTTGGAAAAGTAAAAGAGAGAGTTCTTGTAAAAGAGGCATCAACTCGTCTTACAGTAATACCCGCAACATTTAAAAAAGAGAGTGAGAAAGTTCTAGTTCAAGATGAAGAGATTCATTGGAAAACAAGTTTAAAAAATAAAATTCCTGTAAGTCCTGAAATTTTATCTGCAGCAAAAGCTGGTGGAGCAGATTTGGACAGCATGAGTATTGGTAGTTGCTATAGAGAATTTTTTACACCTGCACAATACCAAGTAGAAAAACAAGATTATGTTGCAAGAGCAGCATCAGAGACACTTAAAATTATTCCTGCAAAATATGAAACAGTCAAAGAGAGAGTTCTTATAAAAGAGGAGTCTCAAAAAGTTGTTCCTGTACCTGCAACTTATGAGTATGTGACAGAAAGAATCTTGATAGAACCAGAAAAAACCATGTGGAAAAAATCACAGTGTAATGGAAGAAATAATGAATGTGGTGTAATGTGTCTTGTATCAACACCTGCAAAATATAAAACAGTCAAAAAGAAAGTAATCAAAACACCAGCAACTACAAAAGTAGTTGATATTCCTGCTGTCTATAAAACAGTTGAAATTAGAAAACTTGTAACACCTGCACAAGTAGTTAGAACACCTGTTCCTGAGATTGCAAAATCTTATACTAAAAGAGTTAAAACAAGTGATCCAATGTTTAGCTGGTCATTAGTAGGAACTAAAGCTCATGGAAAATATACAGGACATCAAATCTGTAAAACAGCAACTCCTGCAAGATACAAAACAATCACTAGAACAGTAGTTGATCAACCAGCAACAACAAAAGAAGTTGAAATTCCTGAAGTTTATAAAACAATTACTGTTACAAAAATTGTAACTCCAGCTGAAGTAAAAAGAATTGAAATTCCTGAAGAGTTCTCTTCTATCACAAAAAGAGAGATGGTTACACCTAGTAGAATGGAATGGAAAAAAGTTGTATGTCAATCTAATATGGGAGTTAGTACTATTAGAAAAGTACAAATTGCTCTTAGAGATCAAGGATACTACAAAGGTCCAATTGATGGTATCATAGGATATCAAACAAAAGCGGCACTTAAAGCATACCAAAAGAAAAATAATCTTGCGGTTGGTGGATTAACTTACGAAGTAATCAAATCACTTGGTGCATCAATTTAATATTTTAACTCTAAATTAGTCGCATCAAATGCGACTAATTTACACGGCAGAATACTCCTCTTCATTCTCTAGACTACTATCAATGCTCTCTATCAATCTTTTTATCTCAATAGGTTTTGATAAAAATGAGTGAAACTTAAGTTTTTTTAATCTTGAAACATACTCTTTTTTGCTATATGCACTTAAAATAATAATTGGCTGTGAACTATTAAGAGCATTTATACCCTCGATCATATCTAAACCATCCATAACAGGCATATTAATATCTGTAATAACTAAATCAAAATTACTTTTTTTATACTTTTCTAATCCTTCTAGTCCATTAACAGCGTACTCTACATTTTCAAAAATATCTCTAAAAATATCTATTTTGAGAGAGCGTAAGCTATCATTATCTTCAACATAAAGAAGAGATTTATTTAATGTTTTTCTGCGTAAATGTATTACATCCATAAAAACTTCCTTGATCCTAATTCATCCAAATCCTTTGGATCTATGTTTTATATCGAACATTCAAAAAAAGATTAAAGCCTATATTTTTTATAAAAAAGTAGACAATTCACAAATATTCAAAAACAGTTGAACTATAACCCTCAAATATTAAACTATATCAAAGCGTTATAAAATTTATAAATCAGAAAATTTTTCACTAATTCTTACTAACCTACTCACTTATTGAGAATTTATACTCAAAAGATAGTAATTTTTCAAAACTTTTCACAAAACCAAAACTTACACCTTGAGAAGTAACATCTACACCACTTTCACTTTGACTAACAGTATCTATACAAACAACAAATACTTCAATATGCTCTTTAAAATTAAATTTAAAAACTTTATCTAAAATTTCATCTCTTATAGTAAGCGTATTAGTTTTGAAAATAAGTTTATCATCTAATTTTTTATCATTAATTTTAATACTATTAATATTTGGAAAATGTAAATTCCACTCATGAAGATATCTTAACTGTTTATCATAAAGCGTATTTAAATCTATTTTCACTTCAATAAAATCATCACTAAGTTTAATTTGTTTTTCTATTGAAGTAGCATAGTGAGCATTTTGATAAATTCCACCCTCTCTTTTAAAGGCTATACTATTTTCATCTGATGATAAAATATCAAATACCTGATTTGCAAAATCTCCATACTCACCAAAAGAGCAACTTTTAAAATTATCCACACTTAACAGATCATCACCAATATGATCTATCATTGATCTTTTTAGATACCAATCATAATCTATTGAGACATCTTTATCTATTTGAAGTCTGTTATCATGAATTGTACTGATCTCATCTTCAGTTTTTTTATCTGAAATCTCTATTTTACTATGATATGATTCACGGTGTCGAGTCATGCTATTTTGAAGATTAAAATTTTTCTCTTTAACATCCAACTCACATAACTGCCCACCATGCGGGGAAAATATAAAGATCAAATCTTTTTGATTAAATAGATACTCATCTCTACCATCAAAATCAATATCCATTACACTATATTTTCGTTTCAATAATTTTTCGCACTCTATAATATATCTATAAGCACTATCTCTTAAATTTGGTAGATAAATTCCTCCAAATACCCCATGCCACAATACATCATTACACTCTGCACGATATAGAGCATCCAAATATTCATCATCTTCAAGAGCTTTAGATGATAATTCAAGAATTCGTTTATGAATCCAATTACTCTCTGGATATTTAGTCAAAAAGTTTTTCCAAATACCACCTTTAATAAATTTTGAACTATCAGGAACTGAGTGCAAGAGATCTTCTAATCTATTGCTATCATCTGCACCAAATGACCATGAACCCATCTCTTGATATGAGAGTGTTGGCAAATATGCAAGAGAGATAGGTACATTAGAGTTATAAAACTCACTAAAAAATTGAATATTAATCTTCTCATCTTCAACACTTTGTCTAAAAAAATCTCTTAGCCACTCTTTTTCATAGACCATCTCAAAAGTTTTTGGCCAAATACCAAATTTTTCTCCATCATCAAAAATAATTGCTGCATTTTTTCCATCTTCTGCTTCAAATGTATGCAATGTTTTCTCTACTTGTTCAAGAGAGCCAAAAGGTATCTGATATCTAAGCTCTTGATGAATAGGGAAAAGTGCAATTTTCTCTCCGCCCTCTTCTGTCAAAAAATATCCATTAAGATTATCCCTATTATATCCATTAGCAATAAAGTGATAATCATCAACAATAACATACTCAATACCACACTCTACTAGATCTTTTATAATAGAGTTATCCCAAACTCTTTCAGTTAACCATAAGCCTTTCGGCTCTTGATTAAAATATTTTTTGATATAAATACTCAATTTATTAATCTGGGCAATACGATCTTTTGAAGGAATTGCAGCTAATATTGGTTCATAATATCCGCCTGTAAAAAATTCAATTTGATTAGATAGTGATTGCATAAGAGCAAAAAGTTCAGGGTCATTTTTTTGGATAAACTCTAAAAGCCATCCACTATAGTGAACTGAGCATTTAAATGTAGGGAACTCTTTTAAAATTTTGAAAAAAGGTTTGTATGATTTTTCTATTGCTTCATACAAAACTTTATCAAAATTATCAACTGGTTGGTGGCAGTGTATACCAAATAGTAGATTTGTTTTTTTCATATATTTTAACTTTCTGTAAATTTCTCATGATACTACTTATGACTTAAGCAAAAAACATG
Source organism: uncultured Campylobacterales bacterium (assembly GCA_964560425.1). Taxonomy (GTDB): domain Bacteria; phylum Campylobacterota; class Campylobacteria; order Campylobacterales; family QNZT01; genus CAZLLE01. The sequence goes on from CAZLLE010000011.1 coordinate 9,258, forward strand.
CCTATATTATTAATAAATAATGTTACAATTTTATTAAGATATTTAAACATTCGTCGATATAAAAGAAGTATTAAAAAATATTAAAATAGACTTCTTTTGTAGCTTATTTTTTATTTTTAATTAGTTATAAAAGAAATCTCATATTAAGGAAAGTCATGAAAGCAATCGTTCTTGCAGGTGGATTTGGAACACGAATTCAACCTCTTACAAACTCTATGCCAAAACCAATGTTACCTATTTTAAATAGACCAATGATGGAACATATTATTATCAAACTTAGAGATGATTTAGGAATCAAAGATATAGCCGTGTTACTCTATTTTAAACCTGAAATAATAAAAGATTATTTTGGAGATGGAAAAGATTTTGGTGTAAATATCACATATTTCAAACCCGAAGATGATTATGGCACAGCTGGAGCTGTTGGATTTGCAAGAGAGTTTTTGGATGAAACATTTATTATTGTTAGTGGAGATCTAGTAACAGATTTTGATTTTCCACAAATTGCAAATTTTCACAAAGAGAAAAATTCAAAACTAACCATCGCTCTAACGCCTGTAGAAAACCCTCTTCAATTTGGTGTTGTTATTGCAAATGAAGAGGATAAAATTGAGAAATTTTTGGAAAAACCAAGCTGGGGAGAGGTTTTTAGTGACACTATCAACACAGGTATCTATTTAATAGAACCAGAAATTTTAGATTATATTCCAATAGAGTCAAATTTTGATTTTGCACAAGATCTATTCCCTCTTCTTATGAAAAGTGGTATTGATCTATGGGGTTGTCCAATTGAGGGATATTGGAGAGATGTAGGAAATCCTCAAAGCTATAGAGAAGTTTATCAAGATATCTTTGATGGGGAGATCAAACTTCCATTTAAGGGTCAAAAGCATAAGTTTGAAAATGGTGTAGCATATATAGAAGAGGGAACAACACTTCCTGAACTAATTCGCATAAATGGACTTGTAGTATTAGGAAAAAATATCACTGTAGAGGGTGGAGTATCTCTTGATAATGTAGTAATCGGAGATAATAGCCATTTGGGAGAGCATGTAGAACTAGATAACTGTACTATCTGGAATGATACACAAATAGGTTATAAATCTGTTATATCCAAGGCAGTAATCTGTAATAATAATAAATTTGGCAAAAATGTAAAAGCTAAACATGGTCTAATTATCGCTGAAAACTGTGAAGTTGGAGATAAAGCATCTTTTGAAAAAGATGTTATTGTATGGACAGATAAAACAATAGACAATAGTGCTGTAATTAGTAATAATATTATTTGGGGCGGAAAATATAAGTCATCTATTTTCCAAGCAGGTAGTGTAATTGGTAGTACAAATATTGAACTCTCTTGTGAAATGTCTACTAAACTTGCTGAATCTTTTGGAACAACACTCAAAAAAGGTTCAAAAATCTATATCTCTAGGGATTATCATAAAAGTTCAAGAATGCTTAAAAGAGCATTTTTAAGTGGTATGTTATCTACAGGTATTAATGTAATTGATTTGGAAGTTATTCCATCTAATGTTATGCGTCATAGCCTAGCAGCACAAAATGAACTATATGCAGGTGTACATCTTAGACAATCACTTGTAAATCCAAATGATACTGAGATTATCTTCTATACAAGTGAAGCACTGCCAATAGATACAAATTTTGCAAAATCAATAGAGAGAATATTCTTTAGAGAGAACTTTAGAAGAGTTATTTATACAGAAATTGGAGATATTGAACAGCCAAGTGATTTGACAGAAGATTATATTACAGATGTAAAAGAGATGATAGATACTAATATTTTCAAAAAATCTAAACTCAAAGTTGCAGTTGATATTATGTTTGGATCCACTGCAAATATCTATCCAAAAATTGCGAATGCTCTATCTATTGATAATATTATTTTAAATGCATATAAAGATGATAAAAAACTATCAGATTTATCAGAAACAATTGTTACATCTCAACAAAACATGTCTACAATAGTTAAAAGTATGGGACTTGATTGTGGATTCTTAATCTATCCAAATGGACAGAGAATGCAAACGATTGCAGATGGTGGAGAGAGAATTGATGACTATATTTTACTTCTAGTTGTGCTTGAGCTACTAAATAAAACAGCTACAGAGAAAACAAAAGTATTCTTGCCTGCATGGGCACCAGATTTTGTAAAATACGAAAATTTAGATATTGTACAAAACCAATTTGCAAACTTCAAAGCATCAGAGCTTGAAGAGTACACTCTCATAGGAGATACAGATGGTGGTTTTGCCTTTAGCGAATTTGGTCTAAATAAAGATGCAATTTATGCTAGTTTCAAAATTTTAGAACTACTCAAAAAAGCAGATACAACATTTTCCGAAGTTGTCAAACAGATCCCTCCATTTGCATATAGAGGTGAAAATATCCATTGTCAAAGTAAATTTAAGGGCAAAATGATGCGAAAATTTATGGAAGATGCTAAAGATAAAAAATCTAATAATATAGATGGTGTCAAAATATGGATAGATGATAATAGTTGGATTTTAATGGTTCCTGATGAGCATACCGACTTTTTAAACATATATATTCAAGCTGCTAATAAAACACAGCTTCAAGAGATATATGACGAATACAATAATAAGATTACAGACTGGATCAATGAATAAGAAGTTACATCTTGCCTTTGTATGGCATATGCACCAGCCCTACTATAGAGATGATATAGATCAGAAGACCCAAATGCCATGGGTCTTCTTACATGCCATCAAGGATTATTATGATCTTCCTTGGTATATGAGTAAATTTCAAAAAGAGAAGGCTACATTTAATCTTGTTCCCTCTCTACTTTTTCAAATAGAGTCATATATCAATGGAAATGCAAATGATCGTCTACTTTTGGCTTTACAAAAAGATATTCATAACTTAAGTAAAGAGGAGAGAGGTTATTTGGAGAGTTACCTCTTCTTATCAAATGAGAAAAACATGGTTAAACCACTCAAAAGATATTATAATCTCTATATAAAATATAAAAATGACAATACAATTGATCACTTTAGTTACAATGAACTGTTGGATACTCAAGTACTTTTTTTACTCTCATGGTGTGGAGTATATTTGAGAGAGAACTCTCATGTAATCAAATCACTACTGCAAAAGGGAGAAAATTTTACACAACAAGATAAAGAGGAGCTAATACATACCCTCATCAAATTTCTTGGAGAAATTGTCCCATTTTATAAATCATTGGCTGATGAAAATAAAATTTCACTTATAACTACACCATATTATCATCCTATTACACCTCTTCTTTTGGATATCAACTCTGCTACAGAGGCTCGATATAATGTCACTCTTCCTTCAATAGATGCTGATTTTAGAGAGTTTGCAACAAAAAATACAGAGTATGCAATAGAGTATTTTGAAAAATTATTTGCTAAAAAACCAACAGGTTTTTGGCCAGCCGAAGGAAGTGTCAGCAATAAAACTGCCTCACTGTTTGCAAAAAATGGTATCAAATGGTTCTGTAGTGATGAAGAAGTTTTATACAAAAGTATTCATAACTATGACAAAAAAAATATCTACAAAAACTATAGTATTCAGATAGAAGATAAAACCATTGAGGTAAGATTTCGTGATAAATATCTAAGTGATCTAATTGGGTTTGAATATAGCAATAAAAATGCATTAGAATCTGCATTAGATTTTATTGCACACCTTAGAAATATTTATGATTCATGCGATTTTTCACCATTAGTAAATGTTATTTTGGATGGTGAAAATGCTTGGGAGTTTTTTCCAAATAATGCTTTAGAATTTTTTGAAACACTCTACTCTCTACTAGAACAAGAGGATTGGATTGAATCTATTCATATGGACGAAATTAGTCAAAAAAGTGATATAAAAACAGAGATTATTCACTCTCTTGCAAGTGGAAGTTGGATTAATGGAAACTTTGATATTTGGATTGGGAGTGAACAAAAAAATAGAGCTTGGGAGCTTTTGGATATCACAAAAAAAGATTATGATAAAGAGATAAATAGTATAAATCCATACACAAAACAGCTAATAGAAAAAGAGTTCATGATAGCCCTTGGAAGTGATTGGTTTTGGTGGTATGGAGATGATCATTTTACTGTACAAAAAGCAGAATTTGATGCACTTTTTAGAAAACATCTAATCAATATATATAATCTTTTGAATATCTCTACTCCTATAGAGATATTAACCCCTATTGTAAAGAAGGAGGATACAAATACATTTCACCGAAAACCACTAGATTGTATCTCCCCTCAAATTAATGATAAAAAAACATCATATTATGAGTGGTTAAACTCTGGTTTTGTAGATCTAAAACAAGCTTTTAGTGTTATGGATTCTAGTAGTATTATCAAAAGTATTAGATATGGATATGATCGTGAAAATCTCTTTTTTGCATTTAATGGAAATTTAACTGATCTCAAAAAAGAGAGTTATCTAATAATAATTACACTCAATGATAAAATATTTAAAGTAAAGATCAAAGATGGACTTCAAGAGATAAAGATGGAGGGTACTTCACTCACCATTTTTCATCAAAAGCGTATAGAAATTGCGATCAAAAGATCAATTTTTAAAGAGAGTCAAATCAATTTCAAATTTCAAATTATATTAGATGGAAAAGTGAAGCAATCATTTCCAATTCAAGATGATTTTATTATTAGTATTGAAAATTTAAAACTTAAAAACTGGTTTGTTTAAGAGAAGGAGAACCATTGTCAGAATTTAGATATTGTAAATTAAAAAGGGATTGGACACTCTTTTCACCAAAACGAGCAAAAAGACCAAGTAGCTTTGGAAAAAATATCCTCTTTAATCAAAATAGAGAGGATTGTCCATTTGAAGCAGGGAATGAACATTTAACTATAAGTGAAATTAGTCGTATTTCAGATCATCATGATATAAATAGTTGGAGATGTCGTGTCGTACCAAACTTATATAATGCTCTATCAATAGAGAGAGAACCAACTTCACAAAGAGATAGTTTTTTTGAGACAAGGGATGGATTTGGAGCTCATGAGATAATCATAGAAACACCTCATCACAACTTACAAATGTATGATTTTGATATTGATAATTTTATAGACTATTTTACAATTATCAAAGAGAGGGTCGAAGGCTTAAGGAGAGATACAAGACTCAAATATATATCCTTATTCAAAAATCATGGAAAAAATGCAGGAGCTACACTCTCACACTCACACTCCCAACTAATAGCAATGCCATTTATCCCCAAAAAAGAGCTAGAAGATATAAAGTTTTATAAAAAATATTATCAAAAGCACCAACGAAATCTATTTGATGATATTATTTATGAAGAGAAAGAGCATAAAAAAGGGATACTTTTTGAAAATAGCTCTTTTATAGCATTTTGTCCATACGCTTCATCTTTTGCTTTTGAAGTTATGATCATATCAAAAAATAGTCACTCATGTATAAATCAGTTAGATGATAAAGAGATATATGCACTAAGTGAAGTAATTACATTTGTATTTAGTGGACTTAAAAAGGCTTTAGAAGATTTTCCTTTTAATATGATCATTAAAAATGCACCATTTTTGGACGATACTACCCTCAATGATAGCTACAGATTTCACATTCATATCATTCCAAGACTATATAATATAGCAGGATATGAACTAGATAGTAATATTTTTATCAATACAATTTTACCTGAAACAGCTACACAAATCCTAAAGGAGTAGTAATAATGAATCTATATATAGATTTTGGTGGTACCAACTTTAGATATTGCCTTGATGATGAGGAGATATATACCCAATCTAGTAAAGATATCGATCTAAAAAGTTTTTTAGATAATTTTTTACCAAAGCATAATATAGAGTTCATAGGTATATCATATGCGGGACAAGTAGAAAATGGAGAAATTATTTCAGCTCCAAATATAAAAATGCAAAATTTTAAAGTCAAAGAGTATGTAGAAGAGAAATACAAAATAGATTTAGAGATAGATAATGATCTAAACTGTGCTGCACTAGCAGAAAATGAGCTAGTGAGTGCAAAAATGTTAGCGGTATTATATATAGGTACTGGTTTTGGTTCTGCTTTTGTATATAACAATGAGGTAATAAAAGGATCCCACAATTTTAGTGGAGAGATAGGACATATACCTTTTCAATCCACACCATTTCAATGTGGATGTGGAAGAAGGGACTGTCTAGAACTTAGTAGTAGTGGTGGTAGCATTGAAAAATGGGGAAAACATTTTGGATTAAATCTACCTATCTATTCACTTGAAAATTTTGATGCCATCAAAAGAGAGGATGCTGATTTTATATATGAAAATTTCTATAAAGGTTTAGCTTTTGGTTTTCATACTATTTTAAACCTCTTTGATCCAGATACTATAGTATTGGGTGGAAGTGTAGTAAAAAATAGCAGTGAAAAAATTTTATCTTTTTTGACAAAAGAGCAAGGAAGAGCCTCATTTCATAGAAATAGAAAAAAAGTCGATATAAAGATATCCTCACTAAAAGAAGGAAGCCTAAAAGGTGCTAAATTATTAAAAGGAAAAAACATTGTTAAATAATATAGAAGTAATGAAAGATGTAAAGAGTCTAAAAGATATTAGTGTTGAAAATAAAAGAGTCTTAATTCGTGTAGATTTCAATGTACCTATGGATAAACACCATAATATTACAGATGACAAAAAAATTAAAGAAGCTCTATATACAATTAATCACTGTATAGATCATAATGCAAAATCTATCACTCTTGTATCACATTTAGGTCGTCCAAAAGGAAAAGTTGATCCAAATTTTTCACTCAAATATATTGTTAGAAGAGTAGAAAGGCTACTTAATAACAAAATAGAACTAATTGAAGATTTTGAAAAAGATACAAACTATATCAACAGTGCAACAGATGGAAAACTATTTTTACTTGAAAATATTAGATTTCATGAAGGCGAAACCAAAAATGATACGATCCTTGCTCAAAAATTAGCACAACTATGTGATGTATTTGTAAATGATGCTTTTGGCACAAGCCATAGAAAACATAGCTCTACTTATGCAATTACAGACTTTGTAGAGACTAAAGTTGCTGGTTTTTTACTAAAAAGAGAGATAGATGCATTTGCAAAAGCACTATTCAATCCACTAAATCCAATCGCTCTTGTAGTAGGTGGTTCAAAAGTATCTTCCAAAATCACACTTTTACATAGTATCCTTCCAAAAATAGATAAGCTTATTCTTGGAGGAGCTATGAGTAATACATTCCTCAAAGCAATAGGCTACAACATGCGAAGCTCTCTTGTAGAAGATGAGTACATGGATGAAGCACTCAAAATTTTAAAAGAGGCAAAAAAAGAGAATGTAAATGTATATATGCCTGTTGATGTTGTCATTACTGATAGCATAGAGAGACCAATAGATGTCAAAATTGTACCAGCTCAAGATGTATTAGAGGGATTTTCTGCTGTTGATCTAGGTCCTGCTACTGTTAAACTTTTTGAGGAGGCTATTGGACTATCAAATACTATTATTTGGAATGGACCTATGGGAATTTTTGAAATTGATAGATTTTCAAAAGGTACATTTAGAGTAGCTCATGCTATAGCTGATACTTATGCTTATAGTATTGTAGGTGGTGGAGATACAGCAAATGCTGTAGATAAAGCAGATGAAAAAGAGAATATTAGTTTTATCTCCACAGGTGGTGGAGCTAGTTTGGAACTATTAGAGGGTAAAATTTTGCCTGGATTTGAAAAACTAGAGAAAAAAATATAAAAAATGAAGATAAAATCCCTTTATATCTCATCTTTTGAGAGAGGAGCAGGCAGTATTTTTGTCTGCTTGGGAATGATGCATCTACTCAAAAGACGCTATCATAGAGTAGGGTTTTTTAGACCAATTATAAAACATACTGTTCAAGATGATCCACATATTCAACTACTTTTTAATCACTTTTCACTCTCTCAAGATCCTCAAAGCTCATATGGTTTTACACTTGATAAATTTAGAGAACTAAGCTCAAAAGATAGAAACAATACTATTTTACAAGAGCTTATTATAAAGCTAAAGAAATTAGAAAAAGAGTTTGATTTTATCTTAATAGCAGGATTAAATAGAGAAGAGATAACTGTAAATCTAGATTTTGATATAAATTTAGAGATAGCAAAAAATCTAGGTAGCTCTTTCATATCAATTATCAATGCAAAAGAGAAGAGTAATATAGAGATATTAGAAGCACTACAAGTTGATAAAAACAGTATCAAAGATGAAGGCATTGACCATTTTGGAACATTTATAAATAGAGTAGCTCACTCAAATTTTTCATCTCTAACCAAACTTTTACATGAAAACTCTATTGTCTCAAACTTCTATATTCTTCCACAAATTGATGCACTAGAGAGTATTAATATATCAGATATTAAAAAAGGATTAAAAGCCCAACTCCTTTTTGGAGAGACAAAAAATCTAAATAGACAAGTAAGACATACCAAAATTGCATCTATGACACTTGATAACTTTCTCAAACGAATAGAAGAGGGAGACCTAATTATAGTTCCGGGGGATAGAAGTGATATTATTGTGGGCTCTCTTGTAGCAGTACATGCCAAAAGCACACCTACTATCTCAGGGATATTACTTACAGGTGGGCTAAGACCAAAAAAGATCATTGCGAAACTTTTACATGGATTTGATAATCTCTCTATTCCTATTTTGGCAATTGATACAGATACATATACTTCAGCTATGGATGTAAGCCATATTAGACCTACAATTGAAGCAAAAAGTTATACAAAAATCGCAATTGCACTAGGAGCTTTTTGTAAATATATAAACAAATCAGAGATAACAGATAGATTACATATGGAGTCAACCTCCATAATGACACCATTAATGTTTCAATATAATCTTTTTGAAAAAGCTAGAAAAAAGAGAAAAAATATTGTACTGCCAGAAAGCAATGATAATCGAATATTAAGAGCAGCAGAAAATCTTCTAAATTGTAAGGCTGTAGATATTACACTCATTGGAAATAAAAAAGAGATATATCATAGAGCGGCTCTTCTTGGATTAAATATAAAAAAAGCAACTATTATTAATCCTCAAACTTCAAATCTTACAGAAGAGTTTATTGAAACACTATACAATCTTAGAAAACATAAAGGCATGACAAAAGAACAAGCAAGAGATGTCATGACGCATAATGAAAACTATTTTGCAACAATGCTTGTACATCTGGGATATGTAGATGGAATGGTTAGTGGAGCAATTCATACTACAGCCCAAACAGTAAGACCAGCCTTTCAGATTATCAAAACACAACCAAATACATCAATTATCTCTAGCCTATTCTTCATGTGCTTAGATACAAAAGTACTAGTATATGCAGATTGTGCAATCAACCAATCCCCAAATAGTGAGGAGTTGGCACAAATTGCTATTAGCTCCGCAAAGAGTGCATCATCTTTTGGAATTGACCCCAAAATCGCAATGTTATCTTACTCTAGTGGAGATTCAGGCTCAGGTGAAGAGGTAGAGGAGGTAAGAGAAGCAACACAAATAATCAAACAAAGAGAACCATCTCTTGAGGTAGAAGGACCAATACAATATGATGCTGCAATTGATGAGGGTGTAGCCAAAACAAAACTACCAGATAGTCTAGTAGCAGGAAATGCAACTGTATTAATATTTCCTGATCTAAACACAGGAAACAACACATACAAAGCAGTCCAAAGAAGTAGTGGAGCTGTTGCAATTGGTCCAATACTGCAAGGATTAAACAAACCTGTCAATGATCTAAGCCGCGGAGCAAAAGTAGCAGATATCATAAATACTATTCTAATTACAGCAATTCAGGCACAATCATCATGAAAATTTTGGTACTGAATGTAGGTAGTTCATCAATCAAATATAAACTTTTTGATATGCCATCTCAAAAAGTGATAAAGAGCAAAACTCTAGCAGAAGTAAAAGATTATGCAAAAGAGCTAAAAAATATATTAGAATCAATAGATGAAAATATAGACGCTTATGGTCACAGAGTAGTTCATGGCGGTGAAAAGTTTCACTCCCCCACCCTAATCACCAATGAAGTTATAAAAGAGATAGAGGAGCTAATACCACTAGCCCCCCTTCATAATAGAGCAAACTTAGAAGGAATAAAAATCTCAATAGCACATGATCTAGATAAACCTCAAATTGCTATTTTTGATACGGCATTTCACCAAAGTATGCCCCCATCATCTTTTATATATCCCCTTCCCTATGATCTATATACAAAACACAATATCAGAAGATATGGCTTTCATGGAACATCTCACCATTTTGTAGCAAAAGAGGCATCTAAATATCTAAAAAAAGATCTAAACACCCTAAACCTAATAACCCTACATCTAGGAAATGGAGCAAGTGCCACAGCAATCCAAAATGGCAAAAGCATAGATACATCAATGGGATTCACTCCACTAGAAGGACTCATGATGGGAACAAGATCAGGAGATATAGACCCTGCCATCATCTTTTATCTTCACTCTTTAGGCTTTGGCATAGAACAAATAAATACTATACTACACAAAGAGAGCGGATTAAAAGGAGTTTGTGGAGAGAGTGATCTAAGAAAAATCTTAGATCAAAATAGCCCCAAATCAAAACTAGCAATAGAGATTTTTACAAACAAAATCAAAAAATATATAGGAGCCTACAGCGTAGAACTAAGCAAAGTCGATGCCATAATCTTCACAGGTGGAATAGGAGAAAATAGCCCAATAATCAGAGAAAAAGTATGCCAAAACCTTGATATAAGTATCGATGCAACTTTGGATATAGAAAGAAATAACCAAAATATACAAGAGATCAATACAACCAAAAGCAAAATAAAAATTTTGGTCATCAAAACAGATGAAGAGCTTGAAATTGCAAGAGAGAGTATGAAGGTTTTAAATTTTTAGATTGGAGACTATACTCTCCAATCTAACGCAACAATAACTTCATAATATAATAAAATTATTATTGCGTTAGTAGTTAAATACCCAAATCTTTCAAAAATTTTCTCTGTTTCAATCTCTCTATCCTTCTATTATAAAACTTTTCAAGATGAGAAGAAAAATCAGTAAAGCCATATCTACTCTTTTGTACTTTTAGATTATCAAAGGCTGTAATCTTAGAGCTAATATCAATATAGTAGGGAAATTTATCTATAAAAATTTCTATCACTCTTTTTGCAATTTTTTTGGTTTGTAACTTACTGATGCCTAATCTAGCTGAAAGCATATAAAAAGAGTTGAGTGAAATATTTTGTCTCTTACCATCTAAGGCTAAGCCAAGCTCATCACTATCTCCTCTATATACACCATTTGAGATAAGATCATATAGAGGGGAGAGTCTATATTTATTTCGACCGATATTAATAATGGATATATTTTTGAGATGCAAATCGGCATGTTCAATCACAAAAGAGAATAGATAAAACTCCAAAAATCTAATTTTTTCTTCTTTACCTTTTACAACCTCTCCAATGGAATCAAAAAGCTTTTCACTTGTAGTAAAATATTTCTGGTCACTTTTGATATTCATGATCTGAGCAAAATCTTTCTGTTCATATTTATAACCATCATATCTATCATATCGCTTGACCATATAATGAAAATCTATCTCTCCTACTACAAGACCACTCCAAGGGACATCAAACCCATAGGCATTTTTGGCAAAGCTCATAAAAAGATGTTCATTTAGTCCTAAATATGGTAGATACATCTGATCCTTGGCTCTAAAATTATAAATAGCACTCCCTTCATTGTAGGGCTTAAGCATATAAAGAGCATTGTTACTTTGTTCTATCTTTTTGGATTCAAAATCTATATTAACATCTATTTTATTTTGATAGCCACTAAGAGAGGAGTGTTTACCCTTGTCTTTAAGAATTTCATTATCTATATCTAGTTTTAGATCCAAAATATTGACAAAACTTTGCTTCTCTAAAATATTCTCTTTTACCAAAACCCAATTTTTACGATCACTATAATCATTTTTGTAAGCATAAAGTTTATCTGCGAAGATAAAATCAAAATCTCCATGACTATTTTCAAGCTCCAACAATATCTCTGCCAAATTTTTACCTTCACTAATATAAGCATCTCGCCTATCACTCTCAGGAATCAAATTTTCAAAAATAGGAAATAGAGAAGAAGATATAAAAATACCATCTTTTATTAAGCCATCTAATTTTTTACCTTTATAGTTTTTATCATATTCAAAAAGATAACGCCCCTCCTCTTTATCTAAAAAACCAACTAATTCACCACTTTTTAAAACAGCTATATGGTTTATTTTTGGCTTTGAAATTCGCTGATAATATCTACCTCTACCCTCCCCTATAGCCTCAATTTCACCACTATTAATCAATAACTTAAGATAACGATTTAGTGTCCGTTTTGGTATATTTGTATGAATAAAAAGTTCAGAAATACTCTGCTGATAATTTTGCTCAAAACTCTCTACAATAATCTTTTCATATCTATTCAAAAAATCCACCTTTCACGCCAAATCACGCCATTTTTATATTTTTAAGATATTTTTTATAATTATAGCTCAATTAATAGAAATTTACATTAAGGAGATAAAAATTTTAAATTTTGATTAATCTTTTTGGATACAATAGAGAAAAAGAGTTCCTAATAATTAAAAATATATTAAAATAAAAAATCACTTTCAAGGAAACCGCATGACAAAAACTTCAATTATTTTACTATTATCTACAATCTCAATTTTTGCTAATAGTGCAAAAGATATTTTTGATTCCAAATGTCTTTCATGTCACTCTCACTATATTGATAAACAAAAACTAAATGAAAATTTTGATAAAAACAACACTATATTATCACTCAAAGCACCAACACTAAATCAACTCTCATTTATTCTAAAAGATCAAGTTGGAGATCGAATGATTGACCAAGAGGCTCATCGAATGGAGCTTGAAGAGTTTATCGAAGAGTATATCAAAAATCCCGATCCCAAAAAGAGTAAAATCACCAAACATATTTATAAATTTTTTAGAGATAGCCCATGTTTTGATGGAAATATAAGTGATGAAGAGATTGAACTGATATCTAACTATATTTATGATTATGGTGAAGAGGTGATTGTCAAACATAGTGTAGAGCGATTTAGTTATGAAGAGGCTCTCAAAAAAGCTCAAAAAGAGAATAAAATTATTTTGATTGAGGGATTTATACCATATTGTCGAGGTTGCATCAAAATGGATCAAGAGGTTATGGTAAATCCAAAAGTCAAAGAGAGACTAAATAAAAATTTTGTTTTTGTCAAAAAAAATGCGATCCTTGAAAAGTTTCCATTAGGAATTAAATCTTTGGGAACTCCAGCTTTCTACTTTATAGATGCAAATGGTTCAAAAGTGTTAAAAAAGGTACAAGGCACAGGCAATGTAGAGGAATTTTTGGAATTATTAAATTCACTCATCAAAAAAAAGAGGTAAAATACCAAAACATAATAAAATCTCCATTATAATACGCCATTATAAGGAGATTTATTATCGTGAAAAAAATTTTATCAATTATATTACTATTTAGTTTTTCGCTTTATGCTACAGAAACTATAAAAGTAGGTATCAAATATACAGAACCTTGGGTTATGTATGATAAAAATGTATCAGAAGAGAAAAGAGTACCAAGAGGATTTAGTATTGATTTATGGAATGCCATAGCCCAGAACCTTGGACTCAAAACTCAATGGCTCTACTATAATAATACAACAGAACTTGTAAATGCTACAAAAAATAGAGAAGTTAATAGCTCTATAGCAGCTATTACTATTAATTCTAATCGAGAAAAAACAATAGATTTTTCTGCTTCTATGTATGAACTTGGTCTACAAGTAATGGTAAATACCCAAAACTCATCTTCTAGTGTTTTATCAATTATGGCAAAAGAGGTAAAAAAACTTATTACTACACAAACCATATTACTTTTTATTCTTTTTCTTCTAATTACTATTCATCTAAGGTGGTTTGTAGATAGACAAGATAAAAACTCAAATCTTTTTCCAAAAAATTATTTTAAAGGTATTTATGAATCTTTTTGGTGGGGTATTACAATGCTTGTAACTTGGGAAACACCTAGAAGTAAAGGTCTTGCTAGAACAATAGATCTACTCTGGCATATCACAGGTCTTATCTCTCTAAGTATTCTTACGGCAATTGTTACAGCTTCTCTCACGGCAAATGCTGTTGGTGGTTCCATCAAAAGTCACAAAGATTTAGCAGGAAAATATGTAGCAGCTGTCGCCACCGATGCACCAAGAAAATATCTTGAAAAATTGGGTGCAAATGTAATACCTGTAAAAACACTTCAAGATGGAATTGATCTAATATTAAATGGCAAAGCTGAAGCTCTAGTACATGATGGACCTAGAATTGTATATCTTGCAAACAAACTAAACAAAGAGCAAAAAAAGAGAGTTGTAACTGTTTTTCCATTTCAATTCAACCCACAAAACTATGGTATTATCTTCCCAACAGGAGATAAACTAAGAGAGAGAGTAAATCAAGAACTTTTAAAATTAAGAGAACCAAATGGCATCAACAAAAGTTATCATGACGAACTAAAAGAGAAGTGGATTAAAAATTGATGAATTACAACCATAAAAACCTAACAGACAAACCAATTTTTTAAAATCTCTTGATTTTATGAAGTCGTTATGAAGCGGGTCTCTATATATTTTTGAAATGCTTTAAATAGTATGGTTTTATACTTATTTTTGTGATAGATAATATATAGTTTTCGCTCTAAGCTGATATTTTTTAACTTTACTTCAAAGAGCTCTTCTCTTTTTAGCTCTTTGGAGACTACAAATTTTGATATGCATGTGATGACATCTCTATTTTTTTCAAGAAGAGTTTTCATCTCTTCAAACTCTGTAAACTCCATAAAAATATTTAGATCTTTGGCTATATTATCAAGAGAATTGAGAAAGATACCTCTAGTACCTGAACCTTTCTCTCTTAATATCCACTTTTTTGAAAATAACTGATCAATATAGAGTTCTCTATTTTTAAGTTTTTTATCGCTTGAAACCACAACAAGTTTATCTTCTCCTAGCTCCTCTTTTATGATATTTGGATCATCACACTCTATCTCTATGATACCCATATCTATATCACCATTAAGAAGCATTTGAATAATTTGTGAAGAGTTTTTAATATTTTTATTTATAGTTGCATTTGGATGTTCAACCAAAAAATCAAAAATGATTTGAGGCATGATAAATTCACCTATAGTTTTACTAGAGGCAATTTTCAAAATACCAGAGAGTTTATCTTTCCTAAAAAAATCTTCAGCATCTTTTAGAGCCAAAAAGTGTTTATAAGTTTTATCTTTAAAAAGCCTACCTCTCTCATTTAGTACCAATCTTTTACCAAGTCTATCAAATAGAGGTTCTGAAAGTTTTTTTTCAAGAGATTTAATAGCCAAAGATATAGCCGATTGACTTATCGACACTTTTTGGGCAAGTTGAGATATATGTGGACTCTCAGATAGTGCATAAAACAGTTCTAGTTCTCTCAATGTCATAATAAAAGATTATACTAGAATTTCTTATAAAATATAGCATGTTATGACATGCTATATTCTCATTTTAAAAGGTTGCTACTACTATTTTGGTAACTACAAATCCACCAACTACCAACCATACAAACATAGATAAAGCGGTATAAATAGGAGCCAATCCTAAACCTCTAAATTTAGAAAAAATTGTACCCATACCAAGAGCAGTCATCGCCATAGTTAGTAAAAATGTATCTATTTCATTGATGATATTTACAATATTTTCAGGTACAAGATGAAGAGAATTAAATCCTGCCATACCTACAAAATAGACTGCAAACCAAGGAATTACCAATTTTACACCACCGCCAACTGTACCACTCTTTTTGGCTTGATAAGAAAGATAAAGTCCCAAAATAATAAGTAATGGTGCAATCATAATAACTCTTGTCATCTTTACAATTACAGCAGAGTTTGCCATATCAGTAGGAGCTCCAGCTATAGAAGCGGGAACAGCTACCACTTGAGCCACTTCATGAATAGTTCCACCCACATAAATACCAAACTCTTGAGTACTCATATGCAAAAAACCAGTTGCAGGTTCTATAATAGCAGCATAAAGAATAGGATATAAAAACATAGAAATAGTACCAAAAAGAACAACCATAGAGACAGCAATAGCCGCTTTATGCTCTTCAGCTTTCAATACAGGCTCTGTTGCCAAAACAGCAGCCGCACCACAAACAGAAGCACCCGCAGCTGTAAGCATTGAAGTATCTCTATCCATTTTAAAAATTTTCATACCAAGATAACTACCCAATAAAAATGTAGAGGAGAGCATAATCAGAGAGACCATGAATCCGTCCATGCCAACATCTGCAATCTGTTGAAAAGTTATTCTAAAACCATAAAAAACAATCGCAAATCTAAGTATCTTTTTGGCTGAAAATGTAATACCCGTTCCCCATTCACTAGGTATTTGATTATGAAGAGTATTTGCATAAAATATACCCATTACAATACCAATAACCAAAGGAGAGATTCCAAGTGCCTTAACAGCTCCAATATCTGATATCATAGTTGCCGCTGCTGCAAAAATCGCTACAAAGATAATACCACTAATAGTGCCTTTACGATTTTGAGGTGAAAATGCCATATAAATCCTTTTTTATTTATAATAGCAAGATTTTTGTAGATTATTAATTATTTGACTTATTTGTTTTTTTTATGATTATGTAGAGTTTTATTAAACAATTCAGCACTAAATGCTGAATTGTTTTTAATCTATTTATAGTAAACAGCTTTGAATTTTTTGTACAATTGAAGGATCTTCAAGAGTAGAGATATCTTGGGTAATTGGTTCACCTTTTGCAATTGATCTCAAAATTCTTCTCATGATCTTTCCTGATCTTGTTTTTGGAAGACCTGGAACAAATTTGATATCATCACACTTAGCAATAGCACCAATCTCTTGAACAATAAGTTTATTGATCTCTTGCACCATCTCAACCTCTTCAGCCATAGTATCTTCACCTTTTAAAACAATATAAGCAAAAATTCCCTCACCTTTTATATCATGAGGTTTTCCTACAACTGCTACTTCAGCAACATGAGAATGTTTATTTACTGCTGCTTCTACTTCAGCTGTACCCATTCTATGACCTGATACATTGATGACATCATCTGTACGACCTGTAATAGTAATATAACCATCTTCATCTATCATTGCACCATCGCCAGTAAAATATACAGGTTGACCATCTTTTTTACAGTCACCAAAATATGATTTTTCAAATCTTTCAGGATCACCCCAAATAGTTCTGATCATACTAGGCCATGGTTTAGTAATACACATAAAACCTTTTTCACCAATAGGAGTAGGAGTACCATCCTCTTCTATTACCTCAGCAATAATTCCTGGTAGTGGGAATGTAGCACATCCCGGTTTGATAGGAGTAGCAAAAGGAAGAGGACTTATCATATGTCCACCTGTTTCAGTTTGCCAATATGTATCAACAATAGCACAATTATTATTTCCAATATCCTCATAATACCATTTCCATGCAGGAGGATCAATAGGCTCACCAACTGTTCCAAGAACTTTAAGTGAACTTAGATCATATTTTGCTGGTTCATCTGCACCAAGCTTATGAAGAAGTCTAATAGCTGTAGGAGCTGTATAAAATTGATTAATCTGATACTCTTCTACCATTTTCCAACATCTTCCTGCATCAGGGAAAGTAGGAACACCCTCAAATATAACAGTAGTAGCACCCATTGCAAGAGGACCATAAACAATATAAGTATGACCTGTAATCCAACCTACATCAGCTGTACACCAATAGGTATCATTATCTTTTACATCAAATACCCACTCCATTGTCATTTGAGCCCACAAAATATATCCAGCTGAACTATGTTGAACACCTTTTGGTTTTCCTGTACTTCCAGATGTATATAGTAAAAATAGAGGATCTTCACTATCCATTACTTCAGGCTCACATTTATTTGACTCATCTTTGATTAATTCATTATAACTATAATCTCGTCCAGATACCCACTCAATATCTTCACCATTTCGCTCAACAACACACACCTTCTTGACACATTCACAACCCTCTTCTAGTGCTTTATCAACTACAGGTTTGAGCATATATGGTTTGCCTTTTCTATAAGCTCCATCAGCTGTAACAACTAATTTTGCCTCTGCATCAATAATCCTATCTCTAAGAGCTTCAGAAGAGAAACCACCAAATACAATAGAGTGAATAGCACCTAATCTTGCACAAGCCAACATTGTGATAGCTGCTTCAGGAATCATAGGCATATAGAGAACAACTCTATCACCTTTTTTGATATCAAATTTATTTTTAAATAGATTTGCCATTTTATTGACTTCATAACTTAGCTCTCGATAAGTTAAAATTCTCTGATCACCATTATCACCCTCAAAAATAATTGCTGCTTTATTCTTTTTGGTATCTAAATGTCTATCTACACATTGAGTAGAAACATTTAATTTTCCATCTATAAACCATTTATAAAAAGGTGCATTGCTCTCATCCAAAACTTTTGTATATGGAGATATCCAATCAATCTTTTCATTGGCGTAGTCACCCCAAAAACCTTCATAATCATCATTAGCTTTTTGCATCAAGGCATGATACTCATCCATACTCTTAATTCTTGCATCTTTAGCAAACTCTGCATTTGGTTGAAAAATTTGTTTTTTCATATATTCTCCTTAGTTAGTTTTGTTTTAATTTTAAAAATATCATTGCACTCATGATAGCATCATTTATTGCATCATGTTTACCCATCATAGGTAGCTTTAACTCTCTCATAATCGTATCAAACCTCAAATCTACATGACCTTGAGGAATGCGTCCAATTTTAAAATCATAATAGAGTGCTGAAACCTCTATCTCTCTGTTTGGCAATGTAATCCCAAAACGAGGCTTGATATATTTATTAATCATTGCTACATCAAATTCTAGATAATAACCTACCAATTTTCGATTACCTATAAAATCCAAAAAATCTTCAATAACATTATCTATATCGGATGCCTCTTCAAGATCACAAGCTCTAATTTGGTGAATTTTAATACTTGTTGCATCTAAACTCTTCTTGGGTTTTACAAACCGCTCAAACTTTTGACTAATTAAAATTTTATTATCTTTAATCTTAAGTGCACCAATAGAGATAATATCATCAACTTTAGGATCTAATCCCGTTGTTTCAACATCAAAACAGACATATTCATCATCAATAGGAGTATCAAAGAGATAACGATACCTCTCATCAGATAGGGACTTTTGATTAAAATATTGTCTGATTCTATTGAACATGACTAATTTTATCCTAATAAGTTTAACTTATAATGATAAGTTAAAAATTTCTTAAACTGATCCACAATTTTAAGTGCATCTTTGAGTAAATCTTTCTCAATTTTTGATAATTTTTTGGGATCAATATAGTTACTTGTATCTTCACCTCTTCCCAAATGATTCAAATTACTACTCAACCTCAAATTTAAAAAGAAGGTAAAAGACTCAATTAAATCACCACTTAACTCTCTATCTATAACCCCTAAATCATTAAGTTTTTTTAATCTAATTACTGTATTTGTCTCTAAAATCTTATGCTCAATACTTAAACTTCGCACACCATGAACAATAGCGAAAAGACCGCCCTTTTTAATATCTAATCCATTTTCGTCTGATACAAAATCACTAAATAGACCAAGAGGTGTCTCAAAACTAAGAGATGCTCTAGCAAAATGTGAAAAAAATACATTTGAAGGCTCTATATGTTTCAAAAGATAACTTTTTATATTCTCTAACAATCTACTATCTCCAGCTACACTCATCGCATCATAAATAATAGCCAAATTCATAAAACCATCACTATTTTGCAGATCAACCCAATATGAAATTTTCTTTTGAAAGTCAGATTCACTCATTACCCATTTAGGATTGCTAATCATAATATTACCATCACACTTTGGATACCCAAAAGATATTAAAGTCTCTGTAAAACTTATTGTAAAACTCTCCAAATCCTCTTTGTCTATCTGAAGATTATCTGATAATATCAAAGCATTGTCTTGATCTGTTTTTAGAATCTGCTCTTCTCTTCCTTCACTTCCCATAACAATAAGTGCGGAATACTCTAATAACTGTTTTGGAGCAGTAAGCAAAAAAAGCTTTTGAAAAATTTTACTATTTAATTGACTAATCAATTTAGAGATATACCTAACTTTTACACCTTTGGCAAATAGTGCTTTAGTGACTCTAATCAACTTTTCACTCACTTTTCTTAGATCATCAATATTTTGAGCTACCTCTATCTCATTTGAAATAGCATAAGTGTGTGAAGCAAAAAAACTTGATAAAGAGATTTGATCCAAAACTCCTACCAAATTTTGTTCACTATCTTTTACAATTAATCTCTTAATATTATGTTTTGTCATTGTAAGTTGAGCATTAAAAAGAAACTCATTTGCATCAACCCCAATTAAACCAAAAGAGGCAAGTTTTCCTATATTTTCATCTGCCGATAATCTTTGCAAAATAAACTTTTCTCTAAAATCACTATCTGTAACGATACCAATATCACCATCTTTATCCACAAGCAAACTATCTATAGACTCATCTTTCATAAGGAGTACACAATTATAAATAGAGAGTTTACAATCGACAATCAAAGGCTTTTGAAGATAAGCATCTTTGACTCGTGAGACCATAAAATTTATAAGCTCTTGATTTTGTTCATCTGCTTTGTTTGTACTCAATTTTTGAGAAATAGATTGAAAAAAGTATTGTTCAAATGAAACATCCTCATGTAGTATCTCTATAAAAATATCTCTAGGAAGTATATAACAGATGCTCTCATCAATTGCTATAAAATCATGTTTGAGATGGTTTTCAATAAGAGAGACTGCATCAAAAAATTCATGATGACAAAAAAGAGAGATAACTTCATCTTCATCTCTCTCTTGAACTTTCCCTTTGATAATAAAATATAGAAATAAAGGAGTATCAGCTTTTGACATTAAAACTTCATCTTTTTTAAAGTATGCAATATCAAGATTTGCAACTACTTTATCTAAAATTATCTGATTAATTTTATCAAAGGGAGGGATCCCTTTGATAAAACTTTTCTGCTCTAAAAGTTGCATTAGTGAGAAGATGCTCCCTCAGCACCAATACCCGTTTGACATCTAATATCTTGAATATCAAATGCTTCTCTCTCTTTTTTGGCTTCATCACTATTATCAGTAATAGAGAAAAACCAAATACCAATAAATGATACTGTTACAGAAAATAGAGCTGGATATTTATATGGGAAGATTGCTTCTGCATTACCCAAAATTTGAACCCAAACAATAGGACCTAAAATAACCAACATAATCGCTGTCGCAAGTCCTAAAGTACCACCAATTACAGCACCTCTTGTAGTCAATTTTTTCCAATAAATTGAAAGAAAAAGAATTGGAAAGTTTGCCGAAGCAGCAATAGCAAATGCTAGACCCACCATAAATGCAATATTTTGTTTCTCAAATGTAATACCAAGAATAATAGCAATAATACCCAAACCAACTGTTGCCATTTTTGATACTCTCATCTCTTTTTGCTCATCCACTTTTCCAGATGTAAAAGCATTTGCATATAGATCATGACTCACTGCCGAAGCACCTGCAAGTGTAAGACCCGAAACAACTGCTAAAATTGTTGCAAATGCAACAGCAGAGATAAACCCAAGAAATAGATCACCACCAACAGCATGACTTAGATGAATAGCTGCCATATTATTACCACCAAAGAGCGTACCTTTTGCTACATCTAAATATTCTGGATTTTGAGATACTAAAACAATCGCACCAAAACCAATAATAAAAGTAAGAATATAGAAATACCCTATAAAACCAGTTGCATAAAATACTGATTTTCTAGCCTCTTTTGCATCTGCTACAGTAAAAAATCTCATCAAAATATGAGGAAGCCCAGCCGTACCAAACATAAGAGCAATACCAAGAGATATAGCCGAAACAGGATCACTCACAAGTCCACCGGGACTCATAATATCTAAACCATTTTTATGTACTTCCGTTGCACCTTTGAATAACTCTTCAAAACTAAATCCAAAGTGATAAAGTACAGCAATAGCCATAAATGTTGCACCTGAGAGAAGAAGAAATGCTTTAATAATTTGAACCCAAGTCGTAGCCAACATTCCTCCAAAAGTTACATAAGCAATCATGAGAAGTCCAACCAAAATAACGGCAAACTCATAAGGAAGACCAAAAAGAACCTGAATTAACTTTCCAGAACCAACCATTTGAGCAATCAAATATAAAATAACGGTTGCAATAGAACCAAATGCTGCCAAAATTCTAATAGGTTTTTGTCGTAAACGATATGAAGCAACATCAGCAAAAGTATATTTACCCAAATTTCTAAGCTGTTCTGCAATCATAAAAAGAATAACGGGCCAACCTACCAAAAATCCAATAGAGTAGATAAGACCATCATAACCTTTTAAATATACAAGCCCTGAAATACCAAGAAATGATGCCGCAGACATATAATCACCTGCAATTGCCAAACCATTTTGAAAACCAGTAATTCCTCCACCAGCAGTATAAAAATCTTTTGCTGTTTTTGTTCTTTTGGCTGCCCAATAGGTGATAAATAGTGTAGCACCAACAAAAATTAGAAACATCACAACAGCAGCAACATTTAGATCTCTCTGCCCTGAAACTCCAGCATCTCCACCAGAGGCAACCAAAGATAAAGAAGATAGTAAAAATAGAATAATTAACCTTTTCATGACTCCAAATCTCCTCTTAAATCTTCTTTTACTTTTCTTGTCAAATCATCAAATTCACCATTGGCTCTTTTTGTATATATACCAGCCATAATAAATGAGAATAGAATAATTATAATTCCAATAGGAATACCTATTGTCGTAACACCACCCATACTAGTACCTAGTGTTTCAGGACTAAATGCTATTGTTAATATAAAGGCATAATATACAACCAATATAATAATAGTCATCTTCCATGCAAAAGAGCTTCTTTTTGTAACCAACTCTTGATAAGAAGGATTATTTTTAATTTTTTCAACCATATTTTTATCCATGTTTCTCTCCTTTTAATATTTTTTGTTTGGCAATGCCAAATCTTCTAGAAATTATAATTTACAATAAATCTATATTCACTCCAGTCAAGCCCCTCTACAAAATCTGTTGGGAAGTTTCCTCTAAGTCTAAGTTGCAAGTTTTTCACACTTGAAGGGTAATATTGAAGATCAAAGCCAAACTCATTTTCAGTCCAATCTACACCATTTTTAACACCATTATCAGCCCCAACATCATAATTTACATAATATAGTGCAGATTTTACCTTACCTGTGGCAATTGAAGTATTATAACTAGTCGCTACCTTCCAAGCAGAAGTATCAGCAAAAAACATATGTCTTGTAACCATACCTTGCGTAAATGCTGGCATACCACCCCATGGAGTAATAATACCACCATTTGTAGCACTACCTACACTAGAATCTGTTTGTGAGTAAGCTCCATATAGACTAAACGAATTATATTTACCACCTATTTTAAAGCCATAATATGTACTATCAACATCACCTGCAAATTTATCACCAATATCACTCTCTGAAATTAGTTGAAAAGATGCAAATGGTTTAAGAGTATCAGAGTATATACATTTCCATTTTATATCAGCTTGAGCATAAATAGCATTCAAAATATCATGAGCATAATAGTCCCAAAGTTGTATAGTTGTATTTTGAACACCATTATAAATCATAGCTGCCACAGTTACTCCAGCAGTATCTTCTCCAACAGCATAAGTTCCCATATTTTTAAATTTTCCACTTATATTATTGAGTCCATAGCCTGAATGTAAAGATAGAGTGTTGCTTCCATATTGATTTGAAAATGTACCCGCTGCCATTTTTGCAACATGTCCCAATACTAAAGTAGTATCAATAAGATCACTATTTGTCAAAACAGCTGCTTCAAAAAGATTTGGCAACATTCGAGCATCATCAGCAGAAGCTAATGGAGTATTTAGTTTTTGACGACCAATAGTCAAGGTGGTAGTACCGCCAACATATTTCATATATGCCTCACCCAAAATATGATAACTCTCTTTTCCTTCACCAAAAAGAGATGGATTTACCTTATCTTCAGTATCACTATTGACTCCAATATCTTGAGTAGTATAAAAAGCCGCACCAAAACTTACACCCTCAATAGGTGCAGTCTCTATTTTTAAATGCCCACCAAGAGCAAAAGCACTTCTATCTGTTTGAGTATCACCGATAGTACCACTTCTATCTCTTGTAATATAAAATGCCCTAATTTGACCACTTGTTTTTGCATTTGCAAAAGCCTCCTCCAAACTATCTGCACCACTAGCACCAATCGCACTTGCCAATAGTAGAGATAAACCAACATTAAAATATTTCATAAAACTTCCTCCTTAATATAAAAGCCTTATAAAAAGTTTAGATAAGAAGTGTAGCATTAGCATAGCAAAAGAGAAAAAGTTAAAAATATTATAAGTTTTAACTATAATATGTGTAGTTTTGAAACATATTTGTCTATTGGATATATTAATTAAGTAAAAGTATTTAAACTTTTGTATATCGTTCAACCCTATAGCCAACACCCTTAATATTTTGAATAAAGTCCTCTTTGAGAGTTCTTCTAAGACGACTTATTTCAGCACGAATTGTTGCATTATCTACAGGTTCATGATTCCAAGCAAATGCACGAAATTGATCAAAGCTTACATTCATGCCAATGTTTTTACATAAAAGTTCCAATATCAAAGATTGTTTTTTTGTAAGTGTTTGTACTTTGGCATAATAATAAACCTCGTTTTTATCTCTAAAATAACTATAATTTTTACTAATCATAATATGATACTTACTTTGAAATGGAAGTTGTCTAATAATTTTATTGATTCTAAGTCCCAACTCTTTTAGATGAAAAGGCTTTTTTAGATAATCAGAAGCACCTAGCTCAAATGCCCTACTAATATCTTCAATATCTAATAATGCACTAATAAAAATTACTGGTGTAAAATTTTGTCTACTACTCAATATTTCCAAAAGTTCAAATCCATCAATATGAGGAACATTAATATCAAGTACCAAAATATCAAAAGTCTCCTCTTCTAATATTTTTACAGCTTTTTTACCACTACTAAAACTTTTGACAATATGACCTAGTGCATTTAAATACTCCTCTATTGAGCTTTGCAACATTAATTCATCTTCAAGAAGTAGTATTTTCACTCAAATCCTTAAAAAAATATCTAAAACTATTTTGTCCATTTTGTGATAATATTTCAATATCTACACTATTTTTATTACAAATCTCTTTGACAATATGTAAACCTATACCAAAACCACCTCTAGAACTATTTTCTCTATAAAATCTCTCAAATAGATGATTAGGATTGTGAATCTCATCTCCCATACTTACCACTTCCAAAACTATTTTTTCATGCTTGTTAAAAAGCTTGACTTTTACCGTCGAATCTTCAAAACCATATTTTATCGCATTTGATATATTATTATCACAAATGCGTTGGAGTTCAACTTCATTAAACTCTATTTTTATATCTGGTTCAATATCAGCATAGAGTGTAATATGATTTCCAAATGCAACTTCGTAAAAAAAATCAACTCTCTCTTTAAGTATTTTTGAAAAATCCAAAAGACTTTTTTTATACTCTAAATGATCTTTTTTAGCAAGAAAGCTTAGATCATTATAGATATTATGGATAATTTTTACAGCAGCTTCTATCTTTGAAAGATAACGATTCTTTGGATTATTCATATTGTAAAGATCAATATTTGTCATGATAATACTGAGTGGAGTATTGATCTCATGAGTAGCATTTTTGATAAATTTATCCTGCTTTTCCACTAAAACTTCAGCAAACTCTTTTGCATTTTGGAGTTTTTTAGTCTTTACTTCTACTCTAAATTCAAGATTTTTATTAAGCTCTTCAAGAGCAACTTTTTGATCTTTGATCTCCTCTACCATATTATTAATATCTTTGGAAATCTTAATAAATTCATCATACCGAAGCTCATCTAAATCAAGCTTTTTGTAGGTTGAAGAGATTGTTTTTAGATTGTTTTGTATATATCCTATATCTTTAGTAATTGTAGAGGCAAAATATCTATATATAGCCATGCCTATAAAAAAAAGAATTGTCGAAAGAGATAAAATACCCACAATATATTTTGAGACTCTATTATTATAAGCCAATTTTTTCTTCTTTATTGCAGCATATACATCATCCAAATATACCCCCGAACCAACCATCCAATGCCAAGGAGCATAAGATGAGGCATAAGATATTTTTGGTGAAGAGGTATTTACAAGGGGTTTATTCCAAACATATTCTACAAATCCACCACCATCTTGTTTGGATACTTTAATAAGTTCAGAAATCACCTCTTTACCATTTGAATCTTTTACATGCAAGAGATTTTTACCAGCATTCTCTTTTAGTATAGGATCAGCAATATTAATACCATCAAAAGTATATATAAAAATATACCCTGAACCATCTCTCTCATTACGCATCTGTTCAATAGCATCAACTATTTCAGATTGTAACTCTTTTAATGGTTTATTATTACTATTTTGATGTTTATAAGCTATATAGTTCAAAGCTCTATTTGTCTCTTGTTTTATAAGCTCTTTTTGATTTTGAATATACTCTTTTTCAATATTTTCAATCTCTATTTTATTATCATTATGAAGATTATATATAATAAAAACAAGTACAAAAATAGTAAGCATTGCAACCAAAAAGACACTTAAGGCATTTGCTTGATTAATCCCTTTATGATAAAAAATTCTTTTCATAATCAACTTAAATTTGGGATTTATACTACCCCCTTACATACTGTATTTAATATTTTTGCCTCTTTAGGATCAAAAATTACTAAATCAGCTATATATCCCTCTTCTACTTTTCCAATATTTTTCAAACCTAAAATTTTAGCAGGATTAAAACTAATCATCTCACTAAGTTTAGACAAGGAGATAATTCCACTCTCAACCAAAGATCTATAACATATAGATAAAAAGTTTTCCATAGCATCAATACCATAAGCCGCATCAGCAAAAGGTACATCTTTATATACTATTGATTTAGGAGAGTGTAAAGATGTGATTGTATCAATCTTTCCACTTTTAAGATCTTCTATTAACATTAATCTCTCTTTTTCATCTCTCAATGGTGGATGAATTTTTGATGTAGTATTAAAATCTAAACATGCACTATCATTTAATATTAGATGATGAATTGAAACTTCTGTATAAAGATTGGGGTTATTACTTTTTGCTTTATTGATAATATCCAAAGATTTACTAAGCGAGAGTGATTGAAAAAGCACTTTTGATTGATAATATTCAGCCATTGCACAAACACGAGCAACTGAACTAATCTCTCCAACTTTACTTATCCCCAAAAGCCCCAACTTTGCAGAAATATCTCCCTCATTCATAACTCCATCATCATTGAGAGAGGGATCATCACAAAAACAGAAAAATGGAACACTCTTCATATTTGAATATTGTAAAATTCTTCGTATCAAATTACTACTAATAGATGAACTCTCTTGGATAAACTCAGCACCCTTATTAATCAATCTAGAGATATTATATAATCTATCTTCATCTACTGCCTTTACACCCAATACAACAGGAGAGGAGCTCTCTATAATCTCATTTAAAAGCTCCATAAATGTTGCATTATTTGCCATTGGCTCAAAATTAGGCATTAGAGCAAAAGAGGTAATACCACTTCTAAGAGCTTTTTGTTGCAATCGACTTATATGTGACATACTCAACATATTATCTTTAAGTGATACATTTAGATCAACAATACCAGCTAAAACATAAGCTTCATTAACATCAATAACACTACTCACATCAGAACAATCTATATTTTTAACAATCTGTATAATCTTTGAATCTTCTATTTTTATATCATACACTTCATCATTAGCTAATCTACAATTTTTTAGTACTAACACATCTAACTCCTTAAAAAAACATGTTATCCAAAAAGATAATTAAATTTCGATATAATGCTCCCCAAATTTTTAAAAAGGTAATTTAATGTCATTAAAAGTATATGATTATTCACAAGAAGAGTTAAATAAGTTTCAATATGCAGTTGTTCATACAAATAAAGGAGATATTACTCTAAAACTATATGTAGATGAAGTAGCTAATACTGTTGCAAACTTTGCAACTTTGGCAAACGATGGTTTTTACAATGATAAAATATTTCATAGAGTAATCCCTGGATTTATGGCTCAAGGCGGTTGCCCTCTTGGTACTGGTACAGGAGGACCTGATTGGTCAATTGCATGTGAATGTGATAAAAATACACATAAACATGTAAAAGGTACTATATCAATGGCTCATGCAGGACCAAATACGGGTGGAAGTCAATTTTTTATCTGTTTTGTAAATTGTCCTCATCTTGATGGTGTTCATACAGTTTTTGGTGGAATTGAGAGTGATGATAGTGAAAGCTTCAAAGTTTTAGACTCTATTGAAGGTCATGATACTATTAAATCTATTGAGATTAAAGAGAGTAAATAATTTATCTCATCATATTGGACTTTGCTCCAATATGATCTTCCATTATATCTATAGTTTGTCTCAAAAATTCTTCTCTCTTTTGCATACCCAATAACCTCTTTTTTGTAAGATCAGGATAATTTCCATTTAACCCTTTACCATCATCTCCATGACACCCTCCACAAATACTTGTATAGAACATTTGAGCATCTTTAGGATACTCTTCATCACACTTTTGATTAGAGAGAGTAAGTACAAAACATGCTATTTTGGGAGCATCTTCTGCTGATGCAAAACCAGTTTGCATCACTCCGCCTCTAAATCCAAGAGTTTTTGATCCATGATTGATAATATCTATAATATAATTTTTTTTATACAAAGGAGTATCTATTTTTGAAAGTTCATCTTTGAGAGAGGGGAGTTTTTCTAATTCTCGTTGACAAACTTCACATTTAGTTTTCTCTTGTCCATTGTCATGTATATTTTTTTTCTGAGAATTATATATACCATAAAATATAATCAAGAGAAAAACTAAAAAGAAAAGTTTATGCATAATACTCCACTAAAATTTATAACTTCCATTGATATAAAAATATCTACCTGGTTCATTAAAGAGCATAATATTATCAATAGCACTTCCTGTAGTAATAAGTGTTAAATCTTTGTAAGTATTGGTCGTTGTGTATGTCTCATCTAATATATTATCCACACCAAAAACTAGACTAAGACCATTATCAAAATCTTTATTTACTTTTAGATTAAATGTTGTATATCCATCCAATGCTTGTTCGCCATTGTCACTATCAAAATCTTCCCAATCAGCAACAGAAGTCATAGTAAGTTTAGAAGATAGTGTATCATCATAATCATAATTAAGCCCTATAATCGCTTTTAGTGGTGAGATATCTGCCAAATCTTTATCACTTAATCCTTGTTGTAGATCATCTTTCTCTCCCTTTTTATAAGATATTCCATAATCTATATAAAAGCTATCTGTTGCCAAATAGGCACCACTAATCTCTGCACCATAAATAGTAGCATCAATATTTTCAAATATATTTTTATTTTTAGAGCTATTTATATAAATATAATCTTCCAACATTGAATAGAATAGTTTTGTTTTGATACTAAAACTATCATAAACTTTTTCAAATCCCAAATCAATTTCATAGTTTGTTGTCTGATCAAGAGAGGGTGTCCCAATAAGCGTATTTTCATCTGGTGACATAGATGACATAAAATATAACTCTCTAGGATCTGGAACTCTTGAAGATTTACCAACTCCAACAAAATATCTCAAATCATTACCCATATTGATAGTAGCAAAGACATTTGCACTCAAAGCATTATAATCATTCTCTTGATAATTTCCACCATTTTCGATGGTTGTATCATCATATCTAGCACCAAAATCAATATCTATATTATCAATGGAGTAGTTCGATTTTAAGAAGATTGCCATATTATCTGTGATGACATCATTTAAACTTCTTTTTATTTGACCTTTACTTCCTCCTGCTGGAAATTTCATATAATCTCCACCTACATCTTTATAATATTGACCATCCCACTCTCTCTTGCTTCCATCAAGTCCTATAGTAAAATTTGCATATAGAGCATCAAAACTATTTTTGATCTTTACTCCTTGAATTTTTGTAGTTAAATGGTTAGTAATATTTCCATAAGGTTTACCTGTTTTGGGATTTGTAGCTACCGCTTTTTTACGATACTCTATGGACATAGGATGATCTACCTCAGAATCATAGTATTGAAAGTCTAATACTTTAGAAAAAGCGGATAAATTTCTAATCTGATACTCAACATTGATAAGATCAGAGTCATCATAAATAGCATCCATTTTAGAAGATGGATATAGTACATCATCACTTCTATTTCCTGTAAAACTGAGCTTTATATCTTGATCTTCTGTAATAGCAGCAACTATTTTTGCCATAAAAGTTGTTTTTTCAAAAGCATCTTTGGAGGCATATCTAGATTGATATTGAGTTCCCTCACTCGTTGTTCCTACTGTTGCATTTATAAGTTGTTGATTAAAATCGTTACCATCTCCATCCTCATACTGCTCACCCTTCTCTTTTGCTCCACTAATAAGGAGTTTAATTTTTTCATTACCTCCACTCAAAGTAACTGAAGCTTTTTGATATCCAAAACTACCAAGACTCAACCCAATTTTACCACCAAATCCCTCTTGTGGTTCTTGAGTAATGATATTTACAACCCCACTCAAAGTTCCAAAATTCTCTACATCAAAAGGTCCCTCTTGAACTTGTACATTATCGACTAAATTTGTAGCAACATGAGAAGTTGGCGGATCCATTCTATTTACACATGCACCACATACTTTAGTACCATCAATGATAATATTAATGTTATCTCTCTTCTGTCCTCGAAGAATAATATCATTAGCAATACCACTTCTTCTAATCAATGTAACACTCGGTATATTTTTACCCAACGCCTCTGCTAAATCAGCAGATTTTATCTCTTGGGCACTTACATCTTTGACACTAATAGTATTAACTCTCTCCTCGATAGTAACCTTATCCATACTGATACTATCACTTCCAAAAGCGATACTACTCATTGCAAACAGAAGTACTGCACTATATTTAAACATTTCATTCCTCCTAAAAGAGAAATAGTATAAAAAATCTGTTAATTATCTGTTAATTTTTGAAGAGTAAGTAAAAAAAAATTAAATATTTGTATTGAGACTAGCAAACGAAGAGTAGAAAAATTAAACAGCACCTAAAAAGGCACTGTTTAAACTATTAATAAAGACCGTATTTATTATCGTTTCTTTTGTGAAGAACTCGAAGTTGATCATCTTTATCATTAAAAACAAAAAATTGTTTATTACTATCTTTTAGCATCTCTAATGCCTCTTCAATAGACATAGGTTTATAAATCTCCAATTCCATTGGTACAATTTCATCAGCCTCACCTTCAGCATCAAAAGATTGCTCAGCCTCAACAATAGCCAACTCAGCAACTTCGCTAAGTTTTGTAGCTTTGTGTCCTTTTATTTTATCATGGTGCCTTCTTAAGACTTTTTGAGCTCTATCACTTGCAATATCAATTGCCGCGTACATATCTTTATCGTTTTGTTTTATAACTATCGTATCTTTATGAGGAAGATTAATAGTAAATTCAACACTAAAACCTTTCTTGCCCCCTCTATCATTACCCGAAACAACGACTCTTGTAGAGATAATATCCAAATTATATTTCTTTAATCCCTCTACTACACCTTCGATATGCGTTTTAATCGCATCTGTTAAATCAAGTTGTCTTCCGACTAGACTTAAGTTCATATCTTTCTCCTTCTGGAATAAATATACTTAACATTATATCAAGTAAACATTTTAACATTTGTTAAAAAGGCATTATAGTTATTTATGTCTTTAATTTAAAATTATGGTTTTTGAATAGTTCTTCTATGTAATCTAATTGGCTCACTAATTTGTGTATAGAGTTGATTAACTTGTACAATAGTATCCATAATAACTGTGAGATTTGATTCAGGTGTACTCAAATTATTATCATCCCCCGAAGCACCACATGAGGCAGGTAAATTGGTACCTAAATATGAAATAGTAATATTTGCTTCATGAGTATGATTTGGTGGAGCTACAGGATAAGCTATATTAATTTTTTGTATACAATCCACACTATTATCATGAGCAGAAATTGCCAAAAGAGCATACTCTGTAGCACTTCTTAATAGTAATGATGCCTGTTCTTTTAGATAGATATCTGTCGTACTCTTTACAGAAGTTGAAGATAGAGACATCATCATAGCCATCAAAGATGAAACCACCACCAAAATAATGATTGCCGTAATAAGACCAAAACCTTTTCTCATCAAAAAACCGCCTTCTCTTTACAAAATCCAACTGGTTCTCCTGTAAGATTTCCATCTCTCATACAGAGTTTTATTCTCAAAGTTTTTCCAATTTGTAAAAATCTAAAAGTACTTACATGTTCTGCCAATACTGATTTACTTATATTAACATCACGAAACTCTTCACCCTCCCATGGCTGATAATTATAATATAGTGTCAAATTAAAATCATCAGAACTCCCTTCTGGTCTAATAGCATAGGCACTCCAAGCCAAATAATATTGTTCACAAATATCTTTTTTACCTTGTTGAATAGGATTAAACTCCAAAATATCATTTGAACCAGTTTGAGAAGAGACCATCAATGTATTATTAAAATCGACAAGATTTTTTACATTATAATCCAGACCATATTTACTAATATTAAGATCTCTTTTACATTTAAAAATGAGAGTAGGTTTATCTTTTGTACTATCATTTAGATCAACTTCACCATAAGAGAGAGCAGATATTATAGAAGATGCCACCCCCAAAGATGAACCTTGTGTCTTTACCTGAGATCCATTTGTATCAGAATTTTCTACATCTATAAAACCACTCCACCCATTACTATCAAAACTCTCATTATCATAACCTATCCACTCCAAGACACTGTAGGCCCCTGTAATATCAGTATCTGATAAATTTTTGACACTATTACTAGTATCAATTCTAGCAATGGCTGTATCCTTAATACGATATTGCAATCTTTTGGTAATCTGATCCAAAACTAACTCTGTTTTTTGTTGCAAATCATTAACCAATTTAGATCTTATATAGCCACTATACATATGAGATAGTATATCAGTTCCAATCATCCCAACAATACCCAAAATGATAATAACCATCACAATTTCAACAAGGGTAAAAGCTGCTCTTTTTTTCATTACTTCTCCCTCTCATAAAGCCTAGATTGACCAATATTACATGTAAATGATCTAAAAAGAAAAGATTGATTTCGTCCACCACTAGCTGTAGCTGTAAGCTCTATCATTTTAATATTTGTACTTTTTAAAGAAGAGAGAAGAAATTTTTGAGTTACATCAAAAGTAACATTTATCTCTGTATTATTATAATCTACTGAGTTAATATTTAAATAACTTACTTGTGTACTTAAATTCAAATCCACATCCAAATAATCTAATGAAGATAAGGTTGAACCAACAGTAGCACTAACTACTACACTCTGTCCATGAAAATCATCAACATCATCTAATCCACCCTCTATTGCAGAAGTAGGATAAACAGGAGTATCAAACATTCTTCTTCTAAGATTTGCAAAAACATGCCCTCTTCGTCTAATGCCACTACCACTTCTATTAAGATCACTCGCCCCATTGGTCACATCCAATGCTCTAATAACACTCATAGAGCCTATAGTATCTGTAGAGTTTTCATCCCACTTAAATGACAATATATTCCCCATTTTAGTTCGTGCAGCAAGGATTGATTCTTGAACAAGTGCAAAAGAGTCACTTTTTGAGCTTTGTTGTAACATCAGAGGAATACTCATAAGAGAAATTGCAATAATCACAATCGCCAATACAAGTTCAATAAGACTAAAACCTTCTCTTTTCATACATGCACCCTTTATTAGGGTGTATATCGACAAAAAAGAGAGTTATTTAACTACTCATTTCTTAATGTAGACAAAACATCAATATCTGTAGCTTTTTTGGCAGGGTAAAATGATGAAAGCAGAACTATAACAATAGCCCCAATCATAATAGATACAAAATCATAAGTCGATAGATCAAGTGGTAATTTGGAAGTACCATATACATCAGCAGGAAGAGAGATAATATCAAATCTAGTAAGCAAAAACATTCCTAAAAATCCCAAAAATGTACCAAAAAGTATACCAGCACCACCAATAACAGAACCTAAAGTAAAAAATGCCTTTTTAATCTCATCTTTACTTGTACCCAAAGATAATAAAAGAGCAATTTCTCTTCTTCTATTCATAACCGTCATCAATAAAGAGCTAATAATATTCAAAGAAGCCACTAAAATAATCAACATCAATACTACAAAAAGAGCCTTTTTTTCCATCTCCATAGCTGAAAAAAGATTGCCATTTTGTTGCCACCAACCAACAACACCTAAATATTGAGGTAAAAATGCTTTTATCTCCTCAATATCTTGAAGAGGATTGGCACTACTCACATGAATACCATCATAAACACCCTTATCCATTTTCAAAACTTTTGATAGGGCTTCTATATCGGTATATAAGTAGGCTTGATCATAAGCTTGCATACCAGAAGTAAAATAGCCTTTGTATTTGAATCGCTTCATAATAGGGATCAAAGAGAAACCAGAGGGTTGAGATTGTGTAAAAATAAGAGTTACTTTATCATTCAACTCAAGAAGGTAATTATCACTAATACCTTTTCCTGTAATTATCTCAAACCTACTAACCTCTTTATCGACCATTGCCTCTTTGATAATATAGTTAATACGACTCTCTTTCTCAAAATTCACACCAAATATCATTCCCCCATCCATTTTATCACCCTTTTTTAGGATAACTTGAGAAGATATATAGGGGCTAAATATATAATTGGGAAATTTCTCTTCTAATGCACTCAAAGAGTAACGATCAACTTTTTGATCTCCTCTTGGTAAAATAGTCATAGGATAACTCATGGTTGATATTTTTGTTTTAAACTCTTTGGCTGAACCATTCATGACAGCCATAGCAATAATCAAGACCATCAACCCAATAGATACCCCTAAAAATGCCAAAATGGCACTAATAGAGATAAAAGGTTGGCTTTTATCAAAGCGTAAATATTTTTTAACTAAGTAGGTTACTAAACTTTTATTTTTCACATTTTACCTATTGTTTATGAAGAGGCTAAAAGACCTTTTTTAGGGCCACTCTTGCCACAACAATTTTTATATTTTAGACCACTTCCACATGGGCATGGCTCATTTCTTGCAATTTTTTTCTCAATCTCTATAGCAGGACTCTGGGCTTCACTAGAGCCACCATGCTTCTCTACTAGATTTTCAGAAACACTCTCTTGCATCTCATTCATCATTTTTTCAAGAACAGCTTCTCTCTCTTTTTCATCTCGATCTTCTCTAAGTTGAATAATATGAAGAGTCTTAATACTCTCTGCTTTGATAAGTTGAATAAGCTCCATAAATAACTCATAACTCTCTCTCTTATACTCTGAAAGAGGATCTTTTTGATTATAACCTCTTAGACCAATTCCCGTTTTGAGGATATCCATCTGATAAAGATGATCTCTCCATGCATTATCCACAACTTGAAGATATACAACTCTCTCAATTTCATTTCTCTGTTTAGTATCAACTTGAGACATTTTTTGTTCATAATGTGAAGCAACAATACCAACAGTTTTTTTGGTAATCTGCTCCATATCCATATTTGCAAAAAATTCAGGCTTAAGAGAAATTTGTATCTCCTCTTTCAAAATAGTAACAAATCTATCTAAATCATACTCATCCTCAGAGATACCCTCATAGATATCTGCACGATTAAGTAGTTGAATAATATAATCTTCTCTATTACTTTTTACTTTTTTATCAATATTATACTCTGGATTTAAGAGATCAGCTCTATAACTATAGACAACTTTTCTCTGTTGATTTGCAACATCATCATACTCTAAAATATGTTTTCTAGACTCATAGTGAAGATTTTCTACTTTCTTCTGTGCATTTTCAACTGCCCTTGTAACCATTCTTGATTCAATATGTTCACCCTCTTCAATACCAAGTCTCTCCATAATACCTTTGATTTTATCACTACCAAAAATACGAAGTAGACTATCTTCAAGACTAAGATAAAATTGACTAGCTCCGGGATCACCCTGACGACCAGAACGACCTCTTAACTGATTATCAATCCGCCTACTCTCATGTCTCTCTGTACCAACTATATATAATCCACCAAGCTCTTTAACCTCTTGATTGATCTTAATATCAACACCACGACCAGCCATGTTAGTAGCTACAGTAACAGCACCTTTAACACCAGCATTTTCAATAATTTTTGCCTCTTGTTCATGATGTTTTGCATTTAAAACTGAGTGAGGTATCTTCTCTTTTTTCATAATGGAGTGTAATAATTCACTCTTTTCAATAGAAGCAGTACCGACAAGTACAGGTTGACCCTTTTTTTGTAGCTCTTTGATCTTCTCTACAACAGCAATAAATTTTTCTCTTTCACTCTTATAGATAAGATCATTCTTATCCTCTCTAATAACAGGTACATTTGTAGGAATTGATATAACATCCAATTTATAGATCTGTTCAAACTCTGTCGCTTCAGTTTGAGCAGTACCAGTCATTCCTGCCAAACCTTCATACATTCTAAAATAGTTTTGGAAAGTAATATCTGCTAAAGTTTGCGACTCTTCTTGAACAGTTACACCCTCTTTTGCCTCTAATGCTTGATGAAGACCTTCACTATATCTTCTACCCTCACTAAGTCTTCCTGTAAACTCATCAACAATGATAATTTCACCATTTTTGACAACATAATCTACATCTTTCTCAAAAATATAGTTCGCTTTAAGGGCTTGATCCATATGATGAGACAAAATAGCATTCTCTAAATCATATAAATTACCTACACCAAATGCCTTCTCAGCCTTTTCAACACCACTATCAGTAATAATAACTGATCTATTTTTTTCATCTACGACAAAATCACCACTACTTTGGTCAATCTCATTTTTCTCATTTTTCTTTTTTGCTTCTACTAAAGTTTTTGCAATTTTATCAGCTTGAATATAGTAATCTGATTTATTATTAGTAGGTCCAGAGATAATTAGAGGAGTTCTAGCTTCATCAATAAGAATAGAATCCACCTCATCCACGATAACATAATTGTGTGCTCTTTGAACCTTCTCATCTAAAGAGTACTTCATGTTATCTCTAAGATAATCAAATCCAAACTCATTATTTGTTCCATAAGTGATATCTGCTGAATATTGTGCTTTTCTTTCACTATCATCATGGATATCATTGGTAATTACACCAATGCTATATCCCAAAAATTCATAAATTTTACCCATATCTTTAGCATCTCTTTGTGCTAGATAATCATTTACTGTTACAAGGTGTACGCCATCACCTGTCATTGCATTTAGTACGATAGGAAGTGAAGCAACAAGTGTTTTACCCTCACCTGTCTTCATCTCTGCAATTTTACCTTCATGAAGCACTAAACCACCCACCATTTGAACATCATAATGACGAAGACCAAGTGTTCTCTTGCTTACCTCTCTAGTAATAGCAAAAGATTCAACCAAAACCTCATTTAAAGTTTTTTCACCATTTTGAACCTGCTCTTTAAGTGCATTAAACTCCGCCTTAATCTCATAATCACTAAATTTTTCATATTTTGGCTCAAGCTTATTAATCACTTCTACCATTTTGAGGTAAGTTTTTACAATCTTATCATTTTTAGTTCCGAAAATTTTTCTGGTAATAGAGGATATCATCCACATCATCCTTCTAAGTTATTTTGTTGATTTTAACAAATATTTAATTTTGATTTGCTAAAGTTATGTAGTATAGTCTATATTGCTTACAATACTATAAAACAAGTTAAGAGCAAAAACTATTCCGTTAAATTAAGGAAACAAATGAAGATAAAAAAACTACTCTCAACAGCCCTATTTTTGGCAATAAGCCTACAAGCAAATATATATAATTTAAGCTCTTTGGAATCTAATTTTAGCCAAAGCATCACAAATGATCAAAATGCCAAAATTGTATATCATGGCAAAATGTATGCTAAAAGAGAGAATAATCAAGCACTTTGGAGATATACATCACCAATTAATAAAGATATATATTACAAAGGTGGAAAACTTATTATTATTGAACCTGATTTAGAGCAGGTAATATATGCAAAGATGGATAAAATTCCAAATATTTTGACAATTTTAGATAATGCTGTGCAAATTGGAGAGAATCGTCTTCAAACTTCATTTAATAATATTAACTACAATATCACAATGAATGGTAATAAAATTGATAAAATAGAGTATAAAGATGAGATGGAAAATAGAGTAAAGATTACATTTACAAATGAAAATGTAAATCATAAAATAAACAACAGTGTATTTAACTTTATCATACCTGAAGATTATGATATTTTAGAGCAAAATTAAATAGTCAACAACGGAGGTTTTTTACCCTCCCCATGTACGAATTGGACCGACATCTACATGAACAAAATTTGACCTTGGATAATATCCAACACCACCTTTTCCAAGTCCAATAGCAATATCTCTAACTTTACGCAAAGAGACATTAGGAACAAATATATCTACTGCTTGTCCTTTGGTATGAAAACTATTTTTGGCAACACCACTATGAGTTCGTCTCAACATACTATTAGTCCTAGGTGTTCTATAACCAGAGACAATATTAAACTGACTATCAACACCCAAATTTTGCTTAATCTCATATAGAAGATTTACAAGCTTCACATCTACCCTAGTAATCTCTCTTTGACGATAATCCGCAAAAGCCTTATTTATCTCAAAAAGACCACTTAACTTATAATAATTTCTCTCAAAAAATGGTGCATAAAAAGTTTTCCCAATATGAACATTGTATAACTTTAAAACCTTCTTCTCTCCTGCACTAGCCAAAAGTTCACTTTGACTCATCATAGCAGCCCCTGCCAAAAATGTACTCTTTCTCAAAAAGCCTCTTCTTGAAATAGCCACACTCTTCGCATTAACAATAATATCTGTTTCCAAACTCAAACCTTCTTCTCCCAATTCACTAAAAAAATTAATAAATTAAATTCCAAGTTTTATAAATAACAGTAAATTTTAGCGGAGAAAAGTAAACGAATCAATCAAAAAGTAAATAAATATTATATTAGTTCAGTATTTTGTATTGTAAAGCATCATAACCATAAATATCGTTACGAAAAGAAACATTTCCATTCTCATCTGACCATGCAGTATAATAACGGATATAGACTGGTATTTTATCACTTAATGGAATTGATTTGTTTTCAGCACTCTTTTGAATCTTCTTTATATTGGCATAATCTAAATCCGTAAAATTATTAGATAAAAGCTCAAGAAGTTTTTGAGGCTGGGCCAAACGAATACAACCATGACTAAAAGCACGGATATTTCTCTTAAAATACTTTTTGCTTGGAGTATCATGCATATAAACGGCATGTCTATTTGGAAAAATAAATTTCACACTTCCAAGAGGATTTCCTTTCCCAGGTTCTCTTACAAAACTGTAAGGCAATTTACTATCTTCCGTATATGCATACCAATCAATATCAAAACTATCAATCTCTTTTCTATCTTTTGACCAATCACTATACATCTTAAATTTTCTTGTAGATAGATAATCTGGATCATCTTGAAGTTTTGTAAGCATCTCTTTTAGTACAATTGAGCTAGGAACTGTCCATGTAGGATTTACAACAAAATATGACATTTTAGATTG
Source organism: uncultured Campylobacterales bacterium (assembly GCA_964560425.1). Lineage (GTDB taxonomy): Bacteria > Campylobacterota > Campylobacteria > Campylobacterales > QNZT01 > CAZLLE01. The sequence goes on from CAZLLE010000011.1 coordinate 49,334, forward strand.
AAAAATAGGTGTTGGATTTTTTTTAGTACCAACTACAACACGCATTGATAATTCAGAATTTTCATTTCTTATAAAATTCATTCTAAAATCAGGGATATTAATAAGGATATAGTTATCACCAAAATTTTGACTCTCCCAACGACTCCGTTCAAGATTCAATTTAATCTGTCTTAATCTAACTTCAACAGGAATATTTAGAGCATTTCGTGTTGATCTATTTAAGACACCAGAAGGTCTTAACCCTACTCTTTTTTGAAAATTTTTAATCGCATCAGAGACTTCTGGAGTTACTTTAATCAAAAATGGATCATATTGCAATAGATCTCCAGTTTTATAAAGTCTCTCAGTCAAAATAGGAACTCTATTACCATCAACTACACCAAGTTTAAGTGTTTTTCCATCAGGTATTTTTTGCCAACCGCCACTAGCTTCAATAGCTTGATATTTAATATAGGCATTTTTAAGTTTTTGATAAATTTGATTATCAGGTTGAAGTGAATAGATAGCTTTTTTCATATCATTCATAGATACTGCTTTATCCAAAAATGAGATATAGTCCATCTTTTTTTTAGATGTTGTCCAAGTATAGTTAACCTCTTCAGCTTCAGACTTGTTTTTAAGCATTCTATTAAATTTATAATAATCTAAAGAACCCTCTCTTACATCTTTTGATAGTGTAAAAAATAGATCTGTTAATAGAATATCCAATTTACCAATGGCTAGATTTTTATCTTTTTTTGTAAAAAGATTTCTATTTTTAATATCTGATAAAATTTCAGAAATTTCACTCTGATGATAACTGCGACTATCCAAACCAATTTTATAAGCATCATCAATAGCATCAATCAAACCAAAAAGGTTACTATTAAGATCAAAATTACCAGTAATCCAATATGTTTCATAATCACGCTTTTTATAAAACTCTTTTACAAGAGATGGCGAATAGAGGGAATCTACAGAGTACTTTCCGTAACTTTGTCCCGAGAGTATTCCTGCAAGATAGCTCTTTTTTAATACATTTGTAGACTGCATAGACTGAAAATCATTCAGCCAATTTTTACTAGCTTCAGCCCCAAGAACACCAACGCATAAAAAAATAAAAAAGAGTGTTTTTTTCATAGTTATCCTAATTAAAAAAAATAATGAATAGTATATATGGATTAAATTAAATTGTTAAAGTATATAATAATCTTTTTTGATATAAAAAAAGCTTAATTTTCACTATAAAAGTATAATATAAAAATATAAAAATATTTTAAGGATATCAGAATGTTACTTGGAGTTAATATAGACCACATAGCAGTACTAAGAGAAGCTAGAAAAATTAACGATCCTGATCCTCTAGATGCAATCTCTTTAGCCGCTAGAGCAGGTGCAAATCAGATCACTATTCATCTAAGAGAAGATCGAAGACATATCAATGATTATGATACAAAAAGAGTTATAGAGAACTCTCCCTTACCTGTAAATTTAGAGTGTTCAGTCAATCCAGACATTATTGAAATAGTAGCCGAGCTTAAACCTCATCGTGCAACTTTCGTACCAGAAAAGAGAGAAGAGGTAACAACAGAAGGTGGAATAAGCTTTGATAATGCAAATTATGCAAACTTAGATAAAGCTATACATTTTCTCAAAGCAAGAGAGATAGAGACTTCACTATTTATTGATCCTACAATAGAAGCAATTCGTGCGGCTAAAGGTTTGGGTGTGGAGTGGGTAGAACTGCATACTGGTCTATATGCCAATATTCATGCAATGTTATATACTAATCTAAGATATACACCTCACTCAATAAAAGAGTTAGATTTGGAGAGAAGTAAACTTCAAAAAATGTTACAAAATAGTATTCAAACATTGAGCCAAACAGCAGATGAAGCAGAAGATTATGGGCTAAAAGTAGCCGCGGGACATGGATTAAACTACCAAAATGTAGAAGCTATTGCCAAAATAGATAACATTAGAGAACTAAATATTGGTCAGAGCATTATCGCAAGAAGTGTTTTTAGTGGATTTGAAAAAGCACTTATAGAGATGATTGCCCTAATAAAATGAAAATAGCAATAAGTGTTGGCGATCTCAATGGCATAGGTATAGAGATTGCATTAAGAGCACATGAAGAGATTTCTAAACTTTGTACACCTATATATGTAATTGATCAAGAGATGTTAAAACAGGCAGTAAAAATTTTGAATATAGAGATACCTCCAAATTTTAATACTCTGCCATGTCATGATATATTTCAAATCACTCCATCTTTGGCAACTAAAGAGAGTGGAACATATAGCTATAACTCATTTCTTAGAGCCGTAGAGTTGGCAAAAGAGGGAAAAGTTAATGCCATCTCAACACTACCCATAAATAAAGAGGCATGGAATAAAGCAGAAATACTACATAAAGGTCACACCGATACATTGACTGATATATTTAACCAAGAGGCAATCATGATGATTGGTTGCCAAAAACTTTTTGTAGCACTATTTACTCATCATATTCCACTTAAAGATGTAGCTTCACGCATAAAGGCAGAACCTCTTAAAAATTTTATGCTCAATCTATATAAAGAGATCAAAGAGGAGAAGATAGGAGTATTAGGATTAAACCCTCATGCAGGAGATAATGGTGTCATAGGAGATGAAGAGATAGAGATTCAAAAAGCTATAAAAGAGGCAAATAAAGAGATAGGAAAAGAGATCTTCATAGGAACACTTGTACCTGACACAGCATTTACCCCCTCTATGAGAGAGGAGTTTCAATATTTTGTCTGTATGTATCATGACCAAGGACTTATAGCAGCCAAAGCCCTATATTTTGAAGAGGGGATAAATGTCTCTCTAAATCTTCCAATTATTCGTACCTCTGTAGATCATGGCACAGCTTATGATAAAGCATATAAAAATCAAAACCCATCTACCAAAAGCTATGTCAATTCGATAAAAGAGGCTATACGACTAATAACAAAGAGAGCCGATGCAGAGTCATAAAGAGGATAAAAATAGCCTAAATCCAGAACTAAATCCAAAATCAACAGATTTTAGTATGTTAGATTATCCTTGTGCATATATTCCGGGAAATAATGTAAGAATGAGCTATAAATATATCAAAAAAGCATCTAAACAATTTAACTCCGAAGTGATAAAAAGAGGATGGAGAAGGTTTGGAAACTACTACTTTCACCCTATATGCAATGGATGCAATGAGTGTAAAAGTATCCGTATAAATGTAAATAATTTCAGACACTCTTCATCACAAAAGCGGACTATTAAAAGAAATATAGATACAAGAATAGTTGTCCAAAAACCGACACTAACACAATCACATGCTGATCTTTACAATAAATATCACCAATTCAAAAGCCAAAAAGATGGCTGGAAACATAAAGATATTTCAATTTCAGAGTACAATGAAAATTTTGTTTCAGGAGCCCATAATTTTGGAAAAGAGGTTTTATATATCAGAGATGATAAATTAGTAGGAGTAGATCTAATAGATATTTTGGACGATGGCATTAGCTCTATATACTTTTTTTATGACCCAAATTATCAAAAAATTTCACTCGGTACTTTTTCTCTTCTGTATCAAATCAAACTAGCCAAAATATTAGACCTAGAGTGGATATATCTAGGATATTGGGTAGATGGTTGCAAAGCATTTGCATATAAACCAAACTTCAAACCAAATGAGTTTTTAGATGGTTTTCCCCCACTTGATCAAAAACCAAAGTGGGAATAGATCAAAGAATGATAGTTTTATGCGATGTTTTCAAGTTTGGATTGACCATCAAAGAGGTTGAATAAACTCCACTTTCCACACATGAAGAGGAGATAACAGTTACAGATTGAGGAGCATCTTTCATACTATTTTTGGAAAAAATATGTGAATGAGTCTCATCTTCAATCTGATAAAATCTCTCATAAGATGCCGAGGTAGTAAGAGCTTCATCACAAATATCTACAAATAGTTTTTTCTTCTCTCTATCTTCAGGATCAACAATCCCAACTCTAAATTTTTCTCCATTTGGTTTTTTACCAATAGCATAGATATCTCCACCAAAATTGATAAGAGCCGATCTAATTTTATATTTTTTGATGATAGAAACAGCTCTATCCACTGCATACTCTTTGACAAAACCACCCAAATCAATCTTGGTATAGGAGTTATCAAAATTAATTTTATCTCTTTTGATTGTAAAATGTTCACACCCTACAAAAGGCAATAGTTTATCTTTTTGAGTTTGTAAATTTTTTTTTGATAATTTTTGAGTATATAGAGGTTTGAAAGTTGCTACTGTAATATCAAATACTTTTTCTGTTTTTTTATAATATTGCTTGGCTCTTTGGAGTAGATTTTTACTCTCACTATCCAAAATAGAGACCTCTCTACTATTGAGTAGAGATAAAAAAGAGTCATCTCTATAATAACTATATTTTTTCTCTAATCTCTTAGCCTCTTCAAGCACTAGCTTTGCTATAGCATCAACTTTTGGTTTGCTATTGTGATAAAGATGAAGCTCACATGGTGTACTCATAGCTTCAAATTTATATATATAGTGCATTAAAATTTATATTTTTGTCCAGCAATCATGAGCATTGCTGTTTTGCCATGCTCTTTATCATATAGAGCAAACATCAAATTTTGACTCAATTTTTTACTAAGATGCTGAGTAACCCCTAGAGAGATTGAAGCAGATCGCACATCTCCAATTCGCCAATCACTAGAAGCATACTTCTCATCTGTAAAATAATCTTTTTTTCCACTATAAAAATCTGCTTTGGATTGGGAGTGATAACGCAAAGAGCCATCAAAAGTCAATTTATCACTATATTTATAAAATATCTTACTCTCAACAGTATGAGCTGAGATATCCCAACTATCTCTATAATAACGGTAATTTCCATGCCATACAACATCTTCTCGCAATGCCTTTGCCAAAGATAATTTCACTCCATAACCATTTCTACTATCTGGTCTATTCTCATTTAAAATAATAGGATTAGTATAATAATCCCTCACTACATTCATATAAGGGTTACTCAATTCACCAGATTCAAAATTTCCAAACAGAGAGATTTTACCAATTGTATTTTTATCAATATTTTGAGCATAAGTTATTTGTGTATCAAAAATCTTCTGATAAAAATTTTTACTTCCACCACTTTTGGTATCACAATGAGTATTATTAATACACCACATATTTAGTTGAGCATATTGATATGAGGCTGAAAACTCCAAAGAGTTATTTTTATATTTATCCAAGTAGTGCAAATATGAAAATGAAACTTCAGGAATTCTAAATTCATGCTCATTTGAAAAAGAGAATCCCATCGAAGCTTCATCTTTATCTACAAACTCTTTTGTAATAGTAACTCCCCCAATATAACGAAGATCACGATAATCAACACTACCATGTCCTATATCCTCTTGTGCAAGATGAGAACCACGCCCATAAGCACTAGGAGAGTGTGTACCATGGCTATATGGTGATGCCTCAGTTACAGAATCATAAGTTTTATCATAATATGTAGGCGATGCACCACTTACAATATCAGTAAGCAAATTTGCATTTAGTGTATATCCACCACCTATACCCATATTCAATTCAATAGAAGGAGCAACAACCGTCGCCTCCTCTTCTGTTTCACTATAGTGCATCACCTGAATATTAACATAATCCTCCGCACTTAAAGAAGATGAATAAAGAGCAATGATTGCCAAAAGGGAGAGTTTTTTTATCGACATCCACAACCCCCACCACCAGCTCTCTCTCCACCACGAACAGCCTCTTTGGAGATATACATGTGATTGACAAAACCCATAGACAAAGAGTTTTCATTATCAAATTGCATAATACTTTTTGAAAGTTGCTCTTTCTCCCAAGGCTTAACATGCGAGGAACAACCAATCAATACAAACAAAAGAGTAAAAACAGATAAAAACTTCAAAATATCTCCCTTAAAATAGAAAATGATTATATTTATATAAAACTTTAATGTTAATTATAGGGATTTTTTTGTTTAGACTTTGCAAATCCACCTTTTTATAATATTAAAATCTTAATTGAAGATTCAGTTTGAAATAATTTTTTGTTTTATCTTGAATGATAGTTCCAAATTTATGTCGGGAAGATGATGGAGTATCTAATCTAATATTTTCAAATAGATAATCTTTTAAACTTTCTATATCAATTACATGGAATGTAACTAAATCACCACTCTCTTTTACGACTATTGTTCCATTGCTCTCATAAGAACCGTCCCATCTTTTACCTGCAAAAAAGCCTAATAAAATAGCTACAAGAAATTTTTTCAATTTATCAATCAACATTGATTTATCATCAATATCCAAATCATTTAGGATATCTGTTTTATCACACAGATAATCTATAATATTACTCAATTTAGAAATTCTAGCATGATAGAAAGAGAGTAAAAGATAACCTACTATTTGAGGTAAAACACTATCTACCATTTTTAAATTATAATTCATAGTATCTTTTTCAGCTTTTAGATAGTGAAATTTACCACCATTTTTAATTATAGCTTCTATTCTATCTTTGATTTTAGTTTTAGTAGAGATTTTATTAATTTCAGAAACTTTGCTATTGTCTAAATCTTCAATTTCAAACATAAAATTACTATTTCCAGAAGCATTGAGTAGAGTTGGTTTACTACCTAAGTATGATTTTATACCAAACCCCTCATTTTCTCTAACAAATGTGCTATGCTCTATATCAAGAACAATATCTGCTTTTTGAGAACTATTACCACCTTTTATAGCACTAAACCCCAAGGCTGTTTGAATAATCTCAAAATCACCTATTTCAAAAGTCCCTTTTCCCTCTTTAATTCGATTTAAAATATTCGATATTGATTTATCAGTTATAATTTTACCTATATCTATTTTATTTTCTATACCATTTTTTGTATTTACTGATTTAATTGTAAATTCACTCAAAGGAATAAACTCTAAATCTAAATTTTCAGTAGTTATTTTATTGACTTTAAAATAATCTCCTGTTGGGTTTAGGTTCTTATCAGATAAGAGTAATTTTTGCTCTAATAATATTTTTACAAATGCGAATAGTTCTGTCCACTCTCCCTTATTTTTACTCTTTTTCACTATTTTGCCTTTTTTATCAAGATGATTCATATAAGATATAATATTTTTACCCACTTCTCTAACTGCATCAATAGCAACACTATTACCTAATTGTTTCATAGCTTGAGTAGCACAAACAGGAAAATGAAAATTATCAGGAAAACCTTGCATTTTTTGTGCCTCTTTAAATGATAACTTTTTAACCTCCCCATCAACCAAATAAGAGTCCCAATTTCTTCTATCATTAATATTAGAACCCCTACCACCAACACGAAGTGTAAAACCTAACTCTCTACTACATTTACCACCCCATACATCACTCATAGTAAATTTCAGAGGCTTTTTAGGTGGAAAAGTGAATCCTTGAAGTATATCTTCATCTCTAAAACCAACCATAAATGTTCTTGGTCTTAGTTGTGGCAATCCATAATCGGAAGCTTTAATGATTTGATAGTAAAATGAGTAACCTAACTCCTCTGTAAGTATATATTGTATTGTTTTAAAGGTATTGCCATTGTCATGATTAACTAATCCCCTAACATTCTCTAAAAAAAATGCTTTTGGTTGTTTCACTCTTATTATTTCAGCTATATCAAAAAATAGGTTTCCTCTTTCAGATTTATGATTATCTTCAAAACCATATTTTTTACCTACTTGACTAAATGGCTGACAAGGAAATCCAGCACATAATAGATCAAAATCAGGAATTTCTTCAGGCATAATGGTTTTTATATCTTCATGAAAGAGTCCATTTTCAAATAGATTGGGAGAATACTTTTTAAAATTATATTCATAAGTTTTTCTAGCATTTTTATCAATTTCAGAAGCAAATAGACACTCTCCCCCTAATTCATGCATTGCCTGATGAAAGCCACCAATTCCAGCAAATAGATCTATAAAAGTAAAATTTACATTAGAAATATTGTCACCAATTAAATCAAATGATTTTTTTGAAACCTGTTTTGTCATAGTATTCTTTAATCCTTTTTATAATTCTATCCAAAGTATTTAAGAAACCTATTTAATGGACTAAACTAAGTACTAAGGCAAAAATAAGCTTTATCAATATAAAAGATATATTATATTTAAAATATTTTTTACTAAAACAAATTAATAAATATTTTTAATTTTTTATTAATTAATAAGCTCCTTATATCTAATTTTTCGATAGAATTCTCCCCTATTTTTTAACATAAGGAAATATCAATGAATGAAGAACTAATCTTTGATACTCCTATGTTGGTCTCAGCCATAATTATGACTCTCACTTTCATAGGTATCTTTACAGAAGGTTTACATGGTTTTCATAGAACTAAATTTGCAATGCTAGGTGCATTATCAATGATTTTAGCAGGGCAATATTTTGGTTTTTACTCACCAGAACTTGCACTTGAAGCAATTGATTGGAATGTTGTTCTGCTATTGGGTGCTATGATGACTATTGTTGCTATTATGATTCCAACGGGTGGATTTGAAGTAATTGCATATAAAGTCGCACAACTTAGTAAAGGAAAGCTATTTACACTTATGCTGCTCATGGGTACAGCTGTAACTGTTATATCTCTTTTACTAGATAATGTTACAACTGTGGTTATATTTGGACCATTAATTGTATTAATTGCACAAGCTCTAAAAGTAAGTCCTATCCCCTATCTTTTAGCCGCAGCACTGCTCTCTGATACAGGTGGAGTAGCTACATTGGTAGGTGATCCTCCTAATCTTATGATTGGATCAGCTGCAAACATTGACTTTAATACTTTTCTTCTTCATATGGGCGGTATTGTATTTTTTGCATGGCTTAGTGTTATATTTGCTCTAAAATATCTTTTTAAGAAGGAGCTGAGTGTAATACCATTCAAACCAGATTTTTCAAAAATAGCAAAAATTAAAGATAGAGCTACATGGAATGCATCTTTAATTGTTCTTGGGATAATGGTTGTACTATTTATTTTTCACCACCATTTTGGATGGGATGCATGGGTAGTATCAGCAATTGGTTTTACTATCTTACTATTTCTTGCCCCAACAATTGAGCTTGATTCGGTATTTCAGAGTGTTGAAATTACACTTTTGACCTTTTTTATTGCACTATTTGTTCTTGTCGGTGGTGTACATAATAGTCATTTTTTAGAGTACTTAGGAACAATGATATTGCCATTTGTAGAAAAAGATCTAATGACATCAGCACTTCTTTTGATGTGGATTGCCGCATTTTTATCAGCAATGATTGATAATATTCCTTTTACAGCGGCAATGATTCCTGTTATTATGGGACTTGAAGCACAAGGTATTAATATTACACCATTATGGTGGTCTCTTGCTATTGGAGTAGGTTTAGGGGGTAATGGTTCACATCTAGGATCAACTGCAAATGTATATATTGTAACACTCTCTGAGAGAGTAGCAAAAGAGAGAAATGATCCATCTTTGGCAATTACACCGGGAGTTTGGTTTAAAAAAGGGACTCCAGCAATGTTAGCAACACTACTTTCCGCCTCATTGATTATGTGGATATTTTTTGACTTTTTTTCAAAATAATTAAATTAGATGGGGGATAAATTCCCTATCTGTTTACCAATCAAGAATAAGAAATATTGAAGATAAAAAATAGTCCATTACAAAAACAATAACAGAAGCAGCAACAACAGCTCTTGTAGTAGCTTCACCAACACCTCTTGCTCCACCTTTTGTAAAATAACCTACATAAGTTCCAATAGAACCTACAAAAAAGCCAAAAATAAACCCTTTTAAAACACCTGTAAAGATATCGTCAAACTGTAGATACATATTTATAGTATTAAGATATACAGTCTCATTTACACTAAGCATACTTACAGAGATTAGATAAGCACTCAAATTTGCTAAAAAATCAAAAAGAATTACCAAAATAGGAAGAGCAAATGTAGTGGCAATAATACGAGGGATAAGAAGATATTTTTTGGAATCTACTGCCAAAGTATCTAAAGCATCAATCTGCTCTGTTACTCTCATAGTACCAAGCTCAGCTGCCATTGCACTAATAGCCCTAGAAGTTATCATCAATCCAGCAAAAACAGGACCTAACTCTCTACATATAGATATGAAAATAGGAAATCCCATCATACCCTCTGCCCCAAATTGATGAAATCCTTGATAGAGTTGTACTGCTGTTACCATTCCAGTAAATGTACCTGTAAGAACAATCAAACCAATAGAACCTATACCAATAATTTCCATCTGTTTAAAAATTTCTTTAATTCTGTAAGGAGGTTTAAAAAAAAGTTTAAAAAGCTTTGCATTAAAGACAAAAAACCGTCCAAGCTCCTCTAGAAGATCTAAAAAGAAGAAAAAACCTTTACCAAAAAAAGAAAAAAAACTCTCTAAAAGCCCCATATAATCTACTCTTCTCCTATTTTTATAAAAATAAATCTTACTTTTTGCCAAAAATACTAAACTTTTTTTTCTAAAATACGATTTAGTTAGTGAGTTAAACCAAAAGTATCAAAACTATGCAAGCAGGAATGTTTATTGCATAGTCAGGATTTATTACTTAATTTAACAAAATCATAACACAAGGAAGGAAAATCATGGCTGAAGCAACAGAAAAAACTGAAGTGGTAGCAAAACAACAAGGTGGTTCTAATGTTCTTTTAATCATTGTAGTTGTTATGCTATTTCTAATTTTGATAGGCGGAGCAGCGGCAGCATATTTTATGCTAAGCGAAGACACAGCAGTGATAGAGGAGGCAAATAAAGTAGAGAAGAGTGCACCCGTAGCTCAACAGACTCAAAGTGCAAATCCTATGCAACAATCGTCTGCACCACAAAAAAGAGTAACAAATTATGCAGAGATAGGACCAATGTATCCTATGGATAAATTTATTGTAAATCTATATACAGAGGGAAGTGATAGATATATTAAAACTTCTATAAATTTTGAACTAGGAAGTGAAGAATTAAGTGCAGAATTAGATTTAAAACAGCCATTAATAAGAGATATTGTTATTAAAACATTATCAGCAAAAACTTATGAGGAGATTAGTACAATCAGAGGCAAAGAAAACCTTAAAGATGATATCGTTATGCAAGTTAATCAAGTTTTATCAGATGGTCAAGTTAACAATATATTTTTCACGGATTTTGTAATCCAATGATAGGTATTGATATTGTCAATATTGAAAGATTTGAAAAATTTCTCAAAAGAAAAAATGCTCTAAAAAAGTATTTATCAGAAGATGAAATGAAATTAATCAAATCACCTTCCACGGCTGCAGGATTTTTTGCAGCCAAAGAGGCAATATCAAAAGCACTAAAAACAGGAATTGGAACAAGTTGTAGCTTTCATGATATTAGAATATATAAAACAGAAAAAAATGCACCATACTTCACACTAACTAAAAATATAATTAAAAGATTTAATATTACAGAAACTTCTCTATCTATTACTCATGATGGAGGCTTTGCAATTGCTGTTGCAATTATTATTCATAAAAATGAAATATCCTTACCTATATCACACTAGCTAAAAAAATAAAATTAATATATTTATCATTGTAGTTATAAAGTCAAACATTTTATATAATAAAATAGTCTTAATTTGAACTGCTACAAGTTTTTTTAGTAAATATAAACGCTATTAAGACGATATAGCTTATGAACAACGAAATGTTGCTTAAAAGGAGCATACTATGAATAGAGAAAAAAATAGTAGTCTCATAGTAGCTTTTCTATTTGCATTTGTAGGGATTTTACTCTCAATAGGTGCAGTAGGAGAACTAATCGGTGATCTACTCAAAAAAGCTAAAACATTCTCTTTAGCTAAACTTTTTCAAGAAGAAAAGGTAAAACAAGCATCTTTGGTCTCAACTAAAGATTAAAAAAGTCTTGAATTGTTTCCATTTTGGTTTCAAATTCATCATATCCATGAGATCCACCCTCTTCTATTAAGAGAGTGGAATCCTCAAATTTTTTCTTCGCATATCTATTTATACTTATCAGCAAGATAAGTAGCATAATACCCCCCCAAAAAAAAGAGCCATTTTAATTATCTCTTCTAGTGTTAAGTACCTAAGCAATATTGACATAATAACGAATATAAATTAATCAAAGTAAAACTTTATTTATAGTATTATTATAAAAAATTATACAAAGGATTTAAAATGGATTTACCATTACCACCAATAAGCGTACCATTTACGCTTCCAATAGATATACCTCTTTTGGCACACCCACCACTTGTACATTTTGCAATTGTTTTACCACTAATTGTATTAGTATTAGAGATTATCAACAGTTTTGCAAAGAAGAAGACTCTATCTGTCATTAATATAGGCATGTTATTTATGATTATGGTTATCATGGTTGGTGCTTTTTTCACAGGAAAAACAGATGCAACAGAGGCTTTTGAACTACTCTCTAAAGCGGGTAAAGAGACACTAGGTGAACATAAACTAATTGGAGCATATCTTTTATACTTCTCAATTGCACTATTTGTTATAAAACTAATATCTGCATCAATTAGAAAAGGCTGGTTGAGAATGCTCTACATCCTCCTACTTGCTGGTTTTGTTGCATTTACATTTTATCAAGGTAAAGAGGGTGGAGAGCTTGTATTTAAACATGGTACAAGTGTAGCCGCTTTAGCTACAGCTGAAGAGACTATATTTGATCTAAAAGATGAGATGGGCGATCTTCAAGAAGAGTTAAAAGAGTATACAGATGAAGCAGAAGAGAGTGCAACTCCAACAGAAGAAAAAGCTGAGGAAACTGTAACTCCAACAGAAGAAGCAACTGAAGTGAAATCTGAAGAGACTACAACTTCATCAGAAGAGGCAACTGAAGTAAAATCTAAAGAGACTACAACTCCAACAGAGGAACTAGATGTGGAAGAGACTGAATCTATAAAAGAAGAAGTGGCAATACCAAAAAATTAAGAAAGTCACTCCGACTCAAATCGGAGTGACTAAATAAACACTCCCTATTTAGAGGTAGGTTGTGACAGGCCTAAATCTAAATATGGAGGAGAAATATATCATAAAAAATAGAATTTTTCTACTATATTTTTAATAAAAATTATTAATTTTGAAATATTAAATTTATTGTAAAAATATTTTGATTTACTTCAATATTTTTTTTAATATTTAGCTCATCTGATAGCTTTTGAACTATATGAAGACCTATTCCCAAACCTCTTTGACTCTCTTTATAAAATCTATTAAACAGTTTTGAGGGATTTTTTATTCCATAGCTATCATTGCGAATAGTTAATTTTCCATCCTTAGCAATAATCTCTATAAAACCAGTAGATTTATTGTATTTACAAGCATTACTAAGTAGATTATAAATAATACGGCTTAAAGCATTTCTATCAGATTTGATACTAAAATCTTCAATATCAATCTTCCAATCCAAATAATCATACATAGAGGAGAAAAATTTTACTTGCTCTTGCACAACATCTTTAATAAAAAGTGGCTCCTTCTTAAACTTCATATCTCTCAAATAAGTATCCAAATTTTTATGCAACATAGAGATTGCTTTAGCACTTATGGCGATACTTTCTACCTCTTCACCTCTTTGGGGCATCATTTTTAGATTAAGTAAAATAGAGGTGATAGGGGTATTTAGATCATGAATAATATCACGAATAAACTCCTCAAGAAGTTTCAAAGAGTCTCTCATCGGACGAAGAGCATAAAAAGAGAATAGAAGCGAAATTAAAATAGCTACAAGAGAGAGCATAAAAAAATATAAAAAGGTAGTATCTCTAACTTTTGCAAGAGTCTTGTTATAAGAGGATATAGGATAGTAAACTTTTAGAAGATCATTATCTTCTTTGGAAAATGGAACCAAAATATAGAGACTCTCCTCATCTTTGTAAAGCTCATAAAGTTTACTATCTTTTTTCTTATCTACAATATCAATATCAAAACGATCATCATCAAAAAAGAGACTATAATTTTTCATCTCCAAAAAAAGGTTTTCACCCAAATGTTCATCTTCAAGCTGATAGTGTCTATATAAAATTACTATTAAAAAAAGTTCAATCACTATAAAAAAGAGTAAAAACCCCTTTATTAAAGACTCTTTTTCATAAACTTTCAATTTTATACCCTACTCCTCTCACATTTTTGATATCCACATTCAACGATTTTTTTAGTTTATTTATATTAACACGAAGTGCTAAATCAGTAGGTTTTTCCAAAAGCATCAAAAGATCCTCTTTTACTACAGGATTTGGATATTCACGAATGAGAGCCATAAAAATATGTTTTTGTACATCACCAATATTAATAAGCTGATTATCTCGATAGATCTCCCCTTTATCCAAATCAATCATCAAATCTTTATATTTTGTTCTACTTTTTAAAGATGCTGTTTTAGCTTTGATTCTAATAAGTAACTCATCAGGATCAAATGGCTTTTTTACATAATCATCTGCCCCTGCAATAAACCCCCTACTTACAGACTCAATATCTATCAAAGCACTAATAATAATAGTAGGTGTAAAATCATCAGCATCTCTAAGTAAACTCAAAAGATCAATACCATTAATCAATGGTACATTGATATCAAAAAGATAGAGATCATATCTATTTTCATAAGAGAGATCAACCGCCTCTTCACCATTTTTTGCCCAATCCACACTAAAACCATTTATACTTAGATACTTTATCAAGCTTTTTGAGAGAAGAGGATCATCCTCTAGTAATAATATTTTAATCAAAACGAACTCCAAACCTCAGAGATAGAGAGTTATCATAAGATAAATCATCTAATGCATGAGAGTAATTGAGACTCATAAAATATCTATCTGAAAATTCATAACTATTAAACCAAGAGATAGCACTATAAGAGTCGCTATCTTGATATATAGATTGGCTATAATCATAAGAGAGGGAACTATACCATTTATTATTTATTTCACATCCAAAACCAGCAGAAAATGAACTACTATTTTGGTAATCTACCTCATCACTATCACCATTAAGACTAAATCCATAATATAAAAATATATCCCATCCATCATCCAAATAATAATCAAGATTGATAGAAGATAGATAATCATTCTCTCCACTACCTATATCCTCATCACCTGTGGCAAATTTAATTCCAAGGCTGATATAAGTGTTTAAATTTTTATAGTAGTAATTATATCCTCCACTCAAATACAAGTCACCCATCCCTGAGACACTATTTTCAAAAGTATCATAATAGTTATAGTTTGAAAGTGAAACATCAAAATTATTTTTTGAGTATGAACCAAAAAAGTTAAAACTAGAACTACCATTATCACTATCATCAAAATTAAAATCAGAGCCAATTTTTAGAAGGATTTTACCTCCACTTCCACCACCAATAGGACAACCACTCTCATCAACCAAAAGATCAAAAGGGGTATTAAGACACTGATCAATAGTATCATCTACCCCATCAATATCATAATCTTCATAAGCAAAAAGTGAAATTTGAGCTAAAAGAAATATTACATATAAATTTTTCATCTTAAGACTTTGGTGAATGCTGTTTATTTGGTCTATTTTTATGCTTACCATGCTCTTTTTGCTTCTCTTGTGGTAGCTTATTATGAATTTTATTTGCTGGATTTTCTATTTTTTGAGACTTATTTTTACAATTTTGTCCCGCTTTATTTTGTAAGTGAAGACCTTTATTTTTAGAAAATGATTTTTTCAAATCCATCATAACGGCTCTTCTTGACTCTCTATTCATAGATCGAAGTTTCATTTTTAGAGCATTCATCTCTACTCTTCTCTGCGATGCAGGAGCTGATTTCACCTTCTCAATTAAATTTTTTATCTCTGTATCATGAGGTTCATCACTATAAACAATAGTACCCCTACCAATAAAAAGTATTAAAATTAAAATATATCTATACACAGCAAACTCCTTTTCATTTTAAAGGTGTGGTGAGAACACCACAGCTTACGGATTAATTTAAATGGATTATAGAATATATTTGTTAGTAAAATGTTACCTTCACTCTATTTACTCTTTTTTTTATAACTCCAAACAAATACTAACGGAATAAATACTAGAGTCAAAAATGTACCTACAATCAATCCACCAATGGCAACAGCACCAAGAGGAGCTAATCTCTCCAATCCTATAGCCCAACCAAGAGCTACGGGGATCATTCCTGCTGATACAGCAAGAGCAGTCATTAGAACAGGTCTAGTTCTTATCATAAGACTCTCTTTCATAGCTTCTATAGCATCTAGCCCCGATTCCATTCTCTCAATAGCAAAGTGTATTAATAAAATTGCATTATTCACAATAATTCCACTAAGAAGCATAAATCCCATCATTGCAGGCATAGAAGTATGATAATTCAATATAAGCATAATCCATGCTGCCCCTATAATAGTCAGTGGTATAGAGACAATAACAAGAAATGAAATTTTTACAGAATTAAACATTGGTACAAGTGTAAAAAAGATTAAAATAACAGCAAAACCAATAGCACTAACCATTCTTCCTGCTGAATTTTTAAACTGTGCTTCATCCCCTAGCCTTGTAAGTTCTACATCTTCAGGAAGAGTCATATTTTTTGAAACTTCATCATAATTTGCCATGATATGTGAAATAGCGGCCTTTTCTCTAAAACCATAAACATCTAGTGTATATTTAAGATTCTCTCTTGTGATAACATTTGGCTCATAAACCTCATTTAAAGATACAAATGTTTTTAGTGGTACTTTTCCTTTTGGAGTATCAATCAAAACGGAGTTTAGACTATTTAATGAATCAAACCCTTTAAACCAAACTCTTACATTAAAATCTTGAGCATTTTGAAGAGGAAAATATGAGACTTTTGCTCCTCGAAGTAAAAGTTGTAAATTTTTACTGATATCTCCAGAGCTAACACCATATTGAGAAGCCAACTTTTCATCAATACTATAAGCATATACTTTTTTATCTTTATCCCAAGTTTTAGCTAATGAGACAATCCCTTTGGTATTATGAATAACATCTTCTAAAACCTCTCCAGCTTTTTGTAATTTATCAAAACTATCACTCGATAACATAATATCAATATTACCTCTAATACTTGAGAGTGCTGAAGCTCCAGAGTCAAATACAAGCATATATTTAATATTTGGCAAAGATGAAAGATCAACCCTAAGCTTTCGCTGTATCTCCCAAATACTCTGCTCTCTCTCAAATCTATTAACATAATTTGCTGTAATAGAAATATGATCAATTCCACTACCACTTCCAATACTCAAAATCCCCGCTTCACTACCAACAGAAGCTGAAACTTTTCGTATATGTTCATCTCTATAGAGAATCTCATTAATCTGCAAAACCAACTCTTCGCTTTTAGAGATAGGTAAATTTGGATCAGTAGTAATATTAATTTTGATCGTACCTGTATCCATTGCAGGCATCAACTCTTGTCCTACAATTGGCATAACAAGTCGAACACTCACCACAAAAAGAGCAATAAGAAGAATAAAATAGCCAAAAGCTACCTTTTTACTATCCAATGCCTTTGTCACAACTCCTACAAAAAAATCTCTTAAAGCATTATTTACTGAGTTTGTAATTTTCTGAAAAAAATCTTCAGATTTAATAATCCATGGAGAGTTTATTGTCAAAATTTTCATAGACAAAAGGGGAACAGCGGTAATAGATATAACATAAGAGGCTGCCAATGCAATCAAGAGTGTACCCACAAGTGGTTGGAAAATTGTCTGAGGATATCCACCCACAAAGAGCATAGGAGCAAGAGCGATCATAGTTGTAATTGTTCCTGAAAAATCGGCAAACATAATCTCTTTGGTTCCACCCATTACAGCATCATATATATTATCATGCTCCTCTCTATAGTGCCTCTCTATATTTTCCAATACAACAACCGTATCATCAAGCAAAAGACCAAGAGCCAAAATAATTGCGGTCAATCCAACAACTGAAAACTCCATGCCAATTCCCCACATAATAGCAATTGTAGTAGCATATACAAGTGGGATAGTAAGAGTCACTATAAGAACTTGTCTAAAAGATGCCAAAAAGAAAAATACTACAATTGTAGACATAATAATTGCATCTCTCAAAGACTCAAACATATTTGAAATACTCTGCTCTATAATCTCTTTTTGAGTATCAGTTGTCTCAAAAGATATATTTGGATACTTTTGTGAAAGCTCTGCAATTTTTGCCTCTGCATTTTCAATAGTTTTAACCACATCGGCACTAATACCTCTTTGTACTGATATAGCTATCGCTTTTTTACCATTACCATAATAGAGAGCTGAATTTTTATAGTGTTCAAATTTAACTTTGGCTACATCTTTTAATTTAATATCAGCAGATATAGGTAGATTCAAAAGAGATTTTATATTATCTCTTTTACCAATATTTTTTACCAAAAAGCTACTATCTTTAGAATCCAAAAAGCCAATAGCATAATCTTTATTATTTGATCTTAAGGCATTAATCACAGCATTAATAGGCAAATGATAACGATCAAGTAGACTCTTATCAATCTCTACACGAACCTCTTTTTTATATCCACCAAAAATATCAACATTTGCAACACCTTCTACAGTAAGAAGAGAGTTTTTCACCTCATTTTCGGCAATCTCTTTGATATCTTGCAAAGATAACTTATCACTACTTGCACCAAATACAATTACAGGTGGAGTTGCCGCTGATATTTTATGAATTTGTGGTTCTAATAGATCACTTGGCAGTGATGATTTTATCTTGTTAATAGAGTTAGCAACATCATTTGCCGCTTCTGATAGATCTTTACCATACTCAAATTCAACTCTTACAACACTAACTTCATCAATTGTATTTGAGTATACTCGTCTAACTTTATCTATACTATAAAACTCTTTTTCACTAGGTACAGCTACATTTGAAGCTATATCTTTGGCAGAAGCTCCTGGTTCTATCATGACAACAGCAATCTCTGGACGATTAGAATCAGGAAAAAGCTTACGATCTATTTTGCCATATCCAATAATTCCCAAAAATACAAATAGCGTCAAAAATGAGTAGATAAACGCTGGTCGATTTAAGACCTTTTCTATAAAAGAGTCACTATTTTTCATCAAAAACTACTCTAATATTTTGTAATGCTAAAAGAGAAGATAATTTTGATTCACTCCCTACTGCAACTGGTTTAGATATAGAAGGAGAGATAACTGCAAAATTATCATCTTCTACAACAACATCTACTCTCTGTTTCTCAAACATATCACCGTTATAAACCATAACACTCACATCCTCATCATGCAACAGAGCATTTAGAGGAACAGCCACACCTTTTGCACTTTTAAACAAAACTTTAATATTTACAGATGAACCAATAGGCATTTTAATATCATTTTTCAAAGCTATCTCTGCTGTTGTTAATCCATTTTTACTATTATCATAGATAGCAGTAATCTCTTCGCTAAACCCCTCTATTTCTACTTTTTGACCTATTTTTATAGGAGTATTTGGAGCATAAGAAAAAATAACTCTCTTTTTATTACTTATAATATTCATAATAGGTTTTCCGGGAGCCGAGAGTGAACCCTCTTTGATAAAGATATCACCAACCACACCATCTATAGGAGATACAATTTGAGCATAAGTAGCTTGATTTTGTTTTACTTTTAATGCCTCTTTAAGAGAAGAGATCTCTTTTTGTTTTGCTTCAATAGCCTTTTTAGATGCTAATACTTTGGCTTTTTTACTCTGTAACATTACTAAAGAGTTATCATAAGACTCTTTTGCAATACCACCAATTTCATAGAGTGCTCTGTTTCGCTCAACACTCTCTTTTGCCAAATTTAGATCAGCTACAGCCACAGAGAAATTCGCTTTTAAAGACTCTTTAGAAAAAATTGAAGCATCAAGTGCATTTTGTTGTTGATTAATGGCAGCTTTGACATCTACAAGATCAAGTTCAGCTAAAAGATCACCTTTTTTTACAGCATCTGACTCTCTTACATAGATTTTTTTCAAATATCCACTAAGTTTTGAGCTAATTTGAGGTTGATTCATAGCTTGAAGATTTGCCAAAAAAGATTCACTCTCACTAATCTTTTTTACTATTGGCTTATAAACCACAACTGTACTCGACATAGCTTTTGCACTAGGGGCATTCTCTACAGACTCTTTTCTCTTTTTTACAAGTGTTACTGCACCTATAATTATCAAGATAATTACAAGTAATCCTATAATTTTTTTCATTTTGTATCCCCATTTTCTGTAATATATTTGTAGTAATAGATGGCACTTTGAAGTGCATATTTGCTATTTATCTCTTTTGAGAGAGTATTTTGGTGTCTACTTTTGGCAAAAAGTAGATCATAAATGGTCCCAACCCCTTGATCATAACGCATCTGCTCAATCTTAAGAGTCTCTTCAACCAAAGCCAATTCAGATTTTGCACTTTGGAGTTTATCTGCTGCAATATCTACTCTTTTTTTTGCCTCTTCTATATCTCTTTTGAGTGTAAGCTCTATTTTTTTACTCTGCAAAGATGATTGCAACTTCTCTATTTTGGCTTTTTGAACAAGAGATGAACGAGTACCAAAATCAAATAAAACCCAATTCAGTCCAACACCAACTTGCCAAATATCATCACTCTCGCCCTCACCATAATTATTTCCATAATATCCATTTAGGGATAAGTTTGGATAGTATGAACTATTTGCATTTTGTAATTTCTTATCACTCTTTTTCTCTTCTATTAAACTCATTTTATATCTATTAAGAGATTTTATATCTTGATCTTCTAAATCAGCTTTTGATGAAGTTGAAATATCTTCAATATCAGATAGCTCATCTACACCAATAATAGATGCCAAAGAGGAGTGTAATATCTCAATATTTGATCTCAACTCTTTGACGCCCACATTTGCACTCTCTAAATCTGCTTTTACCTTCAAAAGATCTACTTTTGGTCTTTTACCAATCTCTACACCCAAAGCAACTATCTCTTCAAGCTTTACTAAGGCATCTCTATAAGAGATAGCCCCATTTTCTTGAGATTTCAGTGATAAAATTTTGAGATAGACAGAGCGAATATTATATATTAACTGTTCACGAGATAGATTTAGAGCCATTTGAGAGATATTTTCTGAAAGTGAAGCAATCTCTATATCTCGCATACTTGAAAAACCACTAAAAAGAGAGACATCATAAGCAACACCCAAACTTCCTATCTCTTGGCTTGTTAAAATATTGGATGTAATTGGCGGAACAATAGGGGTAAGTGTTCTTGGAATATTATATTTGGTATAACTACCACGCATGCTGATTTTCCCATAATTTGATGCCTTTTTAATATTGAGTGCTTCATGAGAGAGCAATATTTTATTTTTTTGCATCAAAAAATCTGGACTATTTTTCAGACCTATCTCTATAGCTTGTTCAAGAGTTATAGCATGAATAGTTATAGCAGATAGAATCAATAACAATGATTTTTTCATATATATCCTAATTTTTTTAATAAATTTAATATTACCGATTAAATATAAATTATAGATATATAATCGGATAAATTATTATATTTTGTAATAAAAGAGTATATAGAAGATTTGTTACTTAAGTGTTACTTTCAGATAAAATAGCCTGATAAAGCATCAGGCTATTAAAATTATGGACTATTTACCAGAGCCTGAGCCATCTTTAAGTTTTTGTTGTCTCTTTCCTTGGTTTTGTTGCTTTTGGACACGATCAACACCTTGATTCATCTTACCAGCACCTGAACCATCTCTAAGTCTCTGATGAACTCCTTGAGAATAACCTTGTCCTTCACCTCTATTTGCTCCTTTATTCTTCCCCATTCCTCTACTTGCTCTATATTTTGCTCTCTCTTGTGGGGTCATCGCCTGCATTCTACTTTGCATCTCTGATCTAAAGGCTTCTCTATTTTCAATAGGAACACTACCTCTCAAAGAGGTTAACTCATCAGTTGTCATTTGTGAATAATCTGCTGCCAATAAACTAATACTAACTAAACTCATTGCTATAATTATATTTCTCATCTTTTATCCTTTTTTTAAATCTGACATATCAAACTTTATTGATAATGAAAGTATAAAAAAAAATTGTTACCTAATTGTTACTAGAAGTAACTAGAAATTCAGCAGCAGGAGTATCCATAGCTTTAATGTGTTGATCAAGCCACTCAATAAGCTCTTCTTTGAAATATTCACTCAAAGAGTCCCTATCTTTAGATGAACGCCAATCCATCATGGCATATCTAGTGGCATTCAAAACTTTATTATGATCAGCTTGATGAATGCTATACATGGGATAGTTTTTATCCCTCATAAGGTTCTCTTCGTAAGAGAAATGTTGTTGCATATGTTCAACCAAAACTTGAATCTGTGCAGTTATCTCACTAGCATCATCACAACTCTCAATTAACTTCCAAAGAGTATTTAAAATATCTATCTCTTCAAAATGTATCTCATTCATCTTATCAATACAAACAAGTGGAATACTCTCTTTATCTATCATTTAAAACCCTTTTTTTTAAAAATTCCTGCAATCTTATTATGACATGAAGGACAACATCCATCTATGAGATAATTTTTTTGTACAAAGAAATGATCTCTTTGAATTAATATTTCACCACACTTTGGACAAATGGTAGGATTCTCATGTCCAATATTACCCATGTATATATATTTTAATCCTGCATTTTTACCAATCTTATAAGCTCGTTGAAGTATTTGTAGTGAAGTAGCAGGAAGATTCTGTTGTTTATAGTCTGGATGAAAAGCTGAAATATGCCAAGGAACATCTTTACCTAGTTCATCAGCTATAAAGTGTGCTATTTTGGTTAACTCTTCATCACTATCATTTTTGGTTGGAATAATCAAAGTTGTAATCTCAATCCAAATACCATTTTCAACAAAAAGCTTTAGATTTTCCAAAATTTTATCCAAATTTCCACCCAACTCTTTTTGATAATATTTATGATCAAAAGATTTAAGATCAATATTTGCAGCATCAATAATACCTCTCATATCATTGATTACTTCACTAGATTCAAATCCATTACTGACAAAAACATTTTTGATACCAAATTTTTGTGCCTCTAATGCAATATCTCTAGCATAAGGATAAAAAATAGTTGCTTCATTGTATGTATAAGAGATAGATTCACACTCATTCTCTTTTGCTAATTTAACTATTAATTGAGGGGAGTAATAGTTACTTTTATCGATATTATGAGTCTGAGATATACTCCAGTTTTGACAAAATGGACAATGAAAATTACACCCAACAGTTCCAATAGAAAATGATTTAGAAGATGGCAAAAAGTGATAAAGTGGCTTCTTCTCTATAGGATCAATATTCATAGCTGATGGATATCCATAAACCAGACACTCAATAGAATCGCCAATATTTTTATTTACACCACAAATACCAACCTTACCCTCTTTAATTTTACAATAGTGTTGACACAATGTACAAATTAATCTATCTTCTTTATATTTTTTATAAAATTTAGACAACTGTTCCTCCTTTTTATGTGATAAACACCCCTTTTTATTGAATCACAAAAAATAGTCCTCCCACTTTGAAATACTAAATTTTATACTTTCTCTACTTGTCATATAATGAAATTACTATTGCATTAGTACTTAATATCTAATAACTAACTCAATATAATGATCATTATCTTCCAACTTTATATCCAACTTAGTAGACATAGCAATTTTCTGCATACGAATAGTTGTATTTAACGACTCTAATACATGTAAATAGTTCATAGTAAAAGGTGTCTTAATATTCTCTATTTTTCTATCTTTTATTAATTTTACCGCACTATTTATAATCTCTTCATAAACTAACTTATTAGTGGCTCTTTGAAGCCTATACTCTCTCATATATTGATAATTTTTGAGAAGTACATCTTTTTCGATATTATTTAAATAACTAATTTTTTTAACTTTAGACTCTTCTAAATCAAGTTTGTGTCTATAATTCTCGATTTTTGTTTCATAAAATTTATCAAAATCGGGAATACAAGTGTATAAAATATCTAAAACATCACTATTTTTTAAACTATCTTTTCTACCCAAGATTTTATTTAAAACTTGGATAGAGGGATTAATGAAGTTATATTTATCCTCTTTACCATCAAAACTTACACCACTAGAAGATATTCTTGGTTTACTTCCTACATATTCAATATTTACCATTTTATTATTTCCTTTCAAATATTTTAAAACTTACTGCCTTAGTACTTATTACAAAAAAACTCATCTTAAACCTAAAGTCTACCTCGCCCCATTCCTCTAAAATTTTTAGGAGGGAAATTAGCATATAGATACTCAGCTACTTGTTGAAGTTCCTCTTTTGTAATACTATCTTTTAAAGAGGGCATAAGACCAAATTTTTCAAGTTTTTTTGGCATACATATCGATTTTTCTCGTGAAGGCTTAAGAACATAATCTACAATAAATTTTACAGCATCTTTTTGAGTGGAGAACTCTTTTTTGACATGACGCATCACACCCATAATTGCAGGTGCAACAATAGTTGTAAGCTGTTTTTGAGTTGGTTTAGTTGTCATGTGACAGCTTTCACATTTTTGTGAAAATAGTGCTTTGGCACTATCTTCTGCTAAAAGCGTACTATTTAACACTAATAGTAGCGTTGTTGATATTAATATTTTTTTCATTTACAATCCTTTCTCTACTATACTAAATCGACCTATTCAAAATAAATAAGATAGTATAGAACAGATTTGTTAAAATGAAAATTTAGCCTATCTCACAATGACCAATATCTAATTTTTTTATTAAAGCTTCAAAAAATTTGCCACTCTCTTTATCATAATCATCATGAAACTCAACAGAATACTCACCAGCAAGATCTTTTTTTGGTGTAACTGTTATGGAAGGGGCAATACCGAACTCTTCAATTATTATTCCTACAGTATCACAAATCAATTTTCTCTGAGAAGTTGAATTATACTCCAATACCAACCTAGAATATCTCTCCTCCATCTCATGATAAGCTTTGATACAAACATCTGCCATATTAACCCTTTATAATTTTTTCTAATTATATACTATTTTTTATTTTATTCAAAGTTAATAGTTGCCAATGTCCCTTTACTAGGAATAGATTCAACTTTAATCTTAAAACCATAAAAATCTACCACATTTTTTACAATACTAAGACCAATACCAAAACCACCCTCACTTCTATTAGATCTATTAAATTGCTGAAATATATTTTTAAGTTGCTTAGAATCCATTCCAACGCCAGAATCTTTGACGCTAAATTTATGTTCATCAAGAGAGATAACAATCTCACCACCCTTCTTATTATATTTAATAGAATTGGATATTAGATTATCAATAAGTCTAATTGCATCATTTTTATCCAATTCACAAAAAACTTTTTCATCAATGGACTCTATTAATTTGACTCTTTTTGATTTCATCATCGCTCCAAAATAGATTAATCTATCCTTTAGAAGTTTACTCAAATTAACACGCTCTATATCTCTCAAATGTTTATGATTGAGTTGAATATATATTAAGTCCTCATATAATCTATTTAAAGTTTGTGAAGCAATAGAAATTCTTGTTAACTCCTTTTTATCTTGACAATCCTCTTTATTCTCTAAGAGTTCAATATTCATTAATATTGCACTAATGGGGGTATTTAATTCATGTGTCGCATCTCTAATAAAATCATTTATAGCTTTAAAAGAGGAGTGCATATGTGTATTAAAAAGTTTTCCAAAAAAATAACCAAAAAGTATAATAAAGAACAATGAAACCAGAAATATTGTAATAACTATCTCTTCTAAACTAATAATATTTGGCTCTTCATGACTTCCCAACATATCTGCTTGTAGCTGTTGTCCAATAAAAATAGTCTGATTACCTCTCACTCCTCCTCCATCTAAATAAGAGTAAAATGCAAATAATACACTACCCACAAAAAATGTAGTAGAGATAACATATGTAATATAAAATTTAATCATTCTTCTTTTATCATCAGATTCCATCAACTCTATTTTCCTTAGTTATATTTAATGTTTTAAAAATAAAAGCCAATAATGTTTGTAAAGTAAATGGTCTTGGCATATATTGCCCATGTAATACATTTTTTTCGCTTTTTTGAGAAAAAACCAAAGAACCAATCAAAATTGATGGTAAAATTTTTTTGGAATATAGATAAGAGAGGCTATAAAGAATTAAAAAATTTGTATTTACAAGTATTAAGTCAACTTCCAATTTGCTAAGCATCTCTTTGGCAACCAACGCATCAAATGCTTGGATAACAAAAAATCCTTGTTCTGTCAAAAACTCAGTGAGTGTTTCACTAAAAACAATATCCTCTTCAAGTAACAAAATGGTGCCTGACATGATAGAACCTTTACTAAATTATTTATTAAAATTATAGGAAGTAAAGGTGAAGTAAATGTGAACTTAAGCATTTTTTAATTTTTACTGTTTTTATTGAAGCTATTTGTAAATTTTATGATAAAAATCAAATTTTACATAGAAATCAACCACTCACTCATATTAAAGACATCTTTTGTTAACTGCATACTTTTCCACCCTGAAGGCTCTAAATACATCAATTTTGAGCCAAAATAACCCACACAATAACTCTCTTTATATATCGCAAAAGAGCCACTCATAAGAGAGTCAAAAATATCAGAACCATCTTCTGGAGTTTTATACATATCAAATTGTAAAAGATGTAGATCAATCAATGTTGATATAAAAATCTCATTCTCTCTTAGAGAGTGGCTTATACTGTAATATGTAGGATATGTCAAAAAAGGTTCATCTACTATTTCACTAATATATAATCTCTCTTTTTTTCTCATAATATCACCTCATATATTTATACCAATCTAAGTCTTAAAAAGTTCTAATTGAGTATTTAGATCTTCTGTCATTTTATTAAGATATTTACTTGCCTCTGCAATCTCTTCAACATTTTTTGCACTAGAGGAGGAGATAATACTAACTTCCTCTATCTTTTTAATCATTCCATTTACACTTTTTCCTGTTATTTCAAAATCATCAACAGTTTTTTGTGTTGCATTAGTTGCTTCATTAACAAGCCTCGTTGTTCCATTTATCTTCTCTTCAACTTCACTTGCACTATTAGATAACTCTTGAATATCTTTAGAATTTCTACTCATCTGATCACTTGCATCTAATATTGATTGAACAATTACACCAATTGTTGCATTAATTTCAGATAATGATTTTTGTGTCCTTTCAGCCAATTGCCTAACCTCATCTGCTACAACAGCAAAACCTCTTCCATGTTCCCCTGCTCTTGCTGCTTCTATTGCTGCGTTTAGGGCAAGTAAGTTTGTCTGATCAGCAATATCTGAAATAACTTCCAAAACACCTTTGACTTGCGCTGCATCTGATGAAAGTGCCTGCATCTGACTTGCTAACTCTACTTCAATATCTACACTCTGCTGAACTTGCTCTGTAAGCTTTATTATTTCATCTCTAGCCTCATTCAAATTATCACTAGCTTTTACAATATCTTTTTTACTATCTATTGCTTCTCTTATAAAATTTTCAATCTCTCTCATTATATCTTGAGCCTGTAATGTTGTATCATTAATAATAGTTACAGAATTTTCAACATTACTACCCACTTTTGCAGAAGTTGAGGAGAGTTGACTAGATATAGATGCATTTTCAAATGAAGATTTTTTGGATTTGGTAATCAATTGTCCTAATGAATCTAATAGAGAATTGACACTAACTGCCATCTCTCTAATCTCTTTAGTTACATCTGTATTTACTTTAATACTCAAATCTCTATTTTCACTAACATCTTTAAGAGAATCTTTAAATTCATTAATTGGTTTAATAATATTTTTATTTACAAACAAAGATGCAAGTATAGCCACTATAAATAGAGTACTCAATGACCAAAAAATCATATGATTTCTCATACTATTGGGAACAATCATCACCTCTTCTTCATCTATCTCTGACATTAATGCCCAAGTGAAATCATCATTAATCTTAATTGTTGTAAATGCTGAAAGGACTGGATTCCCATTGTAATCTATAATAATTTTTGAGTTCTCTTTTCCCTCAAAAGCTTCTTTTGTAGCCTCAGTATCAACAGATCCTTTTGAAGGATTTTTAAAAGAGTTTACAACTGAGTGGTTGATAGGATCCAAAAAGCTATCACTTCTCATTAACTTATCTGATCCAACCAAATAATCTTCCTGAGATTTACCATATCCCTTTCTAAATTTCATAATATCATTGATAGCTTTATTACTCATTTGAAGAACTAAAACAGATCTGAATTCTCCATCTATATAAATAGGAGATCCAAAAAACATCACAGGGATATCATCCCTAGGAGCATAAGGAGCCATATCTACAAATAGACCCTTTTTTTTCGTTTGAACAACCTTTCTCCACACTTCTGCCAATCCACTCTCTTTTAAAACCCCATTAGAAAGGTTAGTTCCATAATCAGATTTTTTACTAGCAGAATATATAACTACACCTTTTTCTTTTGTAATAATAAAAGCATCCATATAACCATTATCTTTGATATATCCCTTTAAAAGTTTTTCATGAGCTTTGGTCTTATTAATAATTTCTAGATTAGAAAGGGGAAACTTATCACCATCTTTAATAGATAATTTCTTATAAATAGACATTATACTTGTAGTTAGAGAATAGACATTTGCACTTCTAGATAAAACCCGAATATCTTTGATTACTTTATTAAAAAATGTCTCTATTTGATGCTTCTTTATATCTCTAGATGTTTTTAATCTATCATAACTCACATTCATAAGAGCATCTGTACTCTCATTTACAGCAACCATTCTAGTAACGAATGAAACAATCATAATAGATATAATAATTATCCCTATCAATTGTACCTTTAGGCTAAATCTATTCATAAAAAAACCCTTTCTTAAAATTCCTACCAGATAAGATCGACTTTTTTGATAAAAATTTAACCTCTAAATTAGAACTTGATACAATAAAAAAATTAAATAGTTTACCTTATGGAGAGTATGTGTTAGAGATTTTTAAACAACAAAATAGTTTTTTGACAAGAGCCAAGGAGAATAGTAGTCTAAAATATGTATTAAATTTTGATCAAAATGGTGCTTTTATTGAAGTGTGTGATAAAAAATTAAAGCCAATCAAACAGATTGATTTTCGTGTATATAATGGACTTGATAGAGAGATTTTACAACTTATCCAAAAGAGTGAAAAAGATGATTTTTTTCAAATTAGTTGGGAGGAAGAGAGTTCAGAAATTTATCTTCACAAACATTTAAGATTAGTTGAGCTTTTGAGATTGAGTGATAAATTTTTTACAAGTGATGATAAACAAATTTTATTTGAAAATGGTATATTTGAAATTGATCTTAAAATATTAAAAAGTAAAGACAATAAGCTTCTTATTTCACCATCAATTGGTAAAGATGATGATTTTAAATTTTTGAGTCCTAGCTATGTAATGATAGGTCATGTTATAAAACAGATCAAAAATGTAGGTGAGAATTTTGATAAGCTCTCTAGTTTTGACACCATTATAGAGATAGATAAACTAGAGGAGTTTTTGACAATATTTGTTACCCATTTTGAAAATATAGATATTAAATATGAAAATTTTGGAACAATAATTAAGGATGAAAAAAAGATTATCAAACCAGCTGTAATTTTTGAAAAAGTAACAGTTGATAATGAATTAGTATTAAGAGTTACTGCCACTATAGGGAAACTTAGTCCTGAATTTTTCAATGATTTTAATATTACCAAGATTGTACTAATCAATGAGATAGAGAACTCTTTTATGATATATGAGTGTGATTTTAGTGAAGTATTTGAGATGTACAGTTATATTTTCAAAAATCTCACCTCTCTCAAAAGAGCTATCAAAAATGTAAATTTTAGTGAAGAGGATGGTCTCTTTATTATAGAAGAGAAATTAGCAGGTGAATTTATACTCAAAAATTTACAGACTATTATCACCAACTCTCAACTTTTTGGAAGTGATAAACTAAAAGCATATAAATATTCAACAAATAAACCTACCCTAAATATCTCATTTAAAGATAAAATAGACTTTTTTGACTCCAATGAAATAACTGTATCAATAGGAGAAGAAAAATTTAATATTTTTGATATGATCAATCTATACAAAAAACACTCCTATATTCCACTAAGCAGTGGTGAAAAATCTATTATTGACAAATCATATATCTCAAAACTAGAGAGAATTTTCAAGAAAGATGGTAAAAAGATAAAAGTCTCATTTTTTGATTTGCCAGAGATAGAGGAGTTGATATCTCAAAAAAGCCAAAAAGTATTTCATGATTCACGAGAGTTTTATGAAGGGTTTAATAGTCTCAAATCTTCAAAAACAAGATTGCCAAAACTAAAAAATGTAACTTTGAGAGATTATCAAAAGTATGGAGTCAAATGGCTAAAATATCTTTATGATAATAATTTAGGGGGATGTTTAGCAGATGATATGGGGCTTGGTAAAACACTTCAAGCTATCTCACTTCTATCTTTTATATATCCAAAGACCAAAGTACCTTCACTAATTATTATGCCTAAAAGTCTACTCACCAATTGGCAAAATGAGATTAAAAAATTTAGTCCAAATCTATCATTTAAACTTTACTATGGAGTGAATAGAGATCTTGAAAAACTAAATAATTACAATATTATTATAACAACTTATGCAATAGTAAGAAATGATATTGAAAAACTTAAAGAGTATACATTTGACACTATTATTTTGGATGAGTCTCAAAATATCAAAAATATAGAGTCCAAAATATCAAAAGCTATTATGTTATTAAATGCCAAACATAAATTTGCATTGAGTGGAACACCAATTGAAAATTCTCTTTTTGAACTCTACTCACTCTTTAGATTTATCAATAATGGCATGTTTTCAACTGCAAATGACTTCAAAAAACATTTTGCTTTGCCAATTCAAGGTGAGGCAGATGAAAATATTGCAAAAATATTAAAAGCAAAAATATCTCCATTTTTATTAAGACGACTAAAAGCAGATGTATTAAAAGATCTACCACCAAAACAAGAACAAGTTATATATGTAGATATGGAAGAGAAACACAAAACATTTTATAATCAAAAGAAGGCATATTACAAAGAGATATTAAATAATCAAGTTGCAGTTAATGGGATAGAAAAATCAAAATTTGCTATTTTTCAAGCCTTTAATGATCTTCGACAAATCGCTTCAGCACCAGAATTAAAGAGTGAAAATCATATCCCTTCATCAAAGATAGAGAATCTTTTTGAAATGTTAAGTGATATTATAGGCAACAACCACAAAGTTTTAATATTTGCAAACTATTTAGGTTCATTAGATCTTATAGCAAATAGAGCAGAATCGGAAGGATATGAATATCTCATGATGACAGGAAGCACAAGAGATAGACAAACTCTAGTAGACAAATTTCAAAATGATAAAAAATATTCACTCTTTTTAATGACTCTAAAAGTAGGAGGAGTAGGACTAAATTTAACAGCAGCTGATTATGTATTTATCTTTGATCCATGGTGGAACAGAGCAGCTGAAAATCAAGCTATAGATAGAACACATAGAATGGGACAAAAAAATACTGTTTTTAGCTATAGAATGATTACAAAAGATAGTATTGAAGAGAAAATTTTGGAGCTACAAAATCAAAAACAGGATTTGACGGACATGATTATAAGTGGTGATGAGAGTGGTTTAAAACAGCTTACAAGTTCTGATTTAGAATTTATATTGGGGTAGATGATGAAATTTATGCAAATCAACAAAAATAAATTAAAAATACTTTTGGAAAAAAATACCAAAGATGAACTCATTAGGCTCTTAACTTTTAGTCTTGATATTATAGATAATATAGATATGCAAATCCCACCATTTGTTAAAAATAGAAGATTTAAAGCAACCACAAAAAATCATTTTGTAAATTTTCTTTTAAATCTTTTTGAAAATCCAATATTTAAAACTAAGCTTTATGAAAAATTAGCACAAAACCAAATATCAAGAACCATATATAATCTTTTAATATGGGAAACTCCCATAATTAATAGCTCTGATGTAGCAGAGACACTAAACTTAAAAAAAGTGATAAAGGTAAACAACTATGGAATAGAAGAGCATATACTAGAAGGGAATTTAGCTCTAATAAATAGAGATATCGAATTTTCGTGGAGAGAAACAGAGGATATTCTATATATTGAAGAGAGCATTAGAGATCTATTAAAATTAATTTTTCCTCTTCCTGATAGTTACTATCTAAAAAGTATAAAAGAGATAAAAGAAGATAATATTTTGACTTATAACAATGAGCATGAGGTGTTAGAGTTTATCAATATATTTGCAACTATGAAACAAAATAATTTAATAGAGTTTGGTAAAACAGGAGAAAAACCACTCAATAAAACTCTAAATATTTTAAAAAAATCAACTCCAATACATGAATTTTATAGTGAAAAGAAGATGGATAATCTAGCAGTAGATATGCTTAGTCGTAGCTTTTATTACTACTCTTTTAAGCTTAATTCTCATCATAAAGAGATTGATATTTTAAGAAGTTTTACAACATTACAGATGGAGGATCATTTTGATTTTACAATTTCAAGAATCTTTACATCTCATCTAAAAAAGATAAGATTTGGTTACTACTCAAATGAACAAGAAAAACTATTTAAAATCGTAAAAGATATTATCAATAATTTACCCAAAGATGGTTGGGTAGGAGTGGAGAATATTTTTCACTATTGCAAATATAGGGATTATAAATTTGACTTTGAATCCCCATGGAAAACAAATGATTATAATATGGAGTGTGACATATTATTAGATAATGAACTAATAACTGATACACTATATACTAATAAATATTATTATCAGATTCTATTTTTTGAACCAATTTTAAAAGCAACATTTTTCTATTTGGGAGCTTTAGGAGCTTTAGAATTAAAATATAATAAACCACAATCTCTCTATACCATAAAGGCAAAAGATAAACCATACATAAGTGTGTGGGATTCTCTGAAATATATCAGGTTAACATCTCTAGGCAAATATATTTTTGGTTTTGATAAAAAATATACTCAAAAAGAGATAAAAGTCAAAAAAAGCACAATCAAATTTGATGAGTATAAACCCATAATCACAATAGAGAGTCAAGATGCAATCATGAGTGCAAAACTAGATGCATACACAGATAAATATGATGAAAATAGATATATTTTAAGTCATGCCAAAATATTTAAAGATTGCAAAAACTATAAAGCAGTTGATCTAAAAATAGAAAGTTTTTATAAACAGATTAAGCAAAATCCCCCAAAAGTTTTTATAGATTTTTTTGATGAAATTAAAAGATCTGCAAATTTACTAAAAAGAGATTTGAAACAAATTGTAATCACACTAGAAAATAATCCAAAACTTTTAACACTCTTTATGAAAAATAAAAAATTAAAAGAGCTTATTATAAAAGCTGAAGGTTATAGAATCATTGTATCAAAAGAGAATATACCAAAACTATCTAAGATACTTAAAGATAATGGATTTTTTATAGACTTTTAAGTGCTATTAGCTAAAATTCACCAACTATAAACTAGGAGAACAATATATGACAAGAGCAATTAACTTTGGTGCTGGACCTTCAGCAATACCATTAGAGGTTTTAGAAGAGGCACAAAAAGAGTTATTAGATTTTGAAGGTGAAGGCTTGTCAATAATGGAAGCATCTCACAGATCAAAAATGTATGATAAAGTACATAATGGTGCTATTGCTTCAATGAGAGAGCTTTATAATATTCCTGAAGATTTTGAAATTCTATTTCTTCAAGGTGGGGCATCTTTGCAGTTTGCAATGTTACCTATGAATCTATCAAAAAAGGGTGGAAAAGTACAATATGTAAATAGTGGAAGCTGGTCAAAAAAAGCGATCAAAGAGGCAAAAATCCAAGGATTAGATGTTGAAATTGTAGCTTCATCAGAAGATACAACTTTTGATAGAATTCCTGAAGATATCAAATTTGATGATGATGCAGACTATGCTTATATCACATCAAACAATACAATTTACGGTACACAATATAAAACTTTTCCAAAAACCAAAGCACCATTAATTATAGATGCTTCAAGTGATATATTCTCTTATCTAGTTGACTGGACAAATATAGATATGATGTTTGCAGGAGCTCAAAAAAATGCAGGTCCTTCTGGAGTTACAATTGTGATTATCAGAAAAAATCTTTTGGATAGATGCCCTGAAAGCATCCCTACAATCTTGAGATACAAAACTCATGCAGATAATAACTCTCTATATAATACACCACCAACATTTGGTATATATATTCTAAGCCTTATTATGAAATGGATCAAAGCAAAAGGTGGAATAGAAGGTATTCAAGCACACAATGAAGCAAAAGCAAAACTACTTTATGATGCTATTGATAACTCAAATGGATTTTATGTAGGACATGCACAAAAAGATTCAAGAAGTCTTATGAATGTATCTTTTAATATAAGAGATAAAGATGCAGATCTTGAAGCTAAACTTGTAGCTTTATCAGTGCAAAACAAAATGGTAGGATTAAAAGGACATAGATCAATAGGAGGTCTTAGAGCTTCAATTTATAATGCAATGACTTTAGAGGGTGTACAAGCACTCGTTGATTTGATGCAAAAATTTGCAGATGACAACAGATAGGAAATAAATAAAATGTTAAAAGTACAAACACTAAATAAAATTTCACCAAAAGGTTTAAACCTTCTAACTCATGACAAATATGAAGTAGCAAGTGAATTCTCTTCACCTGATGCAATTGTTCTTCGTAGTTTTAAAATGCATGATATGGAACTTCCAACATCACTAAAAGCTATTGCAAGAGCAGGTGCAGGAACAAATAATATTCCTATAGATAAATGTTCAGATAGAGGTATTGTAGTCTTTAATACTCCCGGAGCAAATGCAAATGCAGTAAAAGAGCTAGTTATTGCAGGAATGCTGATATCTTCTAGAAATTTGATCAATGGAGTAAATTGGGTTCAAAGTATTGCTGATAAAGGTGATGAAGTACCTTCTCTTGTAGAAAAGGGTAAAGCACAATTTGCAGGAAGAGAGATAAAAGGCAAAACAATCGGTATCATCGGACTTGGTGCTATTGGTGCAATGGTAGCAAATGATGCTTTGGCACTGGGCATGAATGTAATTGGTTATGACCCATATATATCTGTAGATGCTGCTTGGGAATTATCAAGCAAAGTAAAAAAGGCAACAGGATTAGAGACACTTCTTAAAGAGGTAGATTTTATAACTATTCATGTACCTCTTCTTCCAAGTACAAAAGAGATGTTTAACGCTGAAAAATTTGCAATGATGAAAGATGGCGTAAGTATCATGAACTTTGCAAGAGGTGGTCTTGTAGATAATAAAGCGATTAAAGAAGCAATCAAAAGTGGAAAAGTTTCAGCCTATGTGACAGACTTTCCTGATGCTGATCTTTTGGGTGTTGATGGTGTTATACCTATACCTCACCTTGGAGCTTCAACAACTGAATCAGAAGATAATTGTGCATTAATGGCTTGTGCTCAAGTCAAAGATTTTCTTGAAACAGGAAATATACAAAACTCTGTAAACTTTCCAAACTGTTCTCTTCAAGTCAAAGAGGGGTGTAATAGAGTAATTATTGCAAATCAAAATATTCCTAATATGATTAGTACAATCACCTCACTTCTAGCAGAAAACCGTATCAATATCGTAGATATGCTCAACAAAAGTAAAGGTGATTTGGCATACAACATCATAATCACAGAGAAAAAAGTATCAGAAGAGATAAAAGAGAAACTAGAGAGTGTTGATGGCATTATTTTAGTAAGAGTCATCAAATAATATTATGCGTTGGAGAGATGTAAAACAAAATAGAATTCCAGAAAAAAAAGAGGAGAAAGAGGAGATTCAAATTGATTTGAATCTCCCTTTTGCCTCTAGGTTTGATAGATTTAAAGCATTTACAACAGACTCTTTTTTAGTTGCTATGCCAATTTTTTATATTGTTTTTTATGTTGTATTTGGATCAAGAGAGGCATTTGCTCAAAATATGTTACTTGGTTGGATATATATCCTAACTCCTTTAGCAATTATCATGACTGCCTTTTACGCAAAAGCAGGTCAAAGCCCGGGCATGAAGGCTTATGAAATAGAGGTGATAGATAATCACACAAAACAAAAACCAACAATCATAACCGCTTTTTTAAGATTTTTCTTTTTTAATATCTCGTTTTTTTCAGTAATTGGTATTTTATTGACATTTTTTAGAGAAGATCAAAGATCTCTACATGATATACTCTCTGGAACTTCAATTATAAATAAAGAAGAGAATCAAAAGTAGGCAAAAACCTACTTTTGATTTATAATCAACTCATCTGATATAAAATCTCCAAAAGAGACTGTTGCTGTTTTATTTTCATCTATTCCATATATAGAGACCGTAGTCCAACCATTACAATCTATCTTAGATGCTGTAGCATAGGCATAAACAGGTTCTCCTGCCATTTTTGGTTGTTCTATATAAACATTTTGAGCGACACTCTTATCAACACCATTAAGCATCATCTTATAAGCCATAGTACAACTAGGTCTTAAACCATTCTCATTAGTACAACTCATTGTTTGTGGTGCTATTCCAAGACCATTAAGAGTTAATCTTCTTGAAATTCCTAAATGTTTACCATCAAGTCTACTATTTGCATAAATAAAAACTGATTTCCCTACCATAGCAGGAACATATCGAAGTTCTGCATATGCAATACCATCTTTTATATCTGTACTCTCAAAAGTAGAGGCTGCTGCATTCATAATTGTCTGACTACACTCATCATATCTATACTCATTACCAATAGCATAACTTACATTTTCTACTTTATCACCTTTATCTAAACTAATAAGAGAGATCTCTTTATCACTATCAACACTTTTGATATCCCAACCACCTAAATTTTCAGGTTTATATTGATCTTTATTTGCCAATAAAATTAGTGTATCAAGAGATGTTATAATATCTTTATTTGGATCTATACTATTAGCAGGTAAGGATAATAGACTTTTATCTTTATCAAAAGTAGCTCTATCATCATAAAAACCATTTAAAGCACTATTATAGGCATTTGAGTACAATTTTGGATTATTAATCACACCAGTAGAGATACTTGTACCATCTATCGCTTTATTACCATAACTATCTACAACATGAATCACAAATTTATCAATAAAAAGTCCATTATCATATCTACTTCCAATTGGTACAATAGCCATACTTGAACTCTTATTCTTTTCAATAACAATAGGAACTTTTAGTATAAAACGATCATTAAAATCTTTAATTTTTACTGATAAAACAATATTTGTTGTACCTGATATATTTTTGACTTTTAGAGCTACACTATCAGAAGATTTCACATCTTTTTGAGGAATTGAGTATATGGGACCTTGTTCACCAGTATATGTAATAAAATCTAAATATGTACCATTTGTATCACTATTTTTCTCTTCCATCTCCAAAATAATATTCTCTATAATATCTACATCTACTGCTTCATTAGTATAAATATTTGTAATATTAAAAAACAACTCTCCAATCTCATCTCTTGAGTAATATCCTTTTTCATTATATGTGTCTGAGAATCTAACACTGATTTTATAGGCATTTTTAGCATCTATTGTAATAATCCCTGATGTAGAGTTGGTATCATTTATATCGCCAATACTTACTCCGCTAGATGTATCATTTATATCACCTCCCACATCATCACTTGGAAGGATAAAAGATGTTTGATTATCATCTTTAAACTTACTAATTCCAGATACTTCATCATCAGCTCTCTCTATTTCACTACATCCCAAAAACAGAAATAGTAAGAGAGTTAAAAGAAGATAATTTTTTTTCATATGAAAAACTCCTATTTTTTTACAATAATTTAAACTATAATCGGTAATTAATAATAAAACTTTAAATAATTACCTTTAATTCCAATCAATATTTAATTTGATATAATCACCACTATTTACTATTTAAGGGAGTACAATGAAATGGAAAAATAGAAGACAGAGCGATAATGTAGATGATAGAAGAAAATCAGGTGGTAGTGGTGGCTTTAAAATGCCATCAATACAGACAATGATGTTTCTCTATCCTATTATTAAACCTCTACTTAGAAGTAAGTTCGGATGGATCATTATAGGAGGAGGAGCATTAGCTTATATGGCTGGATTTAATCCTCTTTCATTAGTAGGAATGGGTGGAAATAGTGCGACTACCGTACAAAACTCATCAGCAGATGATGAAAAAGCCGCCTTTATGAAAACTGTATTAGCTGATACAGAAGATACATGGGGCAAAATATTTGCTCAAGCTGGATACAAATATAAAGAGCCAAAAATGGTACTTTATCGTGGAAGTACGAGAAGTGGTTGTGGTGGAGCCAATGCACAAATGGGACCTTTTTATTGTCCTGCCGATCAAACTGTATATCTTGATCTTGGTTTTTTTGATGAACTAAAAAATAGATTTGGAGCATCGGGTGATTTTGCTCAAGCTTATATACTAGCACATGAAGTGGGTCATCATGTTCAAAATCTACAAGGAACTTTGGAAAAAGTGCAAAAAGCAAAACAGGGATCTTTCTTTGGGAATGAGGCAAAAAAGAATGCACTTCAAGTAAAAGTGGAACTACAAGCAGACTGTTATGCGGGTATTTGGGCTAATCATACACATAGACAAACACACATGATTGAAAATGGTGATATAGATGAAGCACTAGGAGCGGCAAACTCTATTGGTGATGATAGATTACAAAAACAATCAACAGGATATGTCAATCCAGATACCTTTACACATGGGAGTTCAAAGCAGAGAATGACTTGGTTTATGAGAGGTTTAAAAGGTGGTACAATTGATAGTTGTAACACATTCTAAATAGAGGATAAAAACAGTTATGGAATTTTGGAATAATATATACAATAATTTTGACCCAATCGCTTTTTCAATATTTGGCATACATGTACATTGGTATGGACTTATGTATGTTACAGCTCTACTATTAGCTATTTTTGTTGCACATTGGATCGTCAAAAAAGACAACCTTCCCATCTCAAAAGATTTTTTAGATGAATATATAATTTGGATAGAGATTGGAGTAATTTTGGGTGCTCGTGTAGGGTATCTACTCTTTTATGACCCAAACACAATGTATTATGTAACTCATCCATGGAATATATTTAATCCATTTGGAGAAAATGGAGAATTTATAGGAATTAGAGGAATGAGTTTTCATGGTGCTATGCTTGGTTTTCTTATCGCCTCTTCACTATTTTCTTGGAGACATAAAATAAACCAATGGTTTCTACTAGATATTGCAGCTATTGCAATACCTGCTGGATATATTTTTGGTCGTATTGGAAACTTTCTCAATCAAGAACTTGTTGGTAAACCCACTGATGTAGCTTGGGGAATCTATGTAGATAAAATTCTAAGACACCCTTCTCAACTTTATGAGGCATTTTTAGAAGGTGTAGTTGTATTTATTATTCTATATTTATACAGAAAAAGAAAAACTTTTCATGGGGAGCTGATATCACTATATATCTTTTTATATGCCATAGCTAGATTTAGTGCAGAATTTTTTAGAGAACCCGATGTACAAATAGGTTATGTATGTTGTGGATGGATGAGTAAAGGTCAAGAGTTTTCTATATTTATGGCGATCTTTGCAATTGGACTATTCTTCTATCACAAAAATAAAAAGGAGAATCGACTATGAATGAAATATTTGGAGCTATAAATGGATTTTTGAGTAATGTACTATTTTTTGATATTCTCTTTGGTCAAGTAGAGGGAACAAAAATTCCTTTTCTCGTGGCTTGGCTTATTGCAGGAGGTATATATCTTACTTTCAAAATGAGTTTTGTAAATCTTAAAATGTTAAAACACTCTTTCCATATTGTAGCTGGTAAATATCACACAAAAGATGACAAAGGTCTAATTACCCCATTTCAATCACTTACAACAGCACTATCTGCAACAGTAGGTTTAGGTAATATCGCAGGTGTAGCCATTGCTATATCAATAGGTGGACCGGGAGCTACTTTTTGGATGATTATAGCTGGATTTTTAGGTATGACTCTCAAGTTTACAGAGGTAACTCTATCTTTACAACATAGAGAGTTTTTAAAAGATGGCACAATTATGGGTGGAGGAATGGAGTATCTCTCTAAAGGACTCGCAAATAAGGGTATGCCAAAATTTGGAAAAGTTCTAGCAATTACATTTGCTATCTTTATGGTTGGAGGAGCTATTGGAGGAGGTAATACTTTTCAAGTATCTCAAGCTCTAAGTGCAATTGCCACAGAAGTTCCAATCCTACAAACCTATCCTATTATCTTTGGTATTA
>CAZLLE010000012.1:0-10561 GCA_964560425.1 uncultured Campylobacterales bacterium
ATTTTAATTTTCCTTAGACATGTCTCAAAAAAGAGATTTAGCCCAGCAAGAGCACACCGACATATTTACACCAATTGGAAATGTGACTTTAGTCTCATCCAAAATAGACTAAATCTGAGACTAAAGTCACAGCTCCAAAAAGAGCAAAAGTGATGGAAGGTTTTTATGGCTGTAGCGTAAAGTAGACTCTCCAGCAATTTGAGAGATTGAACAATAAAATGTCACTCTTTTAAATGAAAATTCAACAAAAAGTTGATAAACTCTCACTGAGCCTTGTGCTTGTTGAGTGGAATCGTTAGATTGTCGTCGGGGATTCCACTCTCCCTACTTTACAGCCTCTTTTAAAAACCTTCAAAAAAAGCATTGCCAAATTTTAGAATAAAATTGCTTTGCAAAGGTTAACTAAATTTGATTAGTTTAATTATTTCATGAAAAATTGAGGGATTAAACTTTCCTTGATACTAAATCTTATTAGCAACAGATATAAGTACTAAGGCAAAATTTAATTTATTTTTACTCTAATAAAAAATACATTTTAAATCAAAAAACTAGACAAAAACTTAAACACCAATTCCAAAAAAAATGTTATTATTGCGAATGTAAAATTATATTTAATCTACTACTTATTAAAAACAGATGGAAAAATAATGAATAAACAAGAAATCGGATCAATGACTGCCAAAGGTGGTTTTATAAATGAATTTGATATATGTGAAAAATTCAAAATCAATCCATTAGCCTTATTTGAGGATTAATAATGCAGAAGAGTATAAAATATATTGACCTATTTGCAGGAATTGGAGGATTTCATCAAGCTATGGATAGTTTTGATACTAAGTGTGTTTTTGCATCTGAATGGGACAAAGAAGCATCTAAAACATATTTTGAAAACTATGGTATTTATCCCAAAGGTGATATCACAACAATAGATGAAAAAGAGATTCCCAAACATGATATTCTTTGTGGAGGTTTTCCATGTCAAGCATTTTCAATATCTGGTAAACAGAGAGGTTTTGAAGATACAAGAGGTACTCTCTTTTTTGATGTAGCAAGAATTGTAAAATTTCATAATCCAAAAGTTTTATTTCTTGAAAATGTGAGAAATTTTGAAAAACATGATAATGGTAATACATTAAAAACCGTTGTAAACATATTAAAAGATCTAAACTACACAGTTTTTTATAAAGTTTTAAATGCAAGTCACTATGGCTTACCTCAAAATAGAGAACGAATTTTTATTGTATGTTTTAGAGATGATCTAAAAGTTCACAATTTTATATTTCCAAAACCTTCTAATAAAAAAGTTGCTCTTTTTGAGATACTTGAAGATAATCCCACAGATGCAAAAATAGTTAATAGACCAGATACAGTTTTTACAAAATCATTCAAACCACAACCAAACTTACTTGGAGAGATTGAATTACCAAATAGACCAATACAGATTGGCTATGTCAACAAAGGTGGACAAGGAGAGAGAATATATAGTCCATATGGTCATGCAATAACACTTTCTGCTTATGGTGGTGGTGCAGGAGCCAAAACAGGACTCTACTATATTAATAAAAATATTAGAAAATTAAGCCCAAGAGAATGTGCTAGAGCACAAGGTTTTCCAGACTCTTTCAAGATAATCTCATCATTAACACAAAGTTATAAGCAATTTGGAAATAGTGTTGCAGTAGATGTATTAAAAGCAATAATCAAAGAAATTTATAAAACGGGAATTTTTGAAAATCAATTCCCATTTAGTGTTGCTTCTCATGTTCCTCATGATGAGCATGTTCTTTTATAGAACAATTATCAAATTTATCTTTGGGTGTATGTTTATAAAAATATATATTTGCACGAGAGTTTTGAGCTTCAATAACTTTTATATCTTTATAATTATTTAAAACAATATTCTTTAGAGCAATATTGATATTTGATTTGCTATCAAAAAATCTTATATATAATCTATGATCTTTTTCTAAGGTAAAATTCATATCAAAATTAAAACTATACTCAATATCTTCATCCAAAAAGATCATTTTTGAGTCTATAATTTTAAACTCTCTTAGTTTACTCTTTTTGATTTTTTGATCTTTTTTGATATAGATAATATCAGTCAAATAGCCATTTGTTTTGATATAACTCACAAAATCATCTTGAATGCTCTTTTGTTCATCTTTATCAAATTTGGAGTTTTGATTTTTATCGTAGTGAGCTAGAGATTTAATAAAATCTTTTTTAAATTTCCAATAGATATGAAAAGATGTTTTTGATTTTTGGGAATCTATTGTTACATTTGCATCAATCATAGAGTTGGTTAATATTGGCTCTGTACAAGAGCAAGAGTATAAACTTATATTTGCTATAAATAAAAATAGTATTAGTTTTAACATGAAATCACCTTTATTAATTATGATAAAAGAGCCCACTCCAGCTCATCAAAATAGTCTCTATCATGAGAAATAATAAGCAGATCATCACTTCTATAAGTTGGTAAATCTTCACAAATAAATAGGGCGGCTTTTATATCAAATATTCTCAATTTCCCCTCAACAATAAAAAATTTACTACTATAAGAGTAGGCAATAGAGAGAGCCATAGCCCCTAAAGAACGATATTTTATCTTTTTATCATGAAGCTTCTTTGCACATATTTTAGATTGATAAGCTTTTTCAAAAAGACCAACTTGAGAAGATATATTTGGTTTTATCTCATGAAACTTAAGAGTTTTAAGATTACCATATTGTGCATTTTGACCAATTGTTTTGAGAAAAATATCACCATTTGCAAGATTTACGACAATTCCCACAATCATCCTATCATCTAGTTCATAAGCTATTGAAGAGCCATAATATGGGATATTAGATAAAAAGTTTGCACTTCCATCCAAAGGATCAAGAGTAATCACTCCATCTCCAACACCAACCATACCAGACTCTTCAGAATATATTTTTCCAAAAGAGGAGAGATGTTTGATATATATTGATTCTGCAATTAGATCAATACCATAACTAATATCTCCTCCATGTCCTATAGAGTATTTTTTATATAGATCTTTATCAGCACTACTCTCTTCAACTATATGATAAAGCTCTTTTATCGCCTCTAGGGAAGCTTTTATAAAATCATCTAAGGAGTTCATATTCCTTATCTTTTTAGTAGTTTTTTGGCTATTGCCGCAGCGGCTACTTTACCATCTTGTGCTGCTGTTACCACTAGATCACTTCCTCTAAAACAGTCTCCACCAGTATATATAAATGGTTTTGAACACTCTTGATTTTTATCAGCTATTACTTCACCCCATTTATTTGTCTCTATTCCATTTTCAGATAAAAAGTCGGGATTTACTTGATCAAAGCCCAATGCAAAAATAACAATATCCGCATCAACTCTATATTCGCTATGTTCAATAATCTCTACTCTTTGTCTTCCTGTGCTATCTTTTTTAGATAAAACTGTTTTGAGCATTTCAATACCAATTACTTCACCTTCAGAGTTGAGCAAAACCTCTTTTGGAGAGGCATTAAAAAGGAACTCTGCACCCTCCTCTTTTGCATTTTTAAACTCTTTTCTGCTTCCAGGCATATTATGTAAATCTCGTCTATATAGACATTTTACACTTTTTGCACCCTCACGAAGAGATGTCCTAATACAATCCATAGCAGTATCACCACCACCAATAACTACAACATCTTTGTGAGCTACTTCATAGAGAGAGTCATAAGGTTCATTAAAATGTTTTTGTTGGATATTTTTCAAAAACTCTATAGCTAAAAATGAGTTTTGAGCATTTTCACCCATGAGATTTGCTTTTTTAGATTTTTCTGCACCAATCCCAATAAAAACAGCATCAAAATTTTCACTCAACTCCTCAAATGAAATATCTTTTCCAATCTCAACACCAAGATTAAGCTTCATTCCAGCCTCAGTAAGCCAATCAAATCTTCTAAAAACTACACTCTTTTCCAATTTGAAACTAGGAATACCATAAGTCAAAAGACCACCAGGCTTATTTGCTTTTTCAAACATCTCAACTTGTATTCCCTCTCTCAATAGATATGTAGCTGTAGAAAATCCAGCAGGACCACTACCAACAATCGCCACTTTTTTATCACTCATTTTTTTTGCAAATTCAGGTTTTAGACCCTTTTTAAAGCCTGTCTCACTTATATAAGTCTCAATAGAGCCAATTGTAATTGCACTATAACCATCTTGTTCAAGTGTACAATCACCTTCACAAAGTCTATCTTGTGGGCATATACGACCTGTAATTTCAGGAAATGGGTTTGTCTCATTTGAGAGTTTGAAACCATACTCAATATCTTTACCAGCAACTGATCTTAACCATTGAGGAATATAGTTGTGCAAAGGACACTTATTGTGACAGTATGGATCACCACA
Organism: uncultured Campylobacterales bacterium; assembly: GCA_964560425.1. GTDB lineage: Bacteria > Campylobacterota > Campylobacteria > Campylobacterales > QNZT01 > CAZLLE01. The sequence goes on from CAZLLE010000012.1 coordinate 4,390, forward strand.
CTGTACACAACGATCAGCTTGAGCTGCTGCTTCTTGAGGTTTGAATACCTTATAAATCTCTTTATAGTCTGCTTTTCTCTCATTTGAGCCTCTTTTTAGAGGGTCAATTCTTTCTAGCTTGGTAAAATTTTGCATGTTAATCTCCCTCCTCAGGATTTAGTGGCATTTTTCTCATATCTTTTGGTCTTACAATCCAAAAATCCCGTACAGTGTGTCTAAAGTTTTCTAAAATATATTTTGCTTTTTCGCTTGAAGTCTCATCAATATAATTTCTAAGAAGCTTTTTGATGTAGTGTTTCTCTTCATCTGATTCATCTGTATCAATTCTCATAGCAGCAACCAACTCTTGATTTAGATTATCTATAAATTCATGCTCTTTATCATAAATAAATGCCACACCACCAGTCATACCAGCACCAAAGTTGATACCAGTTTTGCCTAATATCACCACAGCACCACCAGTCATATATTCACATGGATGATCACCCGTCCCCTCTACGACAGCAATAGCACCAGAGTTTCTCACACCAAATCTCTCTCCAACACTTCCAGCAACATATAATTTACCACCAGTTGCACCATACATACAAGTATTACCCGCACATGAAAATTTATCACCTTGAGTTTTTGGTGTAATTACAATTTTACCACCATTCATACCTTTAGCAACATAATCATTACCCGCACCATCTACATAAATAGAGATACCTGAACTCAAAAATGCACCCAAAGATTGACCTGCACTACCCTTTAATTTAAAAGTAATACTATCTTCTGGTAATCCACTATTTCCATAATATTTAGCAATTTCACCACTGATAAGTGTTCCAAAACTTCTATTTAGATTAGAGATATCTCTTTTGACTACTATTCTACGACCTGGGTTTTCAATTATTTTATAGACCTCTTCTAAAATCCCTTTTTCAAACTCATTTTTATCAAATGGCTCATTTGACTCTTTTTGACATGTATCAATACCATCCAATCTTCTCAAAACAGAGCTAAAATCAAATTTTTGAGCAAATGGATCATCTACAACAGATAGAAGATCACTTCTACCAATTAACTCTTCCATAGTTCTATATCCAAGTGATGCCATAATCTCTCGAACATCTTCAGCCAATAGTGTAAAGAAATTAATCACTCTCTCAACAGTACCAACATAATGTTCTCTCAAATATTCATCTTGTGTAGCAACACCAACTGTACATTTATTGGTATGACAACTTCTCAATATTCTACAACCAATCACAGTCAAAGCAGCCGTACCAAAAGCATAACTCTCAGCTCCAAGAAGTGCCGCTTTGATTACATCAAGACCAGATTTAAGACCACCATCTGTTTGAAGATGAACAAACTCTCTAAGACCATTTAACTTAAGGGCATTATGAGCTTCTGTAAGACCAAGCTCCCAAGGATTACCAGCATATTTGATAGAGGTAAGAGGAGCAGCACCAGTACCACCATCTCCACCAGAGATAATAATCTTATCAGCATACGCTTTTGCCACACCCGCAGCAATTGTACCAACACCCGCAGTTGAAACTAGCTTAACTGTAATAATAGCATCAGGGTTGATCTGTTTCATATCAAAAATAAGTTGTGCCAAATCCTCAATAGAATATATATCATGATGAGGAGGTGGAGATATTAGAGTAACCCCCGGTACTGTATAACGCAAAGAGGCAATAAGAGGCGAAACTTTATGCCCCGGAAGTTGTCCACCTTCACCAGGTTTTGCACCTTGTGCTACTTTGATCTGAATCTCTTCGGCACTTCTTAAATATTCAGGTGTTACACCAAATCTACCAGATGCAATCTGTTTGATTTTTGATCGTTGAGGACTTTTTAATCTCTCAGGAGCTTCACCACCCTCACCACAGTTTGATTGCCCACCAATCTTATTCATAGCTTCACCAAGAGCTTCATGAGCCTCAGGAGAGATAGAACCCAAACTCATAGCAGCTGTTGCAAATCTTTTGAAAATATCTTCAATAGGCTCCACCTCATCAATAGAGATAGCCCTTTTATCTGATTTTAGTTCAAAGAAATCACGAATCATCTTAAATTTTCTCTCATTTACCAATGAAGTCAATTTAGTAAAATCCTCTTTTTCATTGGTAATAGAAGCTTTATGAATAGCATTTACAATAGCAGGTGAATAGTCATGATGTTCATTATCATGAATATATTTATGAAATCCACCAATTTCCAAAGGAAAGAGTTTTGTACCATGATAAATCTCTAATGCCTTTTGATAATCACGATTAATTCTATCTTCAAGATCACTATATCCAAGACCAGGAATCATCAAGTGAGAATCTCTAAAACAGTCATTAGCTACTTCACTAGATAGACCCATTACATCAAATAGAGATGAGTTTCTATAAGAAGCAATTGTAGCAATACCCATTTTTGACATAATTTTCAAAAGTCCACCACCAAGAGCCTGATGAGCATTTTTAAAACTATTTTTTTGTTCCAATGGTGTGAGTTTTTTTCTTTTGGATATATCAAGTATTGTTGCATAAAGTAGATATGGATATATAGCATTTACACCATAAGCAATCATCGTTGCACATGTATGAGAGTCCACAACCTCTGAAGTCACAGCAATAGTAGATGTAAGATGTCTAAGACCTGCATCCAATAGAGCTTGATTAACTCTACCAACAACCATGGTCATAGGTATATACTTCATATTGTCATCTTTACATCTATCTGTAAGAACAATAACTCTAATATGTTCATCTCGAACAGCGGCTACAATTTCATCAGCCAATTTATCTAAAGAGCCTTTTAGATCACTCCTAAATAGAGTTGAAAAGGTTTTATTTTTGTAATATGCCTTATATCGTGGATGAGAAGGATCACCAAATGATAAAAGAACATCTAACTTTTCCTCCATCAAAATAGGAGAACTAGCTTTGATTCTTATTGCATGTTCTGCATTATCATCTAAAATATTACTAATTTCCCCAAAACCACTATTAAGACTCATGACTACTTTTTCACGAATAGGATCAATTGGTGGATTTGTAACTTGTGCAAATTTTTGTTTGAAATAGTCACTAAAGTTTCGTTGCATATTGCTAAAAGCAGCAAGTGGAGTATCATCACCCATAGAGCCCGTACTCTCTTTGCCATCTTTCATCATAGGTTCTACTACCATCTCAATAATCTCTTGAGTGATATTAGATAGTCTCTGTTTTGCATGTAATGCACTAATCTCGTAACCTTTAGTATCAGAGAAAGGAACCTCTACATACTCTTGTAAGTATGTCATATTTTTATTAAGCCATTCAGAGTAAGTATTGGTTGATTTTAGATAATTATTAATCTCACTATTTTTGAGAATTTTACCAAATTTGAGATCTACACCGATCATCTCACCACTTTGAAGCCTACCTCTCTAAATAATATTATCTTCACTAATATCCAAAACACCATATTCACTAGTAATAATAAATCGATCATCTTTAGTAATAATATATTTTGCAGGTCGAAGCCCATTTCTATCAATCAAACAACCGATATATCTACCATCCGTCAAACTAACAGCAGCAGGACCATCCCAAGCCTCAAAACATGTACTCATATATTCATAAAAGGCTCTCAAATGAGAATCCATATGAGGAGCATTTTGCCATGGTGGCGGGATTAATGCACGAGCTGCCTTGAAAAAATCCATACCATTAGCAATCAAAAATTCAAACATATTATCTAAACTAGCACTATCACTTCTATTTCCACCCGTGATAGGCAAAATCTTATTTAACTCTTTTTTAGAGTATATTTCACTCTTAAGATATGAACTTTTTGCTTTTGCATTAAAGCGGTTTGCTTCAATAGAGTTAATTTCACCATTATGAGCAATTGATCTAAAAGGTTGAGCCAAACGCCATTCAGGAAGAGTATTAGTAGAAAATCTTTGATGAAATAGAGCAAAACTAACTTTAAAATCTTTATCAGCCAAATCTCTATAAAACTCCTTGATATGCGTAGGCATAACAAGTCCCTTATATGATATTACCCCTTGTGAAAATGATGGAATATAAAAATCTTTCTCATCTTCAAACTCTTTCTCAATCTCTCGTCTACTCAAATAGAGAAGTGCATCAAATCTTTTGGTTGCAATAATAGAGTTTGGAGATACAAACACCTGAACAATTTTGGGTAGAGATTCCAAAGCCTGAGCACCAAGAGCATTTGTATCAATAGGAACATTACGATACATCAACACTTTGAGATCATTTGCCAAACAAATCTCATCAATTTTATCTTTTTGAGCCTCATTTTGCATAAACAACATACCAACAGCAAATTGATCAGGAAGAGCAATATCCATCTCTAATGCTCGTTTTTTCATAAATTCAACTGGCATACCAAATAGTAGTCCACTACCATCACCACTCTTACCATCTGCGGCAATAGCACCCCTATGCATCATTCTTTCTAATGAAACAATTGCATCTTCTACATTTTGATGTGTTGGGATATTATTGGTACTAGCAAGGAGTCCAAATCCACAATTATCTTTAAAACTTCTAAGTAAATCCATGAGCAACCTTAATATAAAAAGTGTTTCATATTAGCCAAAAAAAGGTAAAATTTTAATGAATTAATAAGTTTTGACTCTTAAGCTCAATTTAATGAAAATAAAAAGGATAAAAAGTGTACTATTTTTAATGCAAGGATACATTTTAAATATCAATCTAGTCAAAGACGAAGACCTAATAGTCACTATTCTAACACCAAAAAAGATAAAGACGCTTTATAGATTTTATGGAGCAAGACACTCGACAATCCAACTAGGCTATCAGTTAGATTTTGCATCAATTGCATCTAATAGTTCAAATATACCTCAACTAAGAGAGGTACTTCACTTAGCCTCTTCATGGTTACACAATAATAGAAGATTTTTTATATGGCAACAATTTATAAAATTACTTTTTACTCATCTAAAAGATGTACAAGAGTTAGACACATTCTATTTTTTACTATTAGAAAAGATGAACCACAAATTTGAAAAACAAAACCCAAAGAGAGTTGTAGTAGAGTCATACATTGAAATTTTAAATCATGAAGGAAGAGTCCATAATGACTTTATCTGCTTCATCTGCGAAGAAGAAATCGAAGATCAAACAACACTAGCAAGAGCCTTGCTACCTGCACATTCATGTTGCGTCATGGGAAAAGAGATAAAAAAAGAGAAAATTCAAAAACTATTTAAAACCAACTCCACACTCTTTTTGGAAGATGATGAAGTTGATTATATCTGGCAAATTATTCAACTGGGATTTTAGATTTCCCCAAAAAACTTAGCTGCCTCTTTTTGCTCATCACTCAAATTATCTCTTTGAAAATCAGGATTATTATCTAGTTTATCTTTGATTATCTTTTTAATATATTCTCTCACTTTTTCTCTTGCACAAGCCATATCATCTATATAAACAAGAGATGAAAACATAAATGGTTCCTCTTTATGTATACAAAATAGAGTACCTTCACACTCTGCCTCAATTACATCAGAGATATCCCGATTAGTTACCTCATACTCAATCCCATGCCAACTCATATCTTCAAGTTCACTATCACCCAAATCCATAATTCCATCACTTGTAGTATCATCAAAAGAGGCATTTTCAAGATTGATAGAAACTATCTCATTCCAAGCCATAGAGGCAAAAAAGATTACTGTATCTTCTCTCTCCTCTACTTTATAGAGTGATCCAAACATTTCAGATAGATTCACAGCCTCTGTTTTTAAGGCAATAAGATTAGGTATTGGTATACTCCCTTTATATATAAAAATATCTTTGTCTGAGTATGGAGGAGTTACAACTTGACCTTTATGAGTAATTGCAAACTCTTTACCACTATTTATTGCTTGAAGCAATTCATCTTTTTTTACAGAGATATACTCTTTTTCCAAATTAAATTTTTTCACGAAAAACCCTCTAAATAAATATTTTTTTTGAGTATATCCAATAAAGGAGTAATTTTATCTTATATAACTAACCTCTCAAAATCTCATCAGCACACATTCCACCAGACAAAATAGCAGGAGTAAATCCTCCACCAATTACCCATGCACCTACAAAATAGAGGTTTTTTAATTTTTTGGATCTGATTTGAGGAATTCTAAAAAATTGTTTCTGCGTTGGTGCAA
>CAZLLE010000013.1:0-27418 GCA_964560425.1 uncultured Campylobacterales bacterium
AAACTCTTCAAGAGGATTTATAGTAGTAACCTCTACTCCAAACTCCTCTGCTAAAATCTCTATAGCATCTTTATCTAAAAAGTCATTTTTAGTAACCATGACACCTAAGCCAAATAGAGCTTTTATAATATCACTTGGTTGTTTATGTATCTTCTCAGCAAATTCGTAAACTCTAATATCTTCAGGTATTTCAACACTTTTTACTTCTTCTAAAATTTCTATCTTTTTTCTTTTTTTCTTCTTTTTTGAGCCTCTTTTTATACTTCTTTGTTGATGAAATTGATTATTTCTTGTTGTTTTTACATTGTTTGCATCAAACTTTTTCTTTGTTTTTTGATTTTCTTCAGGTATATCTTTGATAGTAAAATCTTTTAAAACAACCATCTCATCTTCAATAATATTTAATTCAACCAATTCATTACTACCTAAGATGTCGATTTTTTGAGAAGTCTCTTTTCTTGCAGTTGGAGATTTTTTAACTTTCTTTTTTCTTTTTTGAGCAATTTTTTCTTGTTCTTCTTTATTCTCTTTTGGATCTTTTACCTCAAATATATCATGTACAGTTTTTATAGGTTTATCTTTAGGTTTTTCTTCTTTAAGTGTCTCTTCAACTTTAGGTCGTTTTTTCTTGACTATTACTAAGCCTCTTCTTTTTTTAAGACTAGCTTGTGCTATAGTCTCTTTTTTTAGTATTTCTTCTTTAGGTTTTTCTTCTTTTTTAATTTCTTGTTTTTTGGGTGCTTCTTCTTTAGGTTTTTCAATTCTCTTTTTTTTAGTTTCTTGCTTTTTTGATACCTCTTTTTTAACTTTTTCTTTAGCAGTTGATTTTGTCTCTTTGGGAGTCTCTTTTTTAATTTCTGCTTTTTTATCATGAGTATCATGAGTGCCTGTTAAAATATAATTCATCAATACTTCAGCATCTTTATCACTAACTGTGCTTTGGGCAACCTTTGCCTCAATGCCAATTTCGTTAGCCTTTTCTACAACTTCTTTGCTCTTGATACCGAGTTCTTTAGCAATCTCACTGATACGAACTTTCACTGTTTAAATCTCCTTTAATCTAACTGCTTTTAGCAGTTGTTATAATAGTTGGTATTTCAATAAATTTTTTTTTGCATTTATGATTTATAGCTTTTAATAAAACTTTGTGATTATCTTTAGTACATTTTTTACAAATATAAAAACTTCTTCCAGTTTGCCTATATTTTACTATCTCTTTTCCTATACATTGTAATCTAATAAGTCTATCTTGTAAATCCCTTTTTTTGCATACTATACACATTCTTTTTGGATTTGCCATTTTACTAGTTGTACCTTATAATAAAAATCTTAAAAAGTCAATTATTTTCGATGTTCAAACCATAATTATTGAAATTATAGGTCATAATAAAGAAATTTGAGAAACTTTCCTTGAGTTTTTGCTCCAAAATTTTTGCATCATCTTCAAAAACCATATTAAAAAATGATGATCCACTTCCTGAAAGTGTACTCATTAATGCTCCATTTAAAAGGGCATGTTTTTGTACTTCATATAACTCTTTCATTCCATTCATACGAAGATTTTGATGCATTCTATCTTGTGATGCCATCTTTAGCATTGCCCAATCCTCATTACAAAATGCAGCAGTTAACACAGAACTATGAGAAAGATTAAAAACCGCTTTTTGCATAGAGATGTTTTTTGACATCTTTGCACGGGATTTATTTGTTGACATTGATCTGTTAGGAATTACCATAACTGCTTTAATTGATGGTGGTAATATCTTCTTTTGTGTATAAACTGTCTCATTTTTTACAACTAATGAAGCTGTAAAACCGCCATGTACCGCAGGTGCAATATTATCAGGATGAGACTCATAAAAAAGAGCTTTATTTAAGATCGACTGTTTTTTGGGTGATATACCTGCCATCTCATAAGCACTTGCAATTGCTGAAACAATTACAGCAGATGAACTTCCTAATCCCCTTGAAAAAGGTATGTGATTATTAAATTCAAATCTAAAATGATCTCTTTTGCCTACAAGTTTGATATAAAAATTATAAAATATATTTACAAATTGATTATTTGTTTTGAGTATAGTTTTATTTGCACCTTCACCTCTTATAGATATACTGATGAAATCTGTTTTTTTAATTGTTATAACATTGTTAAGATCTAAGGCTAACCCTAATGAGTCAAAGCCTGGTCCTAAGTTGGCACTGGTTGCTGGTACATATATCGTCAATGAATATCCTCTTTAGACAGCAGGTAATATATATAGAGGTTCCGTATTAGTATGAAAAATTTCTCTATCTAAGTTATGTGGCAAGTCTAAATTTAGTTCTTTATTTTCTGCATTAATTTTTTGAGCGCAGATTATACCATCTTTTTTTATAAAGTAAAGAGCTCCTATAGCTTTTATTGGTTGATTGTTGTTAAATTCAAAGCCATCTGTAGCCAAAAGAGGTATATTTTTGGCTATGGATATAGTTCTCAAAAAAATATAGGTTGCTTTAATTGCCATAAAACTACCTGGTCCATTTGTAAAAAAAAGTCCATTAATTTTATATTTTTCTAAAATTTCATTAAAAAATAGTGGTAATATTTCACTTGTCTTCTCATAACTTTCAAAATGATCTATCAAAATATTATTATGATAAATACCTACTTTTATTGGTGAAGCTAATGCTATTACTAAAATATCTACAGAATTTTTTATGCGTAAGCCTTTGCAAAAGTGGTATCTATCACATTTTTTAGATTTGTAACTGTATAGTTTTCTTTATCTTCCAAAATTTTTAATGTAAGTTTATGATTGAGGTCATGGCTACCCGCATGAGATTCATACTTACCAAGATATGACATTCCTAAAAGAGATAAATCTCCAATAGCATCAAGAATTTTGTGTCTTACAAATTCATTTGTATATCGTAGACCTTCATTATTAATAACTCTTTTCTCGTCCAAAACAATAGCATTATTTAAAGATGCACCTAAAGCTAAATTTTTACTTCTTAACATTTGTAGATCTTTCAAAAAACCAAAAGTTCTTGCTCTTGATATTTGATTGATATAGTTCTGTTTACTAAATAAAAAATTAAATTTTTGAAGACCAATAGCAGAGTGATTAAAGTTGATAGAGAAGATAAATTGGCTATCACTACTTGGGGAAATTTTTACAAATTTATCACCCTCTCTAACTTCTACCTCTTTTTTTAGAACCATGATCTTTTTATCTGCATCTTGAGACTCTAATTTTGCCTCATTTAGCATCATGCAAAAACTTCCACTACTTCCATCCATAATTGGCATCTCTGGAGCATCAATTTTGATTAACATGTTATCAATACCATAAGCATATATAGCTGAAGAGAAGTGTTCTATAGTAGATATCAACTCACCTCTATTACCTAGAACCGTTGCCATTCTTGTATCAATTACATTTTCTGGTTTTGACTCTATGTAGGTATTGGTATCACTTTTATAAAAGACAATACCACTGTTTGCATCAAGAGGCTCAAGTGAAAAGTGAATAGGATCACCTTTGTGTAGACCAATGCCTACACCCTTAAATTTTTTCTTAATGGTTAACTGTTTCATAGGATATCCTTTATCTCTATTCCTTCTCTAGTTTTAATAACCTTTTTGAGATTTCCATCAAAATCAACTCTATCTAAAATATCTCCATTAAAGATAATAAAACCCTTTTGACCCAAATCTCTTACAACCATGTAATCACCATCACACTGCACAAGCCCATCTATAAGACCGTAAACTTTGGCATTACCAGTACAAATTACCTTAGCCGCACTATTAACTCTTCCAAAAACTGTTACATCTCCATTGTGAACAATCTCTTCTCCTGAACGAACAGGTTTATTAATAAGAAGCGTTCTATCACAAGTAGAACCGTTCTGAGGTGTGTCTGAAATGATATATTTTGTAACTTCTACCACTTTTGGGTTACTATTTTTCTTTATTGTACCATTATTAGCATCTGCATTTGCCTTAGAAAAGTTTTTTAGATTACACTCTTCAGCCAATTTATAACACATATCTTTACTTTCTAAGAAGTCCATGATTTTTGGTGTTGTATTACCACCTACCATTAGAAAATAATCTTTTAACAAAATAAAATTTTTATCCATGTAGGTAAAAAAATCCTCTTCACTCTCTATCTCCAAATAAAATATTCTTAAGTTTTTTTGTTTTGCTTTCATTGTTTATCTATTATCTTCTTTGCCCCATTAATAATATCAGTGATATTAACCTGAATCCATTTTTTGTCCATCCACTCTGCTGGTCTGACAAAAATACCTTGTACTAATATGCTAAAATGTAGATGATCTCCCAATGCCAATCCTGTTGCTCCTGTTTTGGCAGCAGCATCCCACTTATCAACAATGGTTCCCTTTTGTGCAAGAATACTTGAACAGTGTCCATATAGAGAGTATAGACCTAATCCATGATATACAATAAGATTATTTCCATAGATACCGTTATAATTTGCAAAAACAACAACTCCTGGATTTGTGATTAGAATATCTGCCATTTTTGTACTTGCTAAATCTAATCCTAAATGATAAGATTCACTTACTACCTTCCCCTTATATGAGTAGTATCTATGATCTCCATGACTAGCTACAACTTTTCCATTTTTTAGTGGATAAAATGGTTGAATTTTTAGGTCGCTGATTAATTGCTTATCTACTTTAGTAGTGATATCTTCAATTATCTTATTGTTTTCATCTCGATAAATAGCATTAATAAAATTAAGTTTCTGGGCAGGAGTTAAATTTTTTGTGATCTCTTCCCTGTCTTCTGCCAAATCTGTGATTTTTCCATTAATAAAATTATCACTAGCTTTTATAGTTGATGTGCGATATTTTTTGTTTTTTAGAAAAAAGCTTATAGTTGATTTTGTTTTATTCCCTGCTTTATCAGTAGCAATAATTTTTGCACTAAATCTTTTTTCTGTTAAAGGCCAAGCAACAAGAGAGATATAATATCCCTCTTTATAAAAAGGTGTTGGTTTAAATTTTTTTCCAAAATTTGTTTCAATATATAGCTCTTTTAGATTTTTGTCTTTTGCTTTAAAAATAGTTAGTGCTGCACCACCTTTTGTAATACCATATGATGATATAAGTGGAAAAACTTCAGGTTTTTTTGTATCAACCTGAATTATAGATTGAGCACTATTCTTATTACCTTCAAAAAAATTCCATTTACTACTATCTGTCACTTTAACAGTCAATTTAAGTATGTTATTTTTGTTATTAAGTCCAATTTTAGGCATAGTAATATTTAATTTATCTGTTTTGGGTGGTTTTTGAAATGTTTTATTGATAATCTCTATCTCTTTTTCACCATCACTTAATAGTGCTATAACATTTTTTATACCATTATTATCCGAAACGCTCACTTCAATAGGCTTTTTTATATTCCAAAATATAGACTTCTTAAGTACTATTTGTGGTTTCTCTTTTTCAAACATAGGTGAATTATAGAGTTGATATGCTCCTGCTGCTAAAATAATTAAAATTGCAAGAAAAAGTAGTTTCCCAAAAGAACTCTCTTTCTGCTGATAGTTACGCCTCATATTTTCACCTCATATAAAATTTTGTCTATAAGCTCTTTTGAATCTAGAATATTACTCTGAAATCCAGATGCATAGTGGTGTCCACCACCATCAAATTTAGTAGCTATACTCTCTACATCGGCTGTTTTGCTTCTTAATGAAACTTTAAATTCCAAATTTTTCTCTTCTATCAATAAAATAGCAATTTCTACAGTTACTAGCGAGCGTATTATATTGATTAGATTATCACAATCACTTCTCATTGCACCACAACGATGCAGATCCTCTTGTCTAATTATCCCAATGCCTACTTTTGCATTCTGTTTTAACTCTATTGAGTTGATTAATATGGCTTTAAGCCTAATTTTTGCAAGTGATTCTCTCTGAAGCAAGTTATATGCCACTTTACTAGAATCTACTCCATAATCAATAAGTTTTGCACTTATTTCAAAAACATCTTTATCTGTATTTTGATTAACAAAAAAATCTGTATCCTCTACTATTCCTGTATATATACAAGTTGCAATTTTTGAATCCATCTTAATCTTAAAAGATTCTAACATGGAAAAGACAACCATTGTTGTACTTGGACTATCTCTATCAACTACATTGATGGTTCCATATTCTGTGTTACTTTTATGATGGTCTATATTAATAATTGGAACTTCTACTCTTTTAATTCCTAATCTATCGAAACTACCACAATCACAAGAGATAAGAAGATCATATCTACTTGGAAGAGTGTTTTTAATTTTATTAAAAGATGGTAAAAAATCAAATTTTTTAGCTATCTCTTTTGTTGAATTACAGATAGTTACTTTTTTACCAAGTTTTAAAATTGCAAGATAGAGTGCAAGAGAGCTACCAAGAGCATCTCCATCTGGATTAATATGAGAAATTAAGACTACATGAGAGCTTCTTTGGATCTGTTCTAGTACTTGATTATACAATCCTAAGTTCCTTTTTGGCTGTATTCTATTTAATTATGACTAATTGTATGGTTAGAAAATTATTTTAACTTTATTAATAAAAAAAATTATAAATTACTTAATTACTTGTTTTTATAAATAAATGCTAATACTTCTGCCACAACTTGATATAGGTTTTCAGGTATTTGGTCATTGACTTCACATTTTTTGTAAAGTTCTCTAGCTAGAGGAGGGTTTTCAACTATTTTTATAAAATTTTGTTCACCAATTTCTCTAATTTTGAGAGCTATATTATCGACACCTTTTGCTATAATTCTAGGTGCATTCTCTTTCTCTTTATCATATCTTATTGCGACTGCATAGTGGGTTGGGTTTGTGATGATTACATCGGCTTGTGGTACATCTTGCATCATTCTTTTTTGTGCAATCTCCATCTGTACTTTTTTAATTCGCCCTTTTACTTGTGGATCTCCTTCCATCTGTTTGTACTCATCTTTAATCTCTTGTTTACTCATTTTTAGATCATTAAAGTATTGATATCTAACTATCAAAAGATCTATTAGTGCCAATACTAAAAATAGAAATAACATTATTGCTATTAATACTAAGATTTTGTCATAAAGCCACTGCATCTGAAAATACATATTAAAATTTATAACGGTAGTCAACTCTTTTGCAAACTCTAGAAGAAAAAAGAATGCAACACTAAATACAATAACTACTTTGGCTGTAATTTTTATACCTTCAATAAGTTTTTTCATAGAGAATAGTTTGCCAAACCCTTTGATTGGGTCAATTTTACTTAGTTTGGGTTCTAGTGGTTTTGTAGTGAAGTTAAATCCAAATTGTAATACTCCTGCAATTACCCCTGAGAGTGCAATAATAGCTGAAAGAGGTAGAACAATAATTATTAACTCTATTAGTGATTTAATACCTATATCAAATATAAGATTTTTTGTTAATTCTTGACCTATTAGAGAGTTGTAATAAACATATATGCTCATTACTCTCTCTTTCATTGATGGCAAAAATACAAAAAAAGCCCCCATAGCAACTAAAAGAGTGACAAAACTACTTGTGTCTTGGCTACGAGGGACATTTCCATCCTTCTTAGCATCTTCTAGTTTCTTGGAACTGGGTTCTTCCGTCTTCTCTTCGTCATCTGCCATACTATTTTATTGTTCTATCCTCATGGAAAAGTCTAACCATACAGCTTTATGAATAAGGCTTCCACTACTAATTGCATCTACACCCGTTTTTGCAAACTCTAATATATTTGTTTTATCTACATTCCCACTAGCTTCCACTAAAACATGAGGATGTTTCGTATTTCTGTACTCTACTACTTTTTTAATATCTTCTGTTGACATATTATCACACATGATTAGATCAGCTCCACTTGACATAGCAACATAAGTAGCCTCTATATCTTCACACTCTACCTCTATTTTAGATGTATATGGAATTCTTTTTCTTGCGATCTCTATGAAATGGTGAAGATCATCAATAGCAGCAAGGTGAGTATCTTTGAGCATTAGACAATCATCTAAGCCTAATCTATGATTTGTTCCACCTCCACATCTCACAGCATACTTCTCCATGATTCTAAGTCCAGGTCTTGTTTTTCTTGTATCAAGTAGTTTTACATCATACCCTTTTACCAAAGATACAAATTGAGCTGTATTTGTTGCAATTCCACTTGCATGTTGTAAAAGATTTAAGATAACTCTCTCATACATGAGTACTCTCTCAACTTCGCCTCTAACATAAGCGATTACATCTCCTACCTTTAGAGTATCTCCATCAAATTTTACAAATTCAATTTCAATATGTTCCATCATTCCAAGCTCTTTGACATATATTTGTCCTGCAAGTACTCCATCCTCTTTTGCAATAACTTTTGCCTCTACATCTCTATGATCACTAACTAATGCAAAAAGATCACCTCTCCCAATATCTTCTAAGATGGCTTCTCTTACTATCTCTTTTATCCTCATATCTTAAACATCCTCTCTAGTGCTATTTTTGCCCATTTGGCAACTTCTTCATCTACAATTACTTCATTCATAAATGATTTGTTCTCTATACTTTTGAGTGTATTATATAGATCTTGCAAGGTTGTCTCATTCATTGTTGGACACTCTGGCTTTGTTGATGAGAGTACAAAGGTATTCTCTTTTCTTAATCTATTTACTAAATTAAATTCAGTTCCGACAGCTACTTTTTGCTCTTTTGGAATCTCTTTGATATATTTAATAATTTGACTAGTTGATCCTACAAAATCAGAAGCATCACAAACTGAGGGTTTACACTCTGGATGTGTAACAATTTTGATATCTGGATATTTATTTCTATAAAATTCAATATCATCAACATCAAAAAGTTGATGAACTGAACAAAAACCGTTATAACAGATAATATCTGCTTTTTTTGGATCTGTTCCATCTCCAATTATACATGAAGGTAGTCCCATCATATTGGCAATATTTTGTCCTAAACAGTGATCAGGAACAAAAAGTATCTTTTTACCACTCTCTAATCCCTTTTCAATAATCTTTTTGGCATTTGAACTTGTACAAACCATTCCACCCATTTCACCTACTTTTGCTTTTACTGTAGCAGATGAGTTGATATATGTGATTGGTAAAATATCCTCTTTTTTGATTCCCTCTTTTTCTAATATGGCAACACTTGTATCATAATGTTCTCCATCAATCATTCTAGCCATTGCACAACATGCAAGTTTTGGCATAAGAACTCTTTTATCTGGAGATAGTATTTTTACACTCTCTCCCATAAATCCAACACCACAAAATATTAAAAATGGATTTTTATCTTCCATTGCCATTTGTGCAAGTTGTAGACTATCTCCTGAAAGATCAGCTAGCTCAAATACTTCATCTTTTTGATAAAAATGAGCAACGATAGTAACATCAAGCTCTTTTTTTAATCTTAATATTTCACTTTTTAAGACTTCATTATTCAATTTTAAAACCCTTGTGTACAAAAAATTTTGTAAATTATAGCATTCTAAGACAAAAATAAAAAAAAAGATGTCGATATTAATTATATTAACAATTCAAAAAGGTGGTAGTAGAATGAGAGAGAAAAAGATATTTACTAGCAAAATATTTGTAAAAACAATCTTCACTATAGTTGTTTTAGGTGGTATTTTGGGTGGTTGTGGGAAATCTAGTAGCATAAAAGGTGTAGAGAATGAGGTAGCTAATGAGGAAAAAATTATAGTTGATAATCCTTCAGGTGTGATATTTGATGATTTTATAAATGAGAAAACATATTTAGAAATTGCTAAATTTAATTATATGAATGAAAATATGCATCTTTTATTACATAAAAAAGTTTCAAAAAGTTCAAAATCACTACCTGGTGGAAATGAGAATAGGTCATATCCTGGAGATATTCAAAAACTTGTTAAGCAAAATAATCTTTTTGAAATCTCGTCTGAATTAATGAGTGATAATTTTATAAATAGACTATATATAGAGAATAAGAGTTCAAAGATATCTGTTGATGTGGACAGAGATAGAGGTGTGGTTGTTGTTTCTCTTTTTAGAGATGGCAAAATAATCAAAAGTGAAGAGTTAAATTTTGAACTATTTGCTGATAGTGCAGTGGATAGATATTATGAGGAAGATTAAATTATGAAAAGAGTTCTATTATTATTGATATTAGGAGTGGGTTTATTGCATGCCGTGACACAAATAAGTACAGACAAAAATGTATATGAGTCTGATGAAGATATTACTGTTTCTGTATCAGAGATGTCAGGGGTAGATGATTGGATAGGCATATATGAAAAGAGTAAGAATAATGAGTGGGAAAATGTGGTCTCATGGGTTTGGGGGAATGGTGTAACAGATGGTGATATTATCATTGTTGGTGGTGTGAATAGTGATGAGACAAAAGAGTATGAGGCTAGAGCTTTTTTTAATGATAATTTTGATCTTAAGGCTAAGAGTAGACCCTTTACTGTAAATAAAGCTGTTCTAAACACTACTGTTCAAACTGCAAAAGATCTATATCAGCAAGGAGAGAAGATTAATGTTAGCTTTTCTGGAATGTTGGGTGATGATGAAGATTGGATTGCTATTTTTCCTAAAGATAAAGATAATAGTTGGGAAAATGTTGTAACTTGGTCATGGAGTGATGCTAATAAAAGTGGTAATATCTTATTTTCTGGTATTATTGCTGGTGATTATGAGGTGAGAGCTTTTTTCAAAAATGGTTTTGTTGATGTAGCAAAACACTCTTTTAGTGTAACAAATGAGCCTATTCCTCCTAGTATATATGAAGATGGCGAGGATGGAAGTGTAGCTAGATGGAGTATGCAAGGTGGTTCTACCGTTGTAATAAAAAATGATGGCTTCAATAGTGCTAAATCAGTCTATATGAGAGCATATTGGAAAAAGGTCAATGGTGTGTGGGTAAATACTGCTCACTATCAACTCACAGATATAAATCATGCAAATTGGAATAATACTACCCAAAAGATTTTGGAATTTGAACATAAAACAACAGGTTCTCCATGTTTTATATTTGGTGTTTATGTAAATACGCTTTTGGGTGAAAGAGTGATGAATTGGAGTATGTGGTATGAGAGACAAGGAATGGATCCTACAAAGATAGTATATGAAGATGGATATACAGAGATAGTCTATCCATATAGTGATGGTATGCGTTATGAAAGAAATTGGACTACTCATAGATTTGATCTAGATTTGGAGTTAAAAAAAGTAGAACCAAACAATCGTATTTTATCTGTAAACTCTTTTTATACTACAGGTGGAAAAAATTATGACAACATTCGTTTAGTTTCACAATAGCTTAATGGGGATTGGTATAACTAAAAATCTGATATGATTTCATTTAATTAATTAAAAAGGAGATATATTGGAGTTTTTATCTAATACCAATATTCAACTGTATCTTTTGGCGTATGTTGTAGGAAGCATTCCTTTTGGATTTATTTTAGCAAAAGTGATTGGCAAGGTAGATATCAAAAAAGAGGGTAGTGGTAATATTGGTGCAACTAATGTTTTAAGAGTTTTAAAAGAGAGACAATCTAAATTGGCAAAAAAACTCTCTATCTCAACTCTGATATTAGATGTATCTAAAGGAGTATTAGTTCTTTTGATTGCTAAATTCATGGGTGCGAGTCAAGAGGTTTTATGGGGTGTAGCTGTTTTTGCTGTTATAGGACACTGTTTTAGTATCTTTTTATTGGGAGAGGGTGGTAAAGGTGTTGCCACTGGTTTGGGTGTTTTACTATTTATGATACCTATTCCCGCTATTATTGGTATAGTGTTTTGGGCTATTAGTGCTAAAGTTTTAAAAATATCTTCAATGTCATCTTTATTGGGTCTATTAGCTCTTGTTGTTAGTTCGTTTTTAATGTATCCTGACATGGCTCACTCTCCTATTGTTATTATCGCTTTTATTATTTTATATAAACATAGTGATAATATTTATAGATTGATCTCTGGGGAAGAGGCTAGAATTGAGCATAGTAAATCTTTTATTTAGATTATGATCTATAAAATCTATATTAATCAGCTAAAAATTTTGGCTATTATTGGTATTCTTGAAAAAGAACGCTTGAATTCACAATCTATTATTGTAGATTGTGAAATTCAGTATAAAAGGGATGATAGTGATTTTATTAATTATGCTGAAATCTCTGATTTAATTAAAAATCTTTTAATTAGTAAAAAATATTTTTTACTTGAAGATGCTTTGGATGAGATTACAAAAGAGATAAAGGGAAAATTTACTACCATAAAATCTATAAAATTAAAACTTTCTAAACCTGAAATACTCCCAAATTGTATCGTTGCAGTCGAAAACTTCAAGAAATATTAATTTTTTTTTAAAAAAACTTTAAAAATATATAAACTTATGCTATACTTTTGTTAAATTTTTTTATTTTAAAGGGAGATAGTTATGAGAATACTCATTGTTGAAGATGAAATTACGCTAAATAGAACTTTAGTGGAGGGACTTCAAGAGTTTGGTTATCAAGCTGATAGTTCTGAAAACTTTAAGGATGCTGAGTACTATATCGGAATTAGAAATTATGATTTAGTATTATCGGATTGGATGTTGCCAGATGGTGATGGTGTTGATTTAATAACTCAGATTAAACAAAAGTCTCCAAGAACTGCTTGTGTCGTACTTTCCGCAAAAGATGACAAAGAGAGTGAGATTAAAGCTTTAAAAGCTGGTGCTGATGATTATATTAAGAAACCATTTGATTTTGATATTTTAATTGCAAGAATTGAAGCTAGACTTAGATTTGGTGGTACAAATGTAATTAAAATTGATGATCTAATAATTGACCCAGATGAAGAGAAAATTACCTATAAAGAGCAAGATATCGAGCTTAAGGGTAAACCTTTTGAGGTTCTTACTCATCTTGCAAGACATAGTGATCAGATTGTTTCAAAAGAGCAACTTCTTGATGCAATATGGGAAGAACCTGAGCTTGTTACACCTAATGTAATTGAAGTTGCCATTAATCAAATTAGGCAAAAAATGGATAAACCTTTGAATATTTCAACAATTGAAACAGTCAGACGACGAGGTTACAGGTTTTGTTTTCCGAAAAAAGCATAAAAAGAAAGTTTCTTATTCAATTAGTTATCGCTTCGGTGATGCTAATTGCCCTATTTTCTATTGTTTTATATAACTATATTCGTATATCTATGTTAGATGATATTACTCAAGGTCTAAAATCTGAAGCTACATTGTATATTAAACAGAGTAGTGATAATAGGCTTTTTGACAAAAAAAGTCCATTTAATAGTTTAGATACACCTAAAGAGTATGGTCAAAATAGAGTGAGTGTTGTTATTAGGGTAGATAAAAAAGAGGGTATCTCTTATGAAAAATATCGTAAAGATGGAGAGTCGTTTTTAACTATCTTTTATCCATACGATAAATCAAGATCAAGTTATCTAAAAATAGAAAAAAATATAACCAATACAAAAGCACTTCTAAAAAAGATTTTGCGTAGTATTATTTTGGTTAGTTTTTTGGCTCTATTTCTGATTTTGGCTTATGCTATGTTTTTATCTGAGACTTTGCTCTATCCTGTCAAATCAATCACTAGAAAACTTGCAAGAATGAATGAGAACTTTTTGGATCATATTGATATAGAATCGATGCCTGATGAGTTTGTACCTTTGGGAGAGAGTGTCAATAGGCTTATTGATAGAATACAAAATTTTGTAAAACATCAAAAAGAACTTTTTATCGGTACAGCTCATGAATTAAAGACTCCTCTTGCTGTCATGAAGACAAAAAATGAGGTTACTTTGATTCGTGATAGAAGTATAGAGAAGTATAAAGAGACACTACTTCTTAGTAATAAAACTATCAATGAGATGAATAAGATGATTGGTAGTATTTTGGAGATTGGTAGACAAGAGGGGGCTCAATTTGAGAAACCTGTTGATATTGATTTAATTCAATTTCTAAAAGATAAATCTAAAGATTTTCAATTACTGGCTAGGAATGAAAATAAAGAGATTGTCACAGATTTTGAACCAGACATGTACTGTATTGTCTCCCAACCTACACTCATGATGCATATATTACAAAATTTTGTACAAAATGCACTAAAGTTTACACCTGATGGTGGCAAAGTTATCATTAAAAGTCGTCTTATTGGTGATGATTTTCAAATAGAGGTTATTGATGAGGGTACGGGTATTGATGAGAGTCAAGATTTCTTTGCTCCATTTAAGAGAGTTGGGGATAAAGGTGGTGCTGGATTAGGACTATTTTTGGCTAGAGGTGCAGCAGATGCTATTGGTGCAACCTTATCTTTGGCAAATCGAAAAGATGCACAAGGGGCTATTGCAACTATTGTGATTAATTCTAAGAACTACTGTCCAATGGATGAAGAAGATAGCCCAAAATCCATTTTTAGTTCATTTGTAAAGTAGTTTAAAGTATTTTTTATATAACCTTTTGAACTTTGTTCAAAGGTTATATTGATGGCTCTTAAAATTATAGACAGTTGTATTGCATGTGATGCATGTGTAATTGAGTGTCCTACAGGTGCTATAGAGGCATCTGATCCTATCTATGTTATTGATCCCCTATTATGTACTGAATGTATTGGCTATCATAAACAACCCTCCTGTATCCCCGTCTGCCCTGTTGACTCTATTATTCTTGATCCTGATTGTTATGAAGATAAAAAAGAGTTGCTTCTAAAATTTCAAAATAGTAAAAAAGGGGCATAAAATATGGCAAAAAGAACAGCTATTATTGATATTGGGTCTAACTCTATTAGTCTAGTTATATATGAAAAAAGCTCTAGGTTTGCTTTTCACTTAGTTGAAAAAGCGAGAGCTAGAGTCAGAATAGGAGAGGGGGCTTATGAACAAAATGGACTTCTAAACGATACTCAAATGGACAAAGCTTATGGCGTATTAGAAGATTTTTTATATGTCAGTAGTAATCTTAAGTGTAGAAAAATTTTGTGTGTTGCTACTTCTGCTTTGCGAGATGCTCCAAATAGAGGAGTTTTTTTAAACCGTGTTAGTAAAAATTTAAAATTAAATATTAAAATTATAGATGGAAAAAAAGAGGCATATTTTGGTGCCATTGCCGCACTTAATCTTCTTCCCTCTTTTGATGAAGCAACAACAATTGATATTGGTGGAGGCTCAACCGAGTTAGCAAAAATCGAAAATGGTAAAATTGTTGATACAATATCTCTAAATTTAGGCACAGTAAGACTCAAAGAGTTATTTGCCCTAAAAGAGGATAGATTAGAAGCAATGTACTCCTACTCTCATGAGATTCTAAACTCTATACCTAAAAAGTTCAAATCAAAAATAATTATTGGTATTGGCGGAACAATTCGCTCTTTAGCTTTGGTTATTATGAAAAAGGAGGAGTATCCTCTTGAACTTTTACATGCTTTTTCATATCGTTTGATGAAATCTAATATGAAGTTGATTAATAAAATACCTACTTATAGTAGAGATAAATTAGCAAAACTTAATTTTCCATCTAGCAGATTAGATACAACAGTGGAGGGTATTTTGCTTTTTGGTGTTTTATTGGAGAAGTTAGAGGCTTCAAGCGTTATTACAAGTAAAGCTGGAGTAAGAGAAGGTGTCTATCTTCATGATATTTTACGAAATAGTAATTATAAATTTCCTCATAACTTTAATGTTAGTATAAAAAGTTTAATAGATCGTTTTGCATTAAATGAAAAAAATTGCTCTTATGTTCAAAGAGTCTCTTTTAAGCTTTTTGATACTCTAGAGCCTATTCATCAAATCGGTAGTCGTTACCGTGAACTTTTAGGTTTTGCTTCAAAATTATCTCCTATTAGTCAGCGTCTAAATATATACTCTAATAGTGATAATAGATTTTTCTTTTTATTGGAGAATTTAAACTTTGCTCTCTCTCATGAGGAGAAAATCTGTATTGCAATGCTTTTAAGACTTATTAATAAGGGAGAGATCTCTAAAAAGGATATATCCGAATATAATCTATTGTTGCCATCTTTTGAAGTTTTCGAGTGGTTGCATTTTATGTTAGCTCTTAGTACATGTATTAACTCTAATAGACATATTCAAAAGATAGATTTTGAGTTAGAAGATAAGAAAAAACTTATTATTAAGGGAAGTGGCAGTATGTTTTTAGCTAGAGAGTGTATAGAGAAACAATATATTGCTTCTCTAGTGGTAGAGGTTGTTTAAAACCTCCTACCTAGATTAAACTCTATTGTACGAGTTCTATCTAAATCTTCATCATCCAATGTTCTAGCATAAAAGATTTGTAAAGGTACTCCAAGAGGTGATTTTGGCCACTCTATACCAATACCTACAGAAGATCTATGAATCTCATCAAAATCCTCTCTACCTGTTGTTCCATAATCATAAAATGTCATAAGTCTCAAATCTATAGACTCTACAAGTGGAAAACTCATCTCAAATGATGCAGCAGCCATTTTTTTGGCCCCTACTAAATCGCCTCTAGTACCATTTATATCTTCATTTCTTGGTGCTAGTGTTCCATATCTAAATCCTCTAACTGTACCCATTCCACCCATATATAATTTTTCATTTAGTGGTAGATATCCATTATCTTCGATAATATTGACACGCCCTTTGAATCTTAAAATAAGGTCATAATCAATTAGATCTTCTAATCCATAATAGTACTTAAGGCTAAAGTTTGTACTCAAAAACTCTGCATCTCCTCCAACACCCGCATACTCTATACTTGTACCTGCATGAATACCTGAACGAGGAAGATAATAATCATCAGTATTATCATAAGTTAGAGATGGTATAAATGAGCTTTTTACAATTTTACCCTCTTGATAATATACATTGTTTTTAAGAGCTTCATCAACATCACTTAGCTCTGTATCTTGATATAGGTATGTAAGTGAAGCACTAACATTTCTTGTGATTTTTCGTCCTAGCTTTAGACTTGCTCCAAGTGACTTCTCTTTGTAGTTGATATAGTTATAGTTCTTTTTAAAGATATTACCACCCAAGCTATATAGAGAGTCAAAGAGTCGTGGATTATAGAAATTTACACTACCCTTAAGTGTTCTTCCCTCATCATCATCATCTCCATCTCCATACTCTCCCATTGAGTAATCTATTTCAGTTCCTATCTCTATTCCTGTACCCATGAAGTTTCTATCTGATATTCCAGCATTTACACCAAATCCAGCATAACTACCATAAGATATACCACCCATAATACTTCCTGTACTCGCCTCATTTACATTTACAATTAAATCAAGTTTATCTGGTGTAACTTGATGAGGTTGGATTTGAACATCATTAAAGTAACCTGTTCTTTTGAGTGCATTTTGTGAATCTTTAAGATCATTTTGATTAAATGCTTCTCCTTCACTAAGGTATAACTCTCGTCTAATTACTCTATCCATAGTTCTTGAGTTTCCAGCGATGGTGATGTTATTGATATAAACTTTTTTGTTTGGTACTACTCGATAGGTAATATTTGCCACTTTTTTGCTTCTATCTTGTTTTACATCAGGTACAATATTTGCAAATGCGTATCCTTTGTTGGATACTTTATCTCTAATGCGAGAAATATCTTTTCTTAGTTTTGTAACATCAAAAATTTTCCCTTTTTTCAGTTTGAAATTTTCCAATAGATTTTTTTTATCAGCAATAGAGGGATCAATATCTAGATCTACACTTCCTACTCTATATTGAGGTCCTTCATCTATTGTATATGATAGTTCTGCACTGTAATCTTCAAAATGTGTTCTTAGTGTTGGTTGTGATACTTTTACATCTAAAAAACCATTTTTTAGATAGAACTCTTTGATTCGCATAGAGTCAAATTTGAGTTGATCAGCTTTTAGTTTACCATCATTACGACCCAATAACCACCCTGCAAATTGTGCCTCTTTGTTAGCTATAACTGGCTCAATATCTTTATAACCAAAATGTTTTGCTCCATGAAGGGTAATTTTTTTGATATATATATTTTCACCCTTATTGATAACAATATTGGTTTGAACACTACCCGAATCTAATGTATTATTTTCTACTTCAACTACAGAGTCATAGTAACCTTGTGACTCTAAATCTTTTTTAATATTGTGTTCTACATTTTTGATTTTGATCTCATCATAAAGATCACCTTTTTTGATACCTGCATTGGTAAGTGTCTCATCCTCTTTATCTTGTGAAACACCTGTGATTCTTACACGCGAAATAATTGGCTTCTCTTTTAGGTGAAAAGTCAAAATACCGCTATCCTCATCTACCCAAATATCTTCAAAATATCTTTGAGAATATAGTTTTTTAATACTCTCATCTACCTTAACACCATTTAATTCTTCTCCGACATTAACAGTGATGATCTCTTTTGCTATCTCAGGTGAGATTTGTACTAGTCCATCAAACCTTATATCTCTAATTGTCTGTGCATTGAGTGAAAGGAGTGTAAATCCTAAGGTTAAAATAACTTTTTTCATATAAATTTACCTTACATTATATATTGATAAGATAAGATGATAACATATTAATATGAAAAGTAGGTATATGAAAGTAGGTATTGTTGGGTTGGGATTAATTGGTGGTTCTTTGGGATTATCACTTAAAAAGAGTGCTTTAGATGTGGAGATTTTAGGTTTTGATCATAATAAGTCACATTGCCAAGATGCAAAAAAACTTGGTTTAGTAGATGAGATAGTCTCTTTTGATCTTATTAAATCATGTGATGTAATTATTTTGGCAATTCCTGTGGAGGGAATTATCTCTTCGTTTATTGAGTTAGTAGATGTTAGTGAAGATACAACTATTATAGATGTTGGAAGTACAAAATATAAAATTACTCAAATGATTCCGCACTCTATTAGAAAAAACTTTGTTGCAGCTCATCCTATGGCAGGAATAGAAAAATTTGGTCCAACTGCTGCATTTGACTCTCTTTATGAGGATCAAATTGTTGTATTGTGTGATATTAAAGAGAGTGGAGAGTTACAACAAAAAGTGGCAATTGATATTTTTGAAAATATAGGTATGAATATTGTATATATGGGAGCCAAAGAGCATGATCTTCATGCTGCTTATATCTCTCATTTACCTCATGCTATTAGTTATGCTTTGGCAAATAGTGTACTCTCCCAAGAAGATCCAAAAAGTATACTGGCTCTTGCTGCTGGTGGGTTTAGAAGCATGAGTCGTATTGCAAAAAGCTCTCCTGATATGTGGAGTGATGTTTTTAAACAAAATAGAGAGAATCTATTGATCACTCTGGATACCTTTTCTGATGAACTAGAGAGAATACAGAAGATGATTGTAAATGAAGATTGGGATGAGATTAGAGAGTGGATGCAAAATGCAACTACTCTTCATAAAATTTTATAACTATTTTTTATGTGCAATCAAAAAGTTATCTATTTTATCTTCAGGGATTGGTTCACTAAATAGATATCCTTGCATAATATAACACCCATTTTTCTGTAAGAACCTAGCTTGTTCTTCAGTCTCAACACCTTCAGCACTCACTTCAAGTGAGAGTTGAGAAGCTAAAGTAATAATTGTCTTGGTTATAACCATATCATCTTTATCTTCTGGAATATCTCTAATAAATGATTTATCTATCTTTAGTTTTGTAATAGGTAGTTTTTTTAGATGAATTAGAGATGAATAGCCTGTTCCAAAATCATCAATTGATGTAGAGACACCAAGTTTTTTAAGCTCAGATATAACTTTGGATACTTTATTAATATCTTCCATCAAGAAGTTTTCATTTACCTCTAGTTCAAGTAGATTAGGAGTGATTTCACTCTCCTTTACAATACTTTTCACAGTAAGAAGTAGGTCATTTTGTGTAAGTTGTTTAGATGATATATTTACAGCTATTTTAATCTCCACTCCAATAGCTTCCATCCTCTTAATTTGAGTGCAAGTTTTTGATAAAATCCATTTTCCTACTTTTACCATAAAACCACCCTCTTCAGCAATAGAGATAAAACTTTCAGGTGTAATAAGACCATATTTAGGGTGTTCCCATCTCACTAATGCTTCTAGCCCATGTAGTGTATTTGTCTCTATGTTTACGATAGGTTGATAGTGTAAGGTAAGTTGTTCTGACTCAATAGCTTGTCTTAGATCATTTGTAAGCTCTAGTTTTTCAAGAGCATTTGCATTCATATCCTCTGTAAAATATCTATATGCATTTTTACCTTCAGTTTTGGCTTTATACATTGCCATATCAGCATCTTTTATGAGCTGTTCTATATCATTTGTATCATCTGGAAATATAGCAATACCAATACTAGCCCCGATATATCCTGTCTCTGTATTCATTCTTACGGGTTGAGAAAGAGAATCTATAATCTTTTGTGCAACAACCGAGGAGTAAGCTGTATCTTGAATATCATCTAAAATAACAGTAAATTCATCTCCGCCAAGTCTAGCTACAAGATCTTCCTCTCTAAGTATTTTATGAAAACGAGCGGCTACCTCTTTGAGGAGCATATCTCCATAATCATGTCCTAGTGTATCATTGATTGTTTTGAAGTTATCCAAATCAATAAACATAAGGGCGAGTTTTGTTCCTGATCTTCTTGCTTTTGAAATTCTTCGTTTTAAACTCTCATGAAACATCATTCTATTTGGCAAATTGGTAAGTGCGTCATAGTGAGCCAAAATATTTAGTTTGGATTCAGTCTGTTTCTGCTCTGTAATATCAGAGTAGATTCCTCCAATAAATTTTTTATTTTTTCTATTTATTACAAATTGTTGTGCTTGGAAATATTTCTCATTTTTCTCTTTATCCAAAAGTTTTGTCTCATTAGTATAAAAACCATTTTGTAGAATTTTTTTATTTTGAGCCTTTAAACTCTCTTTTTCTGCTTCTGGAAAGACAGTAATATCTTCTAGCCCAACTATTGAATCTCTATTGAAAAAGTTATTTAGATATCTATTTGAAAATATAAATTTTCCATTTACATCTTTAATAAAGGCACCCGCTGGTAAGTTTTTCATAAAGAGTTTAAATTGCTCTTCACTATCTTTTAGTGCTAATTGTGCCTCTTTTCTTTGGGTAATATCACTTAAAAAACCTATGATTTTTATTTCATTTGTATCTTTCTCATATTTTGCTTTTCCCGTTATAGATACCCATTTTATCCCATCATTTATCACGATTCTATGTTCACTATATATTGATTTAGTTTTTTGATTTAGATGGTTCTCTAATTGTCGTATTACTTCTGGTCTATCTTCTGGTACAATTTTATCTATCCAAGTGTTTATCTTATTTTCAATATTGATGTTTTTAACACCCATAATCTCTTTGAATCTTTTTGAATAAAATACTTCTCCATTAGAGTAGTTCCACTCCCAAAGTCCTTCATGTGAGCCTTCTGTTGCTATCTCATATCTATCTTTGTACATGTGAATAAGATTTTTAGATTTTACATTTTCACTAATATCCAAAATAACACCAAACTTACCTTCATTACCTTCAGAAACATATATTAGTGCATCGATCTCTTGACCTATATCATTTATAATCTTTTCTTCAAATTTATCATGGTGTGTTGTATTTAAGTTTGATATCTGTTCAAATATTTTTTTTCTATTTTGTCCTGCAAGATTATTAAATGCCTCATTAGTAATAAGTGCCGTACCTTTATTTCCTTTGTAAAACATTGGCAGGGAGAAATGCTCTATCATAAGTTTGACGGTACTAATATCAATCTCTTTAGAAGAGCGACCTAATTTTCTAAACATGTAGAATCCTATCTATAATTTTCAAGTTATCTTTTATATCGGTAAAACTAAAAAAAAATAAAATTAGTAGACCTCTTTTATAGCATATGAAAGAACTCTACTGTATTATAGTAATAATTTAGTATAGGGGTATATATGGGCGAATCAAACTTTACGCATTTACATCTACATACAGAGTACTCTCTTTTAGATGGGGCAAATAAGATAAAACAGCTAGCCAAAAAGGTTAAAAACTTGGGCATGAACTCTGTTGCAATTACAGATCATGGTAATATGTTTGGTGCTATTGACTTTTATATGACAATGAGAAAAGAGGGTATTAAGCCTGTTATTGGAATGGAAGCTTATATTCATAATCAAGAAGATTTGGGGGATAAGAGTGTAAAACAGAGGTTTCATTTATGTCTTTATGCCAAAAATGAGATTGGTTATAAAAATCTTATGTATTTGAGTTCTCAAAGTTATATTAATGGTTTTTACTACTATCCAAGAATCAACAAAAAACTACTTCGTGAAAGAAGTGAAGGATTAATATGCTCCTCTGCTTGTCTTCAAGGAGAGGTTAATTGGCATCTAAATTTAAGTGAAAGAAATGTCAAAAATGGAGCCAAAGGGTATGATGAAGCGTTGAGAGTTGCTTTGGAGTATAAAGAGATATTTGGTGAAGATTTTTATCTTGAAATCATGCGTCATGGCATTGGTGATCAGCTATCTATTGATGAGCAAATTATTCAAATTTCAAGAGATGCCAATATCAAAATTATTGCGACAAATGATACTCACTACTTAGAACAGCAACTAGCAGAGTCTCATGAAGCCTTTATGTGTATTGCTATGAATAAAGAGTTTGATGATCCAAAAAGACTTAGACACTCTGTCCATGAGTTTTTTGTTAAATCACCACAAGAGATGGCAAAACTTTTTGCAGATATTCCAGAAGCTCTTACTAATACTCAAGAGATTGTAGATAAGTGTAATTTGGAGATTAAATTAGGTAATCCAACCCCACCAAACTTTAAATTTGTAAAAGATTTTGCTATTAGAGATGGAGTACCTCATCTTGATAATGATGCTGATTATTTTATATATAAATGTAAAGAGGGCTTAGAAGAGAGACTAAAGATTGTTTCAAAAGAGAAACATCAAGAGTATAGAGATAGATTAGATTTTGAGATGGATATTATCAATAGCATGAAATTTCCAGGCTATATGTTAATAGTTTGGGATTTTATTCGTGATGCTAAAGAGAAGGGAATTCCTGTAGGTCCAGGAAGGGGATCTGCCGCGGGAAGTTTGGTAGCTTTTTCTCTTGAAATTACAGATATTGACCCAATGAAATATGATCTACTTTTTGAGAGGTTTCTAAACCCTGAACGGGTGAGTATGCCCGATATTGATATTGACTTTTGTCAAAAAAGAAGAGGGGAATCAATAGATTATGTGGTAAATACTTATGGACGAAATAATGTTGCACAAGTAATCACTTTTGGTAAACTATTGGCAAAGGGAGTTATTAGAGATGTTGCAAGAGTTATGGCCATGCCTTATGCGGAGGCAGATAAAATGGCTAAACTTATCCCTGATGAATTGGGTATTAATCTTGAAGAGTCATTCAAAAAAGAGCCAAAAATCAAAGAGCTTATTGATTCAAATCCTCAAGCAAAAAGGGTTTGGGATGTTGCTATAGCATTAGAGGGACTAAATAGAAACTCTGGTATGCATGCTGCTGGAGTAGTGCTTAGTAATGAAGAGTTATGGCATAAAGCTCCTATCTATAAAGCAACAGGTGAAAACCAACCTTTTGTAACTCAATACTCACTTAAATATCTTGAAGATGTTGATCTTATCAAATTTGACTTTTTGGGTCTAAAAACTTTGACGGTTATTGATGATGCTTTGAAATTAATTGAAGCTAGACATAATAAGAAGATAAATTTTAATGAGACCGATTTTGATGATCCTGATATCTACAAATTAATCCAAAGTGGTGCAACTATTGGGCTTTTTCAGATTGAATCAGGTGGTATGCAATCTCTAAATGAGAGATTAAAACCGACAAACTTTGAAGATCTTATTGCTGTATTGGCTCTTTATCGTCCCGGTCCTATGGAGTCTGGAATGCTTGATGATTTTATTGAGAGAAAACATGGACGAGCTGAGATCACTTATGCTTTTCCTGAATTAGCTCCTATACTAAAGCCAACTTATGGAGTGATTGTATATCAGGAACAAGTTATGCAGATTGTTCAAACAATTGGTGGTTTTAGTCTTGGTGGGGCGGATGTGGTTCGTCGTGCAATGGGTAAAAAGATTAAAGAGGAGATGGATAGGCTAAAGGGTGAGTTTGCAGATGGGGCAGTCAAAAAGGGATTTGATAGAAAAAAATCGGAAGATCTATTTGATCTAATTGTAAAATTTGCAGGGTATGGTTTTAATAAATCACACTCAGCAGCTTATGCCATGATTACCTTTGAGACAAGTTATCTCAAAGCTTACTACCCCGCAGAGTTTATGTCAGCACTTCTTACAAGTGAAGCAGATAATACTGATAAAGTTGTAAAATATGTTGATGAGGTAAAACGACTAGGAATGGAGCTACTTCCTCCCTCTATTATTGAAAGTGGTATAGAGTTTAGACCGCGTCCTACAGATGGTGAAGCTGGAATATTATTTGGACTTGGTGCTATCAAAGGTGTGGGAAGTAAAGCAATAGAGTCTATTTTGGAAGCAAGAGAGGAGAGGGCATTTAGTGATATTAGTGATTTTTTAGCTAGGATTGATACCTCAAAAGTAAATAAAAGAGTCCTTGAAGCTCTTATTAAATCGGGAGCTATGGATAGCTTTGGATATTCAAGACAAGCTCTTATCTCTCAAATAGAAAAAATTGTAGAAGCAGGAAGTGAAGCTGCAAGAGCCAAAAAGATGGCAGAAAACTCTCTTTTTGGTGATAGTGAAGAGATGGTAAAAATAGCTGTTCATATTGAAGATATGCCAGAGTTTGAACCAAAAAGAATTTTGGAGTTAGAAAAAGAGATTTTAGGTTTTTATGTATCAGGTCATCCACTAGATGAGTTTAGAGCAGAGATTAGTGCAATTAATCACACACTTTCAAGTGAAATAGATCAACTAGAAGATGGCTCAAAAGCTCTTTTGATTGGTAAAGTAGAAGATGTAACTGTAAAAATTAGTAAAAAAGGTAATAAATTTGGAATTATAAACCTTATGGACTTTCATGGAAATGTTGAGTTTATGGTTTTTGAAAAGATGCTTATTCAACTAGAGATGATGGATAAGAATCGTCCTCTTGCCTTTAAAGTAGCGGTTAATAATGATGAGAGAGGCGTGAGTGTGAGATGCTTGAAAATTGTAGATTTGGAAGCTTCCAAAAAGGAAAAAGTAGAGGTCAAAAAATTGCAAGAAGCCCCAAAACCTCTCACTCCTATTTTTGTAAAAATAGAGCTAAAAGATGATACCTCTTCACTAGAAGAGCTTCATGAACTAGTACACTCATACCCTGGAAATCGCCCATTAAAAATAATAATATCTTCAAAACTTCAAGATGTAGTGATAGAGTCAAATATTCGGGTAAATGAGATGATTATAGAAAAATTAGAGGCTGTAACTAGCCTAAAGGTGGCGGGATAGATGAATAGATTACTATTATTAGTTATAATCCCTCTTGGTATTGGAATATTATATTACTACTTTTTAAGAGAGCCTATTGTGGTCTTTTCATGGCTTGGAAGCAGTAACTTTTATATCCCTTCCTCTATTACACAATATTTTGATTTTTTACCAACCTTTGTCCATGTCTTCTCCTTCTCACTTCTAACATGGTGGGCATTAGATAAGAGTTATGAAAAAACTTCTGTTCTTATTTGGGTAATAATTAACCTTATATTTGAGATAGGACAAGCCCTACCTCATAAATATTTAATCTATTTTCCTGATATTATCAAAAGTTATTGCATAAATGGAACATTTGCTTATGATGATATGATCTCAATCTTTGTAGCAGGGGGGGTAGCTTATTGGGTGATGAGAAGGTTATAAATAAAATTATTTGATACAATTTAGATTATAAAAAAATATCAAAGGATTCTTTATTATGAACCAAGCCGTACACAACAAACTCGTATCTTTTATATGGAGTATCGCTGATGATTGTCTAAGAGATGTTTATGTTCGTGGTAAGTATAGAGATGTGATACTTCCTATGGTGGTTTTAAGACGGCTTGATGCTCTTTTGGAGCCTAGCAAAGAGAAGGTTCTTGAAGAGGTAAGATTTCAAACAGATGATGTAGGACTCACAGAGCTTGATGCAAATGGTCTAAAAGATGCTAGTGGTTATGTTTTTTATAATACCAGTCCTTGGACACTTCAAAAGCTTCATGCTACGGCTACAAACTCTCAACAACTTTTAGAAGCAAACTTCATAGAGTATCTTGAGGGATTTAGCCCAAATGTCAAAGAGATTATCCAGAAGTTCAACCTCAAATCCCAAATATCTCACATGGCAAACAAAGATGTACTTTTAGAAGTGCTTGAGAAGTTTACTTCACCTCATATAAACCTCACAGATAAAGAGCAACTAGACCCTGATAGAAACAAACTTCCAGCACTTACAAATCTTGGCATGGGATATGTCTTTGAAGAGCTTATCAGAAAGTTTAACGAAGAGAACAACGAAGAGGCAGGAGAGCATTTTACCCCTAGAGAGGTGATAGAGCTTATGACTCATATAGTATTTGATCCTATCAAAGATGCTTTGCCACCTGTGATGACTATCTATGATCCAGCTTGTGGAAGTGGTGGTATGCTTACTGAAAGTCAAAACTTTGTAAAAGATCCTGAGGGAGAGATAAAAGCAAAAGGAGATGTCTATCTCTACGGAAAAGAGATAAATGACGAAACCTATGCCATCTGCAAATCTGACATGATGATAAAAGGAAACAACCCTGAAAACATCAAAAACGGCTCTACTCTCTCAACAGATGAGTTTGCAGGAACAGAGTTTGACTTCATGCTCTCAAATCCTCCTTATGGAAAATCATGGTCTAGTGAACAAAAATATATAAAAGATGGCAAAGAGGTTATAGATCCTCGTTTTGTGGTAGAGCTTAGTGACTATTGGGGTGAAGTATCTTCGGTTGATGCCGTGCCAAGAAGTTCTGATGGACAGCTTCTGTTTCTCATGGAGATGGTAAGCAAGATGAAATCACTCTCAAAAAGCCCTCATGGAAGTCGTATAGCTTCTGTTCACAATGGAAGTAGCCTCTTTACAGGAGATGCAGGAAGTGGCGAGAGTAACATAAGAAGATATATCATAGAAAATGATTATCTTGAAGCCATCATCCAACTACCAAACAATCTCTTTTACAACACAGGCATAACAACTTATATCTGGATACTTACTAACAATAAAGCAGACAATAGAAAAGGCAAAGTACAACTCATAGATGCAAATGACCTCTATGCCAAACTTCGTAAAAATCTAGGAGATAAAAACTGCGAACTCCGCCCTGAGCATATAGATAACATCATGAAGATATACAAAGAGATGCAAGAGGTGGAAAAAGATGAAGATAACAAGATAGCATCAAAGATTTTTAAAAATAGTGATTTTGGATACTACAAAGTAAATATC
>CAZLLE010000014.1:0-57410 GCA_964560425.1 uncultured Campylobacterales bacterium
TCTTGAGGCTTTTTTGATTTATCTATAAAATTGTATAAATCTGCTTGAGTTTCTATGTCTATTTTTAAATGTTTAATTGCCATATTGCTTTTTCAGCAATTTCTATTCCTCTTTTGGGGTTCTTTTTGATTTGGTACTTAAAAAACTGTTTTTGGCTGAAGCTATTGATAAGCTAAGGTAAAAAATTACCAAATTCATGGGAACTTTATGATATGCATGGCTATGTTTGGGAGTGGTGTAAAGATTGGGTTAGTGAAGATAAAAAATATAAAGTCCTTTGGGTTGGGGCTTTATATCGTGCATACGGTAACTGAGATGATAGAGATAGATTTTACATAGCAACTCATGAAGATGATAATATTTTTATTTTATAGCTAAGTTTAAGTGAGACTAAAGTCACACTTCCAATTTTTTCCCTAAGTAGTGAAGTTCTATTTTTTAATATTTTCCTTTTTATACCGATTTATAGATAAAAGGATTTTATATGTTGGCAAGTAATATTTATAATCATCAAAGTTCTTCTGCTTTTGATTTTCAGATGCGTACCTCTTCGGGGGATGAGATTAATTTGAAGGGGTATAAAGAGTCTCAGCTTGAGATTCAGAGGAGCGAGGGTGAAAATTTTCAATCTACATCTATATCATTGAGGGAGAGTTATAAATATAGTTTCTCTTATGTTGGTGATGGTATTAGTGAGCAGGATCAAAAGGAGATAGATGAGGCACTCAAAAAGATAAGACCTGTATTGGATTTTTTGAAGCCTGACTCTGATTTTGAGGGGAGTGATAAAAATATTTTGGATAAGGCTATGGATATTAATGCTCTGCTTCCTGATGCAAAAGATGATAATCATCAAAAATTTATTCAAGATTCATTGCTTAAGATGATGGATGATATGTTGAAAGGTTTTGAAGATGCTGATGAGATGATTCAATTAGCTAGGGATGTTTTTGATGCTTTAGGTGAGCAGATGAGGGGATTGAACCTTTATGCTTGATATATATAATATTCGAATAGCACGGCAACGAATGGAAAAGATGAAAAACTTAAAAGGTATGTAGTAATGACACCTATAAAGCATAAAAATCTTCATTTCATGTTCTTCATGAATTTAATTAACTTAATACTATAATAATTATTATTCTAAACAATAATAAAAGGAGATGACATGAAAATAGTTTTAATGTTTATATTTTTATCATTTGGTTACGCATTTGCTCAAAATAGTTACTCTACAAAGTCTAATTGGTTGTTGGATACCAACTCAACTGATGCAAAATTTCATAAGATACAGAAGCAATTGAGAGGGTTTGATCTTGCGATGGTTGAAGTTGGGTATCGGTTTAATGGTTTTTATTTTGCTATTAAAGATAAAAATTATCCTTTGGCTAATTATCATTGGGATAAGATCAAAAAGGCTATTGAAAATGGTATTATAAGAAGACCTAAGAGAGAGGGTAATAGTAAGGCTATGTTTTTGGATAGCGAATATAAGAGCATGAAAGAGGCTTTGTCTAGTGGGGATGATAAGAAGATTTGGGAAGAGTATGGCAAAGCAAAGGGAGTTTGTAATGCTTGTCATAAGGCTGAGAGGGTTCCATTTATAGAGGTTATTGATCCTGAGCATAGGTGGCAACCTATTAAGTGATAGGAGTATTTTGATACTATTATCTAATGTTTAAAATAGATGATCCCAAAAATAATTATAAAAATGTAACCCATGCTTTCTTTTTGGCTCTTGCTATTACTGTAGCAGAGCCATCTACTGTTTTACCTCTTATGATACACCATTTTAGTGATAGTGTTGTAGTTGTTGGACTATTTACCTCTCTGCTTCGTGGTGGGGCTATTATGATCCAGCTCTATGCAGCATTTCATGCTCAAGCTTATAAGAGAGTGCTTCCTTATATACGAAAAGTTTTCTTTTTTAGATTTATTAGCTGGTTCATGATTGGTGTTTCAATCTATTTTTTTGGAGAGGAGCATAAAACTCTTACTTTGTGGTTGATTGGTATTGGGCTTTTCTTTTTCTCTTTTTCGGCAGGGTTTGGTGCTATATATTTTAAAGAGCTTCAAGCTAAACTTTTTTCTAGAAGATATCGTGGTAAAAGCATGGCAAATCGTAATATTGCTAGCTCTATTGCCTCTATTATTAGTGGTGGGGTTGCTGGATTTGTATTGCAAAATTTTGAAGCTCCTATGAATTATGCTTATCTTTTTATGGTTAGTAGTCTATTTATGGTAATAGGGTTTGCATCATTTGCAACTATTGAGGAGCCTAGTAAAGAGAATATCTCTACTAAAGAGAAAGATTTTGGATTATTTATCAAAAATGCAATAAAACTTCTAAAGAGCGATAAGAGATTACAACGACAAATTTTAGTTATATTTTTGAGTTTTAGTTATCTACTCTCTATGCCTTTTGTAATTTTGAATGCTAATAACTCATTTGCACTTAGTGGCTGGACACTAGGCGGATTTATTACTATTCAGATGGTAGGTAGTATTATTGGAAGTACTCTATTATGGCGAAAGATTCACAATTATGAGAGGATGTTATCTTTTAGTTTTATTTTCATGATAGTTGCTTTCTTGTTTGCTTTATTTGCTGATAATATCTATCTTTATGGGATTGTTTTTCTATTGTTTGGTGTGGCCATTGATGGGCTTAGGATATCAGGGATGAATCTAGTCATAGAGATAGCTCCTGAAGATAAGCGACCTATTTACACTGCTTTACAGGTAAATATCACCTCATTTGCACTATTTTTTCCTATTCTTGGGGGGATTTTACTTGGTTTGGTAGGTAGTTATAGTTTGATCTATTTGATTACTATTTTTCTTTTGGTTGTTGGATTAGGATTTAGCTATACATTATAAGGAACAAAAATTGCTCTTATTCATGCTGTAGTTTAAAGATTTAAAAGGGAGGAAGAAGTTGTTTAAGTTTACAGCATGAATAGAAAAAGCTAAAAAATCAGCTTTTATAAAACAAAACACTTATCAAATCCGCAACATCTTTAATAAGCGATAGAGGAATAGTATAGAATTACTGTGAAATAAATGTGAAATTATTTCAAAAACATATATTTAATGGGATTTTATATATAATTTAGACAATAGGCTTCTTGCAAAACTATAAAAAAATGTATTTTTGCAAGAAGTCTAATAATTTTAAATAAAAGGGAGGTTCTATATGCTAATAAAACTATCAAAAGCTATAATTTTTGCAAGCAGCATAGCATTAATACCTTTTTTATCAAGTTGTGGTGACATTGGTAATGAGGGAAGTAACAATATAGGAAAGAGTACATTTGTAAGTGCTGAAGTTGTGGAAAATATACCATTTGAGACCATGAGTGCTATGGAATCTCGTAGTAATTTTGGATATAAAGCGGTAAAAATTGTTTATAATACAACAGATGAGCAAGATAATGAAGTTGTGGCTAGTGGACTTGTTGTTTTACCCGTTCCAACGACTGAATATCTACAAGCTAATCCAACTTTTTCGCTCTCTATGGTAAGTGATCAACATGGAACAATTTTTACCAACAAAGAGGCACCTTCAGTTGCTGAACAAAAAAATGGTATTCCAGAAAATAAGCTGGGAGTTATGTTTTCTGCTATTGCTGGATTTATAACGATACTACCAGATTATATTGGGTATGGTGATTCAGTATCACATTATCATCCATTTATTTTAGAAAAATCATCAGCAAATACTACAGTAGATCTCATTCATGCAACAATAAAATATTGTAATGATAATAATCTACCAATAAATGGTCAACTATTTTTATCTGGATATTCTGAGGGTGGTTATGCGACTATGGCAGCGGCAAAAGAGATTGAGGCACATCATAGTGATCTTTCACTAAAAGCCATTGCTCCAATGGCGGGACCTTATGATGTAGAGAAGATAGCAGAAGGTACACTTAATGCTCCAGTAATGAGTTTTCCACCATTTTTGGCATATATTGCTCACTCGTATGCAAAAACTTATGATGATATTAATGTTTCTAATGTAATTCAGCCAACATATAGTGGATCTCTTGAGACTCTTTTTGATCGAGAACACAATGCTACTGTTCTTTATATGGCATTTCCAAATGTTATAGTAGGAAATGGGCAGGAGACAAATAAGCTTTTTAAAGATGAATTAATAACAGATTTTGCAAATCAAGATAATTCGCTAAGAGAAAGATTTGTTCAAAACTCAGTGATTGATTGGAAACCAAAAACTAAAGTTAGGCTTTATCATTGTGATAATGATGAGATTATCCCTTATGCGATGAGTGAATTAGCTGAAGCTAGTTTTAAGGCAAAAGGAGCGACTTCTGTTGAACTTATGCCAATTAGTACCGTGTTAGACGCAACATTTCCTGATACAGTACATGGAGAGTGTGCAATTGTTGCGTATCAGCAAGTAGCAACTTGGTTTGATAAGATTAGAAGAGGAGAGATAAAATGAAAAGAGTATTAATACTCAGTCTACTAACAAGCTCTTTGCTAGTTGCAAGTGGATATAGAATACCTGAACAATCAGTAAAATCTATGGCAACAAGTGGAGCATATATTGCCAATGCTAATGGGGCTGATAGTGCATACTTTAATCCTGCTAATATGGCATTTAATGAGAATAAAAGTTTTGTAGAGGGAGCATTAACATATATTGGTCTATCAACTATAAAATATAAAGATAATAGAGTTGCTACATTTAATTCAGAGTCTGAAAGTGAGACATTTTTTATTCCAACTCTATTTTATAGCTCAAAAGATTATCAAGGAGTAAGATATGGATTTAGTCTTACTGTTCCTGGTGGTCTTACTAGAAGATGGGAATCTCCATTTGCTAAAACATTTGCTCAAGAGTTTGCACTAGAGATTATTGAGCTTAATCCTGCAATCTCATATAAAGTAAATAATCAATTTGCTTTAGGTGCTGGAGCAAGAGTAATTTATAGTAATGGTATTGTAAAAAGTGATGGTAGTGGTATTGGCAAACCTGCTGTTCGAGATATGGAAGGTGATACTATTGAGTATGGATATAATGTAGCATTAGCATATAAACCTCTCAATAATCTAAATATATCAGCTACATACCGTTCAAACATTGATCTAAATGAAGAGGGAAATGCAAAACTATATCTAAGTGGAACAAAACTATATGATGGTGGAGCTAGTGTAGAAGTTCCTCTTCCTGCTGTGGGAGCATTGGCTATTGCTTATAATTTTGGGGCAACTACACTTGAAGCAGTTTATGATATTACATATTGGTCTGAATATAAAAACTTAGATTTTGAGTATAAAAGTGCTGTTCCAATAGCTCTAAAAGCAGCATTTGATGATCCAAAAACAAAAGATTGGGAAGATTCTCAAGCAATTAGACTAGGGATAACTCACCAACTAAATAGTAAAATTACACTTATGGGTGGTTTTGCAATAGATGAGAATCCTGTACCTAGTAGTAGAGTCTCATTTGAACTTCCTGATGCAGATGCAAAACTATACTCTGCCGGTATTAATTATAAATATAGTGAAGATATAGAGTTTGGAGCATCATTTTTGTATGATCAAAAAGATGATAGAAGTATTAAAAATGATGAAATTGATGGCGAATTTACAGATGCTAGTGCAACACTAGTTACATTTGGTGCTTCTTATAAGTACTAACACAATGATAATCTTTTAGGTGTATTATTTCACACCTAAAAGAACTTTTTCTAAATCTACAATAGAGGTTAAGGCATCATCAACCCTATCAGTAAATCCAAAATTAACCAAAATAGATTTTACACCTGCTCTTGAGGCTGACTCTCTATCTTTTATACTATCTCCTACTACAACTACCCTATCTTTATGAGAGTCAAAGTGTGAAATAATTTTCTTTATCATATCAGGATGTGGTTTTGATCTCTCCACATCATCTCCACATACAACAATCTCAAAATATTTTTCCATATCTAGATGTTTCAAAATTTGTAAAGCAGAGACACGATAAGCATTGGTAGCTAGAGCTAATGATTTTTCATCTTTTAGGCGTTTAAGCATCTCTATTACACCATCATAAGCTTTTACTTCATCTTCATGATGGAGTGTATAATAGTCTTGAAACCAACTAATATGTTCTGGTAAAAACTCTTGACTCTCATAAAAATATATAGAAGAGGGAGTTTTGATATCATTTACTACTTTTAATATATCCTCTTTTTGTAGTGGTCTTAATCCTATTTTATGGCGGACATGATTGATGGAGTTTGATATAACATCAGAACTATCAATCAAAGTTCCATCCATATCAAAAATAATATCTCTTATATTCGACATGTCAAAACCTCCTTCAACATCAATTTTGATACCTCTTCACTCTCATTGATAATATGCTTAATATTTAAATCCTCAATAATCTCTTCTTGACTCCTATTTTTAACACGAACAATACTATTAACTGAATTGTCAAAAGAGGCAATATTTTCACAAATTAATCTCAACTTTTTTGCATTTGCAATAGCAGAAACAATCGCTAATGAATCATTAATATTAAATGATTCCAAAACAGATCGTTGTGCAGCATTGGCTAAATAGATCGGTTCTCCCAAAGCTTTTCCCTCTTTTACCATTTTTAGATCATGTTCGAGAATGATATATAAAAAATTATTATCTTTAAAATATTTAACCATTTTTTTAGCAATTGGTCCATATCCACAAATAATAATATGATTTTTATATCCACTAGAGATAATCTCTTGCTCTTCCAAAACAGGCTCTTTGGTAAGTATATCGGCAATATTTTTAAGGTTCTTAAGTACAAATGGCGTAATAATCATAGATATAACCACTGTAATAATTAAAATTTGATTTGTTTGATCATCAATCATGTTATTAGTCTTGGCAAGAGCAAAAATAGCTAGTGCAAACTCACCTACTTGAAAAAGTGCCAATGAACTTTTGAGTGCTGATCTTTTTTGAGTAAAAATAGTCAAAAATAGAAATTGAACTAAAGCTTTTAGAGATAAAATAAGCAATAAAAGACCCAAAATAATATCCCATCGCTCAACAACAGTATGAAGGTTGATCTGCATACCAATTGCTACAAAAAAGACACCAAGCAGAATATCTCTAAAAGGGATAAGATCTGCCTCTACACGATAACGAAATTTTGTCTCAGCAATTGTCATACCTGCTAAAAATGCACCTAAAGTATATGAAAATCCAAAAAAATCAGCAACAAATGCAGCACCGACTACAATAAAAAGGACTGAAACTAAAAAGATCTCTTCAGAGTTGGTCTTTGTAATCCATATAAAAAATCTCTCAATAAACATATTGCCTACGACAAATAGGGCAATAAAAACCACAACAGCACTAATAAGTGTATCCAACAACAAGGAAGAGACTGATTGACTATCTGATGTAAAGATAGAGATCATCAAAAGAATAGGGATAATTGCTAAATCTTGAAAAAGTAAAATTCCAAGCGTTATACGCCCATAGCCACTATGAATTTGACTATTTTCATTCAAAACCTTCAAAACAATTGCAGTAGAAGAGAGAGATAATCCAAAACCTAATACAATTGCTGTTTTGAGATCAACACCAAAAAATTGATGTGCCAAAAATAGAAAAAGAGAGCCTGTCAAAACAACTTGTAAAAATCCATATACAAAAACCTCTTTTTTCATAGATTTAAGATGTCCAACTGAAAATTCAAGCCCTATCGTAAACATTAAAAATACAATACCAAATTCAGCCAAATGTTCAATTTTTTCTGATTCATGTCCATGCATTCCAAATATATA
This sequence comes from uncultured Campylobacterales bacterium, assembly GCA_964560425.1. GTDB lineage: Bacteria > Campylobacterota > Campylobacteria > Campylobacterales > QNZT01 > CAZLLE01. The sequence goes on from CAZLLE010000014.1 coordinate 7,800, forward strand.
AGTAATTGCTAAACCTGATAAAATATAACCTATCACGGTAGGAATGTCAAATTTTTTTAGAAAAACATTTAGTATTGTAGCAATAAAAATAGTTGTTAAAAATATAAATAAAATATCTTCCATTATTACTCCATATAAATTAATTATTTATTTATTCTAAAATATAAATAGAATAGTTTATAAAATAACTAAAACATTCTTTAAGAAGGATAATTTTGGTATAAGTGTTTTAAGGTATACTAAATTTTACAAACTATATTTTATATTTAGGATTAAATTTGAAAAAAATCATTATTACAATTTTACTTACAATTTTTGCCCTCAACACATATGCGATGAAAGATATTCCACAAATAGATCAAAAAGACAAAATGATAGTGCTTTTTGTAAAAACAAAAAACTGTCAATGGTGTAAAAAAATGGACAAAGAGAGTTTTAAAAATAGAGACTCCTTAGATAAAATAACAAAACTATATAGAATAAAGAAGGTGATCAAAGGTGATCAACTCTTACCATCTTTTATAAATCCAAAATATTATCCTACTACATATATTTTATCATCTGATGGTAAAAAATTAATTGATGAGTTACCTGGATATATGAAAAATAGAGATTTTGTATCTTATCTTGAAGAGCTATACAATGTAGAGATGAACTTAGAACAAGAGGAAGAGTAGAGAATTTCTACTTAAACCCCTTTCTAAAAATAAGATCAACTCCCTGCCCTTGTTTACCTACTTCAGTATTAAACTCCCAATGTTTTGATATTTTATGTTCTAAAATAAAACTACTCTCTGTGGATTTGTTTTGATAATATAAAATATCTTTTTTTGTTATTTTTTTACCAGCTTTGACATCAATACCACCTAAATTATTTCTACTCATATCCAATCTATCAAGATGAAGCTCTCGTGCCAAATCTTTGGCTATAGCTCTACCAAAAATCCTCTCTGCTGCATTATTTGCACTACTTGCAGCTCCCTCTGTCTCTGAAGCTGCAAATCCAAATAATAGATATGAAAATATATCTTTTTTACTCATCATTGGCTCAGATGTAAAAGTAAGCTTTGGTCTATTTTTATCTCCACTAATCGCAATTTTAATTAGAATATCTTCTATCTCGTCATAAGTTACATGTAGATCTAAAAGAGGGTTAATATCTTGCTGTGCTCTAAAGGCAATAAATCCTTCATCTAATTTGAATCTTTTATCTGCAAAATCATACTCTCCATCTATTATCTTAATTCGTCCAGCAAGTTTAATAGCTTTGTCACCCTCCTCTTTGAGTATTAACATATCAGGCTCTAATCTAATCTCTCCAGCACTCACTTTATATAATATCTCATGAGGAATTATTGCTATATTTAGAGTGAGATTATCCATAAAAGATGGTTTCTGTTTTTTCTTGGCTTTTGCTTTACTCTCTTTTGTCAAAATAATAATATCACTATCAGTAGATGGACTTAGATAGGCTGATTCATAATTAATTTCACTATCTCTAAAATTAACCTCACCAGCAATAAGCATTTTTTGTTTAACTTGCTCTACTCTTAAATTAGTACTAAAGAGTGTTTTTCCATAGCCTTCATAAGAGAGTGGAAGTTTTTTTATCTCTAAATCGGCATTTAAATTTTCACCCTTTTTTTCTGCTTTTAATTTGAGTAAATTTTTAAGCTCTAGATTGGCACTCATATTTTCATCATCAAATTTAATTATTGCATCTTTGGATAATTCTATCTTTCTATTTAATATCTTCTCTTCAAAACCTTTGGTGAAAATATCAAGGTTTTTTAAAATGACTCTATTTTTATCATAAAAACCTAAAATTAATAGTTTATCAATTTGACCACCATCAAGCCTTATCTCATCAGAGGAGAGAGAAAATCTAATTTTATTATTACTTTTTGTTTTAGCTTTTAATAAAATTTTACCATCTATTTTCTGATCTACTTTAAGAGGATAGATCATATTAATCTCTTTGATTAATCTATTAATAGAGTCTATTTGAGAATCAATATCTACCCAAAGAGGCTCTAGTTTGATTTTGGCATCCATATTAAAAGCTCTATTTTTGATATTGGCTGTGATCTTTTGATCCTCTTTCAAAGCATCAATTTTTAATCTAAATTTACCACTTTTTAGTACAAAATCTTCAATAGCAAAATTTTCATTATCTAGTTTAAAAATAAATTTATCAGTAGATATCACATTTTTATCATATTTAAAACCATTAATTTTCCCCTCAAAACGGGCTTTTTTTGACTTTAAGACATAAAAACCATCCATATTAAGAGCAATAAAACTCTTTTTTAATTCAGGAGGTAAATCTTTGTAAATTTTACCTATATAGATTTTTTTGCTATTTAATTTCACATCAAATTTATCAAAATCTTCACTTTTAGCTAATAGGTTTAATTTTTTCGATTTTATTGAAGCATCAAGATTTTTGAGAGAACCCAAAAGTTTGACTCTCATATCACCAATTTCGCTAAGATCAATATCTTGAAATTTTTCTATATCTACAATAGATAGATTTGCATCATAAAAAAGAGTATTATTAATATCATCAAGATCTAACTTTACTTTAGAGTCCATTTTAATTTTGGCTACATTTGAGTTAATATCAATATCTAGTTGAGTATTTAAACTATTTTTGACTAAGTTATAATCTAAAAGAGAGTTTTTAATAGTAGGTTCAATCAAAATATTATCGTATCTTAAAGAGCCATCTAGATCAAAAAGAGCTTGTAATTTTTTACCATCTCCTTTTACATGGAGATTAAAAGGGGAGAGTCTATCCATAGTTACATTATGTTCGATTAATATCTTTTGAAGATAGTCATCTATTGCCAAAATGGAGGTATCTAGCTGATATTTTAGTGTATTATTAATATCTCTCAAATTTAATGATGAATCAGAGGCTAGGTCAATATTTGCAACATTTGACTCTATATTACTACTCAAGGTTAGAGATAAATCCTCTCTTTTTGGACTATATACTGTTTTGATGTTAGTTGATTTTGGAAAAATTTCAAACTCATTATAGGTAATATTTCCCTCACTCAAATCTATTTTGGCATGAATAATATCCATATTGCCATTGGCATTAAGAGTAATTTGTGGTGTTTTATTGATAGTTAAATTTTGATCTTTTAGATATTTTGATAAACCTTTTGGATTAGGATCAATCAAGGAAGAGAGATGAAAATCTAAACTATTATTTATATCATTTATATTTAATGAAGCATCAGTTTTTAATTTTAAAGAGGCTAATGAAGTCTCAATATCTACATTCAAATCACTCTCTAAATCTCCACTTTTTAATCCATGCTTTGCTTTTAAATCCAACATTTTTAGACCAATATCAATATCTTGAAACTTTAAAGCAGTTTTGGTAATTGTACCATTGATATCAACCTCATCAAAATTACCTTTGGCATATAAATCTATATAAGGCATCTGCTTAAATGTAATATTTTGATCTTGAAGAAAACTCATGACAAACTCTTTTTGAGGAGTGGCTTGTAAAGAGAGGTTATAATTTTCATCTTTTATATCTGCTTTTATTGAAGCCTCTGTAACATTAGAGTCTATATCAAGAGATAAATCACCCCTTATTTGATCCTGCATGTCATATGAAACATCTTTTAGATCCAAATTAAGAGAGTTAATTTTGTACTGATCATAAACAATATCTTGGGTATCAATATGAAGGGAGTTAATAGCGACCTCTTTTATCATACTTAAATCAAATGAGCTATTATCCTCCTTTTTTGGTTCATCATTTGGAGTAGCTAAAGAGGCTAAAAAATCTTTATCTATTTTCAGATTTGAGATATTTATATCTTCTATAATCACTCTTTTATCTTTAAGAGCTTCAAAATCTGCTTCAACGCGTAAATCACCAGAAACTTGATCTTGATAATTAAAATCTTTGATTGTAATACCTCTAAAAAGATCACCCTCTACTTTATCAAACTTGATATCCAAACCACTCTGATCTATAGCTGTTTTTATTCCTTTATTTAGTAAAGTCTCACTACTCAAAAAATATAAAACTCCACCAATAATCAAAAGAGTAATAATCAAAAACCAAAATAAAATTTTAAATATAATTTTCAAAATACTTGCCCTATACTAATATGAAACACCCATTCACCTTTATCTTCAAGAGGAAAACCAAAATCTAATCGCAACGGTCCAATAGGAGTAAGATACCTTACTCCTGTACCTACACTATTATAAAAGTGTTCAGTATAACTATCTTGATCAAGAGATAGAGTTGAACTATCATAAAAACCAACTAAACTAAACTTATCAAAAATTTCGTATCGAACTTCACTTAAAATATCCAATAAAGAGACACCACCCAAAGCAACACCTTCAGAATCTTTCTCTCCTAATTCTTGATAATTATAACCTCTATTTGTAAATGATCCACCAGAATAAAACCTCTTAAAGATAGGAACACTATCACTAATACGACCTATTCTTGTTTTAATACCAAAGGTAAGTTTTTCATGATATGTCTTGATATAACGAAACTCCAAAAGAGATTTTAGATAGTTAAAATCAGATCCCAAAACCATAAGAGAATCTTCTATATATAGATCAATATAATAACCATTCTTTGCATTTACCATAGAATCCCTTCTATCAAGTAAAAGACGATAAAAGAGAGAGTTAATAAAATAGTTTCCTGATTCATTTTCAGTGTCATCTATTTTGGATTTAATAAAACTTCTCTCACTTAAAAGTCCAGCATAATGATCTAGTTTATATGATCTCTCATCATGAACTCTTTTACCAAAAGTCAAACGGTTTTCAAACAATTTCTCTTCATAACTTTCATAATCATAATTAGAGTAAGAGGTTCTATTTTCTAATGTAATTTTTTCTAAAATAGGAACAATAATACGAGGATTATAAAAAAGGTTATAGATTTCATACCCCTCCTGCGAAGCTAGAACTCCAACATCAAGTACTTTTAAATTTCCTAAAAAATTTTTATCAATCCATGAAAAAGAGCCTCTTGCTCCTGTATCTGTGTTGTATCCTATTGAACTTTTGAGAAATTTTGTCTCACCCTTTTTGAGCTTAATATGAATTGGCAAATTAGTTTTATTACTCTCCAAACCTGGTTCAATGAGAATATAATCATAAATTCCAAGCTCATATAATCGATCATAAGTATCTTCAATATCTAAAATGTCAAAAGGTTTTCCCTCTTTATATACAATCTGCTCACGGATAATATCCTCTTTAACATTTGTACGCCCCTCAATAGTTGTATTACCAAAATTATAGGTTCCATTCTTATCTACCATAAAATTAAGTCTTACTTGGTAATCTTCCAAATCAACATAAGCTTTGGCATCAAAACCATATTTAGGGTGGGCATTCTCTAGCATATTTCGCTCAATTGCAGCTTTACTACTCTTAAAAGCATCTGTCGTAAAGATATCCCCTTTTTTAAACTCTACAAATTTTTTCATATCTGAGGAGGGTTTTACAACAATAGAGTGCACTTTAATAGGCTTATTTTTTTTAATCTTTAATATAATTTTATCAGGTTTAATTTCATGATCAATAGAGACTTTATAATAACCAAAAGATTGAAAATAAGCTTTAAGTAACTTCTTATACTCATCTATCTCTTTATCATTAAATATTGGATCAGCCCGCCAAGGGGTATAAAATGGGGGATATTTTTTGCCAATTGCTTCATAAAGTTTTCCGCTAGAGAAAGTACCAACCAAGAAGTCAATACCCTCTCCTGTAAACTCAACTGTCTTAAACTCTTTAGCTTCTAAAGATATTAGAAAGATAAAAGCTAAAAAAGTTATTTTAATTAATTTTTTTACATAATTCATGCAATAATTTTAACATGAGAAGCCCTAAAAATCAAAGATATCATCTAAAACTTCAACCTCCTCCTCTTCACTCTCTTTTATAAAGCTTGAAATCATTGTAGCGTTTGATAAAATAGAGCTATCCAAGAAATCTATACTAGGAGCTCCCTCAAAAAATAGTTTTTCAACCCAAAGACGCAAATCTCTATTGAAACTTTCACATAAAATTCCAATATCTTGTGCTTTTTCTTGAAAACTCTCTATATTATTTTCAATATCATCTGCCAACACTTTTAGAGAGTTGGATATTGCATATGTTTCATTGTACATTGTAAGAATCTTAGAAAATCTTCGAATATAGCCTGACAATAACATAATATCACTTTCACCCATTCTTGAACCACCTAGAAGCACAATCAAAGATTGAAGTTCAGAGGTGATTGATTCGAGTTCAGCTATATCTTCACTATCCATAAAATCATAAGTTTGAAGAACGATATTCTCCTCCTTTGGTACTTCAACTTTTGATAACTGCTCCTTTGAAATAGATTGAATTTCATTATTATCTTCTTCATCTTCATGAGTGATAATATTCGATTCACTCTGTTTTAAAAATTGAAAAGAGATTTTATTACCCCATATTTTATAAATAGCTTGAGGATAATTTTTGCTGATAAGTTTTTCTATGATCTCTTGCTTTAACAATATTATATTGTCCATAGTAAAAAAGAATGAGCTATCATTCTCTTCTAAAAAGATAGAAAATTGAAATTTATGTTTTACTTGATAAATACCTAAAGCGTATAAAAATCTTATAAAATCTGAAAAATCTTCACTATCAGGAAAATTTCCATCTAATAAAAAATACTCCCAAAATTCACCCAATGCACTTTCACTACTAACAGAAAAAACAGTTTTTCTAAAATATACATTATTTTCCAAAATATTTTCAGCATTTACATTATAAGAGACCTTTTTTCTACTCTCAATCAACCTTAAGTAATTTGACATTCTTTTGATAAAAAGATCGCTATTTATTGGTTTAGTAAGATAATCCTCAGCTCCAGCAGAAAGAATAGCATTTTTATGTTCATTATCACTCAATGCTGAACATGCAATAATAAGAGCATTAGAGTCTTGAGCTCTTATAACGCTAGTGGCTTCAATACCATCCATATTAGGCATCATAATATCCATAAAAATAATATCAAATTTATCATCTTTACACATTTGAACCGCTTCAATACCATCTTGAGCATAAAATAATTCTAATGAAACATCCTCTTGATCCTCTTCAAAATCTTCCAAAATAAACTGTAATGTTAATCTATTGTTTTTATTATCATCCACTATTAAAATTTTTTTCATTGTTACCTATTCTCCTATATTAAATGTTAACGTAAATTTTGAACCACCTAAAGAGGCAGAATCTTCAAGAGAGAGATCAATATTCATACCTTCACACAAGAGTTTTACAAAATGCAAACCTACACCTGTACCTTTTGAAGCCCTTTTTATATCACCATCATCCTCTTGTTCATAAAGTTCAAAAATCTTATCTTTTTTCTCGATACCTGGACCATTATCTTCTAATACCAATTGCAATTGATCATTTTCCAATATTCCATAAATAGAGACCTTTTTATTACTATATTTAATTGCATTAGATAAGAGGTTTGAGATGATTTGCATCACCCTTGTTTTATCAAAAATTAATATTTGATCCAAATTCTCCTTATCCATCAAAATTTCAACTTCACCTTCATTGATTAAGCCATCAAACTTTAGTAAAAGTCCTTCAATCAACTCTAAAGTTGTAAATCTCTCTCTTTTAAACTCTAATTTATTTGATTTCAGGCGTGAAAGATCTAATATATTTATAATAGTTTCAAGCATATCATTGCCATTCTCTTTAATAACACGCATCATCTCAATTAGAGACTCTTTTTTTGGTGTATCAATCTTTTGTAATCTTTTAGATGCACTCTCAGAAAAGTTAATAATGGCATTTAGAGGAGTTTTGAGTTCATGTGTAAATACCACCAAAAATTCATCTTTGGTCTTATTCATAACACGATAATGCTCTTTTTCCATCTCTTTTTTCTCTTTCTCTTTTTGAATGACTTTTCTACCAGCTTTTACAAATCCTGTAACATCTTGACGAATAGCAATAAACTCTTTTAGATTTCCATTTTGATCCATAATAGGAGAGATTACAGATTCAACTATATAATCTTTACCACTTTTTGAGAGATTTTTAATTCTACCTCTCCACACTTTTTTGGCTCGTATTGTATCCCATAAATTTTTGAAGATTTTACTATCTGTATCAGGATGTCGTACAATATTTTGAGGCTCACCCAATAACTCTTCTCTACTATAACCAGAAATTTTACAAAAGTTATCGTTGACATGAGTTATATAACCATAAAGATTAGTTTTAGAGACAAGAAAACTTCGATCTATTGCATCTGTATATTCATCTAAAACTTGTCTATTTTCAAGAGCTAATCTTTGAGACTCTTGTTGCATATAAAACTTATGAATAATATTTAAAAAATCAATCTCATCTATTGGCATAGGCAAAAATCTATCAATAAGACTAATACTCATTAAAGGTGAAAAATCTGTAGTTTGATCCAATGGATAAGCAATAATAATTGATATATCCTCTCTAGCTTTTTTGATATCCAAAATTATCTTTTTAATCTCTTCATTAAAAGAGGAGAGTGAGATTAGGACAAGATTAAACTTATGTCTATTTAACAACATAAAAATATCTTCCCCAAAAGAGAGTACCTCTGTACCATAATAAGATGATTCTAAACGGGTTATAATATTATCTCTTTGTAAACCTTTTTCACCAATAACTAGAGTCGATAAATTAAATTTTTTAATCATTAATATATTACCCTTAGACCTCTTCTAATAAAAAACCATCTATCGTTATAGCGTATGGTTTACTCTTATCTCCCAAAATAAATTGACACTCATGCAGAGTTTTAAAACTAAGCAAAATTTGTATTATTGCGGTATGCATATCATTACAATTTTTCAAATCTATACTAACACCAGAGTGAGAATTTTTTTGTAAAAATATTCTCAAATCTGGAAGTTCATCCTCAAAAACATTCCCATCAAAAAGGGCTAAATTTCCATTATATTCTATTGCCATCTTAAACTACCTACCCTTCTTTTAATTCATAACATTTTCTAAAATAAGATTGCTATTTATAGAGTCACTCACTTCCCACAAACTAGCAGGATCGATAATCATGATAATTGATCCATTACCAAGAAGTGCTGTTCCTCCAATCATTGGATGATTTGCCAAAAGACCCTTCATGGGCTTTTGCACAACATCAAGTTGACCTAGTAGTTCATTTACAACTATAGCAATTTGATTACCCCTAACATCTAAAACAACTAATGATATAGACTCCATATCCAAGCTATCTATATTAATCATATCTCCTATCGCAATAAGAGGAATAATTGCTCCACGAATATAGACATAATACTCATTATTTAGCTTTGTAACACTATCTTTAGAGACTTTGACTGTCTCATTTACATTCTCCATAGGAAAACCATAATTCATGCCATTCATAGAGACATGTAAAAGAGTTGTTACAGCCAATGAAACAGGAATACTCATAATAATTTTGGTACCTTTTCCCATCTCACTCTCAAGTAAAATAGTTCCACCAAAACTCTCTATAGATTTTCGTACAACATCCATACCAACACCACGACCACTATACTCACTAATCTCATCAGTAGTAGAGAGTCCTGGCAACATAATAAGATTTAACTTCTCTTGATCACTCATTGCATCAAGTTTTTCAAGATCAATCAAATTATTTTCAAGAACTTTATTAATAACCCTCTTTGCATCAATACCATTACCATTATCAATAATCTCTATAATTACTTGATCAGATTGAGGATAGGCATTCATGATAATTTCACCAGATTCTGGTTTACCCCTCTCTCTTCTTACTTCAGGGGATTCAATACCATGATCTAATGAATTTCTTACAATATGAATAAGAGGATCAGCCAACATCTCAATCATATTTTTATCAAGTTTTGTATCACCACCATTTTGTACCAATTTTACTTTTTTACCAAGTTTTTTGGATATCTCTCTAACCAATTTTGGATAACGATCAAATACATAAGATATAGGTAACATTCTCATAGACATAGTCAAATCTTGTAGTTGATTTGTCAAACGATCAATAAAAGAGTACTTCTCTAAAATAGCTCGTTTTGTCACTTCTGCACTCTGATGATCAACTGCTTCAGCCAAATATGGCAAAGAGTTTTTGGCAACCAAAATCTCACCAACAACACTCATTAATTTATCAATAGATGCTTGTTCAACTTTTACGACTTTACCTACAACATCTTTTTTTGTATCCTCTTTAGGCTCTCTTTTTGCAGAAGGAGAACTTTTCTTAATATTTGTATCATCTTTTTTTGGCTCTTCTACTATAGGTTTAGAACTATCTTGTATAGTATCTTTTTGATCTACTTCAATTTTTATACCATGATCATAAATTTCTGAAATACTCCTTAGCAATGATTGTGTATCACTACTCTCAAGTTTGAAATCTTTGCCAAGTACACTAAAACATCTCTTTACGATAGATATAACTCTCTTAGTACTCTTTTCATCACCTAAATATTGTAACTGTTCACACTGTTGAGACAAAATCAAAGAGACAATCTCTTGATCAACACCATCCAAAGCATCTGATGAACTCTCATCTTTGTTATCCACAGTAGATTTATCTTTAGTCTCAATCTCATCAGCAACAAAAGTAATCTCTTCACCACTAATATTGGCAAAAAATGGTTCTAATTTAGGATAATCATCAATAGAGATAGAATCAAACATTACAAGTAGGCGTTTTAAAATAACATACTCTTGAGTTTTGGAATCTAAAAGCTCCAACGCATGAGTAATCTTCTCTTTGATCTCTTGGGTATTTTTACTCTCTAAAAGAGATAACATATTTTGAGAAAACTCTTTAAGAAAGTTAACTTTGACACTCTCATATTTATCACTTACAAGAGCCGAAGAGATTGAAACAGGATAGAGTAAAATATCATCTATAAAGTTATAAAGAGCATCCTCTATCTCTTCATAAGTAGCATAAACTAATGCACTAATTTTTAGATAAAGTTCCATGTTGTCATCTGCATTTGAAATTACAGTAGAAGCATCTTCTCTGCTAATACTTGTAGCGATAGACAATAATTTCTCTTCCAATAAAGAGAGAGCATATATGGGATCATTTCCAAAAGCCATACAATCTTTGTCTATATCAAAAAAGATAGCATAGACTCTTCTATCTTGAAGATTATCACTATCAATCTCTACTTGATCATACACCAAGGAGGCATCCAATTTAGAAAAAGAGAGACCTTCAAAGTTGAAAATTGAATCTAAATTTTCACAAAATGAGAGAGGAAGGATAAACTTCTCCTCTTCAGATTGATCAATCCCCATCATCTCATTTAGATAAGCCAAAATTCTAGAAGAGACCTCTTCATCTCCAGCAACAACATCGCCACTCTCTTCAGCAGCATCAACAAGATTCAAAACCTCATCAAATGCATCATAAAGTGCATCCAACATACTCTCTTTATACTCAAGTTTATTGGCTCTAAGTTGATCTAAAAGATCTTCTGCTTTATGAGTAATATGCATAATAGATTCAAAACCAACAATTCCAGAACCACCTTTTAGTGTATGAGCAGCTCTAAAAATTGCATTCATCATCTCACTATCACTATTACCTAACTCTTCAAGATTTTGTTCGATAAACTTTAAGTTTTCTCTAGCTTCTTGTAAAAATTGTTCTAATAATGGATTCACTATACACCCCCATGAGTCAAAATATTGACACTGCCTACGAGAATATCTGGTTTAATAGGCTTGATAAAATAGAGATTTGCCCCATTTTCATAAGCAGAAATACGATCATGATCCTCTGCTTCTGTACTAATCATAACAATAGGAGTATCATCATAATTCTCTTTAGTTCTAATCTCTCGTACAAAAGAGTACCCATCCATAACGGGCATATTTACATCTACCAAAAAAAGCTCATACTTCTCTACAAGAGATTTTTCTAGTGCTTCCATCCCATTTTCTGCTTCATGAGGCTCATAACCATTCTGCTTTAAAATCTCTTTATGATAAAGCCGAACAGTTTTTGAGTCATCTACTATCAATACCTTTTTCATCTTAACTACCTCTTCCTTTTAGAAAAACTCTATTTCTTCTTCTTTATTTTCAAATGCATGACCACTAAAAGCATCTTTTCTATCTTTTGCTCTCTCAAGAGCCTGTTTTAATTTGGCATTAAGACCACTAAATCCAGCTGCCATTAAATTTGAATCCTCATTTATTGTGTAAACATATTTTTCTACATATTGATTAATCATAATAATAGCATCTGACGCAGCTGCTAATTGCTGTGACAAAATATCTTGATGTTGCAGTGCTGAAAGCTCCTCTTTTGAAAGCTCCAACTTTGATACTGATATTAATTTGGCAATTACTAGCATAGAGTCACTACTCAATTTTGAGACATCATCTTGAACCTCTTGAATATGTTTTAATATTTCAGATAAAGATGTTAATACTTGACTACAATTATCCATAATCCTATCCTAATCTTAAAACTCTTTTAATCGCACCTTGAAGCTGTGTGGGATTAAAAGGTTTTACAATCCAGCCAGTAAGACCAAGTGCTTTACCCTGCTCTTTTAGTTCAGGTTTTGTTTCAGTAGTAAGCATTAAAATCGGTGTCTTTTTCGTCTCATCTAATCCTCTTGCCTCTTTTAAAAACTCCAAACCATTCATCTCGGGCATATTAAGATCTGTAATAATTAGCTTGGGTGCAACACTGCCCATTCCAATCTCATCTAAAGCATCAGTAGCTCTTAAATACTGTTTTACCTCTATTGGCATACCTTGTGTTGCAATTTTAGTTGAAGCTAAAGCTGTCTCTGAATCATCTATAAATATTACTGTTGGCATTGACATTTTTTATTCCTTAAATTATTATTTTTGATATATTATATGTTTCTTAAACTCTACTGGTTTAAAAACTGTTACTATTCTATTCATATATTCAGCATGACCCAATAATATAAATCCTTTTGGATTTAACATATTATAGAAGTTCATTGCCACCTCTTTACGACTGACATCATCAAAGTATATCAGCATATTTCGAGAAAATATTACATCAAATTTACCCAAATCGTGCATCTCTTTTTTATCAAAAACATTTGCTTTTTTAAAAGATATTGCACCTCTAATATCAGGATCTAACTCATAAGATCCATTTTTTTTTGTAAAATATCTATCTTTAATCTCACTGCTCAATACATGAACTGATCGCTCACTATAAATACCTCTATTTGCCTTATCTATTATTTGAGAATCAATATCAATCCCTACTAACTCAAAATCTCTTTTATTGATAAGATCATCATTTTCTAAAAGATGAAGAGCTATAGAGTAAGGCTCCTCTCCACTAGAACATGGAGCAGATAAAATCCTAATAGGTTCATTTGCCTTTTTATTTGCATGTATTGTTGGTAAAACATCATCAATTAAAATCTCAAATTGGTGATTCTCTCTAAAAAAATATGTTTCATTAACAGTTACTGCATTAATCAAAGATTCAAACTCTTGATCTTTATAATCCCCAAAACGCAAAGCATAAAAGTAACTTCTAAAGCTACTATAATTCTCTTCATTAGCCCTCTTTTTGAGCTGTTTATATAACTTATCATAGTGAGCCGTATGCTCTAGAGATATTCCACTTTTACGATAAATATACTCTGATAATTTGTCAAAATTCTGTTGTGAAAAGACCATAACCTATCAACCTTGAATTAATTTTATAGTATTATCTACAGCAAATGAGACATAAAATTCATCTTCAAATCTATCTTTTAAAGACTCTAAAAGAGGTATATCTTCCTCTTCTCCAATCTCACCTAGATAATCAACAGCCGTCATAGCGACATTGAGATCTTCTTCACTCTCCAAAAGTTCAATCAGCATCTCTCTACTCTCACTAAAAGAGACATCACCAAGAACATTAATAGCAAAAATTCTTAGATCACTATCATCACCAATAAGATATTTAACAATATAATATTTAATAGCATCGCCATAATCTCTTAACACAGTAATTGCCAAATTTCTAACATAGGCATTATCACTATTTAAAAGTTTTAAAATATCATCAATGGGAGCCTCATTAGCCTCAACAGAGACTAGATACATTCCAATAATATCAAGAATAGAGTGATTACTCTCCTCTTCTAATAAAGAGACAAGAGCTTTACTTCCACCCTCAAAATGTAGCATTTCACTCAGTGCATGATTTTTTATATCATTATTATCAGAGCTTCTAAAAGAGTTAAGTGCTTCTTCTAAGGAGCTAAATTTTTCTTCTTCTACAAGATCTTCAAAACTTGATTTTTTTAATGCCATAATAAAATTACCTCCTTATCTATAGGTACGGATTCGCTGAAGAATCTTATCAAAAGGTAATTTTTCACTCACCCCACCTCTAAGATATGCCTCTTTTGGCATACCATACACAGTTGCAGTCTCTTCAGATTCACCAAGTGTATGTACACCAGCTTTTTTCAAAGCAACCATACCATCAGCTCCATCATCCCCAATACCTGTCAAAATAATGGCAAACATATCTTTTGGTTTAAAAACCTCTAAAGCACTAAAATACATCTCATCTACACTAGGAGTAAAAAATCTACTAACCACAGATTCTTCTAATCTAATTACTATTTTTCCAGAGACCTTTTTTCTAAAATGCATATGTATCCCACCTTTAGCAATATAAACAACCCCACTATATAGCTCTTCATTATGTTCTGCCTCTTTAACTTCTAAACTGCTTACCTTATCTAGCCTCTGAGCAAATGCTGCTATAAACTTCTCTGGCATGTGCTGAACAATACATACAGCATGAGGAAAATCAGCAGGTAAAACAGAACACAACTCTTCAAGAACACTAGGTCCTCCTGTAGAAGAACCAATCAAAACAATAGAAGAGGCAGGTACTTTTTTGGTAGTAACTTTTTGATTTATCTCTTTAGGAGTTCTCTCTCTAGGTTTTGTTCTACTCTGAAGATTTAATGCTGTTTTTGCCATTCTTCGTTTAGATATTCTTGATGCACTTTTGATAAGTTTCAAAAGTTCATCACCATTATCTTTTAAACCAACATTACTAGTTCCAGGCTTTGCAATACAATCAATTGCACCAAGTTCAAAAGCCTTCATGGTCGGTTCAGCATCTGCACTTACCAAAGAGCTAACCATAATTACAGGTGTAGGATTTTGTTTCATAATCTCTTCAAGAGAGGTTATCCCATCCATAATAGGCATATTAATATCCATAGTAACTACATTAAAATCAGATTCAACTGCCTTTTGTAGACCAACTTTACCATTTTTGGCAAAATCAACCTCATATCCATTTTTTTCCAAAAGCTCACCTAGCTGTTTTCTAACCAAAGCAGAATCATCTACTACAAGTACTCTCTTTTTAGCCATCTTAAACCACCTCTTCTTCTAACTCTAAAATCTTTTTCTCTTCTAAATAAAAAAGATTTTTAATTGATATAGTCAAAATAATTCTTTCACCACTATTTAATAAAATTGTTTTTGGAAAGATACTATTTTCTGAGCTATTTTCTTTGATCAACTCAATAGGAACATCTTTAATCTCTTGTACTTCATCAACTAAAATTCCCAGTTTTTCACCATCAAGTGTACTAATCAAAATTTTAGAGTCATCATTAAAACTATTTTGATATCCCAATTTACTCTTCAAAGATATCACAGGAAGTACTTCACCTCGTAAGTTAATCATGCCCACAATATAATCATCTACAGAAGGAATTGCTGTAAAGTTTTCATATCTAATTATCTCATTGACATCCTGCATGTCAATAGCAAACTCCTCTTCTCCCAATGAAAAAATAGCCACCTCATTAAATAGATCAGACCTTCTTCTACCCAACTCTTTTTCAGCACTTTTTTCTCGTGTTTGAGTATATGCTAATACCGTTTGGGAGAGTGTTTTTAGATAATCTTTACTAATTACACTAATAAGATCGCTACTCTGTTTTGAGATACCAGAAATTTTAAAATCTCTAAATTTTTCTGGCAAAACTTCAATTTCACTACTGTTGAGTTCTTTAATATCCAAAATGGCATCTACTAACACACCAACTATAGAACTACCTACACGAACAATCAAAATACGATTTTTATTGCTTTTTAGTGGAGTTTTCTTGAAATAGATTCTTAAATCAATTACAGGTAAAACTTCATTTCTAATAGTAATCAACCCCAATACCTCATCAGGAGTATTTGCAATTGGTGTAATATGATCTCTATTGACAATAATCTCTCTTAGTAAATCAATAAAAAGTGCAAATTTTTCATCACCCATATTAAAAATAAGATACTGCTCTTCATCTCTACTTTCAACATTTTGCTCTACTTTTTCCTGTTTTTGGACTTCATGAATACTTTTAGATTTAAGCATAGGCATTTTGGCATTTTGCAAAAGTCTATCAAAAGACAAAATCTGAACAACACTATCTTTATGCTTCATAAATCCAACAATAGGACTATCTTCACTATCAATAAATTCCACATTTTCAGATATAACATCTATACTTGTAACAACCTCTTGAACCACAAATGCCAAAAAAAACTCTTCATGTTTAATAAGGAGAATACGACTGCTAATATCTGAAATATCAATACTAGAACTACTCTCATCTGAAACCAAAAGCTTTAAAGCATCTAAGACAGGGATAATTTGACCATCAATTGAACAAAGACCTAAAATTGATTTTGAAACATAAGAGATACGAGTCAACTCAGGAACACGAATAATTTGTAACAATAGATCATTATTTACTGCATATTCACATCCATCAAGTTTAAAAATCAGTGCTTGTTCCATCATAATTTCCTCTTAAGATTGAAGCTCATCAGCTAAAACAGCAAGTTCATCAATGCTCTCTGCCATATTTTCAATAGTTTCAATAATCAATTCACTAGCTTTTCTTGATTCCATTGCATTTGTAGCTGAAAATTCAATCGCTTTTTGAATCTCTGTTGTACCATTGAGCATCTCTCTAAGACCATCTTGATCTTTATCATTCATGTTTTTTAATACCTGATAACTATCTATAAGTTGTACCAATTGAGAAGTAATTTTGTCCATCTCATTAATAAGAATATCAATTACATTTTGAGCTTCATTTTGACCATTAAGCAGATTACCCCATTCAACATTTACACTCTCAATTTCACTCCCCATCACCTCAATAGTTTCATTGATTTTATCTGTATTGGCTTCACTATCTTGAGCTAAATTTCTAATATCAGCACTAACAACTTCAAAACCTTTTCCAAAATCTCCAGCTCTTGCTGCCTCTATACTTCCACTAATAGCTAACATATTTAGTTGAATAATACTATTTGAGATATTTCTTACTGTCTTTTCTACACTTTTTGAATCTTTTTTAATTTTGCCAAGCTCACTATCTGCACTTTGCCCCTCTGTTACAGATAAAGCAGAGTCATCTCTAATCTCAACTAAAACTGTTTTTGTTTTAGAAAAACTAGACTTTAAGATATCAAAGTTTTTTCTTACAATAGTAACAATTCCATCAATATCAGAAGATACCTCTAATGCATGTTCTATTCTCTCTTTTGTATTGATTGCATTTTCATTTGTTTTACTACTAAAACCCTCTATATAGTTCAAAGATTGCATGACATCTTGCATACTACTTTGAATATCATCAATACTATTAGATAATGTATCTGCACTTACAGCGATATCTTCAGAAAACTTCATAGTGTCTGTAGAGTATTTTAGCTCTTCTGACATCTCTGTAAGCTCTTTGATATCATCTTCTGTTTGTGCTAGATTTGCGGCTTGTTCTTCGATAGAGTTAAATGTTTTCTCCACCTCTTTTGCAATTTTAGATGAAGCTTCTGTAATCTCTTCACTAAGTTTTACACTAGTTTGAGCAGAATCTAGTAGAGTATCTGTAAAATGGTTTGCATTTTTTGCAGCCTCTATAGAGTAGATCGCAATTTTAGTCAACTCTTCTAGCGTTTTGGATAGTTTTCCACCATCACGACCCGTCTTTTCAATAATATTTGTAGTAGATGTAATACTCTTAATAATATTATCAATTCCATGTTGAATTTGATTTACTAAATCATCAATAAATTGAGCATTTTTTTCACTATTTCCTGCCAAACTTCTAGTCTCACTAGCTACAACAGCAAACCCTTTACCATGCTCTTTTGCACGACTAGCTTCAATGGCAGCATTTAGTGCCAAAAGGTTTGTTTGATCTGCAATTTTGGCAATAAACCCTACCGCTTCACCAATATTTTGAGAGCTTACTTTGAGCTCTTCAGATTTCTCGGTAGATTTTTTTGCTGTCTCTACTGCTGAATACATTTTATCTACAGAGTCATTAATCAGAGAGACCGAAGATATTATAGAGTCACCAGTATTACGAGTCATACCAATAGCACTATCAATTGTACTTTTCATTTTTGTCAAATTCTTAAGACGAACATTAATTCTCTCCAACACCTGAGCACTAGCACCGCTATTCTCTTCTGCTGCTGTTGCAATTTGATCCATAGCACTTTTTAACTCTTCTATAGCACTTACACTCTCTTGTGCATTATCAAGAAGTGAAGATGATATATCTACAATACTTTCACTTGTTTGCTGTTGCTTAACTAAAGTTCTCACTTTTTTTGTTTTTGACGCTTTTGGTGCTTTTGAACTATATGAAGCTGAACTACTACCACCTAAAGAACCATTTTTTACTAAAGCCATAATCTATTCTCCCCTTTTATTTTAAACTCTTATAAAGTTCTTCATGTTTTTTTATCTCATCACGAGATGGTTTTGTTCTAATTGAGACATAGCTAACATTCCCACTACTATCAACATTTTGTAAAACCGTGGCATAAACCCAGTAGTAACCACCACCTTTTCGTGCATTTTTAACATATCCAGTCCAAAATCCTTTTGATTTAACATCATCCCATAAGCCCTTAAAAGCGACACGAGGCATATCAGGATGACGAACTATGTTATGTGGTTCTCCAATCATATCTTCCATACTAAAATTGGCAACTTTTGCAAACGATTCACTTACATAAGTAATATTGCCTTTAGCATCTGTTTCAGAAAGTAAATAGAGATCATCATATAAAACCTCACCATCATCTAAAAAGGTCAAGCCCTCAATATCTTGATCTGCAACCATCAATATCTCCTTATTATCTCATTGGAGAGTAGATCGACATTTGTAAAATTATTTTTAAAGGCTGAGGGTATCCACACAACACCACAACACCTTAAAAAAATATGAGTACTAGCACAATAATAAAAAGATTAAAAAAAAAGGGGAAAAATAAAAGAATATAAAGGCGTGGCAAAGATACCACACCACACAAACATCAAATTAAAACATTCTCTTTCATGACTACAATACCATCATAATCAGCATAAAGATAATCACCCTCTACAAATGTTACACCACCAAAATTTAGTTCACAGCCTTGTGATGAAGGGGATTTTTTGGCACTTTTCATAGGACAAGTACCTAATGCCCATAAACCTGCTTCTATTTTTTTTGTTTCATGAGTATCACGAACATAACCATTTACAATAATTCCTGCCCAATTATGTTTATGAGCATACCCCATGAGTGTATCACCCACAACAGCACAATAAGAGGCATCTACATCTACAACTACTACCCTATCCTCTCCTACTCCTTTTAGAAGTGTGATAAGCCCACTGTTATCTTCATCTAATTTAATGGTTACAATTTGACCAAAAATTTTCTTATCTTTACCATAAGAAGAAAAACCACTTTGTAATACTTGTACTTCGTCTCTATATTGATCACATAAATCTGCTGTATTAAATTTCATAAAAATCCTTAATAATTTTTAAAAATTATTACATTTTAGAGATTAAAAAATAACTATAATAAAAATATTAATATTTTTATAAAATTTATCTTTTTTAGTTATAGTAACGCAAAATTTTATGAATAGGAGATTTTAATGATAAGACGAATACCTTGGTGGGTAGGTGGAATACTCATGGCAATACTTTTGATGTTTACATTTTCCACTTTTGGAGCAGATAGAACAATTGGTGCTTCTACTTATGTTCCATATTTTGCAGGTGTTATATTTGGATTAGATCCAGAAAAATATACATATCTACAACACATAGAAAAATCTGGTAGTTGGGAAGCTGTTTTACTACTAGGAACTCTAGTAGGTGGATTTTTTACTGCTATATTTGTTACCAAATCTTTTAGAATATCTCTAATACCAACAGCATGGAAAAAATATAAAAATAACTCTATTGCGTCAAGATTAATATGGAGTTTTATTGCTGGATTTTTCATGATTATTGGAGCAAGATTAGCTAATGGATGCACAAGTGGACACTTTTTATCAGGTATGACACAATTAGCTATTAGTGGAATGATTTTTGGTATTGTTGTTATGATTACATTAGTTGTAACTGGAAGATATTTTTATAATATAAGGGATAAATAGTGATTGAATATTTTAATTATATGTATGAAAAAACTTTGGAAATGCTGAGCTTGGCTTCATCACAAGGGCATGGTTCACTATTTTTAATTTTTATAATAGGTATACTATTTGGAGCTATTATTCAATATACAAGAGTTGATAAATTTGAAAAAATTGCTGGTTTTGCAATGCTAAAAGATACTATTGTTCCAAAAATGTTATTTTTGGCTATTGGACTTGCTAGTATTGGTGTATACTTTATGATTGAGCTAGGATATGCACACTACCATGTTAAACCAATTATGATCAACGGACTTGTTATTGGCGGTATAATTTTTGGTATCTCTATGGCAATCATGGGCAAATGTCCCGGAACTGGTCCTATATCTATTGCAGAAGGAAGAATAGATATTCTTATTGGTGCAATTGGTGGTATATTTGGTGGTTTGGTTTTTACTCTCTTTTATGATGACTTTTTTAAGCCTCTTATGGGAGAAAATCTAGGTAAATTTACACTTCCTCAAATCCTTGAAGGACATGAGCAGATTACAGTTTTGATTTTTGGAATCGCTCTTGTGATTATAAGTATTATTATTCCAACAATTGAGGAGTTTGATGAAGCTGATTTAACACAACTCAAAGAGGAAGATAGACCAAAAAATTTCAAAAGTTAAGTGAGAAAAAAACAAACTTTACATTTGTAATTTTACACGCCCTATTAAGGGTAGGCTGTGGTGTCCTCACCACACCTTAACTTTAACACTTTTTATTTACATCTACATCAAAGCTTAATTTGCCATATCCATACAATAAAAAGAAACTAGTTTGTCAAATTATAAAATACAGCCCCCACCTATTTATTCTCTTGATATACCCCCGAACTATTTTTAACCAACTATGAGATAAAATCTCACCTATCAAAGAATAGGGACTTAAATGAAAGTAGTCACAGGTGTGGTAGGCAACGATGTACATGTCGTTGCCAATAGATTAATTGATATCTCCTTAAAAGAGAGGGGTTTTGAGGTATTTAACTTGGGTGTAAATACCTATTTAGAAGAGTTTATAGATGCTCTGATTGAGACAGATGCTGATGTTTTACTAATATCTTCACTAAATGGAGAAGCAGAGGGATGGAGTAGAGATTTGCCACTTCTCAAAAGTAAATATGATCTTAAAGATATTGTCTTTATGATTGGTGGAAATTTAGCTGTTGGAGAAGTTGATAGAGAAGATATCATCCCAAAATATCAAGCCTATGGGTTTGATCTCGTATTTCATCAAATTGATCTTAGTATTGGACTAGACGAACTTGAAATCTATCTAAGGGAGCGAAAATGAGTCTACTTCAAAGAGAGAGAGAGGCTATCTTAAATAGTGAATATGTTGATAATTTTGATTTTGCAGAGGTTGAAGAGTTTATAAAATCGGCAGACAAAGAGTTATTTATCTCCCACAAATTCAAAAACTCTTCAAATATGTTGGTACAACCAAGAGGTGGTTTTCCTACTTATGAGAAAGTTTTTAGACTCTATGAGGAGTTTAAAAATGCTGATGTAGATGTACTACCACTTACAATAGATAGTAATACTCGTCTAAATGATTATGCAAGTGCAAAAAAGATGCTTCAACTATCAGAAGAGAATGATATTGATATGCTAAATGGATATCCTCTTGTTAATCATGGTTATAGAACTACAAGAAAGATGATTACTCACTTCAAAACACCAATTAGTCTGCGTCATGGAACACCTGATGCAAGATTGTTAGTAGAGATTGCTCTAGCTTCTGGAATATTTGAGATAGAGGGTGGACCTATTACCTATCTGTTACCATACTCCAAAAATTTTCCAATGGACAAGGCATTTTTGTATTGGAAATATGTTGAAAAGGTGTGTGCAAAATATTCAACACTTAATGAACCAATAAATAGAGAATCATTTGGACCTCTAAGTGCTACTTTACAACCTCCCGCTATTGTACTTGTGATACAGATTATAGAGATGCTTCTATCTCTTGAAGAGGGTGTAAAATCATTTTCTGTCAGTTTTTCACAAACAGGGTCAATGATACAAGATATCGTAAGCTCAAATGTACTCAAAAAATTATCTCGTCAATATGCCGATAAATTTGGTCACTCTGATGCTACTATAAATCTAGTATATCACCAATGGATGGGGGCATTTCCTAGAAATAAAGAGCATTCAAACTCACTAATCAACACCTCTACAGTAATAGCGGCAATGGTTAAAGCTGATAAAATCATCACAAAAACAAGAGATGAAGCTTTTGGAATCCCTACAAAAGAGTCAAATGCAGCAGCTGTTTCAAATGTAAAATATACAATCAATATGCTCAAAGGAATTCCACCTATTAGCGATATGGAAGAGGAAGAGAATCTTACAAATGAGGTAAATGAGATATTAGAAGCAGTATTTAATGACAATGCAGACACTATGTGGAGACAAGTCTTTAACTCAATCAAACAAGGTTATATTGATATACCTTTTTCACCTCATATTATAAACAATAATGAAGTCATTACAGTTAGAGACAAAGAGAGTAATATTAGAATTATTAAAAAAGGCAAACTACCAATCTCTGAAAAAAGTTTTGCTTTTGAAAAATCTAAACTAAACTTATCAAAAGATCAAGCTTTGGTTGATGAGATTATCAAAGGAATAGGAATCATGTTATGAGTAGGCTATTGATAGATGTAGGAAGTACCTATTTTAAAACTAGTACCAATCAAAAAATAGAGCAGTTTTTTAGAAATTTTGATAAAAATATTGAAGATGATTTACGAGAAAAGTGTGGTGAACTTATCTCTAAGTATAAAAAAGAGGATATTTTTATCTGCTCCTCTGCAAATGGTGGACTAAGCACTCTTATTATTGGACTTACAAACTCCTTTAGTCTCAAATTTGCAACAAATATTGCCTATAACTCTGGAATTAATATTATTGATACTGTTCTTTATCCAAATATCAAAGATTATGCCATTCCTAGTGAACTCATTGATGTTGTTATTATTGTAGGTGGGATTGATAGCGTAAAAAATATTTTTGATCAAAAGCTCATCAAATATTTAAATAGAGTAAACTACTCAAATATTGTCTACTCAGGAAGCAAAGCAAATGAAATTTTTCTAAAAGAGAATATCGAGAATATAACAATATTAGAAAATATTGTAAATAATAGACTACAAGTAGAAGAGGATGCACTCAAAGCCTATCTTACAAACCTATATCAAGCAGATATTATAGGCAAAGAGGATATCAAAGATCTATACTCAATCACAGCAAATCAGATATATTCAACACCATATATTGTAAATAGATCATTAGAGGAGTTACATAAAAGCTTTGCTGTTGTTGATCCTTTTATATTAATAGATATCGGTGGAGCTACTACAGATATTCACTATAGTACAGATTTGGTTCATGATAATCTTGTATTAGAGAGTGGATATGATAGATTAGTTCTCAAGAAGCTTGGTGTCTATAAATCAAGAGAATCTCTTGTATTTGCCGCAAAAAATAATGAATTTGTTTATGAACTACTAAATTTTTTGAATGTTACAGAGAATATTTTGGAGGAAAAAAGTGATCATGCTACAAAAATACTCATGCAACTATCCATATTTTTAGTATTATATAAGGTCTCTTCAAAACATAGTGGATATATAACATTAGCTGTGGAAAAATTACATAGTATAGTTTTTACTGGTGGAATTACCAAAATTTTAGATGATAATGATATCAACCAAATTCTTGAATTTTTTTACAAAAAAATATTAGGCTTCAACAATACCCCTAAAATTATTGTTGATTATGAGTATAAAATATGGACTATAGGAATCAAAGGGAGCCAAAATGTCAGTCAATAGTATTAGAAATTTATTGGAATATGCAAATCAAACAGATCCTAATAAAATAGCACTCATTCAAAATAACATAAGTATTACATTTAGAGAGTTGTATGAAAAAGTAAACCAAGTAGCAAACTATTTTAGCTCTCTAAAACTTCCAAAAGGTAGTCGTATTGGCATTCACTCAAATAAAAGTGTAGAACAAGTTATTGCTATTTTGGCAATTTTATCCACAGATTATGTAATTGTACCAATTACTAGATTTCTAAAACCAGAACAGGTAGAACATATCATCAAAGATTGTGATATTTCATGTATTATCACGGATAAATTAAAATATAAAAATATATCATCAATTAATTTTAATGGCAAAATTGTAACTTATGAATCAATTAGTAAAGATGGCGTATCATTTGATGAGCTCTATAAATATTATGATAAAAATTATAGTTGCAATATCAAAGGACATGACAATGCTGTAATTACATATAGTTTTGGAGCAACTGGATTTCCAAAAGGGATAGTAATTACACATAGAAATTTAATTGATGGAGCTAGAGTTGTATCTAACTATCTTCATCTAAAAGATAATGATGTTATATCAGGACTTCTATCATTTAATCTTGATTATGGTCTAAATCAAATATTTTGTGCCTTATACAAAAAAATTACTCTAGCTATTCACAAACTTCTCCTTCCTAGTGATTTTTTCAACCATCTAATTCGAGATAAAGTTACAATATTACCACTCATGCCAATTCATATTACACAGATGTTTGATGAAGACTCACATCGTCTACCAACGCCACAACAACTCCAAAATATTAGAATTATCACCTCTTCAGGAGGAAAACTGACAAATGAGATGAGAGATAATATAGATAAATATTTTCAAAATGGACAATTTTTCTCTATGCATGGACTTAGTGAGGCATTTCGTTCGGCATATCTTGACCCTTCTCAAATAAAAATACGCCCCACATCTATAGGCAAAGCAATACCAGATGTGGATCTATATGTAATAAATAAAGATGGAGAAGATTGCAAACCTAGAGAAGTAGGCGAACTAATCCACAGAGGAGCTTGCATATATAAGGGATATTGGAACTCACCACAAGACACAAATATACGATTTAAAAGCATAAAAATATTAGAAAAAGTTATAAACCTTGAGGGTCAACTTACAGATGAACTTGTAGTAGCGAGTGGTGATTTTGTATATAGAGATGAAGAAGATTACATATATTTTGTAGGAAGAGATGACAATATGATCAAAACAAGTGGTTATCGTGTAAGCCCTACAGAGATAGAGAGTGTAGTATATGAAAATATTCCAAATATTATCTCTGCTGCAATTTTTTCTGTTGAAAATGAGAAGATAGAAGAGGAGATTGTTTTGGTATATAGTGCTCCTCATGAGATATCTAAAAATGAACTAATATTTGAACTCAAAAAACATTTAGCAAACTACATGATCCCATCTATTATTGTCTATAAAAAGAGTATTCCTCTTCGTTATGGAGAGATTGATAAAGATGCACTAAAAATAGAGGTATTAAAGGGTCTTTAGAATGATAAAAAAAGGAAAATTATTATCTACTTTAATTCTATTTTTTATTTTTACACATAGTTTGAGTGCAGATTTTTATAAAAATTTTGAAGAGAAAAAAAATATACTTTTTACTCAAGTAGAGATTATTGATAATAACGATACAAATCAAAGTATTAGTATTGAGGGAGATAATAAACTAGAAGATAAACTTCTATTTTATAATGAAATTATCACAACTATCAAACAGAGACCTTATGAATTAAAAGCACCTAGTGGATACGAAAAAGAGAAAAATATATTAAGAAATAGAATAAAAGCAAACCGTGCTAGAGATAATAGACTAGCCATTATCAGAGATCAAATAATGCTCGATAATCTATATATCAGATATCAAACTCACTCACTCTTTTTTAAGCTTTCAAAATATTTTGCCTCTTTTGAGGAGGAAAAAATTGAAGATTTAATAGATTTACATCTTCAAAATTTACAAAATATAGATATAGAAAAATATAAACAAGAGGTCCAAAAACTAAAAAATGCAACTTTCAATGTAGCAATAGAACTCAAAAAAAACTTTAATAAATTAAAACCAAACTACTATTTTTATGAAGATTTTTTAGATTATCTTGATGATAATGAGAAGCAACTATTCAGCGAAAAATCACTATTTCAAAGATTAGATTTTGGTGATCTCATAGAAAAAATTAACAATATTACAATTTTTTCAAAATTTAATGTAATATTAAAATATATCTATATAGATTCTGGAAAATTAATTATATTTTTAATTATAACAATTTTATCTTTTCTTCTTAAAAATCTTGGACAGACCATCATATTACCAGCTCTTAGAAAACTATTAAATATTTCAAGCCCTGAAAATTTTATTATTACTAGTGAAGATTTTGATAAATTAAAAACTCCACTAGCACTTATCATGAAAACATTCGGACTTAATATTGCATTGAGCGTACTTTTTTATCCAAATGCTATGTCAGAAGCATTTGAAATTGCTTTTTATACCATATATCTTTTTGCCTTTGCAAAATTTTTAATTACACTCATAGATATTTTGATTAATATCTATTTTGATACTCATGGCAGAAGAAAGAATTTACAATTTAGAAAAGAGCTTGTTCGACTTATAATCCAAATGACAAAAGCTGTTATTATTACAGTAGCTTTTTTACTATTTCTTAAAAAAATAGGAGTAGATATAACGGCATTTATTGCATCATTGGGACTTGGTGGATTAGTTATTGCTATGGCTTCAAAAGATACAATTTCAAACTTTTTTGGATCAATAAAAATTATTCTTGATGAATCCTTTTCTCAAGGAGATTGGATTAAAGTCTCTCAAGCAGAAGGAACAGTAGTGGCTCTTGGTTTTATTAGTACAAAAATACGAACTTTTGATAATGCACTTATATCTGTACCAAATGCTCTACTTGCAAATGAGAGCGTCAAAAACTGGAACAGAAGAAGGG
Organism: uncultured Campylobacterales bacterium; assembly: GCA_964560425.1. Taxonomy (GTDB): domain Bacteria; phylum Campylobacterota; class Campylobacteria; order Campylobacterales; family QNZT01; genus CAZLLE01. The sequence continues at coordinate 35,248 of CAZLLE010000014.1, forward strand.
TAGGAAGACGCATCAAAATGCATATTGGAGTATCTTATAATGCAAAAAAAGAGGATTTAGTAAAAGCAGTTGATGAGATAAGAGAGATGCTTATAAAACATCCTGATATAGCGACACCTACAAAAATAGAGCAACAAAAGAGAAAATCTGCCCTACTTGATATTAATGAAGCTAGTGGAATCAAAACAACCCTACTTGTACATATTGATGAATTTGCAGACTCATCTATTAATATCTTAGTTTATACTTTTTCAAAAACAGTAAAATGGAGTGAATGGCTAGAAGTAAAACAAGATGTAATGTTAAAAATATGGGAAATAGTTGAAAATAATAATTTAGAGATGGCATTTCCTACACAAACTATTCATATAGAAAAATCCTAAATTTTCCCCCTCATATAGGGGGAAAATTTAACTATTGAACATTAATAGTAAAAGCTCTACCATTTGAAGGAGTAATAGTAACACTACCACTACCTACAGCATCAACTTTTAGAGTATTAAAATCAACAAAACTTGTTTTTACAGATAAATTACCGCTACTGCTAGTATTTATTGAATTAAAAAAATCATTACATGAAGCCGGTGGAAGATAAAAATAGGAAGTACCACTTTGAACATTAAATGAATCTCCATTATTAGCAACAGTGTAATTTGGAGATGGAAGTGATTTAGTTTTAAAATTCCACTGTTTATTTTTAACAACACCATTATCAATATACTCAATTACTGCGTAATAATCTGTATTCCAATCCAATCGTTCAAGAGGAAAAAGAACAAATTCATTATCACTCAAGTGATGATTATGATCACTCACTTTATCCATAAACTTGACATTTGTAATCTCTTGATTAGTAGATGACTGATAAAGTTTAAATGAATTAACACCAACCGCCCCATTTACATATTCTGGATTAAACTGAATACTAATAGGATAACCACTCACACCACATTCAGGTAGAGGATCTGGACTCTCTTCATAAAAAACAGGTAGAGAATTGCTCTGATTTTCATAAGGCCAAACAACCACTTCCGGATTATTTTGCATATTATTTCTTGAATCTTTGGCACCCGCATTATAAGTATAAACTACTCTACTACCTTTTTTATCCATACCAATACCAATTTCATCAAATCCAAAATTTAAAAATCCCAAACGATGATATATAGCTGAAAAAAGACCATCTATAGACTCTTCAACACTTTGATTAGTACCACTAGATACATTTTCACCCACAAAAGATGATGGATAACCAGCAGAAGAGACTCTCTCATCCACCGTCACACCCGTAAAATAGGTGTCCCCTGCTCTCTCATAATGACCAACAACATTGTTGGCAACATTATATTTAGAGTGCATTTGTGCAGCTCTTTGAAGGCTTTGCTCAGTATCATATCCTATCATTCCAGCTAGACTACGAAGTTGATTTAAATATTGAACACCCTTAACACCATAATCTGTAGGTGCAGTTTTTGTAGGTACTGTAGCAATAGAGGTAGCAGATAATTCAGGCGATTCAAGAATCTGCTGAGCTTCTGATTCGGTATTTACCTTATCTTGTTTCATATCTTCAATAATAGGCTCTATTTGTGTCTGAAAATCTTTTTTTAATCTATTAATATCCTCTTGAGGATTCCAATCTAATAGATCTTCAGCATTAACTTCACCATCTCTATTGATATCACCACCTGAACTAGCATCCTTTAGAAGATTTTCAGAGTGTTCATCAATAATCGCCTCAACCTCTTGAGGTGTAGTATCTACTTCCAAAGTATCTTTAATATCTTCATATACTGCATCTAAAAGAATATTTACACTCAACCCCCCATCTTCAATTGCATCTGAGGGAAGTACAGAGTGTAAAGATCTTGACTCCCTACCTCCAGAAGTAGCATCCTCCTCAAGAGTAGTTTTAATTATATATACACTATCATCCTCAATTTTCTCCTTTAAAGCATCTGTTACAGGAATAGCTCCAGAAATTTTTGCCTCTTCACTATAATTTAAAACTGTCCTGCCCTCATAAATAGGTTTATCTTCACCAACTTTGGAAACGGAATATAAAACAGATTTTTTACTAGCATCTGCTGATGCCGATTTAACTACAGTAGAAATAGAACTACCTTCACTACTAGCTCCTCCTCCACCACAGCCACTATAAAGCAATGTTGCCACAGGAAACAAAGCTGTTGTTATCTTTCTTTTCATATATTCACCTCAAACAATAATATTATCTATGTACATAATAGTCCTAAATTTCTTAATCTTAAATTAAGTTTCAAGCTATCAAACGCTGACTACCTCATGCATATCGTCATATATTTTAAATTATTTAATTATTTTTAGTTTTTGTACTACTAGTTTAATCTTGAAATATTTTTTAGTATATTTTATTTATGTTACATTAAGTTACAGAAATAAATGAACTATTTTATCATTGCCTTCAATTGTAATAAATCAAGTCCATAAATATCTTTTCTAAACTCTACATTTCCAGATTGAGAGACCTGTGCTGTAAAATATCGTATATGTATAGGGATTTTTTTTGAAAATTTTATTGTTTTTGTTTTTTTGCTAATAATCTGATCCATAATAGAAGCATAACTATAAGAGGTATGTTTTGCCATAAGTTCTAAAAAAGCGTAAGGTTTAGATAAACGCATACATCCTGAACTAAACAGACGATATCTATAAAGAGTTAAATCTTTGGCATTTGTATCATGTAGATAGACTTGATATCTATTTGGAAATATAAACTTCATCTTCCCTAATACATTATGTTCACCAGGATATTGAATAAAAGTATAAGGTAAATAGCTATTTTCATCTAAATATCTACTCCAATCTACAGAATATGGATTTATCTCTTTTGATGAGACCAAAGATTTGGAATGAATATGAATATTTTGTTTCAATAAACTAGATGGATCCTCAACTAATTGTGGAATATAGTCTCGTTTTGATAAGCGTTTTGGGATAATCCAATATGGATTAATAACCATGTACTCCAATTTATCTTCAAAAATAGGTGTCGGACGATCCTCTCTTCCAACAATAACACGAATATCCTCCAAAAGCTTACCATATTTATAATAACGCAGGGAAAAAGTAGGGATATTAATAACAATATATTCACTACTTTTAATAGGTGATAAAATTTTATATCTCTCAATATTTAACTTTATTTTTTCTAGCTTCTTATCAATAGATTCTCTACTATATAAGATTTCAACCTTACTAAACATACCAGAAACTCTAAGATAGTTTCTTTTTTGAAAAGTCATAACAGCTTTTTTCAGTGCTTCATCAAAAAAATCATCTCTAAAATAAGATATATCTACATTTTTAAGATCACCAGACTGATAAAGGTATTTTTTTAATTGTAATACTCGATCACCATAATCACCCTCTTTTAGAGTAGACCCATAATCAATTTTTATAAAATTTCCCTTTTTAGAGAAATATTTATAACGATGATACGCATCTATTAACAATCTATAACCTTCATCTTTAGGCATATAGTTAATTAAATCTTTTGAGATAGTTCCTCTTAAAAGAGATTTTTTGAGTACAGACAAATAGTTTTTTGATACTTTGCCTCTAGTCCAAACAATATTTTTTTCACTCTGAGATATTAAGGATTGAAATTTATTCCAATCAATTAGACCCTCATTTAAATTTTTGGCAAAAAGAAAAAAACTATCACTAAGTAAAAGTTCCAATAAGGCACGATTTTTTACTTTAGTTCTACTATAAGATCTATTACTATTTAATTGATGAATTAACTTTCTAATCTCATATTGATGATAATCTTCTCTCAAATAGTTTATTTTTGAATTCTCAAGCATATCAAGCAGATCATACATATTTTTTTCAGACCATATAAGTCTATATCCATTTGATTTATAAAGCTTATTAATTAGATATTTATTTGTAATTTTATAATTACTCTTAAGAGTTAATATATCTTGCTTACAACAATTTTTGCCAAATGAGCTAAAACTATAAACATTAGAGAATATAAAAATAAGAAGGATAAAAATTTTATTCATCAGAAGAAGTAGCGAAGAGAAAAAATCTTCACTTCACTACTAAAATTTATAATTAAAACCGATACCAAGAGTATCCAAAGTCAACTCCGCATCTCCACCACTACTATCAAAAATATTAAAATTTACATCATGCCATAATCTCACAGCATCAAAAACTACATCTAATCTATTATTAATATGGTATCCAAGCCCAAGACCATATGAAACACTACCTTCATCTGCACTTCCTGAGGCATTAGTTCCTGTATTTGTAATATCTACCTTTGATTGAGCATAACCAATTAAGGCAAAAAGATTCAAGTATCTATTTAAAGGAAGCTGTGGCTTAAGATATAGACCATAAGTCTCTTTTAATTCTGCTTCAAAAGTACCAGTAGTAGAAGTAATATCTTCATTGTTAAGTCCTGTACCAAATCTAGCCTCAACACCAAAATATTGGTTAAAATCATACCCTACTTTACCAACTATTCCAACCAATGAGTTAAAATCACTTCCAGAGTCAGCAGAAAATCTTGCATTTACTAAATCCATTCCAATATAAAACGGATATGTAGCAATAACTGGCAACGGTATCACTGGTTGAGAAACTACTGGCTGAGAAATAACGGGAGCAGCAACCACAGGAGCTACTGGTACCACTGGAGGAGCCAATGGTATTAATTCCAAATTTTCTTGATTTTGAGCTTGTTGAAGATCTTGCTGATCATAGTCAACTAATCCTCTAATATCTGCCCCAGCAAACAACCATGAAGCGGTTATAGCTAAGAGTGTTATTTTTCTTATCATTTTATAGTTCTCCTATTTCTGAATATAATAAAATTAATTTTACCTAATTTTTCATTAAATAAATGAAAAAAATAAAAAGCTTAAAAAAAAGATATAATATATGTTACAATATCAGACCTTAAGCACTAAAAAATCAAACTTACAATTTTAAAGGAGACAACATCAAAAATATTTTTATTTTTATAGTTACTTTGACACTTACACTACAAGCAACAATTTATGAAAATGCAGAAAATTCAAAAACGGGTAATTGGCGTATATTTTTAAAGAGTAATAATATGGAAAAAATTTCAAATGTATATGACAATAGTAAAAAAAGTAGAGTAATTTCTCTAACAGGCAATCAAAGAAAAAGTGGATTCATGCTTGGCGATTATAAGGGTAAATATGCTTGGAATAATAAAAAAGAGTTTAACCTAGAATATAGTATTAAATATAACAAACCCACAAATGTATATGTTCTATTAGAGACAACAAAAGGAATGAGATTTTTAAAATATACACCTAGTAAATTAGATCTAGGAAATATTATTAAAAACAGATATATCCATATAGCCCTGCCACTTAATAGCGTAGATGGAAAATGGCACACATTCAAGAGGAATCTTCAAAAAGATCTTCAAAAATTCCAACCCAACAACAAAATACTAAAAGTAAACGCTTTTATGATCAAAGGAAATGCTAGAGTAGATGATATAAAACTACGAAGTGAGCAAAACAATGAAAAGATAGAGAGTCTAAACAACAAACCAAAACATGTAATTATGAAAGAGGTAACAACTAAAATATCTACAGAACAACTCTTATCACAGAGGGATTAAATATCCCTCTTTAAAGTACTCTCTATCTTCAAGATTTGATCTACACTATCTTTTAAATCTTCTAATTTAAGCATATTAGCACCATCACTAAGAGCAATATCAGGATCAAAATGTGTTTCAAAAAAGAAACCATCTACACCAATAGCTGCTGCTGCTCTTGATAAAGGAGAGACAAACTCTCTTTTACCACTACTTTTACCTCCAGCACCGCCAGGCATCTGAACTGCATGAGTAGCATCAAAAATTACAGGAGCAAACTCTCGCATAATCATCAAACTTCGCATATCCACAACCAAATTACCGTAACCAAAACTACTACCTCTTTCAGTTAACCAAACTTTTGCTTTTTTACTATTTTCATAAGTAGCTGCACTAAATCCTCTAGTTTTCAAAACTTTTAGCGCAGAGTATTCCATATCAATTGGATTCATAAATTGACCTTTTTTGATATTGACAACACAATCAGTTTTGGCAGCTTCCACTAGTAGATCTGTTTGGCGACACAAAAATGCAGGTATTTGTAAAACATCTACAACACTAGCAACCTCTTTTATTTGCCATATTTCATGAACATCTGTCAAAAGTTTGTATCCAAACTTCTCTTTTACTTCAGATAGCATCTTTAAACCATCACTAATACCTGGTCCTCTAAAACTCTCCAAGCTAGTTCTATTAGCTTTATCAAATGAAGCTTTAAAATAAAAATCTATCTTCTCATTATCTGCATAAGACTTTAGTCCCTCTGCAATTCTCATTAAACTACTACGACTCTCTATGACACATGGTCCAGCTATTAAAATCAATTTCTATTCCTCATTTTTATACTACTGTGTATCAAGACTTACCAATTCACCTCTAATATCACCAAATAAAACTACATCTTTTAAGAGAGCTTTTGTACAAATACCTTGATCATTTAGATTTAAGAAGAGTTCACCTTTTTCACTAGAAAAAATCTTCTGGTTGATAACTGCAACCAAAATATTATCATCTTCTTCTAAAAGTTTTTTAATCTCTTTTAGTCTTCTACCTTTTGGCTCAAATATATCTACATGACCATCTTTTTTATTTGCACCTACAGCATATAAAACTGTAGGATTTTCAATAGCAAAATCTGAACCAAAAATGGACTTTATATTAAAAAAAAGTGTCAAAATATCATCTTGGGCATAATAGTCCAAAATTTTTCTACTCTCTTTTTGAATACCATCTCTCTCTTTTGTCTTAATAACAGTTATTTCTTTATTCTTATGATCGAAAAAATATCTTTTTATCGTATTTTTAGAACTATAACTCTTCTTCTGTATAAATAGTAATGGCAAAAATTTACCATTTTTGATAGAACCTGTACTCTCATAAACTTCTAATCTTCCACCACTCAAAACTTTTGCAAATCCAGTAGCTCGGGCAGTCATTTTAATTTTATATGTACCATCAATAATTTCTACACTAGCTTTTGCATCTCCAACCGTACCAAAAATTCCATATTTAACTTCATAAAGAGCATCTATACTCTTAAAATCAAAACTAAAAAGCAAATATGGAAACAATAAAAAAATTAAAAATCTTTTTTTCACTACCAATCCTTCTATATAAACAATTTTAAAGTAAACTTAGTTAAAACTTGTTGAACTTTTATAATTACAAGTCCTCTAAACTTAACTAAGTTTAAAACATGATAGAATAAACAAAAAAATTCCCCCACTAGGTAATGAATCAATGAAAAAAATAGCACTATTAGGGAAACCTAATGTAGGCAAGAGTTCTCTATTTAATCGTATTGCACGAGAGAGAAATGCCATCACTTCAGAAGTAAGTGGTACAACAAGAGATATAAAAAAAGAAGAAGTTAAGATTAATAACAAAACAGCACTATTAATGGATACTGGAGGATTAGATGACTCATCTACTCTATTTCAAACAGTTAGAGATAAATCTCTTCAAGCTGCAAAAGATTCGGATATCATACTCTTTATGGTTGATGGTAAAACATTACCAAGTGATGAAGATAAAAAAATATTTTTTCAACTACAAAAATTAAACAAAGATATAGCTTTGGTCGTCAATAAGATTGATAGTGAAAAACAGGAGAATGATATTGGCTGGGAGTTTACCACTATTGGAGCCAAAAATCTATTTTTCATATCTGTTTCACATAATAGTGGCACTAGAGAGTTAATTAACTGGATTGATAATCTCTTACCAAAAGAAGAGAGTGAAGAGATTGTAACAGAAGAAGATGAAGATAATAATTTTTCTGATGAATTCACAGAAGAAGAAAATGAAACATTTCTAGAAGAGGAAGAGGAGGAGAACAAAGAGATAAAAATAGCGATTATTGGTCGTGTAAATGTAGGTAAAAGTTCTCTTTTAAATGCCCTTCTAAAAGAAGATCGCTCTGTAGTAAGTGATGTAGCAGGAACGACAATTGACCCTGTAAATGAATCAATGGAATATAAAGATAATACTTTTACATTTGTAGACACAGCAGGTATTAGAAAAAGAGGCAAAATCGAGGGCATTGAAAAATATGCACTCAATCGTACACAAACAATGCTTGAGGGTGCAGATATTGTACTACTTGTATTAGATGCTAGTGAGGAGTTTAATGAATTAGATGAAAGAATTGCAAACCTCATAGAAAAATTTGAGCTTGGATGTATTATTGTTTTAAATAAGTGGGATAATGCAAAATATAGTTATGAAAAAAGCGTAGAACTAGTTCGATATAAGTTCAAATTTTTATCTTATGCTCCTATCATAACTATCTCAGCACTTTCACACAAGAGAGTACACAAAATAAATGACAAAATAATTGAAATATATGACAACTATAGTCGAAGAGTATCAACCTCCAAGCTAAATGAACTTATAAAATATTCAAACATGAAACACCATCTACCATCAGATCAAGGCAAATTAGTCAAAATATATTTTGCAACACAATTCGATACAAAACCTCCTCGTATTGCACTTATCATGAATAGACCAAAAGCCCTACATTTTAGCTATAAAAGATATCTTATTAATCAATTAAGGGATAATTTTGACTTTGAGGGCAGCCCTCTTATTTTAGAAGCAAAAGCAAAAAAATCAGAGGAGAGAAGAAGCTAAAATATGAAAAATATTATTTTAATAGGTTTTATGGGAGTAGGAAAGGGAACAGTTGCTAGAGCATTAGCAAAAGATAGCGATCTTTTTACAATAGATACCGATGATCTCATTGAGAGCTTGGAAAATTGCAAAATCAAACAGATATTTGAAAAAGAGGGAGAAGCATACTTTCGATCACTTGAGCAAAAAACTGCATATTGGCTAGAAAAAAGTGTAAAAAACGCTATTATCTCCACAGGTGGTGGATTTTTTAAAGTTAAAAATATCAGAGATATTGGAACTATTGTACTTCTAGATTCATCATTTGAAAAAATATTACAAAGAATCAAAGAACATCCAAACGCTACAAAAAAACTTGCAAAAAGACCACTCTTTAAATCTCCACAAAAAGCAAAAGAGATCTATCAAGAGAGAGAAAAGGCTTATAAAAAAATTGCTGACTTTATTATCAATGTAGAAGATAAAACAGAAAAAGAGGTTGTAGCCAAAATTAGAAAAAAGCTAAAGTTTTAAAAGCGTGTTACCACGCTTTTAACTCATTATATAGACTATCTCTCTCTATTGGATCAAAACCACTATTTTTAATCAGAGATACAAACTCACTCAAAGGCATACCATTTGCACTTTTTGCCCCTGCGGCAGAATTGATAGCCTCTTTTTCAATAGTACCATCAAGATCATCTGCACCAAACTCTTGAGAGACTAATGCCAAATTAATAGTTGAAGTAACCCAGTAAGCTTTGAGATGAGGAATATTATCTAATACAATTCTACTAATTGCCATAGTTTTTAAAATCTCTTGAGAACTCAAAAAGTTATCCACTTTTAGATAATTATTTTCTCTTTGATATACAAGAGGAATAAATGTATTAAATCCACCACTCTCATCTTGAAGCTCTCTAAGTCTTATCATATGATCTATTCGATTAGCTCTACTTTCAATATGACCAAAAAGCATTGTTGCATTTGATTTTTTACCTTTTTTATGCCAAAGCTTATGAATTTCAAGCCACTCCGAAGAGGTAACTTTACCTTTACAGATAATATCTCTAATCTCTTCATCAAAAATTTCAGCACCACCTCCAGGCATAGAGTCAACGCCACTTTCAACCATCATATCAATAATCTCTTCATAGCTATGATTATACTCTTGTGCCAAAAAATTTATTTCAGCAGCGGTCAAAGCCTTGACATGAATAGCAGGAAAAGATTTTTTGATCTTTGAAAAAACTTCCAAATACCACTCCAAACCAGCATCAGGATTGTGAGCAGACACAATATGTATCTCTTTTGCACCACCTTTGGAAGATTTTTCTACAATTGATAGAATCTCTTCATGAGTCATAGTATAAGGATTTGGATTTTTTCGATTTGCACTAAATGCACAAAATTTGCAGATATCTTTACAGATATTTGTAGGATTAATATGTCTATTAATATTAAAAAACGACTTCTTACCCCACATTTTTTCTCTAATATTTTGAGCTAAAATTCCTAATGTAAAAAGATCTAACTCATATAATTTTAGAGCTTCATCAAATGAAACTCTCTCACCTATTTTAATTTTTTCAATAATTTGGTTCATATATATATCTCCCGAATAAGAGAGATATTATATCTAATTAATCCATTTTATAAATGAAGGCTTGTGGATTTATTCTTTTAAGTTTTTTTTGTACTTTTCTTGCACTATTTTTTGTTAAATATGGACCAACAAGGACACGATGAAGATCTCTGCCTGATGAAGCAGAAGTATGAATAAGTGTATTATTATAACCACTATTTCTAAGTTTAGAAACTATTCCACCAGAATATCTATTTCTATATGCCTCCATTTGTACATAAAATTGACCTTGATTTGAATAAGATTGATTAACATGGGGAGTATTATTTTTAGCCCTATCCTCTTCAAAAACAACCTCTTCTAAATTTTTTGTAGATTCAAAATCATCAAAAACTACCATTTCCCTACTATTTTCAACTAAATCTATCTTTTTAGTTTTAATAGATGCTGGTTTAACCTCTACTGTTGGAGCAACGGTCATACTCAAATCTATATTTTGTTCATCTGAATAAACTACTTCTCTCTCATTGATCTCTTTTGGTGTAGTAGAAACATTATTAACTAGAGAGGGAACTACAATTGATGATGGTCGCTTTGAGGGAGATGGTACTGGATTTTTCTTTTTACCACTATTAAAACCAATTATCTTTTTAGAGGAGGTATTATTGCCAAACATATAACCTAGTCCACCACTAAATATAAAATCAACATCTCTTGTATCAAATTTTCCAAGAACCCTACCCTCTAATGCAAGATTTAGAGATCTAGTAATATTATATTTGAATCCCAATCCAGTTTGAGCAAATCCCTGACTAACATCTTGTTTATAGAGTTCATCACTCAAATACTCATAACCCAAGCCAAAAAGCAAATATGGAACAACATTATACTCCTCTTCTCCATCTACAAGCATATTAACAAAAAGACGGTGCATATCTGTTTTTGTAGTAGATGATGTAGACTCTACTTCATCATATTTTGTATCAATAGCACACTCATATCCAAGTTGTAAACCATATCTAAAAATATCACCATCATAAGCAGTAGCTCTAATACCAAAAACTGTACTATCTCTCATCTTTGAGTCTTTAGCAAAACTATTTTTTCCAACTGTTATAGTTGATTGATAAGGTTGATATTTATTATTTATACTAGAACTAAATAGCAATGTTGAAGAGAAGGCAATAGCCAATAGAGTTTTTTTCATAAAATTTTCCTACTTTTTAATCGTATTATGCAATATCGACAAAAGTAGGAAAAAGTTTAACTATTTATTTTTTTCTATAAATAAAAGCATCACCTTGAATACGCTTAATTTTAAGCAAAGATTTAGCAGCGACTGATCTACTAGAATATGGACCAACTAAAACTTTAGTAAGTCTTTTGGTTTTCTTAAGAACTACAGGGTAACCTTTAGATTTCAATTTTGCAACCATTCTATTTGGTGAACTCTTTGAGAGTGCCACTACTTGAATAAAATAACCACTTAAACTCGAAGGAGCAACTACATCTGATTGAATATTATCTTCAAAATGGATATTATCCTCTATAGCTGGAGATAAGGAAGACTTTTGCTCCTCTAAATAATCTACATCAACATATGGTGTTCCACCACCCATCATATTACAAACATTTACACTATCATCATTATCATAAACAATTTCACTACTAATTTCAACATTTGGAACTACCGCATTATTACTTACTACAGGAGATCCTTCATCTATAATAGGATATGTTTTTGCCATTGGAATTTGAACTTCTGCGGGAGGAGGAGTAGTTACTACTATTGGAGCTGACATTTTTACAGGTACATTTCTCTCCTCACTTTTTTTTGCTAGTTTGGCTAACTCCGCCATAGTCATAGCATGTGGTCTGCTTGGAGCTGGTCTAGAATAGGTAGATTGAGTGCCACCAAACTTGAAACCAACACCAACACCAGCTAATATATCATCATCTTCATCTTTAGTTTTATGAATCGCACGAACTTCAGTAACAATATCAATTTTATCATTTACAGCATACCTAAGCCCACCACCAGCATCAACAAAAGGTTGAGATTCAATGCCCTCTGGCTCATATTCATGAGATATTTTTTCATAACCACCACCAGCAAAAACATATGGTGTTACCTTTGTTCCAGTTGGAATATCATATTGAGCATTAAGCGAATATCTCTGAAGATCTGTATTACCAGGGATAGATGGACTAGTTAAATCGGTTCTTATTCCATTTTTAGAGGAAGCTTCAAATCCAATCTGTGCAGATATATTATCACTTAGATAGACATTTCCACGGGCACCATATAACACTTCACTATCATCAAACCTAGGCTTATCATCATTATATATTTTTTTGCCAACCATTGGCGTAATTTCAAAACTAGGCCCTGCACTTACTACTGTAGAAACTACAGCAATTGCAGCAAAACTCATTACTACTCTTTTCATCTCTCCTCCTTATACTCTCTTAAAATTTATTGTTGATATATAAAAGCATCTCTTTTAACTTTTTTGAGCTTTTTTAATATTTTAGTTGCTGCTTTTCTAGTTGAATAAGGCCCTACAATCAATTTTGTAATCTCACCAACATTTTGAAATTTATAATTGTTAAAACCTTTAGACTCTAATTTAGAGATTACTGCATCTGGTGTAGATTTTGAAAAGGCTATAATTTGAACATAGTATCCATTTTCAATTAGATCCAAATTAGCAGACCCTTGTTGAGCAACAACAGGAGATGATTCAATAGGATAGATCTCAACATCTGTTCCCTCATAATAGTATGATACATTCTCACCCTCATCTGCGAGAGCAGAATTCACCTGTACATTTTCAACTGGTACAGATTCAACAACTTCACTACTAACAGTAGAAGGTATCTCCTCAACTACAGAATTTACAACTTCTCCACCTATTGTCATAACATCTGTATGTGCAACATCATCTATCACTCTATTATCTGCATGTAAAACACTCATTAATGCAAAAATAGTAAACAAACTCAAAACTATTTTCATACTTTACTCCTAATGTAAATAAAAATTGACAATATTATAAGATTAGTCAAATAATAAGAGAGTAAAATAAATTAACAAATTTTTATATATAATTTAACTTTCAACTTACAGGGATAACAGACATGAACTTACAACAAAAAATTGAAGAGCTAATAAGCCAAAAGGCTGATGATTTTGAAGTAGCAAAAGTAATTAGAGAGGAGATCAAAGAATATTTCCAATCTTTGGAGCATATCTTCAATGAAAACTGGGGAAAAAAATTCCTTGTTAAACATACAAAATCAATAGATAACTTTTTAAAGGTTATCTACACATATGTAATTAGAAAATATTTTGAGAACTACTCCCCTATGCATAATGCTGTTCCTATATCATTAGTGGCACTAGGTTCATATGGTAGAGAACAACTTTGTGTCTATTCTGATATTGATCTTATGATTGTATATAAGGATATCAAGGGATATAATACAAAAGAGATTATTGAATCTATTTTAAATATGATTTGGGATAGTAATCTCAAATTGGGACATAGAGTTCATGAGATAAACGATCTCATTCCTGCTAGTAAAACAGATCATTCAATAAAAACTGCTTTAATAGAGTCTAGATTTCTTTGTGGTTCAAAATTTATATGGATTGAAACAGAGAATATACTCAATATAATAAGAAAAATTGATCAAGAGAGATTTATTCAACAAAAATTAGAAGATTTTTATACAAGAGAAAAAAAGTATCCTATTATTAATATGAATCCAAATATTAAATCGGGTGTTGGCTCTCTAAGGGATGTTAATACACTATTTTGGATAGCTAATGCAATATATAATATTCCAAAAATTAGAAACTTACCAGAAGAGATCATAAGTGAAAAAGATTACTCAGAATTAATAGGTAGTGTAGAACTGCTTTATCGCATTAGAGTTGCACTGCATCTTGTTTCAAAGAAAAAACAGGATGTTCTACGAATAGAACTCATTCCAGAAATATCACAAAAGCTACATCTTTCTCAAATAAGATTAGCACAAAAAACTTTTAAAGCGATGCAAACTATAAAAGTTATTACAAGAATTATTATTAATAATATTACTAAACAAGGCATATTAAAAGAGTATAATCCTGATCAAAAAATATATATTGAAAATGGTACTATAAAAGCAGTAGCAAATCAAAAATGTTTTGATCTAGTCTCTAGACTAGAGTATATTCTTGAAAATATATCTATTATAAAAAATTATGATATTAGCTTTATTAACTATATGAGATCTGATCAAATACAGATCAAAGATAATCAAAAATTTAAAACAATTATTAAAAAACTATTTGAACATACAAATTTATATCCACTCTTTTCATCATTTTATGATGCTAATATATTACATTATTGTATACCACCATTTCAAAAGATAAAATATCTACCACAATTTGATGGATATCACCAATATCCAGTTGATATTCACTCTCTTCGCACACTTAATGCATTGGAAAATATTGAAGATGAAAATGTCAAGAATATGTATAATAGTTTAAGTGAAGATGAAAAAACTATTCTAAGAATCTCTAGTTTTTTACATGACATGGGAAAAGGGAGAAAGAAAGATCATAGCGAATTAGGAGCTATTATTATCAGAAGCTTTACCTCAGCCTTAAACTTTGAAGATAAATATATTAGATATGCTTCTGTTCTTGTAAAATATCATACTATGATGAGTAATATTGCAAGTCGTGAAGATATATATAGTGATAAAACAATTTTCTCATTTATTATAAAACTAAAAGAGCCAATTGTTCTAAAACTTTTATATATATTAACCTATGCAGACATTGATTCTGTGGGAAAAGGTGCATACTCAAACTTTAATGCAAGACTCTTAAAAGAGCTCTACTTTATAGCACTAAGTGCTTTTGAAAATAAATTACTAATAAATGAAGCAACAAAAAGAACGAAAAAAGAGAGAGAACTCAAAAAATTTCCAGATTTTCAAAGATTACCACCTTCAGTACAAAAAAAGGTACTTAATATAGAGTCCAATCTGCTTTTTTTTATGTATAAACCATCTAAAATATCCCAAATTGCATATTGGATCCAACAAATTCATAAAAAATATGATTATAAAATTTATAATGGAACAACTCTTACAATTGAAATTATTCGTTCAAGTGATCTAAACTTAGGTTACCTATTAGGAAAATTATCAAATTTAGATATTATAACTATGGATATCTTCAAGATATTTAATAATATTAAATATTTTAAAATATCATTTTTAGAGAAGATATTAGATGAAGAGGTTTTTTACATTGAGAAGATTATTCAAGACTCATTTGATATGAATAAAAAAACAAAACAAAAAGAGTTAATTATTCATGACAGGGAGATTACAATTAATTGTAATCACTCCAAATCTTATGCAAGAATGTCTATTGATTGTAAAAATCAAGCAGGGCTTGTAGCTAATTTCATCTCGGTTTTTGACGATATTGGTATTAGCATAGCTAGTGCAAAAATTCAGACTATTCGTAATCGTGCGAAAAACCAACTCTTGATAGAAAAAAATGGAAATTTCTGTAGCAATCAAGAAAAAATTATAGAGAAGTTAATAACTAAAGGATAAAAATTTATGTGTGGAATTGTTGGATATATTGGTAAAGACGAAATTAAGAATATTTTAGTGGATGGATTGAGAGAACTAGAGTATAGAGGATATGACTCAGCGGGAATTGCAGTATTGGAAGATAAAGAGATTCAATCTTTTAAAGCAGTAGGCAAATTAAAAAACTTAGAAGCTAAAACAAAAGATTTTCAATCAAAAACTTTTGGATTAGGAATAGGACATACAAGATGGGCAACACATGGGAAACCAACAGAATTAAATGCTCACCCACATTTGGGAGAGTTCTCTTATGTTGTACACAATGGTATTATTGAAAATTATCAAGAGCTAAAAAAAGAGCTTCAAAGTGATGGTGTAACATTTTTGAGTCAAACAGATACAGAGGTAATTGTACATCTATTTGAAAAAAACTACAAAATGGTTAATGATACAATGATGGCATTTGAAAAAACTGTAGAGATGCTAGATGGTGCTTATGCTGTTTTACTAATCACCAAAGCAGACCCAGATCAGATATTTTTTGCAAAAAATGGTTCTCCTATGATAGTAGGTAAAAATGATAAAGGTGATATATTTTTTGGATCATCTGACGCAGCACTTATAGGAAAAGCTACTGAAGTTATCTATCTTGATGATGGTGATTATGGTTTTACATCAATTGAGGGAATTTCACTATTTCATGCCAAACAATCAAAAATATTAAATACAAAATCTCTCACAGGAGATAAAATTTCAGCTCAAAAGAGTGGTTATAGATTTTTTATGGAAAAAGAGATTTATGAGCAAAGTGAAGTTTTGAGTGATACGATTATGGGTAGAGTTTTGGATGAAAAAATTAATTTTGAAGAGTTAAATGCAAACTTTTTTGAAGGGATAGACGAGGTAAAAATCTGTGCATGTGGTACAAGTTACAATTCAGGATTAGCAGCCTCTTATCTATTTGAGAGACAAGCAAAAATTAGAGCTTCAGTAGAGATAGCTAGTGAATTTAGATATAAAGAGCCACTACTTGATTCAAAAACACTATTTGTAGTAATTAGTCAAAGTGGAGAGACAGCTGATACATTAGAAGCTCTAAAAATGGCAAAAAATGCAGGTCTAAAAACTATGGCAATATGTAATGTAGATAACTCTTCAATAGTAAGATTAGCAGATCATACACTACTAGCTCGTGCAGGAATAGAGAAAGGGGTAGCAAGTACAAAAGCATTTGCAACACAAGTAATGGTACTTTGGATGCTCTCTCTATACATTGCAGAACACAAAAAAACACTCTCAAAAGAGGAGCTAAAAGCGGAAATAAATGCAATTAGACATATTCCAAATACTGTAAAAATTACAGATAGCCTTCATGAGAAAATAAGAAGATTATCAAAGAGATATCTACATGGGCATGGCTTTTTCTTTATAGGAAGAGATCTATTTTTTCCTCTAGCACTTGAAGGAGCATTAAAACTAAAAGAGATCAGTTATCTTCATGCCGAAGGATACCCCGCAGGAGAGATGAAACATGGTCCAATAGCCTTGGCTGATAGTGAACTTTTTACTATTGCTCTAATGCCTAAAACTATACACTATGATAAGATAAAAAGTAATGTAGAAGAGTTATCTGCTAGAGATGCTACTATTTTGGCAATTAGTCCATTAGAGTTTGAATTGGCTGATGATTTTATAAAGACTCAATACTCAGATCATCCAATGAGTGAATTTTTTGAGATGATGGTGATTACCCAAATTTTGGCACTTGAAATCTCTGTTAGACTTGGAAATGATGTAGATATGCCAAGAAACTTGGCAAAATCAGTTACTGTAGAGTAAAAGATCCTTGCTTTCTTGAAAAATATTTAATTTTTACTATAATAAATAAAAATAATTAATTTTTCAGGAAGGCATAATGCTCAAAAATATTCTTATACTAGGGTTTATTCTCTCAATAAGTGTTAATTCACTTTTTGCACAAGAGAGTAAAACCATCTCCACTCTACTTGAACTAAAAGTATCACAAGAGACACTCAATCAAAGAATCAAAGAGAAAAATCTATTACTTAAAAAAGCAACAACAGATGAAGATAAAGCCAAGCTAAAATTAGAGATTACATCAATTAGTAAACAGATTAGCACTCTTCAAACAAAATTTGAAAAAATTGCAACAGGTATTGATATATCTATAATCAAATCAGAACAAGAATCAAAAACAACACTCACAGATGATTTTCAGCTTCTACTCAAACCTCTTGTACAAGGAGCTAAACAAGCGACAGAAGATATGCGAAAAAAAGCACAACTTCAAGAGGAGATTGAACACTATCACTCAATAATTCCACAACTATCCAAAGCATATCAAAACCTCTCTAAATTGAGTAAAATGCAAACTGACAAAAAATTAAAAAAAGAGATTCAAGCACTAGAAAAATATTGGCAACAACAACTTTCGCTAACAACAAGTAATCTAAATGCTACACAATATCAGCTAAAGACTATGGAGGAAAATGAGATATCTTTCTCTGAATCTATTCATAAAAGTACAAAAAACTTCTTTCAACAACGAGGACTTGTTTTATTTGAAGGAGTTGTAGCATTTTTAACAATTTTTCTTCTACTAAAGATGTTTCATTCACTTTTAATAAAATTTTTTCCAATATTAAACAAAGCAAATCGTAGTTTCAAAATACGAATTTTTGATCTTCTTTATCGTCTTTTTGCAACTATATTAGCACTTCTTACACCTATGATTATCTTTTATCACAATGAAGATTGGTTACTCTTTAGTATCGGTCTACTTATCTTATTTAGCATTACATGGACATTTCGCAATTTTTTACCAAAATTATGGCAACAAGTAAGATTACTTCTAAATATCGGATCTGTAAGAGAGAATGAGAGAATATATTATCATAATCTGCCATGGAGAGTTACAAATATTAATCTTTTTACTATTTTAGAAAATCCCACTTCCAAAATAAAACTTAGAATCCCCATAGAACAGTTAATAGGTCTAATATCAAGACCTATTAAAAAAAATGAACCTTGGTTTCCATGTAGAGAGGATGATTGGGTACTATTGGGAGATAATACATATGGAAAAGTAACTGGTATTTCACTAGAATTTATAGAGATAATAACTATTGGAGGATCAAGAAATACATATCTTGTCTCTGATTTTTTAGCACTCTCTCCACAAAATTTTTCCACAAATTTTAGAATTTTGGAGGTTGTAGGAATAAGCTATAATCACCAAAAAGAGTCAACCAATCAAATTATAGACGAACTACAGAGATTTGTATTAGAAGTTTTAAAAAAAGAGGGCTATTTTGAGGGAATAAATCATCTAGTAGTCCGATTCTCTTCCGCAGGTGATTCATCTTTGAATCTTGAAATTGTTGCAGACTTCAAAGCAGAGATGGCTCCATTTTATTATGATATTCGTAGCTCAATTGCAAAAGCTGGTGTTGATGCATGTACCAAATATGGTTGGGAAATTCCATTTCCTCAACTTGATATCCACAACAAAACATAAATAAAGCTATTAGTTTTATAGCTTTATTTATGTTTGGTAATCTTTTTGATAGAATCTAGGTATGAATAAATTTTTTACCTTTCTCATCATTTTTTTGTTACCACTGCACCTTATCTCTTATGATAAAAAGAAGGATTTTTCACTTATTATTAGTGGAGGTATCTCACTTGGGGCTTATGAAGCTGGATATAACTGGAGTCTACTCAAATATCTAAACCATCTAAAACACCACAATAAAAGAAGCCATATTCAGATGCACTCTATAGCAGGAGCTTCAGCTGGTGCAATCAATGCAATGATGTCAGCTATGGCATGGTGTAGAGATTCTCAAAATATAGATAAAGAGAATATGATAGAGGATAACCTCTTTTACAATATCTGGACAGATGTTGATTTTGAAGATCTCTTTATTGATCAAGAGTTTGGCACAACAGACAATAAAAATAGAACATCTCTATTTAGCAGAAAAAAGATTGAAACTCTATCTGAAGATATCTTTTCAGCATTAGATAAACCATACTATGAGAGCGAATGTAAAGTTCCTTTTGGGTTTGCCACAACTAGAGTAGAGCCAAAAACATCAAAAATACAAGATATTGAGATATCAAATAAACTTTTTCATATTCCACTATATCTTGAAGGTAAAAGTAACCATAAAGCAAAAGTAACAGACAATTATGAACTATCTCGTGATAATATTATACATCTCTCACATGATGGCAATCCAAGCAAACATAGAATCAAAAAAGCCCTTTTTGCCTCTAGTGCTTTTCCTATTGCATTTGAGCATGTAGAGCTTGAATATTTTCATCATAATAAATTTGAAAAAGCACTCTTTTTAGATGGTGGCGTATTTGATAATGTACCCCTAGATTTTGCAATAAGACTCTCAAAAGAGAGAGCAGACAACTATATATTTATGGATCCAAAACATATGCGTCGCAAACTGCCACCAAAAGAGATTCAAAAACAAGAACAAACTTCAAGCCCAATCAATAGTGCCGTAAAATTAATTGGTGATATTTTTAGTGCTTCAGAATCAAGTATTCTCTACAATACCTTAGCAGAGGAGTTTGGAAGCCAACAAAAACAGATTCAAATCTCTTCAAGATATTTTCCAATTACTGGTAAATTTTTGGAACATTTTGGGGCATTTTTGGATAAAGGTTTTCGAGAATATGACTACTATGTAGGGATATATGATGCTATAGTAGATAGTGCTCAATATCTATGCAATGATAGAGAAAAAGAGTCAAACAATAAAAGAAGAGTCTGCAAAAGAGCAGCAAGAAAAATGATCTATGAGATACTTTCAAAAAAATCTGATAGAGCAAAATATATTCTCAATATACTGAGTAAAGAGGAGTTTGGATATGGTTTTGATAAAAAAGAGTACCAACTCCAACCTGACCTATTGGCTATATTTAAATCTATAAAAAAACTA
Organism: uncultured Campylobacterales bacterium; assembly: GCA_964560425.1. Classification (GTDB taxonomy): domain Bacteria; phylum Campylobacterota; class Campylobacteria; order Campylobacterales; family QNZT01; genus CAZLLE01. The sequence continues at coordinate 56,177 of CAZLLE010000014.1, forward strand.
AACTATCAAGATATGGAGGAGTTCTATACATTTATAGACAACCTAAATAACAATCAATACAAAGCAAAAAATAGTTATCTCAAACATGCCCTCAAGCATCCAGAAAATTGGTATAGAAGACCACTATCAAGCGTCACTCAAAGAATTGTAACACTAGAAAAAGATAACTCCCAAAACTTATCAAAAGCTTTTGCAGCAATCGGAGCATATAGTGCAGGTGCATTTTATAAAACCAAAAGCGGATATACATATAATCCAATCTCAGCACCACTTAATAGTGATAAACTTTGGGTTAAAGCATTTCCTTATGAGTTAGCATTTGCAAACAATATCTTTTCACTAGGCTATGAACACTACTACTATTTTGATGATCACAGTTTTTTGTTGCCAAAAGCGATTGAGATAAAACCTTCTCTCTCTTTTGAGCTAGAAAATCAACAAAACCAAGCACATTTTGGACGGGTAGATTTGGATGTCAACTATGAGTTAGTCAAAGATATGCTAACAGTAGGATTTGGTTCATCTATATACAAAGATCTGGATAGATCAGTCGATACCAAATTGGGTATTGGTAGAAATATATATCTAGATTTTTTAAATATAGTAAGAATCACCTACACCCAAAGAGATGACTACAAAGGGAAAGACTCTTATCTATACATAGGAATCAATGACATTCCTAGCTTTTTATATTGGGTTTTTGAGTAGAGTTAAATATCTACTCCTCCCCAAAACTCATCAAAATCTAGATTTGTCATAGCACTTTCATCATTTATATTTTTTTCCAAAAGCTTTTTTTGTTCATTTTCAAAATATAGTCGCAAAGCCTCATTCAAAATAGCACTTGGATCTTTTTTGAGAAGCTCAGAATATACCAAAAGCTCCTCTGCAACATCTGGTTGCAATTTAAACTCTCTCACTTTTTACCCTTCCCCCTCCTCTAAAAATTATCTACTATATCTTCTTTGCAAAATCAAACTAGCAATAATAAAACTAAGTGGAATCAAAACTATTAAACCTACTTCTAATATACTCATAATAATATCCTTCTACCAAAAAATTCTGTAAAATACATACAAAGAGATAAGCAAGATAACGATTTTTCCTTAGGAATTATCTTTTAAACTTAAAGTCTATTTTTAAGAGATAAGAACCTCAATACGAGTCTGTTACTTGCTTACAATCCCAATTAGTTGATTAGGTCTTTGAACCTCTGTCATTTGGAAGGTAGGAT
>CAZLLE010000015.1:0-2863 GCA_964560425.1 uncultured Campylobacterales bacterium
AAATGGTAAAATATTTAAATGCACTTAAATAAAATGCATCAAAAGTTTAAAGTGTAGTTAAAACTTTTTTGGTTAAAATGTAAAAAACTATATATGGACTTTAATAAATGATTGATTTTATTTTAAATAAACAAGCAAGACTCTTGGCTGCTATACCATTAGGGTTTCAAAGAGAACTCTATATCAATAAATTAACATCAAAAAATCGTCTTGTTGGTTTGGTTGGGGCTAGGGGTGTTGGTAAGACTACCTTGCTGCTACAATATATCAAATCAAACTATGATTTGCAAGAAGCACTCTATTTTAGTGTAGATGATGTTTATTTGAGTGGTAGTTCTATCTACGGGATTGTTGATGAATTTGTAAAATATGGTGGAAAGGTTGTGGTAATAGATGAGATACACAAATATCAAAATTGGGCAGCTGAACTAAAAAGTATATATGATTCATTTCCAAATTTACTTGTAAGATTTAGTGGTAGTTCAATGTTAAATATTTTAGAGCAAAAATATGATCTGAGTCGTAGAGCTGTAATTGCCAAAGTTGAGATTTTGAGTTTTAGAGAATATTTAGAGATTAAAGAAGCAATATCTCTAAAAAGCTTGAGTTTGGAAGAGGTTTTAGATAATCATAACAAATTAAGCACTAAGTACGCATTGGCATATCCAAATCTATACAAGGAGTTTAAAAACTATTTACAATTTGGTGCTTATCCATTTTTTTTAGAGGATGAAGATGAGTTTAAAAACAAACTTTTTAATGCACTTGAGAAGATTTTAAGAGAAGATATACCAACACTAAATAAAATCAACTATGAGCATATATCAATCTTTCAAAAAATCATATCTAAGCTACTGTTTTCAAAACTTCCATACAAACTCAATGCTACTGCTTTGGCAAAAGAGCTAAATATCAGTTATGCGACATTGCTTTATTATTTGGATATCTTAGATAGGGCAAATGTCATTAGTAGTGTTAAAAAATTTTCTAAAAATATCTCTAAAAAACCAGATAAATTACTCTTTGCCAATACAAATATCTTAAGTGTATTTGCTGACGAGTTCAAAATAGAAACCAACATAGGTACAATAAGGGAAATATTTTTTACAAGTTGTATCAAAAATAGTGGTATGCAGATATACTATAGTGATATAGGAGATTTTGTAGTTGAAGATTACACTTTTGAAATTGGTGGCAAAAACAAAACATTTAAACAAATAAAAGATGTAAAAAATGGCTTTTTAGTAATCGATACTGACTATATATCAACTACAAACAAAATCCCACTGTGGCTTTTTGGACTTTTATACTAAAAACAAATATTTAGTAAAAGTTCGTGAGAGGTTACATGACTAAGCACCAAGAGACTAAAGCCTTTAAAAAGTAGGGTGAAGCTAAAGCATCACTTCTGAATAAAGTAGTCTTAAATGACTAAATATTTAGATGCATACTAGACAAAACTATTTTTTCCACGCTTTTTCTCTCAAGCTGTCTTGTGTTATGTCTCTATCACTCCACATACCTGCAAAAGATGAAAAGTCTGGTTTTGTCTCTTTTGATTTTTTGTGTTGCAAATCTTTTTTTATTACTCTCCCAATGAATAGTCTTAATTTTTGATGTAGTGATTTTGTTAAATCCGGGCAGATTTTTGAAGTACTAGCCGTAGCTAATTCGAGAAAATCTAACGCAGAGTATGGACAAAAGCACTACACCCTTCGGGGAGAGTGAAAAGCGGTAATCTGTTACTAAAAAAATCTTTGAATTAGCAAAGCCAAAGTCCTACAGATTTTTTTACCAACATCTCACCACTTTTCACTCTCTCAAAAATTCAGATTATTCGTTGGGGGAGTAATAAAATCTAGGAAGACTTTTTAGTGCCAAATAATATTTTAGAGATTTTAAAAACTTTGTGATTTGTGATATAATAACTCAAAAAAAGGATGGCAATGACAATACATATAGACAATCCTGAGATAGAACATTTTTTTGTGCATGAATTACATTCAGATATAAAAAGATTTTCTGACTTTATATTGAGTAACTTGAAAAAATATAAAAATCAAAATGACTTAGTATATGAGAAGTTAGATATAGATAAAAACTCTTATAAATTGGATTTTGGTGAGTTAGAAGATATTGATGAAGAGGCAAATCCATTTAAAGATGTAGATGATGTAGTTTCATATGCAAAAGAACTTAGAGAAAAAGCATGGCGTTAGCATTTTTAGATACAAATATTATCATAGAATATATCAAAAATAGAGATAAAGATATAGTAAATTTTGTTAATAATTTAGAAAAGATATATATAAATGATGTAGTTATTATGGAGCTTTTTCAAGGAGCAAAGAATAAGAAAGAGTTATTGTATATCAAAAAGAAAATACTTAATTTTGAAGTTTTGCAAATGAATCAAAGTATAATATCTCTTGCAAGAGATATAGTTGATAGATATGCACTTTCGCACAATACAAAAATTATGGATGCATTGATTGCTGCTACAGTTTTGAGTTATGGTATTGATTTATATACATTAAATAAAAAAGATTTTAGATACTTAGAACAAATCAAATTGTTGTGAATTTTAATGGAGTAATCAATGAAATTACTACAATCTGTACTAGAAGTAGTAATATCTAATGCTACAAAATCTCGTGTAGTTTATTGGCATCGCTCATCCATTTGTTTAGCTCTTCCCACTCTTGGTTTTCTACCATTTTACGACACTTTTTGAGTTCTTTTTGGAAGGATTCTATGGCTTCTAGTAGGTTTTTTTGGTTTTGTCTGAAGATGTCTTCCCACATATTGGGGCTGGATTTGGCTATACGGCTCATATCTCTAAATCCACCACCAGCTAGGGCTA
>CAZLLE010000016.1:0-2499 GCA_964560425.1 uncultured Campylobacterales bacterium
AAAGCCCTTAGATAAGCCTGTTAAGTTGGGAGATATTTTAGATAGTGAGGTTGATAGCAAATACACTATTTCAGATAAATTGTGGGCAGGACATCAACGACGAAAATTAGAACATAAGAAAAAGGGAAACGGTTTTGGCTATTCTATTTTTAAAGAAGAGTCTGAATACACAAGTACTATAAGTGCAAGATATTACAAAGATGGTTCAGAAATTTTAATAGCACAAAAAGATAAAAACCCAAGAAAATTAACTCCTAAAGAGGCAGGAAGACTACAAGGTTTTCCTGATGATTTTAAAATAGTTGTGAGTGATACTCAAGCTTATAAGCAGTTTGGAAATAGTGTGGCTGTGCCTGTTATTAGGCAGTTAGCTCAAAATATTTTAAAAGCGTTGGAAAAATAGAGATGAAGATAGAGAAATTGACTATTAAAAAAGAGAAATTTGATATAAATTTAAAGTTTTATTTTTTTCTAAAATATTTAGTAAAAACTAATTTGTCAGATAATCAAGCAACAGCATTACTTAAAATTTATAGTCTAAAATCATCATTTCAAACAACTGTTTTACAACTAATAGAACAAGTTAAGAGTAAGATAAAAAAGAGTTCTAAAAAACAGAAACTTCTTTTTGAAATATTAGATGAACTTAACGATGAACTCTCTTTAAACCTTTTTATCTTTAGTCTAAAACTCTTTATGGTAAAAGATTTATTGTTACAAGAAGTTAACTTCTATAAGTATAGATGAGAGTAAAATAGAGAAGATTTATGATAAAGATGATAGTTCTACAGAGTTTGATTTTTTCTTTGAGCTAGAGGGTAAAGCCTACGGTATAGGAGCAAAAAAGACACTAAGAGAACGATATAAACAGTTTATTAAAATAGCTCAAATGAGTCAAATAGATGTGATGATAGAGATAACACTGGGGATTGATTTAACTAAAGAAAAAGTTGTAGCTATTCGAAACCATAATGTATTTTTGTTTGTTGCAGATGAGGTGTATCAATCAAATAAGTATTTACAAGAGATTGATGGGGTTTACTCTTCAAGGGATTTGACGATTAAAGTATTGAAGAATTTGTAAAATATGAAAATAATATCCCTATTCTCAGGAGCAGGAGGTTTAGACCTCGGTTTTAAACAAGCAGGGTTTAACACAATAAATAGGAACACAAAATGACAAAACCATATAACATAAGCAGTTCAACAAAATACAAAACCATAGACCTATTTTGTGGCATAGGTGGCATTAGAAAAGGTTTTGAACTAACCAATAATTTCGAAAATGTACTCTCTGCTGAAATAGATAAATATGCTTGTATGACCTATGAACATCTTTATGGGGAGAATCCATCTAATGATGTTACAAGCCAAGCGTTTAAAGATAGAGTTAAAGATATAGAGTATGATGTTTTGTTGGCAGGGTTTCCTTGTCAATCTTTTTCAATCGCAGGAGATAAAAAGGGTTTTAAAGATACCACAAGGGGAACGCTCTTTTTTGATGTGGCTGATATACTAAAAGAGACAAAACCAAAAGCCTTTTTATTGGAAAATGTAGAGGGGCTTTTTCGTCATGACAAAGGTAAAACATTTAAAACAATTATTGATATATTGGTGCATGAATTAGGATATAAAGTTGTGGGGGTAGATGAGTCTGATGGTACTTTAGAGTATGACTCAAAATCATTTTTGCGAAAAACCATAGATTTTGGTCTTCCTCAAAAGAGAGTAAGAACTTATATTGTAGGTTTTAGAGAAGATTTAATTCCCAATGGTTATCAATTTGATGCATTACCAACTAAAAAAGATACACCTATCTATAATAACCTCTATGAAGTACTAGAAAAAGATGTATCGGCTAAGTATTATCTCTCTGAACAGTATATAAAAACACTTGAAAAACACAAAGCCACACACAAAGCAAAAGGAAATGGTTTTGGCTATAAAGTGGTAAATGTGGGAGAGAACCCTATATCTAATACTATTTTGGCAACAGGTGGTTCAGGGAAAGAGAGAAATTTGATTGTACAAGAGAAGCCTGAGTATTATGGAATAATGTTTGGGAGCAAAAAAACACCTATCAACAATCAAGGTATCAGAGTAATGACCCCTAGAGAGTGGGCAAGATTGCAAGGGTTTAAAGATTATGCTTTTGTTCAAAATAGTCAAGATACTTTCTCTTTTCCCTCTAAAGTAAGTGAAACTCAACAATATAAACAGTTAGGAAACTCTGTCTCTATTCCTGTGATTGAGGAGTTGGCTAAATATATGTATGAGAGATTAGAGGAGTTTGGAAGTGGGATTTAACAAAGGGGAGTGGTCTGAACTTTATACTTTTTTGTATCTGCTTGAAAAGCCAAATTTGCTTGTGGTTGATGAGAATTTAGAAGTTATTGAAGAGAATATATTTGAAATTTTAGAGATTGTTTTAGGCAAAAAAAGATATGAGATAGTTGATGATAAGATTCTAAAAAGAGTCAAAAATAAAAAAGTTGAAGA
>CAZLLE010000017.1:0-73245 GCA_964560425.1 uncultured Campylobacterales bacterium
ATCTTTCATACATCTTGTACCAGCACCAATATTTTTGGCACGATTAGAGAAAAATTTTCTCATATTTTCAACACCATCAGGACCATCTATATTAGGATAGAAACCACCCTCATTAGGCATTTTAATTTTTAAGAATTTTTCCCTATTTAATACATAATCATCATCTAACTCTTCGCCATCAATTGTAATCTCATTTACAGATAAAAGATATGCAGTAATTGCATAAATTTCATTGTCAGTTAAACTTTTTGGATGTGCATAAGGCATTGCATCTCTAATATACCAAATAAGAGTACTAGCTTTTGGCCAATATGTACCAATTGTTCTTTTTGGTGCATCCATACCAGGAGCAGTTCTTTGGTTCGTTAATGATGATATATCTCCACCAGAAAGAGTAGGATAACCAACTCCACCAGCTCCAAACTCACCATGACATGAAGCACATTGTGCCTCATAAAGTTCATCACCCTCTTCAACAGAACCTTCACCTTCAGGAAGACCCGTACCATCTGGCATAATATCTACATCCCAAGCTTTGATCTCATTTTCTGTAGGAACTCTACCGTGATTAACACCTTTAGTACTCTGTTCATTAATACGGTATGCTGTATATGCTCCATCTTTTCTAGGATATATTACACCACCATCTACAGCACCCTTTTTTGAAGCATATGTACCTGTACTACAATTTACACTATCTTCAGCATTAGCAAAAGAGAAACTCAATGCTAATATAGCACTGATAGTTATTAATTTATGATCTAATTTGAACATTATTTACCTCCCCATTTGCTTTAACTTCCCAAGTACAAATTGAGTTTCTATGATAAACACCCTCAACACCAATTACAGCTTTCTCTTGATTGACTGTTGGTTGAACATTATCACTATCATCAACTGAACGACTTGCAAGTAATAACTCTTTACCTTCATATTTATACATGTATGAGAATCTAGTCCAAGATTTTGGAAGAACAAGACCTTTAAGGCTCGCTTCAACCCAATTTTTTCCACCATCAAATGTAATATCTACATTTGTGATCGTACCATGACCACTCCAAGCTAGACCTTCAATTTCAACAAGATCTCCTTTCTTGAGATCAGTCCAAGGTTTTTCAGGACAAGGAGAAGTAATAATTGAGTTAACTTCTAGTGGATAGAAATGTTGGATTGCTTTTCCAGTTTTTGTTAATACTGTATATTTAGAAGTCTCCTCTTTTGCATACCATGGTTTATCACTAAATTCCAATCTTTTTAGCCATTTTACACAAAGATTTGCTTCCCAACCAGGTAAAAGTAAACGAACAGGATAACCTTGTTCAGGACGAAGTGCTTCACCATTTTGTCCCCAAACAACCATTGCGTCATCTAAAACTTTTTCAACAGGAACAGATCTTCCCATTTCAGAACCATCACTACCTTCAGCCAACATCCATTTAGCTTCTGGTTTGAGACCTAACTCATCAAGTATAGTTTTCAAACGAACACCAGTCCACTCTGAATTACTCATCATACCCTTAACAAATTGTAAAGAGTTAAATTGAGGTCCTTTCCACTCAGCAGCACCATTTGCAGGACACTCCAAAAAGTGAATTCTACTCTCACTAGGATATTTTTTTAATTGTTCCAAAGTAAGAACAATTGGTTTCTCAACTAAGCCATGAATCATAAGTCTATACTTATTTGGATCAACATGAGCTACACCATTATGTGTACGAGTAAAGTGAAGACCATTTGGAGTAATAATACCCTCTAGTTCATGTAGTGGTGACATTGATACAGCCGCATGCATATCACCAGCAGAAGACATAAGACTAGATGTTCTCCTTACTATATTGTGTTCATATTTTGATGGGATACCATAAGGATATTTGTTTAACTCGTCACCTAATGTTGTTCCCCATTTTGGATGATGCATAATATTTTCATCATCCGCCAATATCGTACTTGGTGCCAAAACAGCTGCAGCCGCAATAGTACTAACAGATGCTGTTTTTCTGAAAAAATCTCTTCTACTAACAGAAGATAATTCTTCAGTATCAAGCGTTTTATTCATCTATTCTCCTCGCATAATAATTTTCTAAGAGTAAATAAAACTCTACTAAAAGTAAAGATATTAACACTCTATAAGCCTTGAAGTAGCCACTTCAAATCTTGTAGCAATATATCAAGTTTTACCAATATTTGGTAAAATTTAAATATTTTAGACTTCTTTTGAAACCAACTCCACCTTCATATTGAAAGCCTCCGTATATTTTATATAAGCTATAATTACCGACAAACAAAAACCTTCTTAAATCATTATACTAATTCATTAATCAAGTTTTAGTTCTCAATATTATACCAGCAATTATACAATATTTAATAACAAATTACTAAGTAGTGCTTATACTTGTACTTAAAAGTGATATGTAAATCAACAAAAAATCACCCTTGAATACAATAATAAGTTCTAACTTACCTATTTTATAATATAACTATATGATATATTATTTATAAGTATTATTATAATACAAACTTATATAAAATCACGCACTCGTATTTTAGCATTTTTAGTTTGATATTTGTTGATTTTAGAGTTTATTTATATATTTTTATTAAAAAACAGAGGTAAAAAAATTTTATGAGCATAAAAAAAGAACTATATTTGTAAAAATAAAACATACTCATTAACTAATAATAACTTTAAAAATAATTTCTATATTATATCTCATTAAGTGAAACAGAGTTATAATATATTTTTATGACTCCATTGAAATAAAGAAGGTCAATATTGAAAAGAATCATTTGTATAATTTTAACTATTACTCTTATTTTAGGGACTACTCTTAATGGTGATAAGCTAATCAAGGCAAAAGAGGTAGAACATTTGGGAGAGATAAAACCAGCATCTTCTGCTTGGCTATCTGCAAAACCAACCAAGATATTACTATATCCATCAATAAAAATAGTAAATAAAGAGTCCCAAAAAAAGCTAAATGGTACCAAACTAGCAACTGTACAAGTACTCTATGATAGAGAAGATATCTCTTTTCTAATAACATGGAGAGATGATACAAAAGATGTCAAACAAAAAGATCATAATATATCAGATATTGATAAATTTGCCATACAATTTGTAAAAACAGTAGAGATAAAAAAACTACCATTCATTGAATTTGGTAATAAGGGTAGAAGTGTAATAAGTTATTCTCAAGAGGCTTACGCAACAAATAAAACAGAGCCTCCAAAGATATCTATCTCTGAAGGATTTGATAATACAAAAGAGATTAAAGAGCAAAATATTACATTAAAATTAAATATGGAGTATGCAAATAATGGGTGGAAAGGAACTCTTACAAGACCATTAATAGATAAATATCTAGATCTAAATAGATCATCAATTCCTGTATCCTTTGCTATATGGGATAAAAATATTAAACTTATATCTGGTTGGGTAGGAGTTAGTTTATCCTCCCAAAAAAATGATTCACTTTTGAATAGATTATCAAAAAAGGCAAAAGGAAATATTAAAAAAGGAGAAAAGCTATATATCTCCAACTGTATTAAATGTCATAAAACAGACGAAAACCAAAGCATAGCTCAGAAGATTGCTCCTGATCTATCAAATATCGGAGGATACTCAAATATTGATTATTTAATAGAGTCAATAGTAAAACCAAATGCTATTATAGTTTCAAAAAATTTCAATCTAGATAATAATAATTCCAATTGGTATAAAATAGATAATAATAATACAAAGATATCAACTATGCCATCATTTGAATATCTAGATAAAGCATCAATTATAGATATTGTAACCTATCTTCAAACATTAAAAGCGAAAGCAGACAAATAAAGAATCTGCTCTAGCTTAGACTAATTATTAAAAAAACTACATTAATTAAATAAAAATTTTAAATATACGATATATATCCCATTAACCATGTAAAAGGGATTTTCAGTGAAAAAGACAACAATAGGCAAAAAACTATTTCTCTCTATATCCATATTAACTGTAATAATGGCTCTCATTAGTTTTTTTATTGTGAATTATTTTCTCTCTCAAACAAAACATAGAGTATATGTAGAGACACAAAAAGAGCTTATTAAAAATGTAAATAACCAAATAAAAGCAAAATATGACACAGGAGTCGCAAATGCTATCTCTTTGAGTAGTAAAAGTGAGATAAAACAGGCATTTAGAATAGATGATAAATTTCCTGCAAAACTTGCCATAAAAATATTTATGTTGGATATGAAAAAAATCATAGGTGATCAAAATGCAAAAGTTCATATGCATACAGTTGATAATCACTCATATTTACGAAGCTGGACAAGAGAGAGAGGAGATGATCTTAGCTCATTTCGTAACAGTATTGTTCAAGTAAATAAAACTAAACAAGCTCTTAATACTTTTGAAGTAGGTAAATATGGACTTAGTATGAAATCTGTTGTTCCTGTAATAGATGGGAATACACATTTAGGTTCACTAGAGTATATACAGAATATTGACTCAATTGCAAAAAACTTTCAAAAAAGTAATGATGGTTTTTTACTCTTTATGGACAAATCATTTTCAAATATAGCAACAAAAATGGATAAATCAAAAAAAATAGACAATCTCATCCTTGCACATAAATTTTATAATAAAAATTTTTTTGAAGATATAAAAAATATAGATATGGAACAACTAACTAAAGATGGATACTTTGTAACGGACAAATATTTTGTTGTAAATAGACCAATAGCAGACTTTAATGGAAAAAAACTAGGAGTACTATTAGTGGGAAAAGATTTAAAAAGTATCGAGGGTTTAATATATCAATCTCAAGAGACTATTTATGCACTAATAGGATTAATTACTATACTCTTAATTTTAATAATATCTTTAACTATATTTAACTTAAATCGGTTTGTTTTATCTCCCTTAAATCAACTTCAAACTTCTCTTTTGAGCTTTTTTGACTATATCCACCAAGAAAAAACATCTGTAGAGTTGATCACAATAGATAGCCATGATGAGATAGGAGAGATGTCAAAGATTATTAATCAAAACATTATTGAAATAAAAGAGAAACAGGAGGAAGATCTCAAATTAATCAAAGAGCTACATGAGTGCATGGAACAGATTAAATCAGGATACTATAATGTTAGAGTTCAAACCTCAACAAAAAATACAACTCTAAATGAACTAAAAAATGTAATAAACGAGATGCTAAGTCAACTAGAAAAAACTATTGGCAAAGATGCAAATAAGCTTATCTCATTAATGAATAATTTTACCAATATGAATTTCAAATCAAAAATAGATCATGCAGAGAGCTTTTTTGAAAAAAACTTAAATAATTTGGGACTAGATATATCAAAAAGCTTATCAAGAGATGCAAAAAATGCACTATTTTTAGATGAAAACTCTTCTAAACTTATAGAACTTTCCGCTCAATTAAAAGAGATAGAAGATAAACAATTTTCATCTATAAAAAAGACACTACATGAGTCAAATAATATGGCTCTATCTATAAGTGATATTGTAAATAAAACTACTATAGTTGAAGAGAATTCACAAAGTATAAAAAATGTAGCACAAACTATTTCAGATATAGCAGATCAAACAAACTTATTAGCCCTTAATGCAGCCATAGAAGCAGCAAGAGCAGGAGAACATGGACGAGGATTTGCTGTGGTAGCAGATGAAGTTAGACAACTAGCTGAGAAGACTCAAAATTCACTCTCAGATGTAAAAGTGAGTATAGATCAATTAAATAGCTCTATTGAAGATATATCAGAGGGGATAAAAAATCAATCCTCTACGGTAAAAGAGATAAATAATTTTATGCAAATAGTAGATCAAAATATAGAAAAAAGTTTACAAACAGTAAAACAGACAGACTCTATTGCCAACTCTATCTCTAAAATATCAAAAGATATCAGTAAAGATACAACAAATAAACAATTTATTGAAATATAAGAAGGAGAAAAGATGTTAAAAAAAGCTCTAATAACAATTTTATTGATAGCAACACTATCTTATGCCAATACAAAACCTATACTAATTTTTTATTGTGGTTCTACAATGGTAAAACCCATAACAAAAATATCAAAAATTGTAGAAAAAAAGCATAACTGCACAATTTATATCAAAAAGGGAGGATCAAAAACTCTATATACTATTTTAAAAAGTAAAAAAGTAGGAGATCTATATCTTCCTGGTTCTAACTCATACAGAAAGAAAAATCTAGAAGATGGTTTTTTATTGGATTCTCAATATATAGGTTTTAACAAAGCCGCAATCTTTGTCCAAAAAGGAAATCCAAAAGGGATAAAAAACCTAGATGATCTTCTACGAAAAGATATAAATACAATCTTATGTAATCCATATAGTGGAAGTATAGGAAAAATGACAAAAAAACTATTAACTAAATATAAAGGGGCAGCATTTTTAGAAGATGCCTATGATAGAGCAGTAGATATTGCAACACAATCAAAGATGATCAATAACTCATTAATCAAAAAAGAGATGGATCTATCTATCAATTGGAGAGCAACAGCTTTTTGGTCAGATAATGCAAAATATATTGATATTATTGAGATAGATAATAGTATAGCTCCCAAAAAAAAGTTAGTTATTAATCTTTTAAGTTTTTCTAAACATCCTAATATTGCAAAAGATTTTATGAAAATTGCTGCTTCCCAAACAGGTCAAGAGATAATGAGAAAATATGGATTTTTGGAGTAATTATGAGTATATTTAAAAATAGAGTAGTTTTATTAACTGGTGGAACAGGTTCATTTGGTACAGCTTTTGTTGAGCGTTTTATGGATAGTAATATCAAAAAAATTATTATCTTTTCAAGAGATGAAAAAAAACAGGATGATATGAGAATAAGATACCATAATCCCAAAATAAAATTTATAATTGGAAATGTAAGGGATGAAAATGCTATTAATGATGCATGTAGAGGTGTTGATTATATATTTCATGCCGCAGCACTTAAGCAAGTTCCATCTTGCGATTTCTCTCCTATCGAAGCAGTAAAAACTAATATTTTAGGTACAGATAACCTTATTCGTGCAGCTATTAACCATAATATTAAAAAAGTTGTTTTTTTGAGTACAGGAAAAGCTGTAAAACCTATAAATGCTATGGGTATCTCAAAAGCCATGATGGAGAAGGTAATTTTTCAAAAAGCTAGAGATTTGCTAGAATTAAACTCAAATACAACACTTACGATTATACGCTACTCAAATGTTTTTGCATCTCGTGGATCAGCTGTAAATACTTTTATAGAGCAGATCAAAAAGAACAAACCAATTACAATTACACACAAAAAGATGAAAAGATCAATCATGAGCATAGATGAGGCTGTAGATCTTGCTCTTTTTGCATTCAAACATGGCAAAAATGGTGATCTATTTATCTATAAAGCCAAAAGAACATCTTTGGAGTTTTTGGCAAAAACACTTCAAGATATCTTTAATGCCCAAAATAGAGATATTAAGATCATAGGAAAAAGACATGGAGAGAAGTTAGAAGAGACAATTTTAAGTGAAGATGAACTTTTAAGAGTTGAAGAGATGGGAAATTATTGTAGAGTACTTGCCGATAAAAGGGGATTAAACTACTATCATGAACAGACTTTTTCAAAAAGGTTAAATGATATTGATGATTCACACCAAAAAAGATATAAATTAACGCTACCAAACCTTACAGAAGAGGATTTAAGAGAGTTATTACATCTAAATAAAGAGCTTGTTGAGGTATAAACGATACAATCTCTTTTATGAATTTTACACAAGAACAACATAATATTATAAACTCAAATGAGAAAAAACTAAAAATAAATGCAGTAGCAGGAAGTGGAAAAACAACAACACTTCTTGCTTATGCTTCTAAGAAGAAAAACTTATCTATCTTATATTTAGCATACAATAGAGCCATTGCTCAAGAGATAAGTAGAAAACTAGAGATAGAAAATATTAAAAATATACATGTTACAACTATTCATGCTCTAGCTTATCGAGCGATTGGCGTATGGAATTACAAGATTTTTGAGTTAGATGAGATCGCTATTGGTCACTTTATAAATAGCAATGATCCTATATATTCATGGCTTATCAAAGATTTGGTCTCATTTTACTGTAATTCTAGAATTAGAGAGATTGATGATATCTTATTATCAAGTTATATTAAAGTAGCCTCTCCAAGTAATGAAATCTTGGCTATATTATCAAAAGACCCCATAATAATCTGCTCTCATGTTCAACAAATTTTAAGTGCTATGAAAAATAAAAAGATATCAATCACTCATGATTTTTATCTCAAACTCTACTATCTTTACAAACCAAAACTAAATTTTGATCTGATTTTGGTTGATGAAGCACAAGATATATCTGATGTCATGAGTGCCATTATAGAGAGACAATCTTCCAATACTATCTATGTAGGTGATGGTTTTCAACAAATTTATAGTTTTAGATTTGCTATAAATGCTCTTGAAAAGATAGATACCCCCTCTTTAAAGCTTACAAGAAGTTTTCGTTTTGGAGATGGGTACGCTCAACAACTATCAACAATACTCAATCAAGGATACTCTCTTTTAAAATCCCAACTCCTTGAGATAAACGGTGAAGATCACTACACAAAGATAGGATTCAAAACACTTAACCTCAAAAAACCATATACAGTAATTGCAAGATCAAATATATCTCTATTTGAGGAGATATTAAAAAGATTAGACCAAAATAAGAAGATATTTTTTGAGGGAGGATATGGAGGATATGGATTTATGAATAAAACTATATTTTCTATTTTGAAACTTCATGAAAATAAAAGCGTAGATCATGAACTAATCAAACAGTTTGACTCAATAGAGAGTCTAAAAAAATATACAATCGACACACAAAATCAACCTCTAAAAAATATGATTACCCTTGTAGAGAAGTATGATACTCAACTCTTTAGCTTCAACAAAAAAATAAAAACACTTATAACTGAAAATAGAGACCAAGCTCAAATTATATACACAACCACTCATAAAGCAAAAGGTGAAGAGTATGATCAAGTGATTATGAGTGAAGGAGATTTTACTAATCTTGAGCAGATTAAAAAGATGATAAAAGAGGCAGATATTTCACCCATAAAAATCAAAGAGGAGATAAATATCTATTATGTAGCAGCCACAAGAGTAAAAAATGCTATCTCTCTAGCTAGTTTTGATGAGAATATTTTTGAAAAACCAGAACCTCAAATAGAAGTAAAAACAAAATCAACAAAAAAAGATATAAAAGTTCCAATTCAAAATAGATTTGGAAGATTTAAACAAAGATATAGCTCTCATAGACCACAACAAAAACTAGATAGTTGGCTTAAAGATAATGGGTATTAGATATACTTAGAAAAAAACTAGGAAAAAGATGAATTTTCATAAATTAGAAAAAGAGACAAAAGAGAAACTACATAAAGATCTATTATCAAATGCCATGAGTATAGGAGGGAAAAATACTTTTCTTCAACTTATAGAGGATATAAGAGCCATTGAAGAGGAACCACTTCTTACAAAAATAAGAGTGCTAAGCTATGCAAAAGGAAAAATAAAGTGGAATAAATCTATCTATAAAGATAACCATATTCTACTCTTAGAAGCTATCAAAAAAGAGGAAAAAGATGGAAATATTCTTGAGGGATTAACACCAAAAAAACAAAAATCTATAATAAATATGTTAAAGACACTAAACCCACTCACTTTTACAGTAAAACCAAAAAATCAAAATGATGGTGTAGGTTTTACATTTAAGGTTATTGATTCTAGAGATAAAGAGAATAGTAAAATTGACATGATGTTTAAAATCATCTTTTTCTATAATATAGATTTTGCAAAACAAGTTCTCAAATATGAGATTAAGGATTAACTTTCAAATGATATAATCATCAAAAAATTCATAGGAAAAAATAGATGTTAAAAAAAATCATACTCTCGATAATATTGTTACAAAGTTTTTTACTTGCAGATTTCAAAAATATAAAATCTTCAGAATTAGAAACATTAATCAAAAAAGGTATCGTTGTTATTGATATTAGAACTCCAGCAGAGTGGAAAGAGACAGGAGTAGTTCCTACAAGTAAAAAAATCATGTTTTTTGATGAACAAGGCAACTATAACATTCAAAAGTGGATGAGTGCTTTTACAAAAGTAGTAACAGATAAAAATCAACCTTTTGTACTTGTATGTAGAAGTGGGAGTAGAACTAAAGTAGTTGGAAGTTTTTTGGCAAATGAGCTAGGATATACTAAAGTCAAAGATTTGGGCAAAGGTATTATGTATGATTGGAAAAATATAGGTAAAAAAGTGGTTTTTGATAAATCACAAAAACCACCTATGCAGATAAATTAATATCTATTATATAAAGAGCGACTACTTTTAAGCTCTTCTAATCTCATAATTCTATCTTCTGTACTTGGATGAGTAGAGAAGAGAGATTTAAAAGATAGATCTTTTCCTGTAAGAGGATTGATAATAAACATATGAGAGGTCTCAGGAGTTGCATCATGAAGAGTTCCCCTTCTAGCATAACTATCGAGTTTTGATAGTGCAGATTGGAGCCATTCAGGATGTCCTGTAAGTTTTGCAGCACCCTCATCTGCTAAATACTCTCTATTTCTACTTACTGCCATCTGAATAATTGAAGCTACAATAGGTGTAACCAGCATCAAAACCATCATGACAATAGGATTTGGACGATTCTCTCTACTTCCACCAAACATATACATAAAATTTGAGAGCATAGCAATTGCTCCAGCTAAAGTTGCGGCAATTGTACCAATCAAAATATCATAATGTTTCACATGACTCATCTCATGAGCCAAAACACCCTCAACCTCATGATCATCAAGCAGATCAAGCAATCCCTCAGTTACAGCTACGGCAGCATGAGAGTGATTTCGTCCTGTTGCAAAAGCATTTGGTATGCGATCAGGAATAATATAGACTTTTGGCACAGGAACACCAGCTTTTTTAGATAATCTCTTTACCATAGCATAAAGACCTCTAGCACTTCTCTCATCTACTTCTATTGCATGGTAGTGTTTTAAAACCAATTTATCAGAATTAAAATAGCTAAAAAAGTTCATACCTACAGCAATAATAAAGGCAATTACCATACCTTGAGTTCCACCAAGCATACCACCTACCCAAATAAAAAATAGTGTCATAAGTGTTAATAAAAAAAATGTTTTAAAAACTTCCATTCATAACTCCTCTTTCAAATAATATACCATCTATCCCACGATCAGCAGCCCATATCATGCTCTTTTCATTTTCAATTAGCAGAATAATTTTCATATCAAAAAGATAATTGTCTGCCAATTTTTGAGCTTTTTTTACAAGTTTTTGGGAATCACTCACAAGATAAGAAGCTCCAATAGCTGAAGCAAAAACTATCTCCTTTTTTTTCCTAACACCCAAACCAAACACTACACCATTAGAAGAACAATATTTGCATAAATCAAGATTATTCTCTGAAAAAAGAATCAAAACATTAGAGTTTGGCGGAGTTTTTTTAATATCCTCAATAGAATCTACACAATAAAATGGCGTAGAATCTATCCATCTATGCCCAATAATTATCATATCAAAGAGGCACACTCTTTTGAGCAATAAAACTTACCATCTTTGATAATAGCCTCTTCACTACTCACATAAGCACCACATTTGGCACATTCCAACATTGTTTCGCTATCTATATTCTCTTGTTTACTCTTTTTTTGTATTGCTGGTTTTTTGAATAAAACAAAATATATAGCATAAACAATGAGAGCTACAATTACCAATTTTATTATCATCTATTCCCCTTTATATATAAATAGTATCGTTTATCTCTTTTAATAATTTCATAATTCATATCTTTTGAAACTTCATTAAAGACATTTTCACCCTTGTAAAAAAGTATTTCTGTCCTATTTGTGATAAACGATTTTGCCAAATCAAGTAACATGTCAGTTTTGGCAACAGCTCTTGAAGTGATTAAATCTGCTTCAAATGGCTCAATATCTTCCACTCTTTCAGTCAAAATTGTAACATTTTGAAGATCATAAGTTGATTTTACAAGATGTAAAAATGCTGTTCTCTTCATAAGAGGTTCAACCAAAGTAAAATGAATATCAGGCAAAGCAATAGCCAAAATCATACCAGGAAATCCCGCCCCAGTACCTATATCGACCACCTCTTTAATATTAGTAAGATCTAAAAAGCCCAATGGATAGAGAGAATCTTCTATATTTTTTTCCACCTCTTGAATATTTTTAGCACCTGAGAGTCTATGTACTTTGTTGTATTTTAGAAGTAAATCTGTATATTGTTTAAACTTTTTCATCTAAAAAAGATGCCCCATTTTCTCTTTTTTGACTGCCAAATAGTTTTCATTATGTTTATTAAGTCCTTGAATAATAGGCAACCTCTCAACAATATCTACCCCCTCTAAACTCTCTATTTTTTTGGGATTATTGGTAAGCAATCTAATCTTTTTAATACCAAAATAATCAAGAATAAACTCAACCATCTCATAAGTTCGCTCATCTGCATCAAAACCCAACTGATGATTTGCCTCTACAGTATCGTAACCTTTATCTTGTAGAGCATAAGCATTTATCTTATTTAAAAGTCCAATATTACGCCCCTCTTGACGCAAATATATAACAAGTCCTCCATCCTTTTCAATACTCTCTAAAGCAAATTCTAATTGATCCCTACAATCACATTTCAAACTTCCAATTGCATCACCAGTTAAACACTCACTATGTACCCTAACTATAGGAACATCTCCAAATGGTTCTTTAAAAATCACCAAATGTTCCTTCTCTCCCTCTTTAAAAGATTGCACTCTAAAATCCCCAAAACGAGATGGTAATTTGGCAACCTCTGAAATTTCAATTTTCATATTATAAACTCTTGCATGATAAAATAAGTAAAAATGATTTTAACACAATAAAGGTAAATAGCATGTTTAAAAGATTTCGTCGATTAAGAATGAACAAAACACTTAGAAATTTAGTCGAGGAGACAAAACTATCTGTAGATGATTTTATCTACCCTCTTTTTATAAAAGAGAGTGGAGAAAAGTATAAAAAAGAGATCGACTCTATGCCTGGAGTTTTCCAAATGAGTATAGATGTAGCAATCAAAGAGATAGATGAACTAAAAGAGTTGGGTATCTACTCAATCATACTTTTTGGTATTCCAAAAACAAAAGATAGCATAGGAAGTGACGCTCTATGCGAACATGGACTCATGAGTCAAAGTGTCAAAGCTATCAAAGAGGCTCACCCAGATATATTTGTAGTAACTGATCTATGTTTTTGTGAATATACAGATCATGGACATTGTGGAATCTTAGATATTCCAAATGAGAGTGTAAATAATGATGCAACACTAGAAATTTTAGCCCAACAAGCAATTATTCATGCTAGAGCAGGAGCAGACATGATCGCCCCTAGTGGAATGATGGATGGAATGATTAGTTCACTTAGAGATGCACTAGATAAAGAGGGGTTTATAAATCTACCAATCATGAGCTACTCCACTAAATTTGCTTCCGCATACTATGGACCTTTTAGAGATGTAGCAGAATCAAGCCCAAGCTTTGGTGATAGAAAAACATATCAAATGAACCCTGCAAATAGAAGAGAAGCTATATCCGAAAGTATAGAAGATGAAAAAGAGGGAGCTGATATATTAATGATAAAACCAGCCCTAGCCTACATGGATATCATAAGAGATGTAAGAGAAAATACATCTCTACCCCTAGCTGTATATAATGTAAGTGGAGAGTATGCCATGTTAAAAGCAGCCCAAAAAGCAAACCTCATCGACTATGATAGAGTCATGATGGAGACACTTTTGGGATTTAAGAGAGCAGGTGCAGATATAATCATCACCTATCATGCAAAAGAGGCAGCTAAACTTTTAACTTAATCTATTTATTGTATCAACATATTAAATGTTGATACAAGTAAATTTTTTAAAGTTGGTTTTTATATATGTTTTTTAACTTTTAGTAGTTGTACTATTTTCCCTAAAACTATTTATCGAATCTATTATCTTCCCTTGAATGATGGCAAAAATAAGAGTATAAAATGTCATGGATATTGTAAATACAACTCCAAACATATCCACCATAAAAGGCAAAAGAGGTAGTTTTACAGCTCGTGCATAGAGAAAAGTAGCGATTAATCCATCTCTAAGACCAGAAGAGCGCATATCTTCAAGCATTCCATACCATGCATACATTGGACCATGACTAATCACACCGCCAAGAAGTGTATAAAATAACCCTTTAGCTCCACTATCTTTTCCAAAATATTTCATAATCTGTTTTGGTTTTAATATATAATTAATCAATGCAGTCAAACCAATAATAAGTATAAAAATTGGTATTAATTTTAAAAATATCATACCACTTTTTTGCAATGCAACTAAACTATTTTGATTATCAAATATAAGGAGTAATATATAAACAATAATTACAACTATAAGAAATTTTACACCTTTTAGTTTCATCTGTTTCATGAAAACAACTTAACAGTAATAACACTCAAATAAGCAACTAAAATTGTACTAATAAGAGTCAAAATATTACGATAAAGTGTAAAACGCCCACCAAATACAGATGCCTCTGCTGGAATTTGAATAAACCCTAATGTAACCCATGAAAGAATAAATGCACTTAGTGCATAAATAGATACACCCTGTTGCATCAATCCTTCTGCCACAATATAACTAATCATACCCTGCCCCACTGATATCGCTCCAGCAAATGTACCTGCAAAAACATCCAAAATATCACCATATCCAAAAAATGAAGAGAGCATATCAGGCGTAATATATATCTGCATCAATCCTACCAATCCAACAACACCTATCAACATAGGCATCATAGAGATAAAAGAGAGAAATGCTTTTTTTAGTGCTAATTTCATATCTTACTTCCATACAAATCTATCATCAGATTTTTTCCTACTTACCTCATCTTTACTAGCCTTCATCCATCCTGAACGAACTTCACCTTCAACTTTATCAAAGTTTTCAATATATGGTTTTATATCCAAAAGAGGTGTACCATCCAAAATATCAACTCCTCTAATAGTGACAATATTTCCCTCTACTTTTATAAGCTCAACAACAGAGAGACCTATACTATTTGGGTGCATTGGTGTTCTTGTCGAAAAGACTCCTCTTGGGGTATGTGTCATATCATTAAATGGAATTACACTCAATTTTGGCTCTTTTATTTCATGAAAGTAGTAGATAAGATAGACATGACTAAAACCATCCAAATCTTTTAATCCATCTACAAATTCATCTTTAAATTCAATTGTGGCATAAGTATCTTTTGCCCCCTTTGGCTGTACGGGCATATTGATTAATTCACAAAAAGGGGAATTAATTGTAGCAATTTGTGTTAATGTGATATTCACTTTTTTACCTAATCCTAATTATATTTTATAATCGAAATAGCTTTATTATGCAATAAAGCATCCGCAATTTTTCTATGTGCACTCTCAATCAATCTTGAAAAGGTTGTTCTTGATATTCCCATTCTATCTGCACACTCTTGTTGATATAATCCCTCAAAATCACTAAGTCTTATCGCTTCCATCTCGTCAATATCCAATACCATTCTCTCTAGAGAGTTTCTCCTTAGTCCACATGGCTTAAAACAGACTTTTGAATGATCTTTTTCAATATTTCTTGGAACTCTTTTTTTTCCAGAACCACTCATAGAGATATCCTTTACAATTATATAAATGAATTTTAACGAACATATGTTCATAAGTCAATATATAATAATAGACATATAATACTTGGAGTTAAGTTTTGGTTATATTAGGATATCATGGAAGCTTTTCTAATTTATACGCAAGAGAAGCGAACAAGGGATAAAAGGTGAGACACTTTTTGACACTACAAGATTTTACAAAAGATGAAATCTTAGAAATGGTAAATTTGGCATTTGAGATAAAACATGATCTTAAAAAGGGAGAAAAAAAAGATTATTTAAGAGGACAAACTCTTGGAATGATTTTTGAAAAAAGTTCAACAAGAACTAGAGTAAGTTTTGAGGTAGGTATGTTCCAACTTGGAGGACATGCACTATTTTTATCCTCAAAAGATATTCAACTCGGTCGCGGAGAACCTATGAAAGATACGGCAAGAGTTATATCAAGAATGGTTGATATGATTATGATTCGTACATTTTCACACAAAGGGCTTGAGGAGTTTGCCTCTTTTTCAAAAGTACCAGTGATAAATGGACTCACAGACTCGTATCATCCAGTACAACTTATGGCAGATTACATGACAATAATAGAACATAAAAAAGATAAAAATCTAGTTGTTGCTTATATAGGTGATGGGAATAATATGGTTCACTCATGGCTAATGTTGGCTGCAAAACTTGGATTTGAATTAAGAATCGCTACACCAAAAGGGTGTGAAGTAGATAATAAAATTTTACAAGAGGCTTTGGAGATTGCCAAAACTTCTAATGCAAAAATAGTTGTCTCAAATAATCCCAAAGAGGCAGTAAAAGATGCAACAGTAGTAACCACCGATACATGGATATCAATGGGGCAAGAGGATGAAAAAGAGCAGAAAGTAAAAGAGTTCAAAGGTTTTATTGTAGATAATGCACTCATGAGTTTAGCACAAGAAAAAGCCATGTTTTTACATTGCCTTCCTGCTTATAGAGGATATGAAGTAAGTGAAGAAGTTTTTGAATCCCATGCAAATGAGATTTTTGAAGAGGCAGAAAACAGACTCCATGCACAAAAAGGTGTCATGGTATGGCTAGATAAAAATAGAAAATAAGGAAATATAAGTTTAATGATCGACTTCAACAAGTTCACAAAATACTCAAAACCAGGACCTAGATATACAAGCTATCCAACAGCACTAGAATTTAGTGACTCATTTACAAAAGAGGCTTATCTACAAGAGCTAAAGGATCAAAAAAGTGATACCCCTCTATCTCTATATTTTCATCTTCCTTTTTGTAGATCTGCTTGTTATTTTTGTGGCTGTAATGTTGTTTTTACATCAAAAGAGGACAAAAAAGAGAGATATATTAGTTATATAGAGAAAGAACTCAAAATTTTAGCTTCATATCTTGATACCTCTAGAGAGGTTATTCAGCTCCACTTTGGTGGCGGAACACCAACTTTTTTTGATGAAGTACAACTAAAAAGAGTAATTGATCTTATCAAATCTACTTTTCCAAATTTTAGAGATGATTCAGAGATAAGTTGTGAAATTGATCCAAGATTTTTCACCCCAAAACATATGAATGTCCTCAAAGAGGGTGGATTTAACCGTATAAGTTTTGGTGTGCAAGATTTTGATCCCAAAGTTCAAGAAGCAGTACACAGAATCCAACCTTTTGAAGTTACAAAAAAGGCTATTGATTTAGCAAGAAGTGGAGGAATAAAGTCTGTAAATGTTGATCTTATTTATGGTCTACCATTTCAAACATTTGAAACATTCAAAAAAACTCTAGCAGAAGCAAGAGAGTTGGACGCTGATCGTTTTGCAGTTTTTAATTACGCTCATGTTCCATGGCTCAAAAAAACTATGAGAAAAATAGATGAAACTACCCTTCCACACCCATCAGTAAAACTAAAAATATTAGAGTACACAATAGAATTTTTTGAGACTCATGGATATAAAATGGTAGGAATGGATCACTTTGCAAAACCAGAAGATGAGCTATTTTTGGCAATTGAAAAAGGTGAACTACATAGAAACTTCCAAGGATACACCACAAAAGGTGGAGCCGATCTAATTGGCGTAGGACTTACAAGTATTGGTGAAGGTGCTAGTTATTATGCACAAAATACCAAAGATATGAAATCTTAT
Organism: uncultured Campylobacterales bacterium; assembly: GCA_964560425.1. Taxonomy (GTDB): domain Bacteria; phylum Campylobacterota; class Campylobacteria; order Campylobacterales; family QNZT01; genus CAZLLE01. Next base: position 17,889 of record CAZLLE010000017.1, read on the forward strand.
GAAGCAGCAATTGATGCGGGTGAATTACCATTTGAGAAAGGTATCAAACTCAATCAAGATGATATTATCAGAAACTATGTAATTATGGAACTTATGAGTAACTTCAAACTCAATATTTCAAGAGTTGAAGAGAAATTTGATATCAACTTCAAAGAGTATTTCAAAGATGCCCTAGATTCACTACAACCATTTGTAGATGAAGAGTTACTCACAATCACCGACACAGAGATCAAAGCTAGTCAAACAGGAACAATGCTTATAAGAAATATAGCTATGGCATTTGATGCTTACATGAAAAAATTATCTGATAATAGTAAAAGATTTAGTAAGACTATATAGATGCAAATCAATGAAATATTTAACTACCAAGAGATAACAGAGGATTGTATAAAGTGTGGTAAATGTATACCCGTTTGTACAATTCACAATGTAAATAGCGATGAAGTCACCTCTCCAAGGGGTTTTATCGAGCTTTTGGGAGCTTATCAAAATGGTCATTTAGAGCTTGATAAAAATGCAAAAGATATCTTTGAGAGCTGTTTTTTGTGTACAAACTGTGTAGAAGTTTGTCCAAATAGCCTCCCTACTGATATGGTTATAGAGCAAGTACGAAATGATATTCGTAAAAAATTTGGTCTTGCATGGTATAAAAAAGCCTTCTTTTTTCTACTAAGACACCGTAAAATAATGGATTTTTTAGCAAAATTGGGTTATGTATTTCAAACATGCGGATTCAAAATCAAAGAGCAACAAAGCTCAATGGAATCAAGATTTTCATTTCCTATGGTCAAAAAAGGGAGACTTTTCCCATCTGTAAAAACCAAAACTTTTCTAAACTCTCATCCTGATATTATAGAAAATGGGGGAAAAGGAAAAATAGGTATCTTTATAGGTTGTCTTGGAAACTATACATATACAGATATTGGAAAATCCCTTTTAGAAATATTAAAAATATTAGAGATAGATGTATACCTCATCAAAAAACAGCTATGTTGTGGTGCTCCTGCATATTTTACAGGTGATTTTGATACGGTTGATTATTTAGCAAAACATAATATAGAGTATTTTGAATCTTTTATTGATGATTTAGATGCTATTATCATTCCTGAAGCTACATGTTCAGCTATGATCAAAATTGATTATGCACACTTTTTTTATGATAAACTAGATTGGAAACAAAGAGCTCAAAATTTAAGCCAAAAAATATTCATGGCTACAGAGTGGCTAGATAAAAATACTACTCTTCAAGAGATTTTGGCAAAGAAAAAAAATCTTAAAGATACAATCACATATCATGACCCCTGCCATGCAAGAAAAATGCAAGGAATCTATCAAGAGCCAAGAAACTTAATATCTCAAAACTATACCATTACAGAGATGTCAGATCCAAATAGATGTTGTGGTTTTGGTGGTGTTACGATGCAAAGTGAAAAATTTCACCTAGCACATGCAGCAGGCCTACCAAAAGCAGCCATGATAAAAGATACCAAAGCTGATATAGTAAGCTCTGAATGTAGTGCTTGTAGAATGCAAATTAGCAACTCTTTACATGACGCAAAAGTAGAGACTATATTCAAAAATCCAATAGAGCTAATTGCAAAAGCACTAAGAGAATAAATTATATAAGAGGTTCATCCATCTCGGATGGGATCTCTAAATTCATCAACTTTAATACAGTTGGTGCAATATTATTTAATCCACCATTTTTGACTGTTTTAACCTTATCACTCATAACAAAACAGAAAACATCATAAGTAGTATGATTTGTCAAAGTTTTTCCCTCTGGAGTTTTCATCTCTTCACAATTACCATGATCACTTGTAATAATTAGATTGTATCCTTTCTCTTTTGCTAATTCAATAATTTGTCCCAACTCATAATCCACTGCCTCAACAGCTTTTACCCCTGCTTCAAAATCTCCCGTATGTCCTACCATATCACCATTTGCAAAGTTTACAACAATAAAATCATACTCACTTTTCATAGCTTTTCTTACATTTTCACCCACTTCTGGTGCACTCATTTGAGGTTTTAGATCATAAGTTTTTACATCTGGACTAGGTACTAATACTCTTGTCTCATTCAAAAATGGTTCCTCTACTCCACCATTAAAAAAGAAGGTTACATGAGCATATTTTTCTGTTTCTGAAGTATGTAGTTGATTTAGAGAGGCTCTGCTTATCACCTCAGCCAATGTATTTTTTGGGAGGGAATCTCTAAAAATTACAGGATATGGAAAATCTTTATTATATACCGTCATAGTAGCAATATTTAGATCTAGTTTTGGTTTTGTAAACTCATTAAAATCACTATTTCCAATAGCATCTACCATTTCACGCATTCTATCACTTCTAAAATTGGCAAATATTATACCATCACCATTTTCAAATCCACTATAATCACCAAAAGAGGTTGGTTCCAAAAACTCATCTGTAACATCTTTTTCATATTGAGAAGAGATATAATCTTTTGGACTTAATTTGATGTCTGGTTTTGCCTCTACAATAGCTCTATATCCCCTCTCAACCCTATCCCATCTAGTATCTCTATCCATACTATAAAAACGACCACTAATTGTTGCTATGGAGATATTTTGATCTAAATTATCTTCAATTTGTGAAATATACTCTATTGCTGATCTAGGATCAACATCTCTTCCATCTGTAATGAGATGTAATAAAACTTTTTTACCACTTTTAGAGGCTATTTTGGAGAGTGCTATAATATGTTCAATATGAGAGTGAACACCACCATCACTTAAAAGACCAACTATATGGATATTATTACTATTAGAGAGAATATTTTTAATCACTTCATTTTGGGCTAAACTTTCATCTTCTATAGCTTTAGATATTTTCACTAAATTTTGATAAAGCACTCTCCCACTCCCAATAGACATATGACCAACTTCACTATTACCCATTTGTCCTTCGGGAAGTCCCACTGCTAATCCTGAAGTCTTTACCAAAGAGTTTGGTACATTTTCAAAAAGATAATCATATGCTGGCTTTTTTGCTTGACAAAATGCATTATCATCACAACTCGATCTATACCCAATCCCATCAGTAATTACCAATAATACCCTATTATTCTCCATCTTTCCTCCTGTTATTATTAGGTGCAAAATATAATATATATTATTAGAATTTACTTAAGACAAATTGTACTAGAATGTGATTTTCAATTTTTTAAGGATTTCAATGCTTTATCTCTTATATCAATATCTAGATATAAATATTTTACAATATATTACCGTTCGTGCTGGAATCTCATTTTTCATATCTCTAGGACTTACACTCTTTGTTATGCCATATTTTATCAAATGGGCAAAAACAAAAAATGCCTCTCAACCAATCTATGATCTAGCACCTTCATCTCACAAAGAGAAAGCAAAAACACCAACAATGGGTGGAATAGTTTTTTTGGGAGCTTCACTTGTAGCAACGCTATTAACAATTAAAATTACCAACTTTTTTGCTCTAGGTGCAATTGCCACGATTATACTTTTTGCCATTATTGGAATTAAAGATGATCTATCAAAGATATTTAATAAAAGCAACCAAGCAGGTCTATCTCCAAAATCAAAATTTATTATGCAACTATTTGCATCGGGAGCAATTGCTCTTTATTTATATATTGGAAACTTTACAACACAGCTTTATATACCATTTTATAAATTTCCTCTCTTTGATATGCAATTTTTTGCTGTGCTATTTTGGATTTTTGTATTTATCGCAACAAGTAATGCTGTAAATCTTACTGATGGACTTGATGGACTAGCTACAGTACCATCAATATTTTCAATTATGTCACTAAGTGTATTTGTCTATATTATGGGACATTCAATATTAAGTGACTATCTACTACTACCAAATATTAAAGATATTGGTGAAGTTTCTATTGTAGCTGCAGCATTAATTGGCTCTCTTATAGGTTTTTTATGGCACAATTGTCATCCCGCAGAGATATTTATGGGTGATAGTGGTAGTTTAAGCTTAGGCGGATTCATAGCCTACATGGCTATCATTACAAAAAATGAGTTTCTTTTAGTGGCTATTGGATTTGTTTTTGTTTTGGAAACCGTATCTGTAATTTTACAAGTAGGGAGTTACAAAACAAGGAAAAAAAGAGTTTTTCACATGGCACCAATCCATCACCACTTTGAGTTAAAAGGTTGGGCAGAAAACAAAATCATTGTAAGATTTTGGATTATGGCTCTTATTTCAAATTTATTGGCACTAATAACACTAAAGATTCGATGATGACACTATTTGGTTACGGAAAAACAACAAGGGCAATTGCACAAAAATTTCATAATTGCAAGATTTATGATGATAGTTTTACAGAAGTTACAAAGGATGCTTTTGGAAATGAACTCATTCCGAGTAAATTATTTGACCCGGACAAAAGTGGACTAGAGGTAACTAGTCCCGGTATTCCCCCCTCAAATCCACTAATAAAAAAAGCACAAAATTTAATTAGCGAGTATGATCTATTTGCAGATGCAATGCCATACTCTATATGGGTAAGTGGAACAAATGGTAAAACAACAACAACAGAGATGATACAATCACTCCTATCTAAACGAGGGAGTATAGAGGGTGGAAACATTGGTACACCCTTGGCACTACTAAGCAAAGAGGCTCCAATTTGGGTATTAGAGACAAGCTCTTTTAGTCTACACTATACAAATAAAGCTGCACCAGACATGTATGTACTTTTACCTATCTCCCCAGATCATATTAGTTGGCATGGAAGCTATGAAGCATATGAAAAAGCAAAACTAAAACCACTTGATACAATGTGGGAGGGTGAAATTGCAATTATCCCAGAAAAATACAAAGATTATCCAACTGAAGCAATGAAAATAACATACAGTTCAGCTCAAGATCTAGCAGACTATTTCAAACTAGACATAAACAAAATCAAATTTAAAGAGCCATTCCTAACAGATGCACTTGTAGCAATGGGTGTAAATAAAATTTTATATGATGAAGTTGATTATGATGCTATAAATAGCTTTGTAATAGGGAAACATAGATTAGAAGAGATACTTGATAAAAAACATCGTCTATGGGTAAATGACTCAAAAGCAACAAATGCCGATGCTTCTATCGCTGCACTCAAAAACTATAAAGATAAAAAAATAAATCTTATATTGGGTGGTGATGATAAAAAAGCAGATTTAGCACCACTATTTGAACTACTCAAAGATTTAAATGTTGAAATTTTTGCTATTGGATCAAATACAGAAAAAATTGTTGAACTATCTAATAAAATTCACAAAAAAGTACATGCATGTGATATTCTCAATATTGCTGTAGAAAAAATCAATGTTATACATACAGATAAAGATGTAGCAATACTCTCTCCTGCTGCTGCTAGTTTGGATCAATTTACCTCTTATGAACATAGAGGAGAAGATTTTATTGAAGCAATAAAAAACCTAAGCATAGCTTAAGGTTTTTTTTGTATAATTACAACCTCTTAAAATAGAGAAAGGCTGGATAGCTCAGTCGGTAGAGCAGGTGACTGAAAATCACCGTGTCGGCGGTTCGATTCCGTCTCCAGCCACCACCTTTTTCTTTTATTAAACTTCATTTAAAATAAACAATTAAAACAAAATTACATTCATAATAATAGTAAAAATAGCTATAATTTTCCTTTTTTTCAAAGGTATAAAATGAAATATATTTGGCTATCTATCTATTTTATTGTTTTAGTATGGTCAGGCATACACCCAAAAGATTATTTTACTTGGTTTCTTGAAGTGGCTCCTGCACTTATTGGGCTTGGGGTCATGATATATAGTTATAGATCTTTTCCTCTTACTCCTCTTGTATATACTCTAATATTAATTCACTCTATTATATTAATGGTTGGTGGACACTATACCTATGCAGAAGTTCCTCTTTTTGACTGGATCAAAGATAGTTTTGATTTGGCTAGAAATAATTATGATAAAGTTGGACATTTTGCTCAAGGATTTATTCCTGCTATGATTACTAGAGAGATTGTTATACGAAAATCGGTTATTAATGGTTCAGGTTGGAGAAACTTTTTTATAGTCTGCTTTGTATTAGCCTTTAGTGCATTTTATGAGCTTATTGAGTGGTGGGTAGCAATCTTTTCAGATCAAGGAGCAGAGGCATTTTTGGGTACTCAAGGCTATATTTGGGATACACAATCAGATATGTTTTGGGCATTATGTGGAGCAATAATAGCTCTTTTATTACTTAGTAAATATCACGATAGAGAGCTTGAAAAACTATAAAATAGGATAAAAATAATCCCTACCATTATGATATAATGGTAGGAAAAATTAGTAGTAAACTACTGTTTAGTCAAAGTGGCAACACTTGTGGTTTCAGTATGTGTTGAAGTACATACACCACTATTACATAACTCTAGCACCACTTCTGATAATCCATTTGCTTTCATGTGTGTTGCATCAACAAATGTCAGAGTCAACTCTATTTTATTCTCTTTTACAACCATTCCTTGATAGCTACCACCAACAGCTGGAATATTCTGATTTATACCCTTTAACAATATAGAATTACCCCCTGTAGATGTACCCTGCAATATATTAGTAATATTATTCATACTATATTGATAAGTAACAATATTTCCAGCTACACCAATATCTACTTTATAATTGGCTGATGAAGGTTTAGTAGTTATTTTTTCACCCATAATATTTCCATTCATTTGACTATATGCAGAGACTGTATAGTTATCAGAGACATTCCAAACACCTGATGTAAGATCACTTTCTGGTTGAGTTAGCACAACTTCACCTGTATCTGTAATTTCAAATAGAGGGCTTAAATCTGTAATTACTGGTTTTTTTGTAGATGTAATATTATTCTCTTTATTAATTTGATTTAGTGTTTTATTTTTTGCCTCTCTTTCTGCAAAATCAGCAAAATCTTTTATACCAAATCCATAAGAAGCACAATCAAGTGCAGCTTTTGCCATTTTAACTTTACTCAATGTAGCCATTTGAGATAAAGCTGATACACAATCTGATGCCTTTACATGAAGATCAACAGCAATAACAGTCATAGATACAGATTCAACTTTTTTATTACTCGTCATATCTTTTAAATCTGCTATAGCTGAAGCACTTAATGATGATACACAAATTGCTTTAGTTATAAATGTAGGATCAGGTATAAAACAAGCTGTGAAAAGAGTTACACCATCACCAATAAAACCTAAAACATCATTTACTTTAAGTTTTCCAAAACCTTCTGTCTTTATTTTATAAAGAAACCCCATAAGCCCCCTCGCCCTTAATACATCATCCATATTAACAAACTTGACACTCTTAATAAGAGTATTTTTGATATTTATATTATTTTCATCAAATTCACTCAGTATAAAACTATTATCTGTATAACTTCCATATTTATAAATCTTTTCACTATTAACTAAAAGTGATGGCAATCCATTTTTATATTCACCATAAAACCACTCACCATCCTCATTTGTATATAACATACTTTTTAAACTTTCAACTTTTTGAGGATCTGTTTTATCATAATTAAAAGAGAGTTCTATTGAATAATCTTTACCATTACCATCCAAATCTCGGGAATGCAAAACTGCTCCAAACGGAACACTATTATCACTCAAAACTTGCAAGACATAAGCCCTATTTTGTGAAGGGTTCTCCTCTTGTTCCACATTATTATCATCAGATGCACCACATCCAAAAAATAATAAACCAAATACCATACTTATAACCAAAAATCCAAACCTCATCTCTATGCTCCTATTATCTTTAAAGAGTTATTTAAGCACATAATATGCCCTATTTTTACACATTACAAAAACAAGTAAACTTTTGTTATTATTTTTCACTTTATTTTACAAAAGGAGGAGATCATGATAAGAGGTTGCAAATACTACTTTAGTATGTTTGGTATGATGATTACAAGCATCAATATCACACTACAAAAGTTTTTCAATACCATCATACAACAGCTCAAAAAATCTATCTATATCAGAATAGATTATACATACGCTCAATCAAAATACATTTTTCAAAAAAATCAGACATATCAAGGATAATTACATGAAATATAAAATATCAACACTCTTAAGTTTAGCTATTATAAGCCCTCTATTTTCTTCAAATATAGAACTCCAACCAGTTACTATCACAACTGCCACCAAATCTACACAATCCATTCAAAACATCACATCAAATGTATCAATTATTACAGCTGATGAGATTCAAGAGAGAGGATACAAAAGTGTAGACAAAGCTCTTAGTGCCATTTCTGGTATACATCTAACTCGAAATGGAGGATTAGGTGCTAATAGTAAAATAAAATTTAGAGGTATCGGATCAAAAAGAGTTTTGGTTTTGATAGATGGAATCAGATATAACAACCCTACATCTGTAAGTGGAGCAGAGCTTTCACATCTCATGATTGATAATATCCAACAAATTGAGATTATCAAAGGGGCTCAATCTGGTATTTGGGGAGCTGATGCTAGTGCGGGGGTAATTAATATTATTACCAAAAAAGTAACCAAAAATGGAATAAGTGGCTCAATATTTGGTGAATATGGGGAGTTTAATACTCTAAAGTATGGATTTAATAGTAGCTACAAACAAGATAAATTTGATATATCTTTGAATACTTCAAGGATCACAACCGATGGCTTTAGTGCCAAAGTACCCGATAACTCAAATGTAGATGACTTTGAAGATGATAGTTATGAAAATAGTTCTGCTGATATCAAAGTAGGATTTAATATTGATAAACAAAATAGAGTAGAAGCATTTTATAATTATATAGACTCTTCTCTTGATTATGATGGATTTAATATTGATCCAATATTAGCAGCAAATGATTCATTATCCAAAGAGGATTCAAAAGAGCAATTTTATGGAGTATCTTTTAACTCAAATCAATCTTGGGGAGAGGTCAAACTATATGCACAACAATCAAAATTTGAGAGATATTATCCTGCCGATTTTACAAAACATTTTGACGGAGAGGTAAAAGAGTATGGAGTAAATAGTGTAATTAATTATAGACAAAATGGCTCTTTAACTCTAGGAATAGATCAAAAAAGTTTCAAACATGAAAACAGTATTGCACAAAAGTATAATAACCAAGGAGTTTTCCTCACAAATAGCAATACACTTGAGGGGCTTATAGGTGGAAAAACTATCTTTTCACAATCTCTAAGATATGATAAATTTGATGATTTTGATAATAAATTTACCTACAAAATCGGAGTAAAACATATACATACAAATATCAAAGATTTTTGGACATCATTCAATTATGCTACAGGATATAATATCCCTTCATTATATCAACTATATAGCCCATACGGGAACCAAAACCTAAATCCCGAGGAGACAAAAGGGTTTGATATTAGTGCCAATTATAAAAACTTTGGTATCACATATTTTCAAAATCAAATTGATGAGATGATAAATTTTTATAAAGTAACATCCAAATATAGTAATATAAAAGGCAAAAGTGATTTTAATGGTATAGAGATAGAGTATAAAAATAGTATTGACTCTTTAGCACTCAAATATAACTTCAACTACACATATCTAAAAGCAGAAGACCCAAAAGGTAAACAACTCCACCACAGACCAAAAAATAGTGCAAACCTCACACTTGACTACTATGCTATGCAAAATACACATATTGGAGCATTGATTCAATATGTAGGAGAGAAGAAAAAATCACCTTATGACTCAAACCCAACAGTAGACTACAAAGCATATACGCTTGTAGATTTTATCACCGATTATGATATAAATGACCAATTTAATATATATCTAAAAATAGACAATCTACTAGACAAAGATTATAGAGAAGTAACAGGATATGCTACGAGTAAGAGGGCATTTTATTTTGGATTTAGATACAATCTAAAATGAAAAAAATTATTTTCCTACTATTCACAATAACTTTTTTAGATGCAAGAGAGCGTATAATAGCACTCTCTCCTGCCATAAATGAGATCATCTTTGCAATTGGCAAAGGTGATCAGATAGTGGGAAATACCACTTATGCTTCCTACCCACAAGAGTCCCAAAATATATATAAAGTTGGTGGATACTTCTCTGTATCACTTGAAAAAGTAGTATCTCTAAAACCATCACTGATTTTAATGCAAAAAAACAATCTATCTCTAAAACCAAAATTTGAAAAGCTAGGGATAAAAACAGAGTTTATATCTATCTCATCCCTCCAAGATATAAAAGATAGCATCAAAAAAATTGCCCTACTTCTAAATGAGAAAGAAAAATCCAAAAAAATTATAAAAGATATAGATCAAGCTATAAAAAGAACTAAAGGAATATTAGAAAATAAAAAGATTCTAATCGTTTTTGGTAGACAATTTGATCTAAAAAAAGAGATTTTTGTAAGTGGGAATGGTATCTATTTTGCTGATATCATCAGATTATCAGGCAATAAAAATGCCTTTAGTGAACAAAGCACAAAACAACCTATACTTTCGTATGAAGGAATCATAGCCACAAATCCAGATATTATATATATCTTAGCCCATAACCTAAAAAAAGAGGAAGAGAAAAATCTTATATCTTCATGGCTGAAACTTCCAATAAATGCAGCAAAAACCAAAACAATATATCTAACAACACAAAAATATGCAGGAATGCCAAGCCAAAGAGTAATAAAATATATAGATGATTTTAGAGAGGTTTTAGAAGATGCTAAAAGTAAATTTACCAAGCTTCAAGATTAACCAAAAAGAGATTTTAAAAGATATCTCTCTAAATATCCAAGATAGAGAGAGTTTAACTATTTTGGGTTCAAATGGAGCTGGTAAAAGTACACTAGCGAGAATAGTATGTGGACTCTTACCCACAAAAGAGAGTATCAAAATTGAAAATAATTTCATAGAAAATATAGATCATAAACAAAGATCAAAACTTATCAACTATATACCACCAAAACTATCTATCTACGATAGCTTTATAACAGCAGAAGATTTTTTATCACTAAGCACTCATGAGAGCCAAAATATTCAAAAGATATTAAAATTATTAGAGATAGAACAACACAAAAATAGCTATGCCTCCACTCTTAGTAGTGGTGAACAACAACTCTTACTTTTGGCTTCGGCAATAACTCACAATGCAAAACTTACAATATTTGATGAGCCTACAAGCAATCTTGATCCACAAAAGATAAAAAAGGTTTATGATATTCTCAAAAATCCTACATATCTAAAGGAAAAAATTATTATCACTCATGATCTACAATTTGCATACAAACTCTCCTTTCCCATTTTCTATATCAACAATGGGGAAGGAGAGTATTTTGAAACTACTAATGATTTTTTCAATAAAAATAATTTAGAAAAAATATTTGATGGAAATGTAATCAAAAAAGATGATAATATTGTTATAAAATTATAATATTTTTACTCAAAGTCCAAATTCTTCAACTCTATATTTCAAAACTGCTCCATCATCATCCGCAAAATAGACAAAGCCTCTATTATCAAATGCTATTCCTTCTTGAGCAAATTGTGGTAATTTTTTGCTCCATATAACTTTATCTTTTTTGAGACTATATTTAATCAAAAGATCTTGTTTGTCACTTACCATATATAGATTACCTTTGTAGATATCCAATCCAGCCACATCAATAAAACCATGATCTATTATATTATCAATAGCCAACTTTTTCTTATCTCTACTTTTTAATTTAGCTATTACTGATGAGTGATTTTTTGGCCATTTTTTTGAGGATTGATTAGATAGATAGATATCAGAACCATCAATTGTAATACCCTCGATACCATGTTTACCTGATTTAAATATTTTGATACCTCTATATTTTTTTTTCACTCCGATGATTCGTTTGATTTTGAGTGTTTTTTGATTTAATACAACTATAGAGTTACTCTCTTCATCAACTAAAAATAGCTCTTTGCCATCTTTTGAGCAGGCTACACCTTCAAGATCATATTGACCTACTCTCTTTTTTTGTAAAATTTTACCATCACGATCAATTTGATAAATAGTTCCTTCATCATTCGCAACAAAAAGAGAATCACTCTTTGGGGCATAACATATTCCTGAAGCTTCAGGGATTTTAGCAATCACAACATCAGCAAAACAGCCACTAAACAGGCTAATAATAGCACTCATACCAAAAATTAATTTCATCTTAAAAGTTCCTCTCTATTTTTTGACATTTCATAAACCTTTTCCCAAGTAAATGAGAAAAATTGAAATCCCTCTACTGTTACATTATCATGATCTAATTCATGAATAACCTCTTCAAGCATTGACTCAAGAGATATTTGAGTATTCAAAATAAAATCAAGACTTTTACTAACTCTAATCTTTTTCATAATATCCATAAGCTCCAATACATATTTATCTGCCAAATTCTTTTGAGATTTTTGAAAATATCTACTTACAGCCAAAACAAAAGAGCTAATCAATGCTCCCAAAGTAATAAGAAGTGCCAAAAAATCGGCATTCTCCTCAAAATAAGATGGATTATCTCTCTCATAAAAACTCTTGGCACCTTCATGTATAGGTAGATTTGATGTATACTCTATATTTGGCAATGAAACAAATCCTGCAAGATTTGTATATTTCAATAGCTCCAACTGTCTCTCATAAAGTGTTTGAGTAATCTCTTTGATAAATTTTTTGTCCATACTTATATTAGCCAATAAAACTCTTTTTACAGATAAAGTATTGATATCTTCTTGTGGAATTGGAGGTTCTCCATTATATGTTCCTTTGGGGATTATACTCTCCTTTAAAGATAAGTTTTTAAGAGCTAAAGCACCAGTTTGCTTTAGGGAAAGTAGTTTCAAATTACTATTTTTTATAATATTTTTAATATTAATATTCATAGGAGCTCTAAGAAAAAATATAGCATCTATATCTCTATCCTCAAATGCTTCTGCAATATCCTCCAAAAAAAATGGATAATTTTTAATATCAGCAGGATATACACCATAGTGGTTGGCTACAAACCAAAAGGCATTCCATTGACCACTTTTTGTATCAGCTAAAGCCATTTTTTTACCTTTTAAATCAGCAAAAGAGCTAATATTTGCATCTTTTCGCACAATAAGATGATAAAAATCTGAATATAGATTACTAACTATAGAGGCAGAAGGACCTACTTTCATATCCACTTGAGCAATTGCCAAATCAATATGCCCCTCTTCAAGAAGGTTAATATTGGCACTTGATCCACCAGTATCCATAACTTCTAATCTCATATCAGTTGAATATCTCTGCATAGTTTTAGAAATTGCCTCTGCAAACATATATGATTCACTATTTTTGTGACCTGCTCCTATTTTGAAAGTTTTATAATTATCATCAGGATAAAAAAAATATTTAAAAATATGAAAAGATACAAAAATAATTGAAACCATTATCAACACTACAATAAGTTTTTGTAAAAGAGTAAAGTTTTTCATAGTAAGATTATATCAAATTATTTGAATAAATTTTGAAGGCTGTTGAATGAATGAGATAGAAACTCCAATATATCTACTAGAAGAGGTCAAATTAGAAGAGAATCTAAAATTACTCAAAGAGGTACAAGATAGAAGTGGAGTCAAAATATTATTGGCACTCAAAGGTTTTGCACTATATAAAAGTTTTGATCTAGTAAAAAAATATCTAAAAGGGTGCTGTGCAAGTGGACTACACGAAGCAAAACTAGCACATGAAGAGATGGGTTTAGAACTACATACTTATGCCCCTGCTTTTAAAGATAGTGAATTTGAAGAGATTTTGGATATCAGTGATCATGTAGTATTCAACTCCTTTTCACAATGGCAAAAATACAAAACTAAAGCACTCAAAAAAACTTCATGTGGTCTTAGAATAAATCCAGAAGTTTCATCCTCACCAACAGACCTATACAATCCATGTGCTACATTTAGCCGACTTGGAATCACCAAAAAAGAGTTTCAAGAGGATCAGATAGAGGGTATAGAAGGTTTACATTTTCATGCTCTTTGTGAACAAAATGCAGATGCACTTGAAGAGGTACTAAAATCATTTGAAAAAAATTTTGGACACCTCATACCAAAAATGAGATGGATAAATTTTGGAGGAGGACACCACATCACCAAAAAGGGATATGACAAAGAAAAACTCATATCAATAATCACAAATTTCAAAGCAAAATATCCAAATATCCAACTATATTTAGAACTAGGCGAAGCCGTAGGCTGGGAGAGTGGAGTATTAATATCAAGCATATTAGATATAGTTCACAATGAAATAGATATAGCAATACTAGATACATCTACAGAAGCACACATGCCCGATACCATTATAATGCCCTATCGTGTAGAAGTAAGAGATGCAACCAAAGCAAATAAAAAAAAATATACCTATAGACTCACAGGAAATACATGTCTAGCAGGAGATATCATGGGTGATTACTCATTTGATAAGCCTCTAAAAATAGGAGACAAAATCATATTTGAAGATCAAATGCACTACACAATAGTCAAAAATACAACCTTCAACGGTATCCCCCTACCCTCAATAGGCATTTTAAGAAAAAATGGAGATATAGAGATAGTCAAAAAGTTTGGCTACAAAGATTATAAAAGACGAGTTTAAATCAATAAAATTCGATCCAATAACTCTTGGGAACTTATATCTTTTTTAGAATATAGCTGTTCAAAATTATTTTGCAAAATAACTTTGAATGGCTCTTTATCTTTTATTTCAAGAATACCAATCAAATTATCAAGATATTCTCCATCTCCTTGTGCAATATCAACTGCCAAAGAGTCCATATTATCACTAATAAAATTCTGAGCTTTTCTATAATGATGACGATGATTTTCAAAAGCCTCATCACCGCTAGTAGCATAAGTAGTACCAGCAGATGAAACTTCAATAGAAGCTCCAATACTCACACCAAAAATATAATCAGCAAAATCCTCCCCCTCAACATGAGAATCTTGATAAGAACTATGCCCAATTTGATGAGCCAAAAGTGTCGAAGATATAGACAACAATAAAAAAACAGAAGCTTTTTTCCACATAACAGACTCCTTTATTAAAAGTATATCGTTCTATCGTGAAAAATATGTGAAAAAAACAAAAAAAATTAACTATATTTCTATATAAAATTAGCATTATTTAAGCTTCCTTCTTGTAAAATCACCACTCAAATGTCCTGACACACATTTAAAACATGTGGCCCGTTCGTCTAACGGTTAGGACTCCGGCCTCTCACGCCGGCAATAGGGGTTCGAATCCCCTACGGGTCACCAACTTTTTATATAATTATGTAATTACACCCCTATCGTTGAATCTCCATTTTTTATAATATAATTCCAAAAATGATTTAAATAAAGAAGATACAGTTATTTTTAGTAAATCTAAGTTATTAGAAAAACATTTTAACAAAAGTACAAGTAAAAAAGAGAGAAATTATATTATTCATTCAGCTTATTTGGATGGTTATTCTCAAATTAAGATTGCAAACTATATTGAATTGTCAAAATCACTTATCTCTAAGTAGAGATTCAACGGTAGGGGTGTAGTTTCATATCGGGAAAACAAGACCTCCATCATCTTTATCTATTAAAAATTATCTATTTCAAAGCGTCCATCTATATTAATATAGCTAATATCTTTTGAAACCAAACATGCAACACTATAATAGAGTATTATTTGGTTACATTTGCCATAATGTCTTTTAGGCTCAATTGCTACATTGTTTGCACTTGAACTAATAATTATTTGACTAAAACCACATCCCCGACTTACTAAAGGAAATAATAGAAGGTTATCCTTTTCAAAATCAACATTTATATTTTTTAAACTAGAAATCGTTTTTATATTTCGACTAATATTTAAATCTTCTAAAAATAAGTCATAAGATTCTTGACTAGAGAAAACTTTAGGATAGTCAATTAAGTGGCTATAACTATAAAGTGATACACCCTCCACCTTATCCTTAGTATTCTCCCCTTTATATATAAAAGTAGCGTTACTATCATCACCACCCAAATCCAAACTACTATTAGAATCCGATCCACACCCAATAAACAAAACCAAAACCAACATAACTAAATATTTCATAACAAACCTTTTTCTTTTATTGTAGTAAAAAATAGTGTGGGAAAAGTGAAGTTTGTTGGATTTTTCATTTCCATCTAGAAATAAAGATTTAGTAATCTAATCATATTTTTTCGTTACAATAAAACCAATTTATAAAATATATTTTAATTAGGATTTTACTATGACAAGCACCCAATTACAACGCCAAATCTGGCAAATAGCCAATGATGTTTGTGGCTCAGTGAATGGTGATGATAGTGTCAATGATGTCATCAAAACAAAAGGGTATTTTATCTACCCTAGCCAACTCTTTGAAACATTATAGCTATTGAAGCGAGTGCAAATGGCTACCCATCAGAACCCGATATAAAAGGTTTATTTGCTGATTTTGATACTACTATTGTCGCGGAGATAGAGGCATGATACTAGAAAATAGGCTTGGTATCACAAACCAACTAGAACTCTCAAAAGTAGAAGAGAAGCTAAGCAAACAAAAAGCAAAAGAGCTTTTTGACTCTGGTGACATTGAAAAAGTGGAGATTGGAATATTTGAGGGGCTAAAGTTTATACACCATTACCTTTTTTCAGATATCTACCCATTTGCTGGAAAACCAAGAGATACAAACATAGCAAAAGGTGGTTTTAGATTTGCTCCTATGATGTACCTTGAAGCTTCACTAAAGCATATAGACACCATGCCTCAAAGCACCTTTGAGCAGATAATAGAAAAATATGTAGAGATGAATATAGCTCACCCTTTTCGAGAAGGAAACGGACGAGCCACAAGAATATGGCTTGATTTGATACTAACAAAAGAGCTTCAAAAAGTGATAGAATGGAATAAGGTAGATAAAGATGACTACCTCAGTGCCATGGAGCGAAGTGTTATCAAAGATATAGAGATAAAATATATACTCAAAAATGCACTCACAGATAATATAAATAATAGAGAACTCTTTATGAACAATATTGATGTAAGCTACTACTATGAGGGTTACACGAAGTTTAAGACCAAGGAGCTTTAGCGATGCAAAAGAGCTACTTTATGGCGTAGAGAGAGAAATTTTGAAAAATAGGAAAGATTAAGTATAATAATTCAAAAGAAGTATACAAAGGATATATTATGACAAAAAGTGCAAGAAAACAGACATCTATCAAAGTTGATCCAGTAGCATGGGAGAGTGCAAAAGAGATTTTTGCAGGGTATGGTATAAGTGTAAGCGATGCTATAAATATATTTTTACATAAAGTCCAAAAAGTTGGTGGACTTCCTTTTGAGATGAGAGATGAAGAGTATAAAGAGCCTACAAAAGAGGAGATATTAGAAGGACTAAAAGAGGCAGTAGAGGAGGTAAATCTTTACAATCAGGGTAAAATAGAACTTTTAGATGCTAGGGAACTTTTAGATGAGTTATAGTATTAAAACTACAAAAAGATTTAAAAAAGAGTTAAAACAACTTGCAAAAAAGTATAAAAAAATAAAAGTTGATTATAAAAATCTACTTGATAACTTAGAAAACAATCCAACTCTTGGCACATCTTTAGGTAACGAGTGCTATAAGATTAGAATACAAAATTCCTCTATACCCACAGGGAAAAGTGGTGGTTTTAGAATTATTACATTGGTAAAAATCAAAAAAGATAAGATTGTATTGCTCACAATTTATAGTAAAACTGAAAAAGAGAGTATCGGAAGGGATGAATTAGGTACGATACTTGAAGGTTTAGATCATGAGTAATCAAATCTACACCTCCTGCTATTGAATATCCACTTTTAATAACATCCAAATTGAATCCCCTTCGGGTCACCATCTTTTTAATATAGACAAATAAACAAAAGATTCAAAGCCAAAATAATCTATTTAAACAAATATGTGATAAACTTTTTAAGTTATTAATAGATTTTAAAATTAGGGGAAAAAATGAAGCTTAAACAGAAATTGGGGAATAATTTTAAGCAGAGTATTAAAGTCCAAGATAGGCTTTTTAAAACCAAAAGTGATTATCAAAAGATAGAGATATATGAGAGTGATGAGTTAGGTAATATTTTAGTAATTGATGATGAAATTGCCATGACTCAAAAAGATGCACCATCTTATTATGAGATGATTGCACAAGTGCCAGTTTGTACACATAGAGAGCCACAAAAGGTATTGATACTTGGTGGTGGTTTGGGTGGAAGTGCTAGGGAAATTTTGCGACATGAAGATATCTCTATTGATGTTGTTGAGTTAGATGAAGAGATCGTAAATGTTTCAAAAAAATATTTTGGTACTCTATCTAGCTCTTTAGAAAATGATAATGTCAAACTTACTATCTCAAATGGTATGGACTTTATATCTGATAGTGAAGATAAGAGTTATGATATTATCATCGTTGATGTTTTTTCTCATAATTCACAATACAAGGAACTTTTTGAGCCTACTTTTTATGCTCAAGCAAATAGAGTTCTCAAAGATAATGGTCTATTAGTTACTCAAGGTGGTAGCTATAGAGAAGATATACAAAATCATAAAGAGTTACTAACTAATGCAGGTTCAAACTTTTGGATTGCAATGCCATATAATTACGAGTTTATGGGTAGAATCAATAACTTTATTTTAGCATCCAAAAAATACCATCCAACAGCAGATATTATTCTACAAAGAGCTGATCTTATAGATGATCTTCACTATTATAATAGCGATATTCAAAGATCTTCATTTATTATGCCTACATATATCAACAAAGCACTTCTAGGGATTGCAAAAAGATAGATGTTTAAAAATGCTATCGTACTCACAGGAGGAATTGCCACAGGTAAAAGTAGTGTCTGTAATTTTTTGAGACTTTATGGTTTTGAAATTATAGATGCTGATAGTGTTGCTCATGAGAGTTTAGATGAAAATATTCAAGCCATAGGAGAGATTTTTGGCTTGGAATATATCAAAAATTCAAAAGTAGATCGTAAAAAATTGGGTAAGCTGATATTTTCAGATGAGAGTTCAAGAGAAAAATTGGAAAATTTTATACATCCAATTATCAAAGCCAAAATAAAAAAGCGAAGTGAAGCTTTTGAAAATAAAAATATCCCCTATATCATAGATATACCACTATTTTTTGAGAAAAAAAATTATGATATCAAAGAGATAATATTAGTTTACGCACCAAAAGAGCAACAGATCAAAAGACTCATGAGTCGAGAAGGCTACAACAAAGAGGAATCAAATGAGAGAATAAACGCTCAAATGCCAATAGATGATAAAAAATCATTAGCATCTTTTGTAATAGACAACTCCAAAGATCTTAAACATATGCAAAAAGAGGTAGAGAGATTTCTATCTTATATCAAAATAAAATATCCTACTTTAAAGATTTAAATGAAAATACTATTTTCACCAAGTGAAGCTAAAACATCTGGAGGGAGAGATCAAAGTTTTGATCAAAATAGCTTTATATTTCCAGAACTTTACAACAAACGAAAAGAGATAGTTGATAAATACAACTCTATGATAAAAAGTGAAAATGATGAAAAACTATCAAAACTATTTGGCATAAAAAATCCACAAAAATTTAAACAATATAAAAAAAATATCTACTCTCAACCAACAATGAAAACTATAGAGCGTTATAGCGGTATTGCATTTGAATATTTAGATTATCAAACATTGACAAATTCACAAAAAAGTTATATTGACCAAAATACAATGATCTTCTCAAATCTATTTGGTCCCATCTTGGCAGGAGATCAATTACTACCCGAATACAAACTAAAACAGGGTGAAAAACTAAATGACTTTGTAATAGAAAAATTCTACAAAGAGCATTTTAGTACAGCCATTGATAATTGGCTATCAGATGAACCTTTTCTCGATCTAAGAGCTGGTTTTTACAATAAATTTTACAAAACCACAACCAAAGAGTACACAACACTAAAATTTTTAAAAAACAAAAAAGTAGTAAGCCACTGGGCAAAAGCATATAGAGGATTAGTTTTGAGAGCTTTAGCTCAAAATAGTATTCAAAATATGGATGAGTTTATGAATATGGAGATTTCAGGATTAGAGATTAGTGAAATTATCAAAATTAAAAATATGAGGCAAATTAACTTTAATATTTTGTAATTAATCAGTTCTTAATAAAAGAAAATAGTAAAAAAAAACTTACTCAACACAATCTAAATAATTGTACAATTTTTTAACAAAACAAAAAAGGATAGAAATGTTTAAAAATCTCTTAAAATCTCTTCTACTATTGCTTCTGCTTAGCTCCTCGATAAATGCTCTAGAGGTTCAAACGGAATATAGAGGATATAACTCTGCTATTGTATTGCATTTTGATACAGGAAATTACGAAAAACAAGCAGGGAAAATCAAAAAAAACTGGGTTGGAATATATAAAGTAGGAACATCCAATGCATGGGAAAATGTTATTCAATGGGCTTGGGTTAAGGATATGGAAAAGCCTAAATATTCAAATCGTAAAATACGAGTATTAAAACTAGATAAACTTAATGCAGGAGATTATGAGATTAGATTTTTTGTGGATAATAGTTACGATACTTTTGCCTCTTCAGAGTTTTTAATAAGTGATCAAGATAGTCTTCTTTCATTGTATCAAAAAAGTCAAAACAATATAGAGGTAGTGATTAGAGATATAAACCTTCTTGCAGAAGATACTTGGATTGCTATTTTCAAAAAAGATGATGTAAGTGAGAGGGAAAATATTATAGATTGGAAATGGTGTAGATTTGGCGGTCCTGGTTCTGAGCATTTTCATTTTAAGACTTTTAATTATAAAAGTGGAGATTATGAAATAAGACTATTTCTAAATGGTTCTTATGATCTAGAAGATAGTTTAAAGTTTACTGTTAACAATGGAGCAGAGATACCAAAACTCTCTATATCATCTAGATTTGCTAATGTTATCTATTTTAATGCTACACATGAAGCTGATGGAGAGAGTTGGATAGGTTTTTTTGAAAAAGGAGCTACAAGCAATAGAGCAAATCTTAAAAATTGGGCTTGGGTAACTACAGATGCTACACCTATAGAAATTGAAGATATGGAAGATGGTAAATATGATGTAAGGCTATTTTATAAAAATTCTTATGAAGTAAAAGCAGAGCTAGAGATTGAACTTGGGAGAAATCCATTTATTGATACTCCTTTTAGTGTTAATGAAAATTATACTTTATTGAAAATACGATTTATGTATGGAGTACCATCAAATGCAACTGATTGGTTAGCTATTTTTAAAAAAGATGCAAAAAGAATAAAAGAGAATATTCTCTCTTGGGTATATGTAGGCGATAAAAGAGATGCCCTGAATGTAAGATATGTATTTATAAAAGTAGGTGATTTGCCTAATGGAGAGTATGATTTAGTATTTTTTGAAAATGATTCATATAAGCAGTATGGAATAACGGGTAAAATTATACTTGATAGATAATTTTTATGCTAATTTTCATTAACTACTAATACAAAAACAACTTTTAAGTAAAATAATATCAAACTATTAAAATTTTTTAATATTTAAATGTTACAATTTAAACTGAATTTTAACATAAGAAGGTTGGAAATGTCATTATCAAAAAAGGTAGTTGCTGAATTTATTGGTACATTTTGGTTGGTTTTAGGTGGAGCGGGGAGTGCTGTGCTTGCAGCGGCATACCCTGAACTTGGTATTGGTTTTATGGGAGTTGCTTTTGCTTTTGGTTTAACTGTTATGACTATGGCTTTTGCCATAGGTCATATTTCAGGATGTCATCTAAATCCTGCTGTATCTACAGGGCTTTTTGTAGCGGGTAAATTTCCAAAAAATGAACTATTACCATATATTGCATCTCAGGTTTTGGGTGGTATTGCTGGAGCTACAGTTTTGTATCTTATTGCAACGGGCAAAGCTGGATTTGAAGTAGGTGGATTTGCTTCAAATGGATATGGTGAACACTCTCCCGATGGATATAGTTTATTAGCAGCATTAATTACAGAAATTGTTATGACATTTATGTTTTTGATTATTATTTTAGGGTCAACGGATAAAAGAGCACCAAGCGGATTTGCACCAATTGCTATTGGTCTCGGACTTACCCTAATTCACCTAATCAGTATTCCTGTAACAAATACATCTGTAAATCCTGCAAGAAGTACTGCTGTAGCTATATTTGCTGGAGACTGGGCAATTACACAACTATGGTTATTTTGGATTGCTCCAATTATCGGTGCAGTTTTGGCTGCATTAGTTTACAAATGGCTTGAAAAAGAAAAATAGTAAAAGGGGATAAATCATCCCCTTTTTATAGACTAAAACTTATATATTTCATCCATAAGATTTGCAAAAGTGATCTCTTCACCTCTCTCTTTTAGATAATTGTTCAAAAACTTCTCACTAGCTTCCATGCCATCTTTTTTCTCTACTTCTAAAACTTTTGCATAAATATCGGCTATAGTTTCTATAGTGTGTTTTGGTGCAGATTTTCTATGTGCTGTATATCCTGTTACTTCACCATTTGCATTTTTTACTGGCTCAAATGTTGTAAAAATCCAGTAATATCTTCCATCTTTGGAGAGGTTTTTTACCAATGCCAAAATATCATGACCTGCTTTTAGTTGTTCCCACATAAGCTTGAATACAACTTTTGGCATATCGGGATGACGAATGATATTGTGAGATTTACCGATTAGTTCATCTCTTGAATAGCCTGAAATCTCAACAAAATAGTCATTTACATCGGTAATAAGACCTTTTGTATCTGTACTGCTAATAATATACTTTTTTGGTTCTAACTTAATCTCTTCATCAATTGGAGTAGGTTTTTTAGACATCTTATATTCCTCATATTTTTGGCTCATGATACTAATAATATGTTGAATTTCAAACTATAGTAAAAATGAGTATTATTAATCCTTTTTATATACTTAAAAAAAGTTAAAATATTTTTTAGTTAAGGGTGCTATAATATATCTTATGAAAAAGATTCTAATAACAAATGATGATGGTTTTGATAGTGATGGTTTAAAAGCCCTTGTATCAGCAGTAAAAGATTTAGCAGAGGTAATTGTTGTAGCTCCTACATTGGAGAAGTCAGCTTCTGGACATAGTTTGACTTTAATTAGACCTTTGCGTTTTGTGGAGTTAGAACATAATTTTTATAAGCTTGATGATGGAACGCCTACAGATTGTATATATTTGGCACTCAATGCTCTTTTTAAAGAGGATGAAAAACCTGATTTAATTATTAGTGGTATCAATAAAGGCTCAAATTTGGGTGAAGATATTACATATAGTGGTACAGTTGCGGGGGCGATGGAGGGTGTAATTCAAGGAGTTCCTTCTATTGCTATTTCGCAAGTTTATCGAGGTGGAAAACATACTCTTGGATTTGATGGTTACAATTTGGCAAAAGAGGTGACTAGAGAGTTAGTCAAAAAGATATTTAATGGTTCATTTCCTTTAGGGGAGAGAAAATTATTAAATATTAATGTTCCACCTGTTTCAAAAAGTGAATCTAAAGGGTACAAAGTGACTAAAAGTGGATATCGGATATATGGAAATGATGCTCACATGCACAAAAATCCGAGAGGTGAAGAGCATTATTGGATTGGTTTGCATCCATTAGATTGGAAAAACAGTACAGATGAATATATGAGTGATTTAGAGGCGATTAATGCAAACTACATCTCTATCACTCCTATTCATTTAGATATGACCTCTTATGAAGATATACGAAGAGTTCAAGAGTGGATTTAAAATTTGACAGATCTAAGATCTTATTTGGAGAGGATTTCCAAAAAATACAATCTACTAGAGTTCTTCTTATTGGTGTTGGGGGTGTTGGTGGATATTGCCTTGATTGTCTTTGTCGAAGTGGATTAAGTGATATTACTATTGTTGATTTTGATACATTTGAAGCTAGTAATCAAAATAGACAGATAGGGAGTGAAGCTTTGGGAGCTATAAAAGTGGAACATCTGAAAACATTATATCCATCTATAAAAACAATTAATACAAAAGTTACGCCCTCGTGGTGTGAAGAGTTTGATTTTGAATCATTTGATCTAATCATTGATGCTATTGATGATATGAGTGCAAAAGTATCAATAGCAAATAATGCAGGAGATAAACTAATTAGCTCTATGGGCGGAGCAAAACTAATTGATCCTACACAGATAGAGATTGGTTCTATTTGGAAAACTCATGGGGAAGGACTTGCCAAAAAGTTTCGTTATGAGCTTAGAAAAAGTGGTTTTAAGGGTGATTTTGAAGTAGTTTTTTCACCTGAAAAATCAAAGTGTGAAGGAATGGGAAGTTTTGTGGGTGTTACTGGCTCTTTTGGTTTGACTCTTTGCTCTTTAGCTATTAGGAAAATTCTCTCATGAAAAAGATCTTTTCTATCATAGTTTCATCTTTTGTCGTTCTTTTTGGTTTTTCAGTGCCATCATTTCGTATGATGCCTATATCATATAAAGATGGTAATTTTATGGGAATTAAAATTCTTGATAGTATGGTAGTTGAGAATAGTATGATAGATTCAATTAGACTTTTTGGACTTTCAGGATTGGCTTATGATAATGAAGATGATATATTGTACTCTATTAGTGATAGAGGAAGCCTTTTTAAATTCAAATTGATACTCAAAGATAATAAAATTATTTCACTAAAGCCACTAAGTGCTAAAAAGTTGATGGCAAAACATAACCGTACTTTTCTAAAACCATATCGAGATTCAGAGGGACTTGCTATTGTTGGAAAAGGGGAAAATAAACACCTATTAATCTCTTATGAATGGAAACATAGAGTTAGCCAATTTACTCTCAATGGAATAGAGATAAGCTCTATTTTATTACCCAAACCTTTAAAAGTATATAGGTATTATAAAAATAACAATAGTTCGTTAGAGTCTGTAACTTATCATCCAAAATATGGTTTTATTACCTCACCAGAAGAACCTCTTAGAGTACAGAAAAATGGTTATCATGGGATATATAATAGAGATGGTGAAATATGTAAAATTAGAAAACTCAATAAAAAAAACAGTATTACCTCTATTGAAGTTATGAAAGATAACAATCTATTAGTTTTATTAAGATCTTTTAATATGATGAAATTTGAGTTTGATATAACACTTAAAAAAGTTTATCTTGATAATATCTCTGATGGAGTCTGCAAGAGTAAAGATTTGGCAGTCATGAAGAGTAAAGATGGTTGGAATTTGGATAATTTTGAAGGATTAACCAAATATAAGGATAATCAATATCTCATGATAAGTGATGATAATGGTAATTTTTTGCAATCTACAATTTTAACACTATTTGAAATAAAGGAGTCATGAAGATGGTAGGAAAAGTTTTATTGGCATTATCTCTGTTAGCAGGAAGTGTAAATGCACTAGATTTTCGTTATGGAAAAGGTTCATTTGATACGGATATAAGTATCAAATATTTTATGGATCATGAGATAGATTATGATATTGATGTTTTTGCCCTGAGTGAACAACATAAACCATTTAGCTCTTATCCTCTTTTTTTCTATTATGATGCAGAGTTATATGTATCAGATACACAAGAAGCCGATGTAGATTTTGCAAATCCTATGGCGGATATTCAGATGCCATTTTTTGGTAGTGCAAATGACATGCTAGATACTTTTACTGGCTTTTTTCCTGTACATGGTGATTATGATGCTTTGGGATTTGATTTTAATTTTGGTTTGGGTTATGATCTATATAGAAAGGGAGAAAGCTTTTTTGGTATAGCTATCAATAGTGGTGCTTCTATGCCAATGATGAGTGCTGAAAATTTGGAAGATAAAGGTCAATTTGCATTTGATTTAATGGATACATTTGACTTAGATATTAGCACATACAAAATCGGACCCGCACTAAAAGCAAACTTTGTATTAAATAATAAACTATCCCTATATGGAAGTTATAGTTATGGTTTTCAAACTGCTACAATTGAGAGTGATCTATTTAAATCAGATGTAGATGTAGATGGTAGCTACTCTCTTTTGGATATTGGGCTAAGATTTAGACCATGGAAAGAGAAAACAACTTATGGTTCTATAACTTTTTCACCTAAGTTATCCTTTACTTTAGGACATACAAATAAAAGCTGGGAAGTAGATAGTGTAAAAGTTAATTTATATGGATTTAGAACAGATATATTTAGACCATTTACAGCCGACTATAAAAGTAGTTATACATATTTAAGTGTTGGTTATAGTTTTTAGTAGAGGATCAAACCTCTACTAGATTTTATCTACAAGGTACACATGTAGTACAATTTGTAGATGGAACACAATTTGGATAGATATCACAACCTGTTGTAGGTACCTTTTGACTACAGCCACTCATGGTAGCAATTGTCAATGCTAATATTGAACTAAAAAGTAATATTTTCATCTCTTCTCCTTTAATTAGACAATTAAACTTTACCTAAAGATAAATTATATTACTCTTAACTACTCTCTTATACCTATCTTAATCTTCTAACTATACTTTTTCTTCACACTTATCAACTTTTAAATAAAAAAATAGATTTATCACTCCGCCAATAGTTGCAGCTAGTGTATCTTTATGAGCATCCCAAACATCTCCTTGAGTCCCTAAAAATGCCATGCCAAGATCGGGATGAAAAATTACAGCAGCTGCCCACTCAAGAAGTTCATATAAAGTTGCAATAGAGATAATTGCAGAGAGTGTAAAAATTACAGTCACCCTGCTCTTTTGTGTATAAAATGTAATTATCTCCAAAATTGGTCTAAAAAGAAGTAGCCCAAATAGGAAATGAACAACCCTATCATAATTATTTCTATCAAATGAGAAAAATTCCATAACAGGCTTAAAAAATGGAGTTTCAGCGTAAGTATAGTGAGCCCCTATAGTATGCAAGGTTGTAAATATAAAAAGCATTATTATAGTGATAAAACTAAAACAATACTTCATATCCATCCAAATAATAATAGGAAAAAAGATAAAAATAAGAACATTTTCAAGTAACCAATCTTGACGATACTTAGGATTTATCGCCAAAAGTAACCAAATAACAATATAAATGGCATACATTATTTTATGAGATTTAGGCATAAAAAGCTCCTACTTCTTTCTTGAATTTACTTATGAAGTCTATTATATACTCATATTGATTGGCTTAAGCTTAAAATAAATCAATATGAGTATAATTTCATAAAAAGGACTATTATGAAAGATATAGATATTGTTAGAATTATAGATATTCCACCCGCAACATTAACACGATGGAAAAAAGCAGGTGATTTTAGAAAAATTTTATATACGATTGTTAAAAGTATGAGCAAAGAAGAATTAAAACAATATATACAAAATAAAGACAATTCAAACGAGTAGGACTCTAGCCGTTTATATCCACCCCTTAAAAGAGGTTGTTTTACACTAAGTTACCGATAAAAGAGACAAAAGAGTAAAATAGAGTCAATATTTTATAAAGGTTTCAGATGCTAAAAAGAAAACTTAAAAATTTAAATATAATTAACTTTGGAATTGATTATTGTGAATGAATTTGAACTAGGACATCTATTTCTATATTTATCACTCATATTCGCACTTACTTTTGGTGTGGGGTATGTTTTTTCAAAATTTCGTCTACCGTCTATTCTTGCTGCACTTTTTGTAGGTATAGCTCTTAGTTTTACCTCTTTGTCCTCAGCTCTTCATATAGCTAAATTTGAGACTATTTTTGAATTTCTATCATCTTTGGGAGTTCTATTTTTACTATTTTATATAGGACTACAAATAGATCTAAAAGAGATGAAAAAATCAAGTTCAAATATCCTTTGGCTCACTATTTTAAATACCCTATTTCCTTTTATATTTGGGGTGATTGCTATGCTTTTTTATGGATATGGTTGGGCTATCGCTATGGTTATAGGTATGACTCGTATGCCTACTGCTGAAGCAGTTATAGTACCTATACTCGATGAATTTAAGATGCTAAAAACAAAAGTAGGTACTTATATTATTGGAGCTGGTGTACTTGATGATGTTATAGAAGTTATATTAGTAGGCATTGTTTCAATATGGATAGGAACAAAAACAGGTGAGAATCATGGTGGAATAGTTGCTTTACTCGTGGGTATAGGCTCTTTTTTGATAATTTGTTGGCTATTTTATCGATATCTACCAATCATCCTTAAAAATTATAAAGCTAAAGATTTAAATACTCTAATGATCTTTTCACTTATAATACTTTTTGGTTTTGGTGGATATGGTGAATATGTAGAGATTGGAATGGTTGTAGGAGCAATCTTTGCAGGTATCATAATGAGACCTTTTTTTGAAGACAATGAAAAAAGAGGAGAACTTCTATCTAAAACTACACAAACAATAAGTTATGGTTTTTTTGGTGTACTCTTTTTCTTTTGGGTAGGTTTTAATATAAATATGGGAGATTTTTTAAAAGAACCTCTTTTGGCAATACTACTATATCTATCAGGAAGTGTTGGAAAACTTATTGGTGTACTTTTAATGGTACCTATGAAAAAACTAAATTTAAAAGAGGCTGTTATCATTGGAGTTGGATTAGATGCACAATTAACAACTGAAATTATTGTTGCACAACTTCTATACTCCGCTTCAATCATAGATCTACAACTTTTTACTGCATTGGTAGCAGCCTCATCATTTACAGCTATCACTGTACCACTTATGTTTACACTTCTAATTCGATATTGGGGCAAAAAAGCATGTGATGATATTGAACCATCTTCCTCTTTTTCAGAGCTGAAAAAAAATACTTTTTATCATGACAAAACTTTATAAAGGGATAAGGTATAAATGGAACTTTTAATAATCAAACAGTTGGCTATAACCTTAGTTATAGGAATGATGATAGGTCTTCAAAGGGAGATGCATTATCACAAAAAAAAAGAGATAAGTTTTGCAGGAACTAGAACTTTTGCTTTAATTGCACTTTTGGGATATTTAAGTGCTTGGTTACAATCCTTTTCACCACTATTTCTAGTAGTATCTTTGTCTATTTTTGGATTATTACTCCTTGTCTCATATATAATCAAAAATATAAATGGAGCTTCCCATGGTGCTACAACTGAAATGGCTGCTCTTATCACTTTTATACTAGGGGTGATGCTCTCTTTTTCACTAGAAAATTATGCAATAGGTCTTGCTGTTATTATACTTTTTTTACTAGAAATAAAAGGTGATATTTCAAAAATTGAGGAGCATATTACATCACAAGATCTAAGTTCAATGACACTCTTTTTGATGATGAGTTTTGTTGTACTTCCACTTTTACCAGATAAAATGGTTGATCCTTTTGGTATATTTAACCCTTATAAGACCTGGCTTATGGTAGTTTTAATAGCAGGTATCTCTTTTATAGGATATATTGCAATAAAAATACTTGGAAATAAAAGAGGAGTTTATCTAACAGGTATCTTTGGAGGTCTTGTCTCTTCTACTGCTGTTTCTATCACTCTTTCAAAGCTATATGCATTGCAGAAAACATTTTTAAAAAATTTTGCAGGAGGAATTGCTATAGCTTCAACAATTATGTATCTAAGAGTACTTTTGGAGACCTCCTTTTTCAATCTATCTTTGACAAAAGCTCTTGCTATTCCCTATCTTGGAGCAACTACTGTAGGACTTCTATTTGTCTTTTATCTCTATAAACATGAGGGAGTACATAAAATAACACAAATAGAAGCCAATAAAAATCCTTTAGATCTTTCAGAGGCATTAAAACTCGGTCTTCTATTTGGATTAATCTTTGGATCAATAGGAATATTTCAATCAAAATTTGGAGACTCAGGAGTCTATATCATCTCATTTTTATCTGGATTTACAGATGTAGATGCCATAACTCTCTCACTCTCACAATTAGCCCACCATAAAATCAGTCAAGAGGTAGCAATGAGTGGAATTATTATCGCGTCTATTGTAAATTCACTAGTAAAACTAGGAATTGTATTTATACTTGGAGGTAAGAAACTTGGGCTTTTAATGGCTCTTTTTTATCTTCTTAGTATAGGGGTACTTCTTGGTGCTACCTATTTTGATATTGTAATTTGATTCTTTTTTCACATTCACTATCTCCACTAGCTGTTGGTATGCAGTCTGGATATATAATCTGTTGTTTTTTTGCTGTAGTAGTTTGTGTGCTATTTTGTACACATCCACCAAATAAGAAAATAGCGATAATTAAATAGAGAAAATTTTTCATGTTCATCCTTTTTGTTTTCTTCATTTAAATCGGTTATTTCATAAAAAAATGTAACCTTTTAGCATTTCCTATTAGGGAGTATAAATTTAAAAAAGAGAAAACAACAATAGAGAGATTCAACTGTTACAAGATTAAGAGCTTCTCAAAAGTTGTCTCTTATTTGCTTTGTTCATCTTTTTGGATCTTAAATCTGGAATAGAAGTAGCATTTTGGCGTAAAAAATCAGGTATTGACCTACCTCTAATTTTGATAATATCTTTGATAAGAGAGTCTGCTATCTTTCTTTTATCATAATTTAAAACTTCACTCAAATACCTAAAAACTAATTGAGATAATCTATTTAGTGATATCTGCCAAGTTGACTCAGTCTCTTTATATATCCACTCACTATATCTATAAAATCCTCCAAATACATCTCCATCTTCATATATATAATTTACCGTATGATAAAAATTTCCACTATTATATGTCAAATCCCAAAACCTTGCAAATCGTTTCATTTTTTGTATCTCTTTAAAAGGTAATAGATCATTTTGTAAAATATCATAAGGGGGTTTATCACTATAAATCATTCCATATTTTTTATCATGACGACTCAAAGTTGTACCTGAAAGTTTTTTGAGTATTCCTATTTGTATCTCTGAATTGGTTATTTTTTTGAGTTCATTTAAATTTTTACCAAAACTCTCCAAACTCTCACTTGGAAGTCCCACAATGAGATCGACATGAAGATGTGCAGAGGTTTCATTTTCCAAAAAACTAATATTTTCACTCACCTTTTTTAAATTCATCTTTCTATTTATATTATCCAAAACATCAAGATTTAGAGATTGAATACCTATCTCTAATTGAAGTGAATTTGGAGGAAATTTACATAATCTCTCTCTTAATTGTGGAGGAAAATTATCAGGAATTACCTCAAAATGTAGAGAATACTCTTCATCTTTACTAAGAAAAAAGTCCATAAGTTTATTGGCAAGACGGATATTTAGATTAAAGGTTCTATCAATAAATTTAAACTTTCTAGCTCCCTTTTCCCACAAAATATCAAATTCTTTTAATAAAATATCCATATCAAAATTGCGAACCTTCTCATCTATAGCTGATAAACAAAACTCACACTCATAAGGGCATCCCCTTGAGGCTTCTACATACATGTACCTATTTTCTATGTCATGTTGAGTATAGTATTGATAGGGAAGATTTAGCTCTTTTAGTTTTGGTGGTATTGCCCTTATAAATCTATTTTCTATTTTTCTACTATTCAAAATATCTCTACATATCTCATAAAAAGATATCTCACCCTCACCAGAAATAATATGATCTGCAATATCAAAATTAACTCTCAAAGGAAAATGGCTAACTTCAGGACCTCCCAAAATTATCTTTATATCAGGAGAGATTTTTTTTATAATCTCAATAATATTAGCTACATCTTGGGCATTCCAAATATATGTGCCAACTCCTATAATTTTTGGATTTTGATCCAAAATTTTTTCAGCTATATCTTGTGGATTTGAATTGATAACAAATTCCAAAATTTCAGCTCTATTTTGAAGTTCATGGAGATTTGCATATAAATATCTAAGACCAATGGCGGTGTGTGTATATCGTGAGTTAATTGCTACTAAAATAATATCTTTCATTTTTTATTATAACAGAGAAACAAAAAAGTTAAAGAATACTAGTCAGGCATCTATTTGTAATTAACAGCACAACTAAGTTAAACTACTCCAAAAAGGAACCTCTTAGATCTCATGATTTTTTTTTGGATTGTTATTACAATAATCGTAGCTATTTTTTCAGCTAGTATAGGTAAAATTGATTTAGACTTAATAAAAATATTTGACACTTCAACAATAGAATATCAAATTTTTACACAAATTCGCCTACCTCGTGTGATATTAGCATTTACAAGCGGGGGAATACTTGCCCTCTCTGGTCTTCTATTTCAAACCCTTTTTAGAAATCCTCTTACTACACCATTTACATTGGGAGTATCAAGTGGAGCTACTCTTGGAGCAGCTATAGCAATTATTTTTGGATTTTCATTTGTATCTTTTTTTGGTTTTATTGGAGCAATTAGCACCATTTTTGTTATCTACTTTTTTTCCAAAAAATTAAATTCAAATAGTGATCAAAGATTGATTTTGGTAGGAATTGCACTCTCATTTTTATACTCATCTATGTTACTAATAATCTATTATTTGAGTGATTTTCAAGAGAGCTATTTGATCCTTAGATTTACAATGGGAAGCCTTTTGACTGTGGGATTTGGTGAAACTGTACCTATAATTTTGAGTGCTACCATCGTAATATTTGTATCTCAAAAATATAAAAATGAACTCAAACTTTTATCAATTTCAAGTAATTTTGCATTTTTAGAGGGAGTAAATGTAGATAGGGTTTTAATTATACTTTTTGTAAGCATCTCTTTGGCTATTGGGATAGTTGTAAGTATCGTAGGACCTATTAGTTTTATTGGGCTTATCACTCCTCATATTATAAGAACTATTCTCAAAAAGAGTATAGATCAAATTATCATACCTACATTCATAGCAGGAGGGCTTTTTTTACTTATTTGTGACACTATCGCTAGAAATTTACCAACTATCTCTGAAATACCTGTTGGTATTATTACATCATTTATTGGTGGAATTGTATTTGTTTATATTTTAATTAGTAGCAAAAAATATTAATTTTTTTCTATTTTTATCCGATATTTTAGAAATAGTAGAAGAAAAGATTATAATTATTAATTTTTCATAAATATTAATGTATAATCAAAACAAATAATTCAAAAGGAACATATCATGAATAAAAAAGTACAATTTCTAGCTCTATCAATCACAACAATTGCCCTTCTAAGTGGCTGCGGTGAGGAACCAAAAGAGAATCCACTATACGAGCAATATCTCATAAACAAAAAAATTGCAGAACTTAACAAACCAAAGGTGCATCAAGAACCTAAAGTAGTAGTGGAACATGAAAAAGAGAAAGAAGTAAAAACTACACACACACCAGAACCAGAAAAAAAAGAAGTTGTACTAATTCATGATAAAAAAGAAGAACCGAAAGTTGTTCCTACTCCAGAAAAAGAAGAAGTTAAAAATAATACTCCTGTTCCTGAGAAAAAGGAGGTAAAAGTAGCTACTCCTGTTCCTGAGAAAAAGGAAGTAAAAGTAGTTACTCCTGTTCCTGAGAAAAAAGAGGTTACAAAAACTCAAGAAATTAAAGAGATCAAAAAAATTAAAGAAGTTCAACCAATCAAAGAGGTAAAAGAGGTTCAACCGATTAAAGAAATCAAAGAAGTAAAAGAGGTTCAAAAAGTTAGAGAGGTAAAAGAGGTAAAAAATATTACAACTCCAACAGAAAAAAAAGAGATTAAAGAGATTAAACAAGTTAAAGAGGTAAAACAAGAAACGACAAAAGTTAAAGAGATCAAACAAGTTAAAGAGGTACAACAAGAGACAACAAAAGTCAAAGAGATTCAAAAAGTAAA
Source organism: uncultured Campylobacterales bacterium (assembly GCA_964560425.1). GTDB lineage: Bacteria > Campylobacterota > Campylobacteria > Campylobacterales > QNZT01 > CAZLLE01. The sequence continues at coordinate 51,679 of CAZLLE010000017.1, forward strand.
AGAAATCAAAACTGAAATAGAAAAAAAAGAGATCAAAGAGGTTAAGAAAGTTAAAGAGGTCAGAGAAGTAAAACCAATCAAAGAGGTCAAACCTATAGCAATCATCGAGAGTACCAAACCAAAAGTACATACTCATATGCATAGACACTCTTCAATACTAAAACACTCTCATCCACACTCTCATAATAAAGATGGATCTCATACGCACAAACCAAAAATTATAACAAAACCAGTAGTACACACTCATATGCATAGACATTCATCAATACTAGAACACTCACACCCTCATTCTCATGGGGCAAAAAGTTCACACACTCATGCAATTGAACCAATTACTCAAGCAAAGATAACACAATCACTCACTCAAACAAAAATTTTAAAAGAGGATTCAGCAAAAGATGTTTTAGACTCTATTAAATTTACACAAACAACAAAACAGATAGAGGTACCAAAAAAAGAGATATCAAATGCTACTCCATTAGATTTAGCAAAAACAAAAGCTAGTGCTAAAATCGCAAAATCTGTTGCATTAGTTGAAAATGCAAAAGCCGTTGCAACCGCACAAATCGCAACAGCTGTATCAGATGTTAAAATTGCACAAATCAAAGATAAAAAAGAGCCTATATCAGAGCAAAAGATAAAAAGAGAGCAAGAAAAATCAGATATACAAATCAAAAAAGCAATCCAAACAACTCAAAATGCAAAAGATAAATCTGCAAATAAAATTGCAAAAAGTATTATCAAACTAGAGAAAGCCATTCCAGAGGATAAAGATATAATCAGCAATGTATCAAGTCAACAAGATATTACAAAAATGCTAACAACTGTAAAAATAATCAAAGAGAATGCAGCAAAAGAGATTTTGAAATCTATTAAATTTATTGAATCTAATGAACCAGTAAATAAAGAGGAGAGCAAAGAGGTAAAATCTACTAGTGTAGAGATTGCAAAAGCAAAAGCAGCCGCAAAAATTGCAAAATCAATAGCATATGTGGAGAGTGCAAAAGCTGAAGCAACTGCACAAATAGCCCAAGCTGTAGCAGAAGTAAAATTAGCAGAAGTCAATAGTGAAGATAAATCTATCTCACCAGACAAACTAAAAATAGAACAAGAAAAATCTGCTGTAGCCATAACCAAAGCTGTAGCAACAACTCAAATTGCCAAAGCAAAAGCAGCCCAAACAATTGCAAAAAGTGTTGAAAAAGTAGAAAGAGCAAGAGTAGAGACAGAAAAATAACTATTTAATAAATATCTGCAAGTATAAAAGCTTGTGGGTATTAATATATTTGATTTTGAATAGTGGCGGACAGTGAGAGATTCGAACTCTCGGTAGGATTACTCCTACGCATCCTTAGCAGGGATGTGGTTTCAGCCAGCTCACCCAACTGTCCATTTGAAAGAAGCAGAATTATACATAAACAATCTTTAAATTTTGCTTAAAATCCTACTTACTACCTCTTTTGGATTTTCTGCTTTATAGATTGGTCTACCTATTACAATAAAATCTACCAACTCATCTTTGGCTTTATCCAAAGATGCAACTCTCTTTTGATCACCGCTATCCTCACCAAATGGTCTTATACCTGGAGTCAATGTAATAAATTTATTTGAAGTACTCTCTTTGATAGATTTACTCTCAAAAGCAGAGCATACCACACCATCTATTCCACTTTGATAAGCGTTTTGGGCAAATTGTACTGCTTTTTTCTCTATGCTTTCATTATATATCTCTTGAAAGTTTTTTTCATCAAAACTTGTCAACGCTGTAACAGCCAAAACAAGTGGAGGATTTTTGGTATTTGATAATCTATCCATGACTGTTTTCATTGCTACTTTACCACTAGAGGCATGAACATTAAACATATCTACACCTAATTTAGCTATCTCTTCTGCTGCGTCTGCCATAGTATTTGGAATATCATAAAGTTTGAGATCCAAAAATATTTTGAAATTTGGATTAATCTCTTTTAGCTCTTTTATAAGTTGATAAGAGTCTCTAATATAACTTCTAAAACCAACTTTGAGCCAAATATCAAACTCCTTTAGTTCATTGGCTAAGTCCAAATTCTCTTTGGCTGTTGGTAAATCCAAAGATACACAAAGTTTCATTTTTGACCTTTTCGTACAGAGTCCAACACACCATTTATAAATTTTGGAGCAGTATCAGCTGCAAGGTTTTTTGATAACTCTATTGCCTCATTTATAATTACTGCATGATCCAAAGAGCCATGAAGCATCTCATAAATTCCAAGACGCAAAATCGCTCGCTCAATTGATCCTATACTATCAATTTTCCAATCTTTTAGATGTCTATTCGCCTCTTGATCTATCTGATCTAAATTTTCACTTATACCATTAAAGAGTGAAAGTGCAAAATCCTTTTGTTGATTTCTTATCTTTTTGTCTTCAAGAATATCTTCTACAAACTTCTCAATACTCTCATTACCCATATCTTTTGCGTATAGTAGAGAGATTACACTCTCTCTGACTTGATGTCGTGTTGCCATAGGTTAATTATCTTCCAAATTAGTATAAAGACTCATCATCTCAATAATAGTTGTCATTGCTTCAAAACCTTTATTTCCTGCTTTGCTTCCTGCTCTCTCAATAGCTTGTTCTATTGTATCAACTGTCAATACACCAAAAGATACAGCAGCATTATGTTTGAGACCTACAGAGGCAACACCCTTTGTAGCTTCAGCAGATATATAATCAAAATGTGGCGTACTTCCACGAATCACAGCACCAACGCAACAAACTCCATCATATTTTCCAGAAGCTAACAGCTTTGAGAGTGCAAAAGGTATCTCAAATGCACCAGGTACCAATACTAAATCAAGATTTGATTCATCTCCACCATGTCTTACAAATGCATCTTTTGCACCTTCGACTAATCTATCTGTAATAATGTGATTAAATCTACCATTAATAATAGCTACCTTTTCATTTCCACTTAGTGCTAATTTTCCCTCTATGATATTCATAAAATTCCTCTTTTTTATATTTTATTACTAAATTAAATATAGTACTTTTATACCATTTTATCTAAATTAATTCAAACTATCCAAAATCAATAGTGCATCTTTATAGATAGGCTCATCAATAAAACCATACTCTTGATCCATAAAACCACTTACACCCTGCTCTATCATCTCTTCATACTGATTTTTAATATGTCTTGCTCTCTCAATTATCCAATCATCTGTCTTAAAAACCTCATTAGCAATCAAAACTTGTTTTGGACCAAGACAACTTTTGGCACTATAGCCCATTATTTTCTCTATTTTACACCAGTTTCTATAGCCTTCCAAATCATTATAGTTTTGATATGTAAAACCTACAGGAGTTACACCTGCAATTTTACTATCAATTAAAAATCTACTCATGATATATTCAATAGTAGGGTTACTAAATTGCAAAATAGATTGTGAAATTTTCAGATCATTTAAAAGGTCTAAAATACCAAGATAACAGACCTCAACAGTTCCATCTAAATTGATATAACGAAGGTTATTAAAAGCTTCACTTGTCTCTATAGAGAGATGAAGTTTGATATCCTCATCCAAAATTTCCAAAACATTCTCTACATCTTCCAAATCTCTCACTTTGGAGACACGAATAGCATCTGGTTTGACTTTATTTAAAAAGAGTATCTCCTCTTTACCACCTTTATCAAAAGGATTTACACGAACTGTGATCTTTGACTTTGAATTTTCTAGATTGGATATAAATACAGCGGCCAAAAGCAGAGCTCTCTCTTTATATTGAGGAGCTACACCATCTTCCAAATTGATAATAATAATATCAGCTTCCTGATCATCAATATTATTTAAATGGTCTATATTAAGAGGGTTCAGCATCATTGCTGATCTTATAGATGATATTTTTGCTGCCTTTCGATCAGGTGTACAGATTAGACCAGCTAACCATTCATCATCAAAACTATCAAAAAACGAGATATCTTTAAAAACCATGGAGGTACCTTTTTATGTAATAAGGCTTACATGATATAATAACTTCATGGAAAAAATACTAAATTGCATAGATAATTACATGAAAGATTTGGAGTGTAACATTATGGACATTGTAAATGATCAAGCTATTCCATTGACTGAAAAAAATAGACTTATGGAACCTATTGCTGATCAAAAAAAAGTTCTAGTTTACACAAAAGAGGCACTTTTGAGTATCAAAAGTAAAAAATATGAAGCCAAATGTGGCATGATGAATCAAAGGAATAGTTAATATATGACAAACCAAGAGATGATCAAAGAGATGTTTACTCTCCAACAAAAACTCAATGATAACACAAATGGCAAAGGTTGGGAAAAAGGATATACACAACATAATCGAATTATTAACTGGAGACGCTGTATATATATGGAGTCTGCTGAACTAATTGATAGTTTTAATTGGAAACATTGGAAAGATATCAATATAGAACCAAATTGGGAAAATGCAAAAGTTGAACTTGCTGATATTTGGCACTTTATTTTAAGCTTAGGATTAGAACTATACAAAAATGAGAGATTGGGAGATATTGACCAAATAGCCCATGATGTATCACATATGAGATATTTTGATGAGTTTTGCAAAGAGGCACTTCAACCTGAAAAAGAGGATGCTTTTTCCATTATTAGTGTTGTTGAGTATCTTATGAAAAATAGTCTCAATCATGAAAGTTTCTCAAGATTGAGTGATGATTTTTTCTTGGTTGCTATTGAGTGTGGTCTTAATCTTGAAGAGTTATATAAACTATACATTGCAAAAAATGTCCTAAATGGTTTTAGACAAAATAATGGCTACAAAGATGGAACTTATATCAAAACTTGGAATACTCAAGAGGATAATGAAGTGATGTTAGAGATATTAGAGCATGGCACACCAAATGCCCAAGAGCTATATAACCAATTAGAAAAAAAGTATCAGACTATCTCCAAATGATCTCAAAAAAACTTATATTAATATGGTTGGTACTTTTACCAACTATACTACTTTCAAAAGCACTCACAATGAGACAAATTTTAATACTCCATACCGTCAAAAATATTGCACTACAACATCCAAATAAGAGAGGAAAAACTTTTGAAAAAACAGCCATGGCAATATGCCTAGTTGAAACAAGTGGAGGAAAAGCAAATTTTGGAGATAAACAACTACTTAGAAAAAATATCAAAGATGCCTCGTATGGAATAATGCAAGTAAGACTTCAAACAGCAAGATTTGTAGCTAAAGCATTTAATCTAGAATACATAAACCAAATGAGTGATATTGAAATCATCACAAACCTAATGCAAGATAACAACTTCAGTGCCAAAATGGGTATTTTATATATAGTATGGCTAAGCGATCACTCAAAAAGCTATTTTGAAATGGTAAGCCGATACAACGGAGGCAGAGTAAATCATCCATATTACAACAAAGTTCAAAACAAACTCAATTTTCTAAAAAAATATAAGTTTTAAAAGAGTAATTTTAGACACTTTTTACAAAACAGGATAAAAAAACTCCTAATTTCTTTCTAATTAAGACTATTTTTATCTTCTTTAATATATCATTATGATAATAACAATCATAACGGAGAACTATATGAAGAGATTAATAATTTCACTAACATTTTTAGCAACAATCAATTTAAGTGCTAATGTAAAGGCGGGAGAAAAAGTATATAAAGAGAATTGTGCTGTTTGTCACACTGTAAATGGTGGCTCTGCTTTAGGTCCTGATTTTAACATTGTATCTTATACAAGGCACAAAAAAGATATAGAGAACTATGCAAAAGATCCATATTCTCTTTTTGAGAAATTTGGATACAGTGCAAATGCAATGCCTACATTACCATTGGAAGATCAAGAATTTAGGGATGTTGCGGATTATATCTCATCTTTACAACCATTTAAAGAGTGGATGAAAAAGTAAGATAGAAGCAAGGAAAAGAAGGTAGCTTATAAAGCTTTTCCTTGCAATTCAAGAAGCAGTAGACTTTGACACAGTGAGATATATTCGGCAATCTCTGTTTGTACTTCTGGAGATGGGTAGATATTTAAAACCATTTGATTTCCAAATATTTTATAAACCATAGCTCTTACATCAATAGAGTGCATAGCATGTGAACTATTTTCTAAATGAAATGTAAGTTGAAATTTCTTGTTTTGTAGCTCTTTGATCTGTAACTCTTCAATTTTTGCAAGTTGAGTTGTAAATAAAATTGAATTTTTGGATATATCAGATACCAATCCCTCAATCTGAATCTCCTCTTCAAATGCAAGTAGAGCCTGAACTGGTTTGTGGGGAGCAACTCTAATATTTTTACGGTGAACTGGTGAATTATCCATAAATTTAATACTATTTAGCTCTACAACAGAGTGAGCCAAATCAATACTAACAATATCTGCACGCATAACATCTGGAATCATTTTATGCTCTAAATATACAAACTCCTCTCTTTTTAGAAATGATAAATACTCCTTATTTGATCTAATCTTCACATAATTATCTACAAATTCTAAAATTTCAGCTTCATGAACTAATGGAGCCTCTTTATAAAAACCATATAGATTAATTTTTGGCTCTTTGACAAAAATAGCTTGAAAGCTCTCTCCACTAGAACCATAATCAAAATATCTTGTAGCATAAAAGATATCTTTTCTTTGTGAGACTTTAGACTTCATATAAAGACTATGAACTCTCTCTATAATATCAAGTAAACTATCTTCATCTTCGCTATAATCAGTTACACCTACACCTTTAATCTCAATACCATACTTAATTTTTATGCTCATGACAAGGTTTTTCATAGTCATAACAGCGGTATGCAATTTGGTATCATGTAAAAACAGCAAAAAGCTATTTCTACCCTCAGGGATCATGGGCGTAAAATCTAAAAATGAGTGAATAAATCCAATTACTTCTTTGAATAGTTCTGGCTTTTGTAAATCAAACTTCAAATCTAATTTTGCAACACATAAATGTGTACTATAATTTTTAGCTTTATCTAATTGTGCTTCTAAGATTGCTTGATTTAAGAAACTAGCAACCAATATTCCTTCATTATCCATAATTTTTCCTCACTTATATACCCTTTTGCTATAATTCGACAAAAAGCAGAAAATATTTAGGGGTTGGAGATGAAAAAAGCGTTTTATAATGATTTAAAGAAAATTTATAACATTACAGAGGAAAACCAGAAAAAATTAAATAATTTTTATAATATTCTAGGAGAAAATCCTAATATAGAGGATCAAAATTTTATAGATAATTTTTTGGGAAAAATAGGATTAGAAGTTAATAATGAAAATAGAATGGCTACTATTTCAAGAGTAGTATCTTTGAGAGATGATGCACTCATACAAGTACTAAAAAAAGCAAATTTTAGTGAAAATGAAATAATAGAAAAAAAAGAGGAGGCTTATCTATGGGTAGCTTCTCATCATCTAAAAATTCATCAATCACTCATAAATGAGATAGAGAAACAAGAGTTACTAACACCATTTTATCGCTCCGTTTTTAGAGGAGTTCATGCAGTAGGTATTACATTTAGTTCATGGCAATCTAGCTGGACAGCTCAAATCATAGATGGAACAAATAGGGAGCTATATAGACTATTTAATGGTGATGAAGAGAAAATATTTGAGATGTTACATGAAAAAGAGCTATTTGATAAGGGACATGATGGAAACAAAGGGGATAGATCTTACTCTGTATTAGTTAAACAAGAGGATGGATCTTTTAAATCTATCCCTTATGCCGAAGCTTTTGCTTCAGAAGTTACAACTTCACTTTTAGCACTTGCCGATTTTAAACACTCTCTTATACCACTTGAAGACAATCTATTTAATCAAAAAGAGGAGTATCTAAACTACATACAATCAATAATAGAAGCCCTAGCAGAGAAAGATAATAATAAATTAATTCCAAAATGGGCAGATGTAGATAGAAAATGGATGAAAATCACTACACCTATACAGATTGGACATCCATTAGAGTATTATGAAGATCACTATAAAAAAGCAGTAGCCTTAGAGTGGGACATGAGAATAGTAAATCCAGATAATAGTGCAGGTAATATCAAAGAAGAGATCAAATCTATGTATAAAGAGATATCAAATACTATAGAGAATTCTCAACAAACTTATGAAAACTCACTACCAAATATAGAAAAAGTACAACTCTATCTTGGTCGCCCCGCCCTCTACTATGGAGCTGAATTTTGTGGACTCTTCTCTGCTCAAGTTGTACCAAACGATGAACTAATCACTAAAGAAGAAGGCAAAAAAATATTTGCATTTGCTGATAATGTACTAGAATCTATCAAAGCAAAACCTTTCATGAAGATTCAAAATGAGATATATCCAAAAGAGTTTTTAGATCAAGGAAGAGAGTTAATATTTAGAGATGAAAAAACTTGGCACCAAATATATAATATTACAACCATAGGACATGAATATGGGCATATTTTATGGCTAGATCATGACACAGAATCAATAATGAACAAAACAGGAAATTTTAAGAATATAGAGGAGTTCAAAGCCACGGCAGGGGGATTGGTAGCATTCTTTCTAAATGAAAAAGAGTCTTTAAAATATCATGTCCTAAACGACACAATCAAAAGAGCAATTGGATTAATAGGCTGGATGGAGACAGGAGAGGTTGAACCATACTATTGTGAAGCACTTATTCATCTCTCTATTCTATTTGAAGCAGAGGTATTAAATTTTACAAACCAATTAGAGATAGATATGAGTGAAGATAAATATAACAGAATCAAAGCTCTATATATAAAAAGATATAAAGAGTTGGCTACACACTATATAAACAAAAAAGATGCCACACAATTTTTAGAAAAATTTGCATCAAAGAGTGGAAAATATTTCCTACCAGTTGATGATAGAGTCAAATATTTTGTAAATTACTATTGGAATTTACATCAAGATATTGGTCAAGTAGTAGATGATAGTAATGAAAAAGATAAGTGGATATAGAGGCTAAACACCTCATATCAGATTTCTTTGGCTATAATTTATTTTATGAAGAAATTACTATTTTTAATAATACTGCCATTACATTTAATTAGTGCAACTTTAATCATTAATACAGCTAGAGATGATGATAAAACGATCTCTATCTTACATTTAATAGATAATGAAAAGATATCTTGTGAAGAGGTATTGGATGAAGATTTTCAAGATAAAATTATTTGTCATCTTAGCAAACCAGTGAAAAATTCAAAACCGATAGAAAATCGTTTTTTTAAACTTCACTACTATAAAAATAATGTAGTAATTACACCAAAATTCAAAATGAACTTATATGCCCTTCAAGGTGATTTGATTGAGAATAATGAGATTGTACAATATAGTGAAAAGAAGAAGAGATTACATTGGGTTGTTATTGGGTATGAAAAAGAGCCTATTAGTTTTCATAAAAGCAGTGAAGATGGGCTAAATTTCGCAATAGATTTTCAAAAAAAAGATTTTCCTTTTATTGAGGAGTTAGATCTAAATGGCAACCCTGCCAAAAATATTTCACATGCTGAAATAATGAGTCGTCTAAAACAATTTTATAAAGAGAAAAAATTTGACATGGCTCTTAATGAGTGTGATAGAATTTTTAAAAATGAAAACTCTACATTTTTTAATGAAGCACTACTCTATAAAATGCGTATTTTTTATGATCAGTTATCAGGGGAGAGAGGTATGGAAAAAATAGATCCTTATGAGCTGATTGATATGGCAAATGAGTGGATCAGTACCAACCCATCTAATATACACATTCCAGAAGTTTTACTATTTTTGAGCAAAAGCTATTTGAGCTTGGGGCAAAATCTAAAAGCACAAAAATATCTTGATCTACTTACAGAAGTATATCCAGATAACAGATTTACACATTTAGCACAAATTATCCATGCTGATAAATTGAGTAACTCTGGACAACAAAAGATGGCAATCAAAATATACAAAAAAGTTCTATATTCCACAAAAGATAGATATGTAGCAGCAATAGCAGCATTGAGACTTAGTCGTACTTATCTTACAAGTTCTGATGTAAATGAGGCAAAAAGATTTTTTGATAAAGTTATGGGTGGAAATAGAGACTTTATCAAAAACAATCTCAAAAATTCATTTAGATTTGCCAAGAAATTTGCGGACAATAATGAAACACAACTAGCTATAGATATCGGAAATATTATCAAAAAAACACCAAACGATGGCTCTTTAGATGAAGATGAGTTCAGTAAAGAGATGGCAGTTTGGCAAGAGAAGATTGGAAATAAAGAGAAAGCTTTAGAACTATATTATCAATACTTAGATAAATACCATGCAGGCTCTTATAATGCATTTGTTCAAACTCGTATTGATAGACTTTTAATTGATTCCAATGAATCAAACAACACAAAAAGATTAGCTCAACTAGACAATATAATGGCAAAATATAAGGGGCAACATATATACAAAAAAGCTCTTTTACAAAAAGCTCAAATCCTACTAGAGGAGAAAAGATATCAAGATATTTTAGATATAGGAGATATTTTAAAAAAATATGGGGGAGATATCTTGCTAAAGGAGGTTGCTTCCATCGTTGCAAAAAAGTCTCTAAAAAATGGAGACTGTGCCAAAAGCATGAGTATGTTGGATGATTATAATATCAGTATGGAAAGTATGAATCAAGAGCAAATTTTTGATTGTCTAATGCGTATCAACAACTATCCAAAAGCACTAAAATTGGCAAATAAGTTTGCAAAAAGTGAAAATTTAGAAGAGACTCTAAGGTGGAGTTATGAGATAGTAAAACTTTTTTCAAAAATGGGTAAATATGAAGATCTTATTCTACTAAGTAAAGATGTTGAAAAGATGGCAAATATCATGAAATTAAGTTCCTTATCAGATGATCGTACCTATGATGATGTAATTTATGATCGTATTTTCGCATTTTTTAATGTTGATGCTCCATTTGATCTAATTTTGGACGATGTAGTAACAATAGAGAAAAAATTTCCAAACAATCCAAAAAATCTGGATGTTTATGATCGAATTCTTAGAGAAGCAAAAAAGAGAAAAGATGATCTAATAGTAATCAATTATGCAAAAAAGATAATTGATCTACAAAAAAAATATAAACTAGATCTCTTTACACCAAAGGTTGAATTAGATTATATTGAAGGATTAAAGAGGCTAGGTAAATTTCGTGAAGCTCTGAAATTAGATCTTGATCTACTTTATAAAAAAATGAGTGATAAACAGAAGGCTCATGTACTCTATTTAGCAGGAGAATTAAGCCAAAGAATCAATAAAATAGAGGAGTCCAAAAGCTTTTTTCTTAAATGTGGAGAGATTATTGAGGATAGTGCATGGCGAAAACTATGCGTAGAAAATTTAAAATTACTAGAGGAATAAAAATGAAAAAATTAATATTAATAGCATTTCTTATAATAGGAACTGTTCAAGCAAATGCATTTGCTGAAATTGGTGCAGGATATGCCAAAGGTAATAATGATGGTAAGTTAGTTACTGCTTTTGGTTCATTAGCTCTTATTGGTGATATAGATTTGAGATTTGAGTACACAAAAAACATTTCAGAACATCCAGAGTTTACAAAAGAGGATATTAGTAGATATGGTGTTTTTGCCGTATATACACTCTATTTGGTACCTCATATATCTATAACACCAAAAATAGGAATGACAAAAACTGATAGTGACTTTAAAGTGAAAGAGGTTCTTGAAAATGTAACTGATTCTAGCACAGAATTTACTTATGGTGTCGAATTAAACTATGATTTAAGTAGAAGTGCCACAATTTTCATAGGTTATACAGACTATGGAAAAGAGCAAGACATTAAAAATATAGATACTTCTAAGCTAGATAATTCAAATTATGTCATAGGTTTAAAATTGCATTTTTAGATATTAAATTAATTACTATTCTTTGTTTTATATTATATTTTCATTATAATCACAGATTTTAAATTCTAATTATAAAAGAAGGTATTTTATGAATAAAAATTTCCAGGAATTATTACGCAGTAGAAAAGAGATTTCAGTAAGATATGATTATGATACAGCAGCAATTTGGTGTTATTTTAATCCAAATACACGCCCATGCTATACAATGAGTATGCTTAAAGAAATTTATGAGCTACAGCTATCTATCATTGAATATTTTAAAAATAATGATATGAAACCACAAATTCCTATTCGTTATTATATTCTAGCATCACAAACATCGGAGATATATAATTATGGAGGAGATTTAAATCTATTTTACAAGCTAATACTTGAACAAGATCGTGACACATTATATGAATATGGAAAAATTGCTACAGAAATAATCTATTTAAATAGTGTGAACTTTAACCTACCAATTACAACAATTGCATTGGTAGAAGGTACTGCTTTGGGCGGTGGATTTGAAGCTGCTCTATCATGTAATATTCTGATTGCAGAAGAGAACACCAAAATGGGACTACCTGAAATTAGATTTAATCTATTTCCTGGTATGGGAGCATACACACTTTTAGCAAGAGTTCTTGGAATAAACCAAGCTGAAGATATAATAAGTAGTGGAAAAGTCTATGATACAAAATTTTTATATGATCTAGATATTGTTAATATTTTGGCAAAAAGTGGTACTGGAAAACAGACTTTAGATAAATTTATGAAAAAGCATACTAAAGCATTCAATGGAATGCAAGCAATTTTAAAAGCGAGACACAGATATAAGCCAATTTCTAGAGATGAACTCATGGATATTAATGAAATTTGGGTCGATGCAGCATTAAAATTAGAGGATAAAGATTTAAAAGTAATGCAAAAATTGATAAAAGCACAAAATTCTAAATCAAATAATATGAAAATAAAATCAAGAACAAAACAAGATAGAAGAGTAAATAATAAAAATATAACTTTCCCTTTTTACGATTCAATAGGAAATAAAATATTTACTGACAGACGAAGTGGCTTAGATAGAAGATTATGTAGCTAAAAATACCCTTTCCCATTAAAGTTTTTTATAGCTCTTACCGATTTAGAGTTGTGAAAAACTAAAAAGGTAAAATGTGGCTTAAATGAAGGGGATATTAAATTTAATCAAAAAGATTATTAAAAAAAGTGAAGATAATCCAAACTTATCTCAAGCACTTGCTAGAGTTATATTTTCGATAATATTACTTTTAACAGCAACTACACTACAATCTAGTAGTAATTTAAATTACTCCTCTATGCAACTGATTGTATTGTTTCATACCATCTATTCAGCTAGTATGCTATATTTGTCATATAAAAATGATACTACTACTTTTGGTAGAAAAATGTTTAATATTATTGCAGATCTTGGTGCTTTGTCACTAGTTCTTTATACATCCAATATTGCAACAATATTTGTATATCCTGTTATGCTTTGGATTATTGTAGGAAATGGTATGCGTTTTGGAACAAAATATCTCTATCTTTCTTTGGCTACAGGAACAATATTTTTTACATTAGCAACTCAATACAATGAAGCTTGGAGTATACATAAAGAGTTTGCCATATCTATGACAATTGGACTTATTATTTTAACTCTCTTTTACTCTACACTAATCAAAAAAATTTATAAATTAAATCATACTCTAGAAGAGAAAGTAAAAGATAGAACAGAAGAGTTAAAATTCAGATTTTATCATGACCCTCTAACAAAACTTAAGAATATAGAGGCTCTAAAGTTAGATTTGGAGAAAGATCCTTTTTTCTCACTATTTTTAATAAGTATTGATGATTTTAAGAGTTTTAATGATCTATATGGAATGGAAATTGGTAATACAATTTTAAAAGAGAGTACAAAGTTTCTAAAAGATTTGTATACTAATAATAATATAGAGTTATATAGAGTCTATAGCGATGGTTTTGTATTAAAAAATAAAGATAATGATGATAATACAAGAGAGGAACTTTTTAATCTCCAAATGAAATTAAGTTTAATGGAATCTACAAAACTTAATCTACAACTCCCAAATATAAATGAAAAATTAAATATTGATTTTACAATTATAGCAATACATACAAAAGAGCATGCTTTAGAAAAAGCTAATATGGGTCTAAAATATGCTAGAAAGACAAATAAATCTTATGTTGATTTTCATAAAAACATGGATGATAAAAAAGAGATTGAAAATATATTATACTGGAAAAATCAGATCAAAGAGGCTATTGAAGAAGATAGGATTATCCCCGTTTTTCAGCCAATTGTAGATAAAAATGGAGATATCCTAAAATATGAAGCACTTGTGAGATTAAAAAAAGGTAAGAAACTAATTTCACCATATTTCTTTTTAGATATCTCTATTCAAACTAAACAATATGAGAAGATAACATCTATTATGATAGATAAAAGTTTTATCCTTATGAGTAAAATAGGGAAAGATTTCTCTATTAATCTATCTTTTGCTGATATTAAAAATCAACTTTTAATAAATCAGCTTTTTAGAAAAATTCAACAATATAATATTGGCTCACAACTAATTATCGAAATTGTTGAGAGTGAGGATATAGAAGATTTTATTATTGTTGAGACATTTATCAAAAATATTCGAAAATTCGGAGTGCGAGTTGCAATTGATGATTTTGGAACAGGCTATTCAAATTATACTCACATACTCAAAATTATGCCTGATTATCTGAAAATAGATGGATCACTTATAAAAAATATTAATACAGATACAAACGCCCATAAATTAGTAGAGTCTATTATTTTTCTAAGTCACAACTTAGGCATTAAAACCATTGCAGAGTATGTTCATTCAAAAGAGGTTTTTGATGTTGTAAAAAAATTAGATATTGACGAGTTTCAGGGCTTCTATTTTTATGAACCACTATTACAAGAGAGTGTAGAAGATAAGATTCTTGAATTATCCTATTAGGTGTGTATAAATTTAATAGGTTTTATTATAGTATTAGTTTAAAATTTTACTATAGGATTATAAATGGAAAAAGCAAAGTATATTTGGATGGATGGGGAGCTTGTTGATTGGGACAAAGCTCAAGTTCATGTATTGACTCATACCTTGCATTATGGGAATGGTGTTTTTGAAGGCACAAGAGCATATCAAACAGAAGATGGCTTAGCAATATTTAGACTCAAAGAGCACACGAAAAGACTTTTTAACTCTGCAAAAATTACAGCAATTAAACCAAACTTTACAATTCAAGAGATGGAAGAAGCTCATATTAAACTACTTCAATCAAATAATTTTAAAGATAATGTATATTTACGACCATTAATATTTTTGGGTTATGGCGTTATGGGTGTTCATCATGTCAATGCTCCTGTACACAGTATGATCGCAGCTTGGGAGTGGGGAGCTTATCTTGGAGATGAAGCTCTTGAAAACGGTATCAAGGTAATGACCTCCTCTATCACAAGAACATCTGTCAAGTCTAGTTTTGGAAAAGCAAAAGCAGTAGCAAACTATCTAAATTCACAAATGGCAAAATATGAAGCTATTGAGGCTGGCTTTGAAGAGGGGCTAATGCTTGATGATAACGGTTTTGCAGCAGAGGGGACAGGAGAGTGTCTTTTTGTAGTTAGAGATGGTAAATTAATATCTCCACCAAATGATAACTCTTTGGAATCAATCACTCAACTAACTGTATTGGAACTAGCTAAAGATATGGGTATTGAAATTGAGAGACGAAATATCACTAGAGATGAGATATATATTGCTGATGAAGCCTTTTTTACAGGTACCGCAGCAGAAGTAACACCAATTAGTTCACTTGATAATAGAGTAATTGGAGATGGGAAAAGAGGTGAGATGACTCACAAATTGCAAAGTGCATATTTTGATGTTGTTTTTGGAAGAGATGAGAAGTATAAACACTATCTCACATATATATAGGGAAGAGAAAATATGCCAGCAGATTTAAATGATTATTTTAGCAAGAGAAAAGGTAATAATAGTGGTGATGGAGGTAATGGTGGTGGTAAACCACCAAGAAAAGTGAGACCAGAAGGACCAAATCCATTTGATGGATTTACAAAAAAAACAGGTCTGCTATATTTACTGATTGGGCTTGTAGCTCTTTTTATAATTGCAAAACCATTTGTTGTAATCAACTCAGGTGAAGTAGGTATCAAAGCAACAGCGGGTAAATATGACGCAACACCACTAAGACCAGGTTTTCATATCTTTTTACCATTTATCCAACAAGTAATGGTAGTTGATACAAAAGTAAGAAGTATTAACTACACTTCAAAAGTAGGAGATGATATATCTAGACCATCTAATTACAGAATGGGTGGAGCTACAGGTGTAAGAAATACATCTTCTATCTCAGCATTAGATAAAAGGGGACTTTTGATATCTATTGATATTACTGTTCAATATAGCCTAAAGCCAGAGAGTGCACCTCAAACAATTGCAACTTATGGCTATTCATGGGAAGAAAAAATTGTAAATCCTATTGTCAGAGATGTTGTTAGGAGTGTAATTGGTCAATATAAAGCAGAAGATCTGCCAGTAAAAAGAAATGAGATTGCATCTCAAATCAAATTAGGAATTGAGACACAAGTAAACTCAAAAAATGGTCAACCAGTTAATCTAGCTACCGTAAACTTAAGAGAGATTATCTTACCTAAAAAAATTGTTGAGCAAATTGAGAGAGTTCAAATTGCAAAACAAGAGGGTGATAGAGTAAAACTTGAAGTTGAAAGAGCAAAACAAGAGGCAGAAAAGAGAGCAGCACTAGCTCAAGGTGAAGCTGATGCTAGAAAAATTAATGCTCAAGGTATAGCAGATTCAATCAAGATTGAAGCTGATGCAAAAGCTTATGCCAATACAGAAATTGCCAAAAGTTTAACTCCTGATATTTTAACACTCAAACAGATAGAAGTACAAGGTAAATTTAATGATGCACTTCGTGTAAACAAAGATGCAAAAATCTTCCTAACTCCAGGTGGTGCTGTTCCTAGTATATGGATTGATGCAAAAGATAAAGCTAAAACAACATCAATGAGTCAATAGTAAACTATGGATAATATTATCAATAAAGTAGACTGGCAGAAGGTTCCTCTTCTTCCTGTCATTACTCAAGAGTATGGTAGCAATGAAGTTTTGATGCTTGCATTCATGGATAAAGAGGCTCTTAGCCTAACTCTAAAAACCAAAATAGCACACTATTTTTCAAGAACAAAACAGAGAATTTGGAAAAAGGGTGAAAGCAGTGGAAATATCCAAAATGTCAAAGAGATATATATTGATTGTGATGATGATACTCTACTTCTAAAAGTAGAACAAGTAGGTGGAGTAGCTTGTCATACTGGTCGAAAATCATGCTTTTTTACAAAACTAGATACTGATGAGATTGTATCTGAAGCTGATGAGAGTGTGAGTGCTAATTATAGTATCTCCGATCAACTCTATCATGTAATACAAGAGCGTAAAAAATCAGATCCTTCTAAATCTTATGTCGCTTCACTTTTACAAAAAGGTGAAAATGGTTATCTTAAAAAAGTAATTGAAGAGGCAGGAGAGTTTAGTTTTGCAATAAAAGATAATAATGAAAAAGAGATTATTCATGAAGCTGCCGACTTGGCATTTCATGTGCTTGTAGCATTAGGAGATAAAAATATTAATCCTGATCGCATCAAGCAAGAGTTATCAAAACGCTTTGGTTTGAGCGGTATCGAGGAGAAAAAGATGCGAAAAGATGCCAAACCTAAAGAAGAGTCTTCTTAACTATATAGATCATCTCACTATATATGACTATGTCGCCTTTGGGTGGCTTGGTCTACTTATTGTTCTTATGCTTTTTTTGGCAATTTTATTACGAAAAAAAGCCTCCCTTTCTATCTCACTTCTTCTTTTAGCTATGCTTCTCATGTTTCTTGCTCCACTGCCAATTAAGCTATTTTTAGATCAAACTATTAGAAAAAGTGAGATAAAAACTATCTCTATTAATGAAATGAAATATGCAAAATCCTTAGTTATAGTAGGAGAGTTAAAAAATAGTTCTAAGATTGATTTTGATATATGCAATATTGAGGCAAAAGTTTTGCGATTTGATAACAACAAATACAAAAATATACTCTACAGTATTAAACCATTACTAAAAAAGACGATCTATATTAACGAAGCTATTTTAAAAGAACAGACTACTCCTTTTAAAATTGTATTTCCAAAATTTCATTATGAGAAAGATTACAATGTAACTCTTTCTGCTACATGTTATTAATAATAAAAGGGGTTCAAAGATGAATTTTAGTCTATTTTATATGACGATTGTACATTGGATTGTAGTTGCCATTTTTGTGTTAATTTTTTTAATTTTACTACTACTATCAATGAAAGAGAAAAATAGTAAAACATTTTTTTCAATGATATTTTCATCTTTTTTAGTGGTTAGTGTAGGAATAGTATTTTCTATATTTATTTTAGATAAATATACAAAACAAGCAGAACTTATATCTTACAAATATAAAATTGATTTTAGAACAGAGAGTGTGAAAGTAAATGGAAAAATTAAAAACATTGGAAAATTTAAAATTGGTTATTGCAACGCTATTGTAAGAATATCTAATCGTCCACCAAAGGGTTCATCACACTCAAACTCATTTTTTAAGGCTAGTAACTCAATTACAGAGATTTTCTCTTCAAAACCACAAAAGAAAAACTTAATAGAAGAAGAGTTATTAGCAGTAATAGATTTGGAGCCTAAAAAATCAAAAAGATTCTATATTCGTTTGGATTATCCCACATATTTTGTAAATCCTAAATTTAGTGTAAAAATTAACTGTCACTAAGTATGAAGAGAAGCTTTAATAAGCTTCTCTTTCAGGCTATTTAAATGGTTTTGAACAATCTTTTTCAATTGCACCAGGAACAGTTGCAATTTTCATAAAGTGGCTCATTTGGAGTGCAGGATAATTAATTGCAATATAATATTTTCCTACTAAAATTTTAGCTTTACCTTTTTCAATTAAAATAGTATATGGTAGTAACCCTGCATTTTTTGTACCAATTTTGGATACAAACTTAGCTGTTCTTTTTCCTATCTTATATCCTAAGAGAGTTCTATTATCAGAAAGTTTTAATTCAAAAAGTAAATTTTCGCCCTTTTTATATGATTTGACTTTTGCAATAAGATCTGCATTATCTCCCTCTCCAATAATTGCCATATCATCATAATAAGGCATAGATAACATAAAATGATAACCAGCTAAATCATCAAAATCCATACCATCTTTAGAATCTTTCAAACCTTTGAAAGCACCATTAATTTTACTTAAAACAGCTTCTGCCGTTTTAGCATCAAAATCATCTTGTAAAAATGCTTTTGAAAAATAGAGCGGGTTAGCAATACTAATCTCTTCATCAATTTTATTTATAAGAACTCTCAAAACAGCAGCATGTCCACGATTTGGTTTATCTGCCATCTTTTTTAGTGAAGGACAAGTAAAAACAACTGATGTAAGCTTTCCTTTTTTATCAATAGCATCAGTTGCCAAGACCTCAAAACCAGCACCTTTAAGGCTATTCTCTACACTTTTAACATCTTGTAAAGCACCCTCTAAAAATGTACTAACTCGACCATCTTTATTAACTTCCCCTGCTCCAAATAGTGAACTACTCAAAAGAGTAACTGCTACCAAAGATGCTATTACACCTCGTTTTAAATTTACTAATCTACTCATATTATTTTCTCTCCTTTTCTAAATCTTTAATCATAGTTTCAAGCTCATTAACCTTTTTGTCAATCTCTCTAAATATAATAACCGCTCTTCGTTTTAACTCCTCTAGTGTCATAGTTGGTTTTGAACTAGGAATAATTTTAGCACCAAGGTCAACCAAAGTTTTGGGAATATCTTCATCCAAATGTTTAATAAAATCAACTTTTGTCTTATCTGTGATATTATTAACTGCCTGCCAATTTGCAAGTTTTGGCATACCTATTACAAGTTGATGTGAATCTTTTTTGATATACATATACATAGTACATGGAGCAAATACACCTGAATCTGCCCTACTCTTTTGACCATCAAAAATAGTATATGAAAATTTTAAATGACATAGTGAATATGTCCAAAATGCATCATAAGTATCAAATTTATCGTCTGTATCTTCATAACCCTCTTTGAGGTTATTAAAGCCTGCAATAAGATAATCTTTCTCTTCAAATTTAGCTTCAAACTCTTCTTGAAAGTTATCAATAAAATCATCCAAATCACCATCACGACTAAATTGAAACTCAAAATGCATCATAGGATTATTAGGAAGCTTATCATATTCAATGTAGGATATTTTTCCATTAACACTCTTTTCAATAAGTTTATCAATTGCTGGAAATAGTGAATTATACTCTTTACGAATATCTTTATCTGTAATTTGTAAAATATCTAAAATTGTATCTGGCATAAGATGCCCAACATAAGTCTCTTTTTCACTCTGCTTTTTATACATGAGTAGATTAAATGGACTAAATCCAGCTAATCGAGGCTCCTTCTCTAAAAGAGTTTTAAGTCCATCTTCATTAAGAATAGGAAAAAAATTAAGGGTATCAAGAGAAGTACTTCCATACTTTTTTTTATAAGCATCATTAATTCTTTTGTGGGGGTCTGTAGTAATAAAACCTAGAGCTGAAATATCTTTTTCTATCATATTATAGATATCACTACTAATATCTTTATCTGAACTAAAATATTTAATACCTTGAGCAGCTGATGCACCAATGGCTAGAATGGCAATCAAGGAAGATGATAAGATGAGCTTTGTAAACATGAAATCTCCTATATTAAGTTTCATTTAGTATCGCTTGTAAATTTACTTTTACTTATAGTAAATCAAAAAGTAATATAAAATATAATTATAATATAAAGAGATTAATAGCAACTTAAAATATAACTTTTTTTTATAGATAATAAGTTTTAAGACAAAAACAACTCCATAATATAATTAAGTTGTTTTTGCCCTAGTATTTATAAAAAGATAGGTTTTACCCTATCTTTTTTTACATTCCTATAGAATCCACTTTAGCTTCACCATCTACTTTTCCATCGCTACCTTCAAAGTCATAACTAATATGATCACCATCCTCTAGCTCATCAACAATACTATTTTCAATATGTTTATGAAAAAATATTGTAATTATTCTATCTGAGTTTTTGTCATGTAACCAAACTGAATCTCTTGTAGTCTCCCAACTTCCCTCAATAGTCTCTCCATCTTTAAGTTTTAATACAAAATGATCTTCACTAAAAGCAACTTCATCAATGAAATTATCTAAATATAAAAAATAACCTACAAAAGCACTTCTTGGCATAAATTCACCCTCTCCTACATTATCATGAGGGGGATACCCTTCTCCCATTTTTGGTCTATCTCCTTCATCAAAATGAGGGTCTCTATCATCAAATTCTGGCTCTCTAGCGTCATCCTTGTATGGCTCTTCTGTATCAAAGTGTGGTTCTCCAATATCAACTTTTGGTCTATCTCCTTCATCAAATTCTGAATCTCTACCATCACCTTTGTACGGCTCTTCTCTATCAAAATATGGTCGTCTCTCTTCTTCCCTTTTTCTCTCTTCCTCTCTTTTTCTCT
>CAZLLE010000018.1:0-4782 GCA_964560425.1 uncultured Campylobacterales bacterium
TATCACTATCCAAAAATCTCTCTCAACTCATCTTTGTCCATATTTCCTAGCCAATTTTCTCCGATACTTACACTTAGGTTTGAGAGTTCTTGTTTTGCTTTGATCATTTTATCTATTTTCTCCTCAAAGCTATTTTTGGTGATAAATCTATATACTGATACATTTTTGTTTTGACCGATTCTAAATGCTCTATCTGTAGCTTGATTTTCTACGGCAGGATTAAACCACAGATCATAATGGATTACATGATTTGCAGCTGTTAGATTTAGCCCTACTCCTCCTGCTTTTAAGGAGAGGATAAAAATTTTATATTTTGGATCATTTTGAAATGAGTCTACTATCTCATCTCTCTTTTTCTTGCTTTGGGAGCCTTTTAGATATAGAGGGGTTGTTAGAAGTTCATCTTCTATCATTTTTACCAATATATCTCCCATTTGCGTGTACTGTGTGAAAATCAATACTTTTTCATCTCGTTGCAAGATAGTATCTAATCTATTTATTAATTGTTGGCTTTTGCCTGAGAGAGCGGAGTCTATATCACTTGTTTTATCATAGTTTCTTGGGTGATTACAGATCTGTTTGAGAGATATAATCAATTTTAGGATTAATCCTTTTTGATCTTCTTCAGAATCTAATATTCTAAAACTTTCATCTACTACATTTTGGTATAGAGCAGCTTGATTTTTGGTCATTGTTGAGTAATCATCTATAATAATCTTTTCTGGTAGATCAGGAGCTATTGTTTTATCACTTTTGAGTCGTCTTAACATAAATGGGGCTGTTATTTTTTTTAGTTTTTCTATTTTTTGGATATCTTTTTGTATCTCTATATCTTTGGCATAATTTTTAGTAAAATCTTTGAGAGTTTTTAGATATTTAGGCAATGCAAAATCAAAAATACTCCATAATTCAGCAAGATTATTCTCCACAGGAGTACCACTTAGGGCTATTTTGTATTTAGCTTTGATTGATTTTATCGCTTTGGTTGTCTCTGTATTTGGATTTTTTATCTTTTGTGCTTCATCTATAATTAGACAATCTATCTTCTCTTTTTTTAGTAGAGCCAAATCTCTTCTAGCTATATCATAAGTGGTGATAAGAATATCAGAATCTTTTACTTCTCTTTTAAGTCCATAATATGAGAAGAATCCTAATGATGGAGCAAATTTTTCTAGCTCATTTTCCCAGTTATTTAGAAGAGATGTAGGTACAATTATCATTACTCTTTTATTGATAAAATTATTCTCTTTGAGATAAAGAATTGTTGTAATTGCTTGAATAGTCTTGCCAAGTCCCATATCATCAGCCAAAATTGTGCCAAATCCATTTAATAAATTATTGATATTCCATGAAAAACCTCTCTCTTGATATGCTCTCAAATTTGCCTTTAAAGAGGTTGGTATTTTTATCATTTTTGGTTTAAATAGATCTTCGATAAAAACTTCCAACTCTTTACTCAAAAATGCCTCACCATTTAGATGTGCTTGTAAAATTTCAAATGTATCTAACTGTTTTTTTCTCTTTATCTGTGCAAATATATTTTTTGCCTCTTCGGGAGAGAGAACTACAAAATTATCTCTGAAAGCTATCAACTCTTTTCCATCTTCAAGCAATTTTTCAAACTCATCTACACTTATAACCTCATCACCAATAGCAATTTGCCACTCATATTCCAACATAGATTTAAGATCGAAAAATGTCCGTAAATTTTTAGATTTTGAGCTTACTTTTAGTGATAGTTTTGGTCTTAGAAGATTTTTCAGCTCTTTTGGCAAAATAATATCAATACCGAGATTAGAGATAATAGTAGAGGTATTTAATAAAAATTGTTCCAATTTATTCTTTGAAAGAGTCACAAAATCTTTATCCAAAAGCATAGTTGTTTCAGGTAGATGATTATTCAAAAACGATAAAAATTTCAAGACCTCCATCTTATTTAAACTACTCAAACTCTGATTTAGAAGATACTCTTTTTGTTTATACTCTATTTTGATAGACAAAGTATAATCATCCATTTTATCAATATATATTTTATAACGATATTGACTCTTAATAATGTCAAAAATTGAGAAGTAATTATAAATAGACGAAGATAAATTACTCTCTTCAAAACTTTTTACTTTAAGTTCTTTGCCATAAAAAAAAGTGTAAGAGATCAAAGGAGGATTATTTTTCTGTTTTTTATGAGAAAAATTCATTGATATAACAAAATCACTAACAACAGCAGATAGTATTGCCTCTGTAGAACTAATTTGATCTATATATTTCCTCTCATATATAGCTATTTTGGGAGCTATTTGAGATAAAGAGATCAACTGTTTTTGAATTTCTGGTACTGATTGAAGCAACCTATAGGCAATCAAAAAACTTTTTTTATTTTCAACCACACATGGAATAAATGCTTTTGCATCAATTATAAGATAAGCTACTCTAAAAAGATAAAACAGATAATAATAACTCTGACTTCCACTATCATCCTCAAACGATATAAAAAGCCTAAAAAGATCAAGAACAGATATATCAAAACCTTTTTTATCAAATTTTACATCAAAATCTTCAAACAAATTTTTGGAATCTAATACAAGAGGATTTATAACTCTAAAACGACTATTATAAATATCATGAGATAGTACAAATTCAAAATCAGAATTTTGAAATAATCTCTCTATCTTTTGAATATCTTCATTTTGAAAAGGCGATATATTTTGAACTAAAGATTTAGAAGTTTTTTTATAAAACTCTTCCATTACCTCTCTATAATCGATAGGAGCAAAAGGGGGATTTGAGCTCAACATAGAGAGAATAAAAGAGGAGCTATCTTGAAGCTTAATAATCTCTAAAGGCTCACTACTAATCTCTTCAGCTTTATATGGATTTAGCTCCAAAGGATACTCGATATTTATCTCATTTTCAATATTATAATATTTAACCAAATCAAATCCACGAAGAGAAAATAGAATAAATGGATTTTTATCCATTTCACTAACCGCACTATAATATAACCCCGCAATATGTTTGCAAGCATACGCCCCATAAAAATCGGGACAACTACAACTCATTTTAAAATTTTTGAAAAGTGAAATATGTTCATCATAAATATGCCTCAAAAATAACTCTGGCAACTCTCCATTCATAATTGAAGCTAAAATAAGAGGATTTTCATCTAAAATCCTCTTAATTATCTCAACTTCATCTTCTGAAAATGGAATAAAATCCATACTAGTACTATAATATGGACTATAATTCCCCCTAACCTTCGCTCGAATATGAGTACCACTCAAAGATATATCATATACCTTACCTGTATTAGCATAACTTCTTCCTCGTGCAAGTCGCCCCGAATCACTCTTTTGTTCAAGAACCTTCAAAAGCTCTGCACCCCAAATTGTTACACCATATTTTTTTGCCATTAGTATTTCCGATAATTTTTTTACCTTTCAATTTTATCTATTTATTGATTATGGTATAGTCACACAATTTATAAAAGGCTATCAAAAAATGAAATCTCTCTGCATCACTGCAACAGCATCAAATCAAGGCAAAACTATACTTACTACAGCACTTTTACACTATTTTAAAAGTAGTGTTAGAGCTTATAAGATAGGTCCTGATTATATTGATCCTCAGTTTCATCAAAAGATTACAAGCTCTGCTAGTATTAATCTTGATACTTTTATCATGAATCATAATCAAGTTGAGTGGATTTATCAAAAATATAGTGATAAAAATATCTCTATAGCAGAGGGTGTAATGGGCTTTTATGATGGTATGGATAAAGGATGTAGTGCTTATGATGTTAGTAAGCTTTTGAATATTCCTACTATTTTACTTCTTGATGGGAGTGGTTCGTATATTACTGTTAGTGCTGTGTTAAAGGGGCTAAAGGAGTATAAAAAGGATAATACAATCAGAGCTGTAGTTATCAATAAACTCTCATCTTCTATGCACTATAAACTTATCAAAAAACAGATAGAGAAGGATTTTGAAGATATCGCTGTTTTGGGATGGATCAAGAAGGATTTGGAAGTTCTTAAAAATACCCATTTGGGACTTGATCTAAAGGAGATGAAAAAGATAGAATCTATCTCAAAATCTATTTTAGAGTATATTGACATTAGAAAATTAGAGGAGATTTCACAAACAGATAATATTAAAAAAATAGATTATCCATTTGAGAATATTCCAAAAATAGATAAGAAATTAGCGATTGTAAAAGATAGTAATTTTTCATTTCTCTATCATGACAATATAGTTTTTTTGCAAGAGATTTTTGAAAAGGTCTATTTTGTAGATGCTACAAAAGATGAAAAAATCCCAAAAGATAGTGATATATTATATCTTCCTGGTGGCTATGTTGAGACAGATGAAAGCTACCAAAAAATCAAAAATAGTCATAAATTCAAAACCTCCCTACTCTCACATGCCAAAACAAAACCAATATATGCAGAGTGTGCAGGGCTTTTATATCTCTCAAACAGAGTTGATAAAAAGATAATGAGTGGAGTTTTGGATATTGATTTTACTCTTCAAAAAAAGAGAGAGAGACTAGGATATTATTACAATAATAGAGGAGTGAAAGGGCATGCCTTTCACTATACCAAATCTATTAATCCACACAATGGGGTAGATATACTATCAAAAAAGCCAAATGGATCTGGAAAAATAGGCTCATGGCAAAAAGATAAAATTTTTGGAACATATTTGCATACTATGTTTAGATCTAATACAAGTATAATCAAAGAGTATTTTATCAGTTGAGTATATATCACTCCAAATACCCAT
>CAZLLE010000019.1:0-8363 GCA_964560425.1 uncultured Campylobacterales bacterium
ACCAAAACTTTCAGGAAATCCTAGAAATGTCTATCTGCTTGGGGCTTATACTTTAGGAATTACAGCTATTTATGGCTTACAACTTATATAAAAAATTAACTAAAAAAAAGGGAAAAAGATGAGTAAAAAAGATGAATTTTTTAAGATAATGGATTTTAGACATGCTTGTAAATTGTTTGATGAAACTAAAAAAATTAGTGATGAAGATATTCACTATATTTTAGAAGTTGGGCGAAAATCACCAAGTTCATTTGGAATGGAAGCATGGAAATTTTTGGTAATTACAAATAATGAACTAAAAGAAAAATTAAAACCATTTTGTTGGAATCAACCTCAAATCACAACTTGTTCACATTTGGTAGTTGTACAAGCGGGAATTGAAACTTTAAAAGTAGAAAGTGGTGTAGTTAGGAAACAACTTATGCGTCGCAATCTACCACAAGATAAGCTAGACTCTTTTATAGAACTTTATGCTTCCCATCTAAGTGATACTTTAAGTAGTGATGAGAAAATATACCAATGGAGTGCAAGACAAACTTATATAGCTGCTGCAAATATGATGAATGCCGCAGCAAGTATTGGAATTGATTCTTGCCCAATAGAGGGATTTGAAAAAGATAATGTTGAAAAAGTTTTAGGATTAGATACGACTAAATTTCAAGTAGCTCTAATGTTACCTTTTGGATATAGAGTAAATAAGCAATCTTCGCAGTTAAGGTTAGATTTTGAAAGTGTGGTAGAGTTTATTGAGTAAAAAAGAGTGGCAAAAGGTAGGGATTATCACTTTTGATGATTCTATAACTTCTAGTTCTTGTGATCACCATTTGCATTTTCACCATCCATTGTGGAGAGAGAAGCTTTGAGTTCATATCTCACTTTACTATAAAAACGATATGATTTTTTCTTGACTCTTACTATAGGGGGGACATGATCTCTTTCAAAAATATCGTATCCCTCTTTTAAGTTTTGCCAAAAGGTATACCATTTGTGATCTTTATAAGAGTCCATTTTGTCCTCTTCCATTCTAAATGGAAAGATCGAAACATAAAAGTAGTTTTCACCTTCCAACAGTGAAGCTCTTGAGAGTCTATATATCTCATCTATCATCATATTTTGCATAGCAAAACAGCCTATAGATTTACAGCCTCCATGAATCATTATATTACTACCTGTACGACCTCTATCTCTATCATATCTATTTGGAAAACCTATATTCATAGAGAGATAAAATCTACTATAAGGATTAAGTCTATCTTTTGATACTACATAAAACCCCTCAGGGCTCTGTCTATCTCCCTCTTTTAGTTTTGGACCCAAATCTCCAGAGAAATTACAAATATCATATATTTTCAAAAGCTGATATTGAAATCCTGTTTTAACCCATAACTCTAACTCTTTTTCCTCTTTGAAGATCCGAATAAAGATAGGATCACCTACTTTTGCACCAATTTGAGAAAGCTCCTCTTCTAAGCTAATCTTTGGCTTTTTCAAAATACATGACTCCTTTGTACTATTTGATTCAGTAGTTTTTACTAAAGATAAAGGTACTTGCGAAGAGGGATTAGAGGAGGCACAACCATTAAATATAAGAAAAAAGATAGATAGGAAAAAAATATGCATATTAAGAGTATGCTCCTTAATAGAAATTGGTATATCAATATACTACACCAAGAGCCATCAAAAAAGGCTCTTATTTTACTATTTTTTTTAGTTTTTTATTCAAATGCAACTAAAAGTAATTTATAATTCGATCTCTTCCAAAGATTCAAAAAGAGTCCATATAACATAAGCTTGTTCCTCTCTTGAGAGAGTAGGATAAATTGGTAAAGATATTGAATCTGCTTCATATTTATCCATATTTGGCATATCTTCATCACCATATCCTAATCCCTCATAAAAAGGCTGTTTATTAATAGAAGGATAGTGCATAAATAGCCCTATCTCTTTCTCTCTCATCTTTCTAAAAAGCTCCTCTTTAGTGGTTTTAAATCTTGAAAAATCAACTCTAACCACATATATATGATATGAAGAACTAGGAGTAAAGGGATATAAAGGCTTGATAGCATCAATATCAGCAAAAACATCATCATAGCGTTTGGCAATTTCATGACGCAAAGCTATAAATTCATGAAATTTATCAAATTGAGAAATTCCTAAAGCACAATGAATATCACTCAATCTATAATTAAAACCAAGATCATACATCTTGGATGTTTGTACAAAATTATCTCTCTCTTTACGCATACCATGGTTTCTAAGAGTTAAAAACTTCTCATAAAGAACTTCATCATTTGTAGTAATAGCTCCGCCCTCACCAGTTGTAAGCTGTTTGACGGGGTGAAAAGATAATATAGAGCAGTCACTATTAGCACAACTTCCAGCTTTAATCCCCTCAAAATCAGCACCAATAGAGTGAGCACAATCTTCTAAGATCAAAACATCATATTTATCTTTGATCTCTTTTAACTTATGTTGGTTTAGAGCATTTCCAGAGAAGTGAGTACCATAAATTGCTTTTATAGATGAATCTTCTTCAAGAAGAGAGATACACTTATCCAAATCAATATTACCATCTTCAGCAATATCAACAAAGATAGGATCTGCATTTACATAGAGAATAGAGTTAGAAGTAGAGATAAAAGAGTTTGGAGTTGTCAAAACTTTATCGCCCTCTTCCAATAAGACCAAAGAAGCTAAATGTAAAGCTGCTGTACCACTTGAAAGTGCTACAGCATACTTTGCTCCAGTATAATCACAAATTTTATCTTCAAATAATTTTACACGCGATCCTGTAGTTAAATAATCTGATTTTAAAGCTTCTATCACAGACTCTATATCTGATGTAGATATAGTCTGCTTACTAAATGGTATAAATTGTTTAGGCTCTTCAAGAGCAATATTTTCATTAATTAATGTCTCAACATCTTTGCTCTCTAATATAGTTTCGTCTTGAATAGTCATGTAAATACCCTTAATGTAATTGATATTTAGAGACTAAGCAAAGAGTATGCCACTTTTATCTTTTTTTAAGTTCTAACATATAAAAATCAAAATCTCCACTACCAAAACTTTCAGTCTCACCAACAATCATAAAAGTACCTCTTGAAGTAAAAATAACATCTTGTGCAATATCTTTATCTGAGCCACCATAAACATTACTCCAGATCATACTACCCTTTTTATTAAGCTCTAATACATAAAAGTCGTACTCACCATGTCCCATAGATTTGGTAGTACCAACAACAACTACACCACCTTCGGGAGTCATAGCAACACCATTTGCATACTCTTTACTCTTAAACCCATAAATTTTATGCCATATAGTATTACCATTAGCATCTATTCTCATGACATTTAGATCTTTATGTTTACTTCCAAAACTTTCAGTTGAACCCGCAACTACAAATCCACCATCTCCAGATGCTGTAATCGCTCTAGCAATATCTGGTTTATCCTCTCCATATGATTTAGCCCATACTTGTTTACCATTTGCATCAATTTTAATCATATATATATTATAAGATTCATCAGTACCAAAAGATTGACTACCTCCAACAACTACAAATCCACCATCTTTAGTGGCAACAACAGCTTTAGCAACATCATCCTCTTTTCCCCCAAAGACTTTACGCCAAATACCTTCACCATTTTTACCTATTCTTACAACTAGAAGATTTTTATTACCATTTCCATAAGATTCAGTAGTTCCAACAACAACAACACCACCATCTTTAGTAGGAGCTACACCATGTGCAACATCACTATCTTTTCCACCAACAGTTTTATCCCAAAGAAAATCACCATTCTCTTTTAACTTCACAATGTAAAAATCTTTATCATGATCTTTACTAAAAGATTCACTCACACCAGCAATCACAAGATTCCCATCTGTAGTAGAAGTAATAGCATTTGCTTCATCAATTCTCTTACCACCAAAAGATTGATACCATAGAGTTCTACCTCTTGGACTTACACAAACAACAGTCGCATCATTTCTACCTTTTCCAAATGATCTACTATACCCAGCAATAGCCATATTTCCATCACTCATTTCGGTAACAGCCATCGCCTTGTCTCTCTTATTTCCACCCCAACTTTTTTTCCAAGTAAATTTTAATTCCGCACCTTTATTTGGATTGACAACCAAATCACTCCCAATCAATGATGTTGCCATCAATGAACCTACTATTATAGATACAATTAAACCTTTTTTCATACTTTCTCCTATAAGTTTTTCTAATACATTATACTTATAAGAGAGTTAATGAGAACTTAATTATATTTTTTTATAAAAAATATATGTTTTTTCTGTTTCGTTTACTTTTTATTTGTTTATATTATGTAAACTTATTTTTACAAGTCTTGTTTTCAACTCCGAAGGTTGCATTTTGGTGAATACGAGACTTTACCCTATGAAGATTTAAAATTTCACATAAAAATTTCAAAATGTCTATTTTTTAATCAGCAAATAAAATTAACAATAGGTTTATTTTATTATAATAATTTTAACAGTCCTGTTTTCAACTCCAAAGGTTGCATTTTGGAAATACAGGACTTTAAGATTATTATCTAATTTTTTATACTTTTCAAAAAATAATTCAATAATATTTATAACAAAACAAAAATGCAAGAGTAGAAGAACTAATATATTAATTAGTGTATTACCAATTTTTTTCAAGCAGAAGAGTAGCTCACAATGATGCAAGAGCATCTATAAAATAGTAATTCTTATTAAAGAGAAACAAAGCTTAATAAAATATTAGGCTCTAATCATAAACCGAATCCATATCAAAATCATCCTCTTCAATTTCGGGTGTAGCGTCTACTGTAGCAGGATTTACTTCTGAGCCTTTAAAATCATAATTTTCCATTTTATAAAAAACTTGCTCTTTGGCATATTTTTTCTCTTTTTGCATCTCTTTTTTTATCTGATCTTCAAGTCTAGCTTTTTTTGCACTCTCACTGCTATTTTTATCTGATGCTACTAAAAATAGGCTAACTCCCAATAATAGTATTAAAATTTTTTTCATGACTCGCTCCTATTCTATTTTGATATAATAAAAATTATGTTTGATTATATCAGAAATCTATAAAAATAGTTTAAAAATTAAAATTATGTTAATTATTAACATTATGATAAAGGCACTTTTGTAAACTAAGAGAGGCTCTTTCTCAATCAAAGAGACACTTTTGTCAAAATATGGTTTTACTTTTGGTGGATTTTCCAACTCAAACTTCATCTCACTATAGTTTTTATATCTACACATAGGATCCAAACAGATAGCTCTCATAATTATACTCTCAAACCAATCTGGAATTTTAGGATTATAGTGACTAGGATTTTTTGCATTTTTAAATGATGGAGTTTGAAATGGCTCAATCTCCCCATAAGGTAATTTTCCAGTAAGTGATTCATAAAGTGTTACACCCATCGCAAAAATTTCACTCGCTTCATTGATATTTTCACCCTTAAATCTCTCAGGAGAGAGATAAGATGGAGTTCCTGCTCTTGAATTTAGTGAAAATATCTCTACAATACTTCCAAAATCAACCATTTTATAGTAGGTTTTTCCTTTTCTTTGGGCTCTTATTATATTTTCTGGTTTGATATCTCCATGAACTAAATCATATTTTAGTAAAAACTGCTCCATCTCCAATAAAAATTTGGCAAGATTCACTCCTTCATCAATTGATAAAAGTCGCTTTTTAATATATTTTTTGATCTCATCTCCATGAATCATCTGCATAATATAGTAGCGATGTGTTCTATTTTTTGGAATTACCGATTTTGGGAAATATCCAGCTTTTAATCTCTTTGCATTCCAAGCCTCTTTTACATAAAGATCCAATAATCTCTCATCTTCAAGCACTTCATGAGGAGCAAATTTAATCACATACTCTACTCCCTTAGACTCACAAAGCCAAGTACGCTCATTTTGTACTAAAGGTTTTAAAAGTTTATAAGCATCTATAATCTGATTTTTTTTAAACTTTTGTGGAATTTTTAATTTTGCCTGTTTAAGTAGACAATATTGATCAGTCTCTTTAATATCAACAACAACAGCAGTAGTATCATCAGGCAGATTATCATCTACCAATCTACTAGCTTTTTTGACCAAATAGTGAGCACCAAATAGAGTACCTTTGGTAAGAATATTTTCATCAAGAACAGTATACAAACCATCACTACAAAGCAAAAGCCTATCATTTTGTGTGACTATATTTTCAAAATAGTATGGATCAACACTACTGCCAATACCTATAGCTTGACTAAGAACCCCTTCCATACCATCTTCTTCATAAGAGTGATCGTGAGATAGTTGCAAAAGCTTCCTATCTCGAAGTAGATAGATTCTACTATCTCCCACATTTGCACCATAAAGCCTCTCACCCTCTATCACAACAAGAGCCAAAGTGGTCACAAGCTCTTCACTCTCATAATAATCCATTGATTCAGTATATAAAATCTGATTAATATTTTTGATAAAGTGAATAATAGATTTTCTAATACTCCAAGATAGTGGACGGTTTTTGAGATTATTAACTAAATAGCTACAAACTCTCTTAGCCGCAATAGCCCCATAATCTGCACTACCAACACCATCACAAAGTACCGCAATAGTGAGATCATTTACCTGCTTTATCTCAAAAGCATCATCCCCTTTGAGCTCTTTTGCTTTTGCAAGTGTAAAGCCTGATAATTTAATATTTGCCACATATATCTCCCATACTAATAGTGAAAATATTATATCAACTTATAGATAGAGTATATGTTTCAAATATGTATAAAAAACAAGCTTCTAAGTACTAATGCAATGCACTCTATAGAATATCAAATTTTATAGCTTATCTTCTTCCTCAGCCAAGAAGTTAGCACAATTAATCATATCCTCAACCAATTCATACTCAGGATAACCAATTCTTCGCCAATTACTAACATCAATACGATCAATTACTTCAGAGTGTTCACCAGTACTACCTCTAGCTTGACAATTTCTCTCACGACATAATCGATCTATCTCATCAAAACCAATAGCTTCAATCAATTTAGGAACCAAAATATGAACTGATCCTCTCATTCCTGTACCAAGATTTGATGGACAACAAGTAACAGCACCAAATTTTGGGTGCATTGTAAATACTTCATCTACACCAGAAATTTCTCTAACTCCATCTTCAATTGCTTTAGCTCCAGCACTCAAACGAGAAAAAACTGCTTTTACATCTCCACCCATTTCCATAGAAATAATTCGTAAATGATCACCCTCATTTACCCAATTGATAAATGTCTTTGCTTTATTTAAATATA
This sequence comes from uncultured Campylobacterales bacterium, assembly GCA_964560425.1. GTDB lineage: Bacteria > Campylobacterota > Campylobacteria > Campylobacterales > QNZT01 > CAZLLE01. The sequence goes on from CAZLLE010000019.1 coordinate 7,310, forward strand.
CACCTCTTCCATGTGGCCAATGTTCATGATATCCACTTGCTGCCTGCATTCTATCTTTACCACGAAATAAGAAGTGACCATCAATCAAAGCTTGTCTCTCTTGAGTTGACATTTTAGTATGCAAATAGAAATCACCTGCCAAATCAGAGTCTGCATCAATACCCGCATAAACTTTAGCCATCAACTCAGCAACTTCTTCTCTACTCTCTCTAGTCCCTCCAGGATTAAGAGGAAACATAGACAAATTTCTTGCAATACGAATACGAGTAGAAACAATCTTATCTTCAGCACTTTGCGTAAGATCAACAGAAATTTTATCAGGATCCATTCTTTCAGACGGAGTACCTTTTAATGAGCTTCCCTCTTTCATAGAAAAACCTTTATGATAAGCCTCTATAACTGGATGAAAAAAATCAGCAAAATCATCATAAGATTCTTTATCACCAGCATGACAACCAACAAAACTTTCAGGATACATAACACCACTATTAATAGCACGAGCCAATGTCCATTTTGCAGGTCCACTACTCTTAAGATCTTTATACTTTTCCCAAACTTCAGGAGTACACATTTGAGCACATAGTGAAGTATGTTCACTTGCACGAGCAGCCTCTAGTTTTTGTGCTGGGTATTCATTTTTTGCCAACGAATCTTCCATTTTTAAATCATAATCTGGGTCATACCCCTCTTTTTTTCCAAACATATCTCTTTCTCCGATGTATAATAAATTTCCAAAGTCTAAATACCTTGGTTTATCAAATTATACAACCATATACTTTCCTAGCCCCTTGAAAAAACTTAGGAAAAAGAAAAAGTATTGATTTTTTATCTATTTTATTTTTTATAATGACAAAGAATAAAATTATATATCCAGAGATTGAGCAGAAGCTTTTGAGCATATTCAGCCTTCAAAAAAAAGCTGAAAAATGAAAATCTGAAATCCGTCGAAATCGCATCGTCCGTCGTTTAGACTTCTTGCATAACTTATAAAAAGAGTATATTAATCATAGCACATTACTTTTTTTAAATAAAAACATCGCAATAGCTATGGCTA
>CAZLLE010000020.1:0-23213 GCA_964560425.1 uncultured Campylobacterales bacterium
ACTCTCTTTTTGCCAAATCCTCCGCCTCTTGAAGGTAAAGTTTTGCCAAAATTGGATCCATTTTCTCTACCATTTTGAAGCGTGTTTCACTATATATACATGTACTCTTTTACATCTATTTTCGGCTCTTTATAATCTAAAATAAATGGATTTTTACCATCTTGTTTTAATAGAGGATTATAACGAAACAGTGACCAAAGCCCTGAATCTACTGCCATTTTTTGGTGTTTCATGCCATATTTTAGATCAAAACCATGAGCAATACAGTGACTATAAGCAATAATAATTGAAGGTCCATCATGTCTCTCTGCCTCTAAAAAAGCATGAAGAGTCTGCTTATCATTTGCTCCCATAGCTACTCTTGCAACATAAACATTATCATAATCTAAAGCATGAAGAGCCAAATCTTTTTGTGCTACCTTTTTTCCATCAGCCGAAAATTTTGCAACTGCTCCCAAAGGGGTAGCTTTGGAGGTTTGTCCTCCTGTGTTGGAGTATACACCAGTATCAAGAACCAATATATTAATATTCATACCAGAAGCTAATACATGATCTAATCCACCATAACCTATATCATAAGCCCAGCCATCGCCACCAACTGCCCAAATTGATTTAATAATAAGATAACTCAAAACACCCTCAAGTAATCTTGCATCATCAGACTCTATATTTGCAATTTGTGATCTAATTTTTTCAACATTCTCTCTCTGTTTTTTGATACCCTTTTCATCTCTCTGATCTGCTTTTATTGTATCTTGTACCAATGTTTCACCAATTTGAGATTTTAATTTTAATAAAAGCTCTTTTGCAAAACTATTTTGTTTATCAACCGTAGCACGAAATCCCAATCCAAACTCTGCATTATCTTCAAAAAGTGAATTTGACCATGCAGGACCTCTTCCATTTTCATCTGTTGTCCATGGTGTAGTAGGAAGGTTTCCACCATAAATAGAGGAGCATCCTGTAGCATTTGCAATCAATAACCTATCTCCAAATAGTTGAGAAAGAAGTTTTAGATATGGTGTCTCTCCACATCCAGGACATGCTCCTGAAAATTCAAAAAGAGGTCTTAGAAGTTGTGCTTCTTTGGTTTTACTTATATCAAGTTTAGTTCTATCATATTCAGGAATATTCATAAAGAAATCCCAATTTTTGATCGACTCCTCCAATTTTGGTTCTATATCTGCCATGTTAATAGCTTTTTTCGTTGGATCTTCTCTATTTGTAGCTGGACACTCCTCTACACAAAGAGAACACCCTGTACAATCTTCTATCGAAATTTGTATTGTAAAGCGACTATTTTCACCAAATTTTTTACCTTTAGCATCTACATGAGCAAATGTTTGAGGTGCATTTTTCAATAATTTTTCATCAAAAACTTTTGATCTTATTACAGCATGAGGGCAAACTTCTGTACATCCATTACACTGTATACAGATGGTAGAATCCCAAAATTGAGCCTGAAGCGATGTATTTCTCTTCTCATATTGAGTAGTTCCAAGTGGCCATGTTCCATCTTCTGGTACAAGACTTACAGGGATACTATCTCCCTCATGTGCTACCAATTTAGCAGTAACTTCTTGCAAAAAATGATCCTCTTTTTTAAGTTTAAGAGGCTCGATCATATCTATATCAGATGTAACATTTTTTGGAATATCTATCTCTTTTAGATTAGAGAGTGTATGATCAACAGCACAAAAATTCATTCGTATCACAATCTCACCCTGTTTTTCATAACTCCTTTGAATTGACTCTTTTATTTTGCCTATTGCCTCTTCTGTTTTGATAATATCTGTAAGTGCAAAAAAAGCAGTCTGCATAACTGTATTAATTCTTTTTCCCAAACCACATGATGATGCCACCTCATAAGCATTAATAGCATAGAGTTTTAAACTCTTATTAATAATCTCCTTTTGAACAATTTTTGGTAATTTATTCCAAGTTTCATCTATCTCATAAGGTGTATTAATAAGAATTGTTGCACCATGTTGTGCATATTTTAGAATATTATATTTTTTAAAAAAGATAAACTGATGAACCCCTATAAAATCGGCTTTTTGGATAAGATAGGTCGATTCTATTGGCTCTTGGCTAAATCGTAAATGTGATATTGTCATAGAACCTGATTTTTTGGAGTCATAAACAAAATACCCTTGTACATGTAATTTTTTATCTTCACCAATAATTTTAATAGAGTTTTTATTTGCCCCTACCGTACCATCTGCTCCAAGACCATAAAAAAGTGCTTGAGTAGTTTTGTCATTATGGATAATAAACTCTTCATCATAAGAGAGTGAGAGATGGGTAACATCATCTATTATACCGATAGTAAAAGGATTTTGAGGCTCATCTTTTTGAAGCTCATCAAAAATAGCTTTTACCATCGAAGGGGTAAACTCTTTTGAGGATAGCCCATAACGACCTCCAATAATGAGAGGAAGAGAATCTATCTTTTTGTACATAAGACTCTGACTAAAAGCCTCTAATACTTCAAGATATAGTGGTTCACCAGAAGATGCTGGCTCTTTTGTACGATCTAAAACAGCTATTTTTTTCACACTTTTTGGAATAGTTGCCAAAAATCTCTCTTTATCCAAAGGTTGAAAAAGTCTAACTATAACTACACCCACTTTATAACCTATCTTAGATAGCTCTTTGATGCTCTCCTTGAGCGTTTTTACTGCACTTGCCATAATAACAATAAGACGATCAGGATTTTTGCTACCAACATACTCATAAATATGATATTCTCTTTTTGTCAACTTTGCAAAATGGTCCATCTCCTCTTGCAAAATATTTGCAAATACATCATAATAACGGTTAACACTCTCTCTACCTTGAAAATAGAAATCAGGATTTTGTGAAGTACCTCGTATCACAGGATGTTCAGGGTCTAATGCTCTTGATTTGTGTCTGTTTAACATCTTGATATCAATCATATCTTTGATAACCTCATCACTAATTGTCTCTACATCCATCAACTCCGAAGAGGTACGAAAACCATCAAAAAAGTGCAATATCGGAACTCTAGCTCTTAAAGTTGTAGCTTGAGCTATAAGTGCAAAATCTTGAGCCTCTTGTGCATCACAAGAAGAGAGCATTGCAAATCCACTCTGTCTCACCTGCATTACATCAGTATGATCTCCAAATATAGATAGTGCTTGTGAAGCAAGTGAACGAGCTGCCACATGAAAAACAACTGAAGTCAACTCTCCTGCAATCTTGTGCATATCAGGCAACATCAACAAAAGCCCCTGTGAAGCGGTAAAAGTTGTTGTCAAAGAGCCACTTTGAAGTGCCCCATGAATAGCTCCTGCCGCCCCTGCTTCACTCTGCATCTCAATAACTTTTGGAACAGTACCAAAAATATTAGTTTTTTGCTGTGCAGAATATAAATCAGCATACTCCCCCATCGAAGAGGCTGGAGTAATTGGATATATTGCTATAACTTCATTTGTTTTGTGTGCAACTCTTGCTACTGCTTCATTTGCATCCATAATTTTTCTAGACATCTTAGCTCCTTCTCTACTTACTTAAATAAGGGCATTTTCATCTTTTCATGCCAATGCAAAATATATTTCCAAGCTTCTGTAGCATTTTCAACTACTTTAAGAATCTCACTATCTTCTGAAGATATAACACCCTCTTCTTTTAGAAAATCAAAATTTAGTGCTTTATTCCAATAGTTCTCTCCTACCAAAACAATAGGTATAGGTTTTGATTTTTTTGTTTGAACTAATGTTAATACCTCAAATAGTTCATCAAAAGTTCCAAATCCTCCAGGATAAACAATAAGAGCCCTAGCACGATTCAAAAAATGGAGCTTTCGTATTGCAAAATAACGAAACTGAAAAGATAACTCGGGAGTAATATATGGATTTGGGTACTGTTCATGAGGCAGATGAATATTAAGTCCTATTGATTTAGCTCCCACATCATAAGCTCCACGATTTGCCGCTTCCATGATGCCCGGTCCTCCACCAGTCATGAGTATTACTCTACAATCTTCTTTACTTTTACCACTTTTACCTATATAATTTCCCAACAATCTTGCATCATCATAATATATACTCTTCTCTACCATGCGTTCAGCAACATGCATCTTCTCTAATAACTCTTTTGATTTTGGATTAGAATCTAACTCTTTTTGGATAATATTTAACCGCTTCATAGCTGTCTTATACTCAACAATTCTTGCACTTCCAAAAACAACAATAGTATGTTCAATTCCAAAACGAGACATAGCAAGTTCAGCTTTGAGATAATCAAGCTCTAGCCTTATCCCTCTAGCCTCATATGATTTCATGAAATTTGCATCCAATTCAGCTATCTCATAAGTTGGACTATTCATAATCGTCTCAACAAGCTTAAGAGCTATTGGATCTTCATCACTCAATTTAGGATGTTGCCATGGGAATCTATATTGATCTGTCTCTTTTATATCCATTAATTACTCCTACTAATGAGCTAATTATACTATAATAGTATAATCAGTTAAGTACTAATATTTAATAGGAGGTTTTGAATATAGATGATTAATATAACAAAGCTTACAAAAATTTATAATAGTAAAAAAGTGGTCAATGAACTGACTTTAGAGATACCAAAAGGGGAGATTTTTGGACTTTTAGGACCAAATGGAGCTGGTAAATCAACTGCCATTCGTATGCTCTGTTCAATCATAAAACCCGATGCAGGAGAGGCTAGAATAGCAGGGTTTGATCTTTTTAAACAACAAAAAGAGATCAAAAAAAACATAGGTTATATGTCTCAAAATTTTGGACTTTATGCAAAGTTGAGCGTAATAGAAAATATTCGTTTTTATGCCACTTTGTATGGTGTAAATGATGAAAAAAAGATCAAAAAACTTATCAAAACTTATCAAATAGATCAATACAAAGATTATAAAGCAGGAGAGCTTTCAGGCGGTTACAAACGCCGTCTTTCATTAGTTTGTGCACTTATTCATGATCCAAAAATACTTTTCTTAGATGAGCCAACAGCAGGAATAGACCCTGTTACTAGAAAAGAGTTATGGGATCTTTTTTTTCAACTCTCAGCAGAAGGAAAAACACTTTTTGTAACAACCCATTATATGGAAGAGGCTCAAAGGTGCAATAGAGTAGCCTTTTTGAATCATGGCAAAATGGTAACAATTGGTGATCCAAAAAGAGTTAAAAATTCCCTCACAGATACAACTGCTTATACTTATGAGGGAGATTTTGATCTAAAGATGATCTCTCTTTTAAAAGCTTCAAAAGGTGTTGTCTTAGTCAATCAATTTGGAGATATAGTCAAAATTTTAATAGATAAACAGATAGATAAGATAGAACTTCAAAAGATAATGAAACCTTTTATCAAAGAGGAGTTTGTTCTAAAAAGTGCAGAGATAAACCTAGAAGATGTCTTTATAGTTATGACACAAAAGAAGAGATCATGAATGCAATAAAAGCGATATTTAAAAAGGAACTTTTACAACTTTGGTATGATAAAAGATTAGTAGCATTTCTATTTTTTATGCCTCTTTTACTTCTAGTTCTATTTGGATATGCACTCAAACTTGAACCAGAAAATGTAAAAATGGCTTATGTAGATAAAGATCACTCCTTTTTTAGTAACCTTATAAAAACATCTCTATGGAGTGATGGATATTTTCAACTTTATGAAGTAGAAGATAAAAACGATATTATAGAAGAGATACGAAGTGGGAGAGCAAAGGCAGGTTTATTGATTGAAAAAGATTTTTCAAAACTTTTGACAGACAACGCCCAACCAGAAATAGATTTTTTTGTAGATGGTACTATGCCCTCACTTACAACAGCTATGAAAAATAGATCTTCTGCGATGAATGATGATGATGTAACAAACGGTATGTACTTTTTAGATGAAGATAGCGAAAATGTCATCATAGCACCAGAACCTTTTATAAAAACTACCCAAGTACTTTTTAATCCAGATTCAAAAGAGACATGGTTTTTTCTACCGGGAGTAATCGGAGTTTTACTGATGCAAGTAGCACTTATACTAGCAGGTACAGCAATTGTTAGAGAAAAGGAGAAGTTTACACTCGAACAGATTATCGTTAGTCCCGTGACAAAGAGTCAATTTATTATAGGAAAAATGACACCCTATCTTTTAATAAGTTTTTTTGAGTTCTATTTTATCTTGACAATCGGTTGGCTTATATTTGATATTCCTCTACCCTCATCAGCCCATCTATACCTCTTTTTACTCTCATTGGTTTATGTAGGATCTATGATATCATTGGGACTTTTAATCTCTATGATCTCCCAAACACAACAACAAGCAATGTTTTTGGCAATTTTTATCATTATCCCCTCCATTCTACTATCAGGGCTAATATTTCCAATCGAAGCAATGTCAGACTTTATCAAGCCTATTGCTTATCTTCTCCCTTTTACATATTTTGTGGAGATTATCAGAGGAGTATTAATCAAAGAGACCCTTTTTGCAGATTTAGCTTTAGATTATGCAGCACTTTTTGGATTTACTATAGTTTTTATCATACTTAGCATAACACAATTTAAAAAATATCTAAGTTAAACTCACTATTTAAACTTTAGTCATTTTGACTAAGGTTTTATAATGCTTTATATATCAGATATTTACTTTTTATTAATCTATCAGGCTTATAATTTCAAGAATTAATTATAAAAGGTGAAAGATGGATAACAAAATCGATGAGATTAAGAGTGAGATAAAAAAGATTATCGTTGGTCAAGATGAATTGATTGATGCTCTTTTGGTCGGTCTAATTGCAAATGGGCATATTTTAGTAGAGGGTGTCCCTGGACTTGCGAAGACTACAGCCATTAATGCAATTGCTAAATCTTTGGGTATTAATTTTAAGAGAGTGCAGTTTACTCCCGATCTACTCCCTAGTGATATTACAGGAACTGAGATTTACAGCCCTAAAAGCGGTGAATTTTCTATCAAAAAAGGACCAATTTTTACAAATCTACTCCTCGCAGATGAGATAAATAGAGCTCCAGCAAAGGTTCAAGCTGCTCTTTTGGAGGTGATGCAAGAGAGACAAGTAACTATCGGTGATACAAGTTTTAAGATAGATGAGCCTTTTTTGGTTATGGCTACAGAAAATCCTGTAGAACAAGAGGGAACTTATAGACTTCCTGAAGCCCAACTAGATAGATTTATGTTAAAAACTCTTGTAGGATATAACACAATTGATGAAGAGATGGAGATTGTCAAAAGAGTAGCTATCAAAGGGTTTGAGAGTGTAAATCAAGTCGCTACAATATCTGATTTGACTAAAATAAAAGATGATTTCAAAAAGATACATGTAGATGAAGCCGTACAAGAGTACATGGCAAAAATTATCTTTGCTACTAGATTTCCAAAAGAGTATGGAGCAGATAATATATCTGAATATATCAGTTTTGGGGGAAGTCCTAGAGCCTCGATTGATCTCTATAAAGCTAGTTGTGCTGTTGCTTTGATTAGAGGAAAAGATTATGTTACACCTCTTGATATTAGCTATATTGTTGGAAGTGTACTTAGACATAGAATCATATTAAACTACAAAGCACAAGCAAATAATATTACTACTGATAATGTGATTGAAGAGATAATCAAAAATATAAAAGCACCATAAGAGGGAGTATCCATGCAACAAGTAGCAAAAGAGATATTACTTCGTGCCAAAAAAGATGTCTTTAGTGGAAATTTAGGCAATCATCTCACCACTTTTAAGGGTGATGGGTTAGATTTTCGAGAAATTAGAGAGTATGAGTATGGCGATGATATACGAAAAATCAACTGGAAAGCAACCTCCAAAGGTGGAAAATTAAAGACAAATGTCTTTAATGAGGAGAGAGAGTTAAATATTGTTTTGGCTTTTATGGTTAGTGGAAGTATTCACTTTGGATCAGTAAAGTTAAAACAGGAAGTTATTGCCGAAGTTTTGGCACTTCTTGCTTTTTCATCTCTCAAAGACAATAATAGATTACAGAGTATATTTTTTAGCAATAAAAGAGAGAAATTTTTTGAGCCTAGTAAAAGTGAGACTATTATTTATGATATTGTTGAAAATGCAGTAACCATAAATCCACTAGAAAAAGAGGTTGATTTCAAACCATTTTGTGATTTTGTCAATAGTGTTGTTAGACAAAAATCTCTTATTTTTATTGTCGGTGATTTTTATGGTGATGTAGATTTGAGTGAAATTGCACATAAAAATGAAATATATGCAATTATGGTTAGAGATAGATTAGAAGAGAATCCTATCTTAAATGGTGAGTTTGAACTTGTTGATCCAAACTCTCTCAATAGTAGTGAGCTAACTCTAAACAAAGATGTAGCAGATGAATATAGTAAACTTTTGAGAGAGCATGATAAAAAGCTAAAAGAACATTTTTTGCAACACCAAATCACTCATGGCAAAATCTATACAGATGATGATATCTATATAAGATTATCACAAATCATAAAGGGGTAAAAGTGGAAGGTTTAAGAGATATAAAAGGTATCGTAACTGTCCATGAGTATAGTTTTGAGACACTTTTGGCAATTATTATAACAACTATAATAGTTTTATCTATACTTTTTTACCTATATAAAAATAGAAGGAAAAGAGGAAAAAAACTCAATAAATATGAGTTGGCTCTAAAAAATCTAAAAAATATAGATTTTGATGATGTAAAAAAGACGGTTTATACATTTAGTGTAGATGGATTTTTGCATACAGATGAAAAAAATATAGATGAGTTTAAAAAAATTGAAGATGAACTTTTGAAATATAAGTATCAAAAAGAGGTTCCTTCCATTGATGAAGCGTTAAAAGTTAGAATAGAAAATTTTATAAAAGGTCTAAAATGAATCAAATAACATTTGAATATCCACTTGTTTTTGCTATTTTGGTTCTATTTTTGATATGTCTAAAATTTTGTAAACAAAAGGGAATGGCTCTCTATTTTCCAAATATAGCAATGCTTCAAAAAGCTTCAAAAAAGAGTCAAACAGTGATTAATACTCTCAAATTTTTGACTATTATCTCTCTTGTAACTGCTTTGGCAAGTCCTATAAAAGAGGACGATGTCATAGTCAAAAATGATAAAGGTTATGAGATATCTCTAATATTAGATGCAAGTGGATCCATGCGGGAGTACAATAAATTTACTATTGTCAAAGATATTGTAGATGATTTTATAGACAAACGCCAACATGACAAATTAGCTCTAAGTATTTTTGCTGATTTTGCTTATGTTGCTGTTCCTTTGACTTATGACAAAAAAAGTATCAAAAGATTACTTCAAAGAATAGATGTGGGAATAGCAGGACAACAAAGAACAGCACTTTATGAGGCTCTATTTTTAAGTTCAAATCTATTTAAAACGAGTAAATCAAAAGAGAAAATTGCAATTTTACTCACAGATGGAATGGATAATACTGGCACAATTCCTCTTGATGTAGCAATAAAAACAGCCAAAAAATATGGAATAAAGGTCTATACTGTAGGAGTTGGAAGAGCTGGAGAGTTTAGTCCTGCTGTTTTGAAAAAAATAGCAAAAGAGACAGGTGGTAAATATTTTGCAGGTGATAGTATAGAGAAGCTAAAAGCGATATATAACACTATTGATGAGTTGGAAAAGAGTGAGATAAAAGCAGATAAATATGTGAAAAAAACATACTATTTTCAATATTTATTGGCTCTATCTCTCATATTTTTAATCTTCTATTTTTATTTGGCAAACAAGGAGTAGTCGATGATTTATTTTAAAAATATAGAATTTTTATGGCTACTTATTTTGGTAGTACCACTAATTTTTTTAATCAAAAATAGAACCACAACAATGGGTGGAGTTTTTTCAAAAGATGTACTAAATAAGATCTCTATCAAAAATAGAAGTTTATCAAAAAAAGTACGAAATATTTTGATAATTATCTCAATGATATTGGCAATTTTTGCGATATCTCGTCCTCAAATAGATGAAGGGGAAATCAAAGTAAAATCAAGCTTTATCAATGTTGTCGCAGCAATTGATATGTCAAAATCTATGTTTGCAAATGATATCTATCCAAGTAGATTTGAGTTTGCCAAAAACAAGTTTTTTAATACTTTGGAAAATTTCAAAAATGCAAAAGTAGCCCTTATTGGGTTTAGTACTCAAACTTTTTTGATATCTCCACTCACGGAGGATTTTCACTCATTGAAATTTTTGGCAAAAAATCTAAATCTAGATTACCTATCACTAAAAGGTACAGACATTTTAGCCACACTCAAATCGGCAAATGATCTATTTTCAAAAGAGAAAAAGAAGATACTTCTATTATATACAGATGGAGGAGACCAAAAAGAGTTCTCAAAAGAGATAGAGTATGCAAAAGAGCATAATATTGCAATATATATTTACAATATTGGAACTCAAAAAGGTGGAGTCATTAAGACAAAAGATGGTGTCTTAAAAGATAAAAATGGTGATATAGTTGTAGTAAAAAGAGATGATAGTATCAAAGAGTTGGCTCTACAAAGTGGTGGGGCTTATATGAAATATTCACTTAAAAAAGATGACATCAAAATATTAACAGACACCATACAAAAAAGATATAAAGCAAAAGATGAAAATATATCAACTATAAAAGATACAAAAGAGCTATTTTACTATCCATTAGGCTTGGCAATTTTACTATTTTTTATATCTATGTTTTCACTTCCGAGGAGGGAAAAAGTATGAAATATTTTATACTCTTAACACTTTTAAATTCACTCTTATCAGCCTCTCTTTTAGATTTTTCATATCTAAAAGAGGCAAAAGAGGCTTATAAAAAGGGAGATTTTGAGAAAGCAAACTCTCTTTATCAAAAAGTTGACAATGATGAGGCAAAATTTAATAGTGCAGATAGTCTATATAAACAAAAAAAATATAAAGAGGCATTAGCAAAATATCAAAGTATAAAGAGTGAAAAATTATCATTCAAAAAACTTCATAATATAGGAAATAGCTATGCACAATTAGGAAAAATTGATGAAGCCATCAAATCTTATGAAGAGGCTCTAAAGATCAGAGATGATGAAGATACCAAACATAATCTTGAAGTTTTGAAAAAGAGAAAAAAGGATCAAAAAAAGAAACAAGATCAAAAGAAAGATCAAAAGAAAGATAATAAAAAGGATCAAAACAAGAACGATCAAGACAAAAATAAAGATAGTCAAAAACAGAATGATCAAAAGAAGAAAGAGGATCAAAAAAGAGACAAACAAGATCAAAACAAAAAACAAAACGATCAAAAAAAAGAGGACAAAAAGGATAAGTCATCTCAAGAAAAAGATAAAAAAGAGGAAGAAAAAAACAAAGAGAAAGAGAAAGAAAAAAAGAAAAAAGAGAGACAAAAAGCCACTCAAGCAGAAAAAAAAGAGCAACCTCCAATATCAAATATGGAAGAGAGAAAATGGCAAAAAATGTTAAATCAGCGAGGTGTAAATACTCTAATGATCCCATTAAACAACAAAGGAGAGAATAATAATGAAAAAAACCCTTGGTAAAATTTTTATAATAGCTATTATTTTTGCAATTAATCTATTTGCAAATGTTACAGCACATGTAGATACCCCAGCAATATACAAAGGAGATAGTATAAATCTAACTATCTCCGCAGAAGGAAATGATATAAAATTTCCAGAGATAGATGAAATTGACTCAAATCCAATAAATGGGACATCATCATCTCAATCAACCACTATTATAAATGGAAGCATGAGCAAAACAGTATCAAAAACATACAGTTTTTCACCACAAAAATCATTGACTATTCCCTCTTATGATGTAGAAGTAGATGGAAAAAACTACAAAACAAAAAAGATAAAAGTATCTGTCCTCAAACCAACAGCTAGTAAAGCTGGTTCTAATTTTATTGTACAGATGAGTGCAGACAAAAAAGAGGTTCATGTGGGTGAGAACATAAATCTAACTATCTCATTCAAACAAAAACTAAACGCTCATGCCCAAAAACTCCAACTAGGAGAACCAAAACTAGAAAACTTTTGGGTTAAAAAAGTAGACAATGTAGAAAAAAGCAATGAGGGTGACTATATAGTACAAAAAATTCACTATATCCTATTCCCTCAAAAAGCAGGGAAATATACAATACCAGCAATTCAAGCATCTATAGGAACACAATCCCAAAGAAGAAGAAACTCTAGATTTAATGATCCATTTTTTGATGATCCATTTTTCAGCTCTTTTACAAGAGAGTTATCTTGGCAAAAAATCTTCTCAAATGAGCTAAATATCAATGTAAAACCACTACCAAATAATCTAGAACTTTTTGGTGATTACAAGATCAAAGCATCAGTAGACAAAAGAGAGGTACAGGCAAACAAACCTATAAATTTAACTATCACAGTCAGAGGAAAAGGAAACATTGATGATATAAAAAAGTTCAACCTAGATATAGAAAATGCAATTATCTACGCTGATGAGCCAAAAATAACATCAAAGATATATAACAACATCTATCAAGGAGAGTTCACACAAAAAATAGCCATCATAGCTGATCGTAATTTTACAATAGAACCAATCAAACTAGAATACTTTGACAAAGAGACAAACCAAACAAAAACTATAGAGACAAAGCCTATAGATATAGTAGTAAAAGGGGGCTCAAAAGTAGAAAAAGAGCCAACAATAGAGCTAAGCAAAGATATACAAACTCCAAAAATAGAGACCCCTGTTCAAAAAGTAGTAGTTGAGGGTGAAAAAAGTTATATAAAATATCTATTTTTGGCTATTGGTACACTATTTGGTATTTTACTCTCTTATATATTTAATAGATTTAAAAATAGAGATCAAAAAACAGAATCAGATATAATAAAAGCGATCAAAAAAGCAAAAAACGACCGTCAACTATTTGATCTTCTACTACCATATTCAAATAGAGATAAACTTATATCAAATACACTAAACAAACTAGAAGAGAATCTATACAAAAATTCAACTCACAAAATAGACAAAGATGAATTGATGGATTTTTTTGAAGATAATCAATAAAAATGGGAGGATTGTAAAAAAATAAAATTTTTAGAGTAATTTAGATTTTGACACAGATTTTTTTACACTCCCGACAGTTCCCATTATGATCTTTTATTTGGGCAATACTTTTTCCCAAAAAGCCACTTTAAGCAACTCCATTTAAAAGAGACCATGGGAACTTTTTCTCTATATTGAGCATAATCTTCTCCAAACTTTTTGCTCACTTCCATCTCCTCAAAAATAGTAACCATAAAAATAATAAAAACCATTTCAATAGGAGCTACAAAAATAATAAATGTAGGGCTTCCTATCAAAAAGGCTACTCCTAAAGGCAAAAGAGTAAGACCAAAAAGCATAGGGTGTCTCATACAACTATATATACCTGTTGTAACTAATTTGTTTGTTTCAAGTCTAGGGATATCACCTACCCTACCCTTTGTCAACTCTCTTCCACCATTTCCAGCTGCCCTAAATGCTAAAAATATTAAAAACAGACCAAAAGAAAAAGATGCAATATGAAATAATAAACTATTAAAAATTGCTCTGTCATAATCATTTAGAATAGAAAAAATTGTACCACCAATAATCATGATTAACCACAAAACAATACGAATAACAACAGAAGAAGATGTGTGCATAATTTTACCCCTTTGAGATTAAGTACTAAATAGTACTCCTTACTTTATTAAATAAGATTAAAAAAGTCTTATTTTATATAAATTTTATTATAATTATCATAATTTTTATTAAAAAAATAAATAAAGAGAACATAAAAATAGGAGATTTTAATATGATGCCATTTTCAGATGAAGAGATTTATGGAGCAGTAAAATATAACCTTCCAAAAACAAGTGAATATGTAAAATCTCATGGTGGAGGAATCAAGCTATTGGGTGTAAAAGATGGTAAGGTTTATATAACTCTTACTGGAGCATGTGGAGGTTGTTCAATGAGTTTGATGACCATAAAAATGGTAGTACAGAAAGAGTTGAGAATGTTAATTCATCCCGAATTAGAAGTTATCAATGTTGATGGAACTCCAGAAAATAGAGTTCCTGAGGATTGTTATAAAGAGGAAAAAGTTGGATTAATTGATAAAGTCAAAAATCTTCTATAATGCTTGAGTACTTTTTACTTACTCTATTTTTATCTACCAATAAAAATCGAAAAGTAACACTTGACATTTTACAGTTTTTATTGTTATAATGTGGGCAACTTTTTAAAGGAGTCTTCATGAGTTTAAAAATGGCAACTTTAGTCAAAGAGAGTGGTATTAGTAAATCAACTATTCTCTACTATATAAAAGAGGGATTACTACCCTCTCCGCAAAAACCCAAACCAAATGTACATCTTTATGATGAAGAGTGTATATCTATTTTGAATTTTATCAAATATCTACAAGAGAATCTAAACTACTCTATCACTGAAATAAAATCTATTATTGCTGATAATAAGATAGATTTCAAAAATGAGACTCAAACAATTATCACATATTTAAGTGCTATGAGTGGTAAAAATAGAGAAGATGAAATATTAGATATTAAAAATAGAGCAAAAGAATTTGGAGTAGATGAGACTCTTTTTATAGAGTATGAAAAGACAGCTAGAAAACTTGCTACTTTAGAGTATGAAATGGGTGCTTCACTCCTTATTGAAAATGAGCAAAATGATAGAAATATTTTACAAAAAACTATATTTGATATTATTTTGACACTCAAGCCATATATATTTAATCAAGCCACAATCAAAGAGCATCAAGCTAGAGTATACAACAACACGAAGGAGCTGTCATGAAGAGTCTTAAGATCAAGGGGGTTATCCCTTTTGTAGCTGTTATTTTTTTAAATGCCATTGTTGATTTGGGAGATAAAATAATTTTACAAAATGCAATTTTTAAGATTTATGATGGCTCTACCCAAATTATTTTGACAGCTTTTGTAAACTCTTTGATTCTTTTACCTTTTGTGATGCTTTTTACTCCTGCTGGTTTTTTAAGTGATAGATTTGCAAAAAGTACTGTTTTGAAACATACTTCCAAAATTGCGTTGGCTCTGGTTACTCTTATCACAATAAGTTACTTTTTTGGATTATTTAAAATAGCACTATTTTTGACATTTTTACTTGCTGCTCAAAGTGCCATATTTTCTCCTGCCAAATATGGATTTATCAAAGAACTTTTTGGAAAAGATCATTTAGCAGAGGGAAATGCTATAGTACAAGCAACTACAATTATTGCTATACTTTTGAGTTCACTGATATTTTCATTTTTCTTTGAATCTATGATAAGTGGAGATGAGAGTACAACAGGAGAGATTCTCCAAAATGTATGGTCAATCGCTCTTATATTAGTCGTAATTGCTATTATTCAACTATTCATGGCATATAAAATTCCACATATAAAAGATGGTGATAGTTCACTAAAATTAGAATTTTCAAAATATATTAGATTTAGATATCTAAAAGAGAATATTTCATTGGCTCTCTCAAATAAAGTAATTGTCGAAAGTATTGTAGGTCTTGCTATCTTTTTTGCAGTAGCTCAAGTTATTTTGGCAATATTTGGAGTACATCTAAAAGAGGTAGCTTCACAAAATAATACTCTAGTAGCACAAGCGATCATGGCGATGGCAGGACTTGGTATTGCTATTGGAGCAATCATAAGTGCAAAGGCTTCAAAAAACTATATAGAGACAGGACTTTTACCAATTAGTGCTGTTGGTATGGCTATTATGATTTTTTTAATCTCAACAACCTCATCACAAATAGCATTAGCCATAGAGTTTTTGACATTTGGTATTTTTGGTGGTTTTACAGTAGTTATATTAAACTCTCTTATACAATATAGAGCAAAAGAGCATCAATTAGGTAGAATCATGGCTACAAGTAATTTTGTACAAAATATATTCATGTTAGCCTTTTTAGCACTTACTATGTTTAGTTCACTTTTTGCTATATCTACAAAATCCCTATTTACATCTATGATTGTTATTACCTCCTTGGGAGCAATATATACACTTATCACTCTTCCTCAATTTTTTCTCAGATTTATCTTCAAAACTATTGCATCTTTTAGATATAAACTATCTATTTATGGAGTCAAAAACTTTCCAAAAGATGGAGCAGCTCTACTATTAGGCAATCATGTTAGCTGGATAGATTGGTTAATTATTGCGATATCTAGCCCTAGACGGGTCAGTTTTGTAATTGAAAGATCTATATATGAGAAAAAATTTCTAAAACCAATATTTAGATTTTTTGGATTAATTCCCATATCTTCAAAAGCTAGTCATGGTGCATTTAAAGCAATTAAAGAAAAATTAGAAGAGGGAAAAATTGTTGCCTTTTTTCCTGAAGGTGCTATTACTAGAAATGGTCATCTTGGTAAGTTTCAGAGAGGATTTGAGAAGGTAGCAAAAGATATTAATGTTCCTATTATTCCATTTTATATTCGTGGACTTTGGGGAAGTAGATTCTCTTATGCACACAAAAAGCTTCAAGAGAGTGTCAAAAAAACTCCAAGAGATATTGATATATCATTTGGCGAACCACTCCCACCAAATACAACGGCAGATGAGTTAAAACAGCATATTTTTAATTTACAAATAGAGTCATGGTCAAAATATATTGACACGCTAAAACCAATACCAAATACATGGCTCAAAATGGCAAAAAGCCAAGGTGAAAAACTAAGCGTAGCCGATGCCACAGGAAGTTCACTTAGCAATCATAGACTTATAGCTGTAGTAAGAACTTTTGCAGATCAAATAGATGAGATATCCAAAGATGAACAAAATATAGGTATTATTATGCCCTCTTCTGTTGGTGGAGTAATCATCAATTTAGCTACATTTATGCTTGGTAAAAGTGTGGTGAATCTAAACTATACAGCAAATTACACCTCACTCAATGGAGCAATAAAAAAAGCGAATATTCAGACAATATATACATCAAAACAGTTTATTACAAAACTAAAAACAAAAGGAATTGATCTTGATGAGCTTCTAAAAGATAAAAAAGTAATTTTTGTTGAAGATATAAAAGCAAAAATAGAGAAGATAACTGTGCTCAAAAACTGGGCATTAGTCAAAATATTACCCACTTTTATCCTAGAAAAGATGTGGATCAAAAAAATTGACATGAACGATACAGCAGCAATACTCTTTAGTAGTGGAAGTGAAGGCACACCAAAAGGAATTGAATTAACACATAAAAATTTCATGGGCAATATCAAACAATTTTGTAATCTACTAAATCTAAAAGAGGATGATGTCATAGTCTCTTCACTTCCTACTTTTCATGTATTTGGTCTTACTGTATCTACATTGGCTCCACTTATTGAAGGTGTTCCTTTTGTATGTCAACCAGATCCTACAGACGCCGAAGGAGTAGGAAAATTGACTGCCAAACATAGAGGAACTCTTCTTTTTGGAACTTCCACATTTTTTAGAATATATACCAAAAATAGAAAACTACTTCCGCTTATGTTTGAATCTATTCGTTTTGTTGTTGGTGGAGCAGAAAAAGTTTCAGAAGATGTAAGAGTAGCTTTTAAACAAAAATTTGGACAAGATATATATGAAGCTTATGGAGCAACAGAAGCAACCCCCGGAATTAGTGCAAATATTCCTGATAAACTAAATACAGTTTATTGGAATCTACAAATAGGACAAAAAAAAGGAACAGTAGGTATGCCATTTCCTGGCTCTACTTGCAAAATAGTTGATCCTGAGAGTTATGAAGAGTTACCAATTGGAGAAGCAGGAATGATTATTGTCGGCGGGACACAGATCATGAAGGGATATTTGGGAGACAAAGAGAAAACTGATGAAGTAATTATAGAGAGAGATGGTATTAGATGGTATATTACAGGAGATAAAGGAAAACTAGATAGTGATGGATTTTTGACTATTGTAGATAGATACTCTAGATTTGCAAAAGTTGCGGGAGAGATGATCTCTTTAGGAGCAGTAGAAGAGGCTCTTCGAGCCATCTTGCCAGAAGATATAGATATCATAGCAGCAAATGCTCCAGATCCCAAAAAGGGAGAAAAAATTGTGCTTCTTTATAATGGAGATATAGAGAAGAAAGAGCTAAAAGAGATTATCAAAAGATCATCTCTAAACGCACTTATGCAACCGAGTCAATTTTTCTATCTTGAAGAAATGCCAAAATTAGGAAGCGGTAAAACTGATCTTAAAAAAGCAAAAAAATTAGCAATAGAGTTAACTGCAAAATAATGCAAACAGTTGACTTTCATACGCATCTACTTAGTAGTAGAGTCAAATTTGATAGGCTATATGATCGTATAGCCATCAGATTATTTGCTCATAAATTGGGAATTGATCCTAGAGAGATTATAAAAAATCCATATCAAGCATATACAGATGCTCTTATGAAAAATATCAAAAACTCACCACATATATCAAAAGTTGTACTTTTTGGTGTAGATGCAAAAGTTAATAATAGAGGGGATATCTTACATCAAGATTTGACAGTTTGTGCAACAAATAGTGATCTTTATCAACTATATCAACAAAATAGAGATTTGATTATTCCATTTTTTTCTATCAACCCAATGCGTCCTGATGCACTTGATCTGATAGATGAGTATTACGAAAAAGGTTTTAAGGGTGCAAAATTTTTACAAAATTATTGGGGAGTTGATACAAGAGATAAGAGATATAGAGCCTATTTTGAAAAACTAAAAGCCAAAAATTTACCTCTTATTATTCATGTGGGAAGTGAAAGTAGTGTTCACTCATATAGAGATTGTGAATCTTTAAATATGATTAACCAACCTTTGGAAATTGGTCTAAATGTAGTAGCCGCACATATGGCTTTGAGCTATAAAAAATTAACAATACTCAAAGCCTTCTCAAAAAAACCAAAAAATTTTAATAGTGATTATTTTAAATTATTGGAGATGCTAGAAAGCAATAACAATCTATATGCAGATATTTCAGCTATCTTAACACCTGTAAGAGCCAAAGTCCTTAGACATTTGAGCCAACAGAGCCAAATTCATGATAAATTACTTTTTGGTACAGATTTTCCTGTACCATTTAGTACAATTTTCACAACTTATGATCTCCCTATCAAAAAAAGATTAGAGATAGAGAGAAAAAAAAATCCGTTTGAGAGGTATATTAAGGCTATCAAAGAGTACTTTGATGAAGATAATCCTATATTTTCAAATTATAAAAGACTTATTTAAATACTACACTACTAGCACCATGTCTCCTCCTCTTTTAGACAATTAACACTCCACATATTACTAATAGTAGTTATATCATTGATAATAGAGGAGTTATAGTAATCAATTTTATGGTGATCATATGTTACCAACTCAGTTTGCCATGACTTAAGAACAAATAGAAAACTCTCTAAAAGAGCAAAAACATCTGAGTATTTCTCTTTTTTATCAACCAATGAATCTATATTACTAATAGTGTCTGAAAAAATCAACATATTTCTACTTAAACCATCAAAAAATGTATAAAAAGATAGAATTAAAGCATATTGATTAAAATAAGTTGATAGTTTTGGTAAATTACTTTTTAAAATATTCATATCAAAATCATTCATCAAAATATTTACAACAATTTTATCCATTTCACTATACAGAGTAACCAACGCAGATAGATCTCTATCTACAAGCTCTTCAACTTGACCCATAAAGTAGTCATTACTCATATCATTAACTAAGGCACTCGTTTTGGTTCTATAATGGTTATAATCATGCTCTAAAACAAATTTATGATTATATATATTTTGCCCTACTTTATAAAAAATCTTTGCCATTTTTTTCTTACTTAAAGGCTTAAGTAGAAAACTAGAACAACCTATATTGATAGCTTCCAAGAAATATTCAATAGTATCATGAGCTGTTACAATAATAATCTCTTGCTCTTTATGAAGCTTATATATCTCTTTTGACATCTTCAACCCATCTAGATTGGGCATATTGATATCAGTGATAATTAGATCATAATATCTTTGATTATCTCGAAAATAGTTTTTATAAAGCTCTAAACCCTGCTTACCATCTTCTGCAACATCCACTTTTGCAAAAAAATTACCAAGAAGAAGCTCACTACTCTCTCTTAATATTTTGTTGTCTTCAACATACAACACCTCTAAACTCTCTGTAAATTTTAAAGTAGATTTCAAATCCATTTTTCTTCATACCTAATATTATAGTTTTATGCTATTAATAATCGGCACGAAGAAAATTTTATTAAATCAGGTATTTATTAGTACCTATTTTTCACTAAAAGGGTGTGTAAAATCGACCTTATTTACATTATCAGTTTTACTAATTTCACCAAAATATAGTTTGTCATCTTTCTTATAAACTATTGAATATAAATGTGTTCCAAGCTTTATATCATCAACATAATCACCAACAGCTATGCCAAGTAGTCCCAAAAATGTCATATCTATTTTTGTAACATCAGAACCATTTGGAGTTGTCATATCTTCACCCAACAGATACTGAAAATTTTTGGTTACATCATAAAAAATTTTATTATCTTCACTACAAGTTGGATTATTAAACTTTATATCTCTAATCTCTACTCTATTATCTACAAAATTCAGATCTGTTCTATTTGAATTTGTACCATTTGTATCACATGTACCGATCCATCCACCCTTTAAATCTTTTGCACTAACATTTGGAGAACTAGAGCTACTACCACATCCAACAAAACCAATTACTGCCAAGCTAACCAAAACTATTTTTAAATTTAACTTCATTTTTTTCCTTAATTTTTAAATTAATTAAATTATATTATAAATTCTCTTCATTTTTTTCACAAGCAACAAGAGCTTCCAAAAACTTTAGTAATAACTCATCACTACATTTACGAAAATTTTTGTGATTCTCTTTTCTAAAAAGCCCACTTAGTTCTGATTTATTAAGCTTTAATCCAACACTCTCAAAAATAAAATATAGATCAGCATCTTTAAGTTCAAAAGCCACACGCAATTTTTTAAGAATAAGATTATTTGTAAGTGAAACAACCTCATCACTACTAGTTTTTTGTCTACTCTCTCCTCTTTTATAGATAATCAAACCATCCAAAAAACTCCCTAGTGCTTCATATCCACAATCACGAAAATCTTTATCACCAACCTCTTGTAAATATCCATGAAGAGTCTCATCTTTTACTTCAAATTTACCAAGTAGAAAAATCTTTTTCATGACAGATTCATCAACATTTAACGCACTATAAATCAATCTTAAAATAGTATTATTCATAAAATATCCACTTACTCTATATTGGTATAAACAGCCAACACATCCTCATCATCTTCAATTTTATCAATCAATCTATCAACATCTTTTAATTGACTCTCATTCAAAGATATAAAAGTATTTGCAACTCTTTGCAATGAAGATTTTTTAATCTCCAATCCCTGCTCCTCAATAGCTTTATTCAATTCACCAAAACTTTTAAAATCACCATAAGCACTCATAGTTTCACCATTATCTTCAAGCTCTTCTAGCCCTGCATCAATCAATTCAAGTTCCAACATCTCTACATCAAGGTCATCACTTTTTTCAAATTCAATCACACTTTTTCTACTAAACATAAATTCTAAAGAGCCATTATCTAATGGTTGCCCACCATTTTTATTAAAATAGTTTCTAATATTTGCAACTGTTCTTGTATTATTATCAGTAGCTGTCTCTACAAAAACCAATACGCCATGAGGACCTTTTCCTTCATAACTAATTTCACTAATTTGACTCGCATCTTTGCCAGAAGCTCTTTTAATTGCCGAGTCAATATTATCTTTTGGCATGTTTTCTGCTTTAGCATTCTGAATTGCAGCACGAAGCTTTGGATTCATATCAGGATCAATTCCACCATCTTTTGCAGCTACCGTAATAGCTTTTGAAAGACGAGGAAAGACTTTTGACATCTTATCCCATCGCTTCTCTTTTGCCGCTTTTCTATATTCAAAGGCTCTACCCATAATTTTGTTCCTATCTATATTTTTTTAGATTATAACAAAATGGAGTTTATACACAATAAAAAAGGATTTTACAAATGAATAAAAAGAGATTATATATTTCACTAATATTAGCAACTATATTATTTAATGCATGTGGTGGTGAAGATGCAACAATCAAAGAAGAGATAGACAAGATGACTCCTCCACAATCAGCCTATTCCCAAGAAGAGGTAACAACTGATAAAAGTTTGGATACAAAAGAGGCAATTGTAGAAA
Source organism: uncultured Campylobacterales bacterium (assembly GCA_964560425.1). Classification (GTDB taxonomy): domain Bacteria; phylum Campylobacterota; class Campylobacteria; order Campylobacterales; family QNZT01; genus CAZLLE01. The sequence goes on from CAZLLE010000020.1 coordinate 22,248, forward strand.
AAAATGATTTAAGAGAGTTATTAATAGGTCAACAATATTATATTACACTCAAAGACAAAGAGAATAATATTAATCACTTCTCTTGGAAATTTACAAAAGATGGCATAAGCTCTACTAAATTAAATGGCTATACAAAAACTACTCTCATACCTTATCAAATAAACGAAAATATTCTTAGTGTAAGTATTGATGATCAAGCAAAAATTTTTACATTTGAAGCAGAAGATAGTGATTATCTGATCTTTGAAGATAAAAAGGAGGATATAAGATTCTACAACTCGGTAAATAAATCTAATATATTCTTCAATAAATTAAAAGAGGAAAATGTCATAACTGACAAACCAACTACAAAATCAGAACTAACAAAAGCAATAGAAGGAAATACATTTTTTTTACCAGCTACAAAAGATGGCAAAAAAGCTCTATTTAAATTAGATTTTCAAAAAAATGGCATAGTAATTATAAATGGTATTGAAGGATACTCCCTGATGATGGAAATAGCTTATAAAGTAGAGGATAAAACACTCAAATTTAACAGCGATCAAAGAGTTTTTGACTCTGATAAAGGTGATTATCTACTATTTACTGATAATTCAAGAATGTACAAAAATCAAACAAATGCAAAAATATATTTAGATACCTTGTAAAATTATGGAGAAAAATCATGAAAAAATATTATAGTCTCTTATTAGCATTTATGCTAATAGGATGTGATTCAAGTAGATCTATACAACAACAAGAAGAGAAAATAACTGTACAAAATAGTGAGCAGATGGAGATAGCAACAGAAGATCAAGATCAATCTGTTGAAATCAAAAAGATAGAAGAACCACAGATGGAACTAGAGACTACAGAATCTAGTTTGGAGGATATATCTAGTAGCAATAATGATCTAGCATTCAGACTTTTTAACCATTTGAGAGAGGATAATAAGAACCATTTTATATCTGCATACAGCCTCTCAAA
>CAZLLE010000021.1:0-18793 GCA_964560425.1 uncultured Campylobacterales bacterium
AAGCCAAATGGATCTGGAAAAATAGGCTCATGGCAAAAAGATAAAATTTTTGGAACATATTTGCATACTATGTTTAGATCTAATACAAGTATAATCAAAGAGTATTTTATCAGTTGAGTATATATCACTCCAAATACCCATAGATTGGTTCCAATTAACAAATCTCTTGCCCCCATGATAAAATCATCTTTTTCAAAACACATTGGAGCTGAACCATCACAACAACAACCACTTTGATTTTTATTTTTAATTATTTACAACAAAAAATTATACAAAAGGAAAATAGCATGAAAATAGCATAGCATTTGTTATAATAAAAAATTCAAAGTATTTAAAAAGAGTAAATTTATGACAACTAACATATATAAATTAAATGATAATTCTCTTGAAAAGATTATAGATTTTAATTTTTATAAAAATCAAAAAAATATTCTTGTACAAATATTTTATGGTAAACATAGGATATCTATAAAAGATATATTGGATAATTTTGCTACTAAACTTCCACAAGCAAAATGTATAGCAACCACGACTGATGGGGAGATAAATAATCAAAAAATATCTGTTGAGAAATGTATTATTTCTATATCTATTTTCGATAATACAACTATAAAAAGTGCCTATTCAAATATAGGTAATAGCTTTTCTGATGGAATAGAATTAGCAAAAAAACTCCTAACAGACAAATCCAAACTTTTTATACTTTTTACAGATGGAACAACATCAAATGGTGAAGAGTTTTTAAAGGGTATAGAGTCAATAGCACCACATATTACTATTGCTGGAGGTATGGCTGGGGATAATGGTCGTTTTGTACAGACTTATATTGCTCAGGGGACAAATATCTTACAAAAAGGAGCTGTAGGAGTATCTTTAAATTCAGATATATTATATGTCAAAAATGATTTTAGTTTCAACTGGCAACCAATTGGAGTAGAACATACAATAGGAGAAGTGCAAAGTAATAGAGTTTATACTATAGATGACATGAGTGCCGTTGATTTTTACGCAAAATATTTAGGTTCTGAAGTAGCCGAACAGCTACCAGCTACAGGAATTGAATTTCCTCTTATTATAGAGAAGAAGGGATATAAAATAGCACGAGCTGTTATAGCTAAAAATAGTGATAATTCACTTATTTTTGCTGGAAACTTATCAAAAGGAGACAAAGTAAAACTTGGTTTTGGAAATGGTGAGCTTATTATGAAAGAATCTTTAAACTCTTTGGAAAATATATATAAATATTCAGTAGAAACTTTTTTTATCTATTCATGCATGGCAAGACGACGCTATATGCCAAGATTTATTGAAATGGAGATTAAACCATTTGCTTTAAACGCACCAACAAGCGGTTTTTTTACCTATGGAGAATTTTTTCACCAAAATAAGGTAAATGAGTTACTAAATCAATCTCTAACTGTAATAGCACTTTCAGAATCAAAACAACAAAAAGAGTCAATAGATCTAAAACCAAAACTCTCAAAAGAACATAGTGATTATGCAACTACCATTGGAGCATTAACCCATCTTATCAACAAATCTACACAAGATTATGCACAAGAGGCTAAAAAAGTTCAAAACCTACTTGAATCACAAAAACTATTTATAAGACATGCTATACATGAGATAAATACACCAATCTCTGTCATCTTAAGTAATATAGAACTTTATGAGATGCAATACGGCAAAAATCAATATCTATCAAATATAGAAGCTGCAACCAAAAACCTTTTTAATATCTCTGATGATCTTAGTTATCTTATGAAAAAAGATCAAATGAAAGAGCATAAACAACATATAAATTTAACTAATTTTATCAAAGCTAGAGTAGAATTTTTCAATACCCTAGCAATCCAATCTAACCTATATTTTATATTTGAGAATAAAAATGATAAATTAACTATAGAGATAAATGAGACAAAACTACAAAGAATCATAGACAACAACCTAACAAATGCTATAAAATATACAAATGAAAATGAACCAATTAAAATAATTTTAAATAATTTTATTTTTACAATTTCAAGTAAATCAATACATATACAACAACCAAAAAAAGTTTTTGAAGCTTATTATCGTGAAGTAGAAACACAATTAGGGCTGGGATTGGGGCTTAGTTTAGTAAAACAAATATGTAAAGAAGAGGGTATTAAAATAGAGTTAAAATCAGATGAAAACTCAACAAATTTTAGTTATGATTTTAAAGAGGTTTCTATATGAAAATTTTACTATTAGAAGATGATCATTTACTAAATAGTGCCATCACAAAGTATTTAATCACAATGGGTCATGCAATAAAAAATTTTAGAAATGGGGAAATTGCACTAGAAGAGTTAAAAGTCAACTCTTTTGACCTACTAATATTAGATATAAATGTCCCTGGACTTGATGGATTTGCACTACTTGAATCTCTGCATAACTTAAAAATTCAAATACCAACTATTTATATAAGTGCTTTGGCAGATATAGAGGATATATCTCGTGCATTTGATTTAGGCTGTCATGATTACTTAAAAAAACCTTTTCATTTAAAAGAGTTGACTTTGAGAATTGATAAAATACTTCAATCGAACTATATACCACATCAACATCTAAGACTCTCTAAAAACTATAGCTTTTATTTAGAAAACATGACTCTTCGTTTTAATAATGAAGTCCAAATCCTTTCAAAAAGACAATTGCAAATTATCAAACTTTTAGCACAAAATAGAAGTAGAGTTGTGAGCTATGAGATGTTTATAGAGTATATTTGGTTTGATTTTGATATAGATACTCCAACGATAAGAGCAGAGATGAATAGACTCAAAAAAGTGCTTAAAGAGGACTTTATAGTAAATATTAGAGGCATTGGCTATATGATAAAACGCCCCTAATTTAATATAAGAAAATTCAAATTAGATTAGGATATCATAATAGATTTCTTGCATAAGAATAACATACTAAAGGAATATTTTGGAATTTAAAATAGAAGAACCACCAATAAATATAGGTGCCGATATATCTGTAAAATCATTTGAGATGATAGAAGAAGAGCTAAAAAACTACCCAAAAGCAGAAGAGTTTAATAAAGAAGAGTTAGCAATAATTAGCCGTCTTATTCATACTACTACATGTTTTGAGGAGGTATTGGAAAATATATATTTTAGTTCAAATGCTATATCAAAAATTCAATCATTACTAGAAAAGAGAGCCAAAATAATTGTAGATGTAAATATGATCAAGGTAGGTCTTAGTCAATTTTATCTTGATATGTACTCAAATGAAGTGGTATGTTATATTAATGAGCCATTTACCTATGAGGAAGCCAAAAAAAACTCAACTACAAGAAGCTATGCGGCAGTAGTAGAGGCAATCAAAAGACATAAAGACTCACCAATGATTTTGGCATGTGGAAATGCCCCGACATTTATATACGCAGCAATCAATACACTTATCAAAGAGGGAGTTGATCTAAATAATGTAGCTCTTCTTCTATATCCCGTAGGATTTGTAAATGTAGTAGAGAGCAAAGCTTATGGCAAAAAATTTCTAGAACACTTTGGAGTAGCAGGAGTAATCATGGAAGGAAGATTTGGAAGTTCCACTATGACAGTAGCAACTCTTCATGCGATTTATAGACTTATAAAGGATTATGATGGCACACAAAAATATAATGGGAAGTGAAGTAGCTGAAGGTTTTGCTTGTAAACCTCTCAAACTTGATCCTAAAAAACCAATAATGCACTTTAAAACTCAAATATTTTTATGTGATGATGAGAGATGCGGAAGTGCTGGAGAGAAAAATTTAGCAAAAAAACTTAGAGATTTGACAAAAGAGATGAACATAGATAAAGGAGAAAATAGAATCAAAATCAGTCGAAACTTTTGTCAAGGGGCTTGTAGATATAGAAAAGTAGCTCAAATTGTAGAGAATACCTCATCAAATGGATATGCAAAAAATAATAATATTTTTCTGCCATATACTCATAAATATTCTATGAACGATTGGGAAAATCTATTTATAAAACTTACAAACAATCAGAGTTTAGAAGATTTTAAACAGATAGAGATGAAGATATTTTAAAAAGAGGATATACGACGGGTGTTCATGCTTCATTTGCATTTTATAGGGCATTAGAAGCTTTTTTATATACAAAAAAAACAGCTATATCAATCACAAATAAAATGGATAATGATGACCTTGATATCACAAAAGGGTGTGAAATTAGTGTAACAATTAGCTCAAATATATCTGATCTAAAACTAAATCCAACCTCTCATAATCCCCAAATATTCCACTACCAAACAAATCAAATCAAAATTTTTGCAGGAGAGGGGGTAGGAGTAATCACCAAAAAAGGTCTCAAAATCCCTCCAAATCTTCCAGCGATAAATCCAACCCCACTCCAAGCAATAGAAAACATATTTCAAAAATTAACAAAAAAGCATCAAAACCTAAAGATAATATGCACTATAAGTGTAAAAAATGGTCAAACAATAGCCTTCAAAACAGCAAATGAAAAAGTAGGCGTAATAGGAGGAATATCTATATTAGGGACAACAGGTTTTGTAAAACCAATCTCAAATAGTGCATATTTGGACTCAATAAAAACTGAAATAGAGTTTGCCAAAGCAAATGGATATGATCAGATAGTTTTAACATTGGGAAATAGTTCATTTATTCATGCAAAAAAATTATATAATCAAAGCTCAATAGTAGAGATTGGAAATTTTATTTATGAGGCAATAGAGATAGCATCAAATGCTGGATTTAAAAAAGCTATTTTTATTTGTGGAATAGGAAAATTGGTAAAAGTTTCACAAGGAGCCAAAAACACCCATAATCGTTTTGGCTCTATTAATTTTGAAGCTTTAAAAAAATATATTCATGAAGAGTTTAATATCCAAATTGACCTAGATAGAATAAAAACAGTCAAAGGAGTTGTAGAGTATTTAGATTCTATAGATCTCAAATATCCACAAATTTTTCATAATAAAATTAAAAATGATGCAATCTATATATTTAGAGAATGGAATAAGAAAATTAATGTAAAAATTATCCAAATTTAATAATTAAATTTTTGATACCATGTATAAATAGTTTACAAAAAGGTTCTCTTGTGAAAAAAAATTTTATACTTTTAATAATTCTATCTACAACACTTTTTGCAGATTTTAATATTACAGACTTTGATGACACAACAAATATAATAAAAAAGGAGAGTAAAAATTTTAGAAAACTTACCACAAAAAAATATCACCGTTTTCTAAACATGGTAGACTCATATTTTGCTAATTCCAATGATATTAATAGAAGTAGCTATAGAGAAATAAGAAAAAACCGACTTGAAATAATACTTTCCCTAAAAGATAGCTCAAAATTAAACTTACATCTAAGGGGTAAAATCGTACTGCCACAACTAAAAAATAGAGCAGAACTTACTTTTAGTCAAAATGATGATCAAGAGATAGATAATCAAAGTACAACAAATGAAAATGATGATGTAATCAGTGATTCAAAGCTTCATGTAGGACTGAAATATTATCTTTATAGAGAGAAAAAAAGCACAGCCTATGCAAAACTAAGCCTAAAAGTTAGATCACCTTTTGGTCCATATATCAAATTTGGAGTAGATAAAAGTTATATGAATAATAATTTTCTTGAGACCAAATTTAGAAATGCACTATACTATTATATAAATGGAAATGATCTCTCAGCCTCAACATCTATATCTTTTTTTAAGCCTATAACGGATAATTATTGGATAGGAGAGGGAAACAAGCTATACTGGAAAGGTGAAAGAAGTTTATATCTAAAAAATAGTTTAATTCTATACCAAATATTTGATCTAAACAATAGAATATCTTACAAAACAGAATATACAACATCTTATGACAATATAGACAAATTTAATCATGATAACTTCAGCCTAAGTGCTGGCTATTTTCACAGATTCGATAGATGGTTTTTTATAGAAGTAGCTCCAAAGTTTAGAAAAAAGAGAGATAACCACTATAAAAATGAAAAACTCATAACTCTAAACTTTGGCATGCTTTTAGGAAACTGATACTCCACCCCATAAATGAGGTGGTTTTACGCTATAAAGTGATAAAAAATTAAATTTTAACCCTCTGAACAATCTCAAAAATAGGCTCTTTTTTTAGCTCTCTTAAAAGTCTCTCTCTCAAAAGAGCTTTCTCTTGTTGATTTAAATATCTATCTACAATCAAATCAAACTTGATAATATCTGTACTAGACTTATGCTCCAAAACTACTTTTTCAACTAATACTTTTTGACTACTTAGATCAAAAATTTTACTCTCCAAAGCTCTTAAAATTTGAGCATCTCTTGCCATATTAGAAAAAGATAGATAAAGAGGAACAGCAATAAATAATGCGACAAGAGAAGAAAAAACCAAACCCTTTTTTGCTACATGAAAAGGAGAAAAACCTTTAAAGAGAAATATCGTAGCAGCAGCAAAAACAATACCTACAAAGTTGGTCAAAAATAGTAAAAATGCATGATAAAACATATCAAAATTCATCCAACCAAGCCCAATACCCGCTGTTGCAATAGGGGGAACAAGTGCTACAGCAATAGATACACCAACCAAACTTCCACTAATACGATCACTATTTTTGGCATATGCAGCAGCTACTCCAGAGATCAAAGCCACCATCAAATCTAGCAGTGTCGGACTTAGCCGTCCAGACATCTCATTTGTCAAGCTATCAAAAGGGAGAATTAAAGCTATCAAAGCAGAACTAAGAAGAGCTATAAAAACACCGATACCAACAGTTTTAAAACTCTCAAAAAAGAGCCTATTATCTTGTCTCAAAACTCCCATAGAAAAAGCAACTATTGGTTGCATTAAAGGGGCAATAAGCATAGCACCAATAATTACAGAGGCACTATTGAGAAATAGTCCTACAGTAGCAAGAAGAGTGCTTAAAAGCATCAAAACAACAAAAGAGCTACTTGCCCTTGCCTCTTCTCTCAAATCTACAAAAAGACCTTTGTATTGACTCTCAGAAGCATGAGTAAAAAATGGTAATCTTTTGATAGATCTATTTATATCATCTTTATTTGTGGGCAAAGAGCCGAGTTTGATAGTCTCTTTATCATTTGAGCTACTACTCTTTATCCTCTCCCAAAACTGCTCAGGAAGTATAATATTAAAGGCATTTTTTTTCACTTCAAACTTCATGGGTGTTTGAGATATCACATTTCCATCTACATTTATATCCAAAGGAGGAGTAGAGTCTACTTCGATAGATTCACTTTTGATATGTCCTACGGAGTTTGGCAAAACACTCTTCTTATTTCTCATAAAAATAGCACCGCTAAGCAAGGATAAATAACTCAAAATAGAAGAGGGAGAAAGAAGAAGAGCGGAGAATTGTCCATCTTTGGAAGAGATGGAGTCCTCAATTAAATGAGATGCACAAGTATGATTATCATGTTCAATCAATACCATTCCACTAGCAACAGTTGTAATCTCTTGAGATTTTTTGGTTTTGATTTTGAACATAAAACGACTTAAAGATTTTACCTTTTTAAAAGAGTCTAAAAGAAGTAACATTCGCTCTTTTAGACTCTTTTGAGCATAGATTGAAGTACGATAAGTAAGAGGGGGAGCATCTCCTATAACAACACTCCATAATACAATCTTATCTCCAGCGTATAAAATATCAATAGGCTTTGCATCCCCCTCAAGAGCCAATTTGATATTATCTTCGAGTGAAGCAAAAAGATCAAAAGAGTCTTTTAAAGATGTCTGTTTTTTTGTAGGTAATATGGCTACCCCAAAATTATCACTTTGAGCTAATTCAAAAACCTCTTTTATCTCATCGACGCTACCACATAGAAGAACTCTATTTTTTTCACCTACAAAAAATTGTGGATTTTTCAAAAACTCCTCTATCATGATAGGTTCTATCAACTCTTTATATTGACTTTTTAATACCTCATCAATTACATCTTTAGACTGATTTCCATAAACCAGAGTTATCATGTTTTCACTCACCTAACATCCTCTCTACTCTTCTATTTGCTTGATCAATTTTATCTATTGATATCTTTTTATCCTCTACTAATCTTTTTACTATTTGAATAATTTTATTCAAAGATATGGGGCGTGAGAGTTGATTACCAAAAAGAATCATATCTATACCAGAATTAATTGCCAATGCTATACTTCTATTTAAATCATAATTTTTGGCTATTGCACCCATCTGCATATCATCACTAATCAAAACACCATTAAATCCCATTTTATCTCTTAATAATTTTTGATTTATTGCATAAGAGAGGGTTGCAGGATATTTTGCATCTAAATTTTTATTAAAAATATGAGCACTCATGACAATATTACTTCTATTTTCATCAATCAGCTTCCAAAATGGATATAACTCTCTCTCTTGCCAATAATTACTCACATCTACAAACCCTGAATGAGAGTCACTATGAGATGATCCATGTCCGGGAAAATGTTTTATAACACTCAAAACTCTCTCTTCTCTCATAGCCTCAATAAATATTGAAGCATATTTGAGAACTATTTTTTCATCACTAGAGAAAGAGCGACCATATTTGGCAATAATCGGATTTTTTGGGTTTATTGCTACATCTACACTTGGAGCAAAATTACAATTTATTCCATTTTTACTTAGCATTTGAGCCATTTTTTTATATAGCTTTTTTGCTTCACTCAAAGATAGTTTTGAAACTTCACTTGGTTTAGGAGTATCAAAAAAACCATTTTTAGATTTTAATCTCTGCACCAAACCACCCTCTTGATCTGTGGCGATCAAAAATTTCTCTTTTTTCAAACTCTTTAGAGAAGCTGTTAATCTTTTTAGTTGCAAAGGACTTTTGATATTTTTACTAAATAGTATTACTCCACCAATACCATATTTTTTAATATCATTAGAGATATTTCTATCTAACTCTACTCCATCAAAACCAATAATAACCATTTTGGCAATTTTTTCTTCTAAACTATTAGCCCCAACAAAGGTAGTAAAAAATATAAAAAAAAGAGTAAATCTAAACATTTTTGGCGATAAGAAGAAAAATATGAAAATCTTGATCTTTTGAGATAGTCTCAATAATATCCAAAAAAACTACCTCCATACCAAGAGATTCAACAATCTTTCTAATCTCCCCAACATCAAATCCAAAATGCTCAACCCCCTCATTGCCACGAGAGTGAAAAGAGCCATCTTCACTTTCAAGATCACTAATAGCGATATATCCACCTTTTTTCAAACTCTCTTTTGCTTTTTGCAAAAAAAGTTTTGTATCTTTGATATGGTGCATAGTCATAGCACTTACAAAAATATCAAATCTACCATTCTCTATATCCTCATGATCTATATCATGAAGATGAGTAGTTATATTATCAATATCACTACGATTAATCTTATTTTCTATCTCTTGAAGCATCCCAGATGAGTTATCCATAGCCACAACTTTACAAGCCTCTTCACAAAGATCAAATGCCACAAGCCCACTTCCTGAACCATAATCTATAATATCTTTGTCTCTAATATCAATCAACTTTTTAATATGAGTAGTTGTATTTTTGGCACTCTCTACTCTTCTAGGATTTAGATCCCACTCTTGTGCTAACTTATCAAATCTTGACACTATTTCCCCTTTAAATGATAACCTACTTGAGAAGCAAGAGGTGTCCAATATCCCATAGAGATTCCACTCTCTCGCAAGACATTACCACTCCAGCTATTACATGTATTCCAAAGATTATAAGGTTTTTTGGCTAAAAAATAGAAGGTAGTTTTATCACCAAGATTATCTCTAAAACGGACAAATCTATTATCTTTGGAGATAAAATTATCAAATATTATATTTAACAATCTCTCTTTACACTTGTGAGATATCTTGAGCTTTGTAACCTTATCCAAATATATCCCATGATAATGCCCAACTCTAAGAAGAGCTTGAGTATTTACAAAAAGAGCTTTTATTGCAATTTTAGGCTTAATATGATCCCAATCAGGGACTTTCATCATAAAATCTTTATCACCATAACTAAATGCCAAATAACCTCTAGTTTGACCTCTCAAAAGATTAGGAAATTTCTCTAAAAAGAGCTTTTTATCTCTTTTTATCTCAAAAATAATTTCAGTATGAACATCAGAGTGATAAATATAGAAATAATCTTCTCCCTTTTGACACTTATCAGAGGTAGGAAAAAGTTGTATTATATAAGATATTGTGAAATATGAAACAATTGGTAATATTAGAGCTAGAAAGATTTTAATAACAACTTTAAAAATATTCATCTTTTATAAAAATCCACCTTTTTTCACACTTTTTTTAAATATAATACAATTATTAAAACAAAAAGGAGCTCAAATGAAAAAGTTAATTAGTGCTATATTGCCTATAGGATTATCTATTTTTTTAGTGGCAGGTTGTTCAAGTAGCAGTAGTTCAGAAGTAGATCCAGTCTCAATAGAGAGTAAAATTGAGATGAAAGAATCTAGCCTAGAGAGAAACTTTAATCCAGTTGTAGATACAAATCAAACAAAAGCACTTATAAAAAATAATAATGATTTTGCATTTGATATGTTTAGAGAACTACAAAAAGATCAAAATGAAAATATATTCTTTTCACCATACAGCATATCCCAAGCCCTTGTCATGACCTATGCAGGAGCAAAAGAGAGTACAAAAACACAGATGGCATCTGCACTTCACTTTGATGCAAATGATTCTATCCTTCACAATGCTTTCAACGCTCTTGATCTTCATCTAAATCATTCAGATGAAAATTATACACTTAGTGTTGCAAATGCAATATGGCCACAAAAAGATTTCACATTTTTAGAGAGTTATCTCGATAATATCAAAGTAAATTATGGTGCAAAAGTAAGATTGATGGATTATGTAAATGACACAGAGGGATCAAGAAAAATAATCAACGATTGGGTAGAAGAGAAGACTCATGATCGTATCAAAGATCTTATTCCAGAAGGTTCAATCAGTGCTAATACAAGACTAGTCTTGACAAATGCCATATACTTTAAAGGAAAATGGCAAAAAACATTTGATAAAGAGTTAACAAAAGATGAGACATTTACACTAGAAGATAACTCAACAATACAAACACCTCTTATGAATCAAATAGATAATTTTCCTTATATAGAAAATGAAAATTTTCAAGCTATAGAACTACCTTATAAACAAAATAGAAGCTCCATGTTAATCATCTTACCAACAAAAGGAAAGTTTCAAGAGGTATTAGCTGATATCAACACAACATTTGATATTACCTCAACAAATCTGGAGTACAAAAGAGTCAATCTAAAAATGCCTAAATTTGAATTTACAACTGGACTTTATAATCTTAGTAGAGCTTTCATGCAACTAGGAATGAGTGATGCCTTTGATCCAAATCTTGCAGATTTTAGTAATATGACAGGAGATAAGAGTCTTGTAATTAGCAAAATTCTACACAAAGCATTTATCAAAGTAGATGAAAAAGAGACCCAAGCCGCAGCCGCAACTGGTGTAATAGCAGAAATCACAAGTGCTCCAATTATTGAAGAGCCCGTAGATATGTTTGTAAATAGACCTTTCATACTTTTTATCAAAGATCAAACAAACAATCAAATACTATTTATGGGAATTATTAAAAACCCAAAAATATAAAAAATTTGGCACTATCTTTTTGGTGCCAAATCCATACTATCCAACATTACCAAATTAACCAAATCCATATTTAATCCCATACTCACACCCTCAAAAGGTATAGTATTTACATTTTTTTGTGCAATAATTACCACAATTATTCCAAATATGATAGAAATTATCCTCTTTCTCTTCACAATAGAACTCCTTTAAGATAGAATATCGGCTATTTATTAAAATAATCCAATATATGAAGGAAAAAAGTGAAAAAAACACTTATGATATTTATAATAATACTCATGGCTTTACAACTAATCCCTATAGAGAGGAGTAATCCATCAACAGACCAAAACATAGCCCTACATCCACCAAAAGAGGTAGAATCCATACTAAAAAAAGCCTGTTATGATTGCCACTCAAATGAGACAAAATGGCCATTTTATGCAAATATAGCTCCACTATCTTTCTCTATATCAAGCCATATCAAAGATGGACGAAAAGCCCTAAACTTCTCAGAGTGGAAAAATATAGACCCAAAAATCAAAACCAAACGAATCCAACGAGCTATTAAAACAATTAAAAATGGAATGATGCCACTTCCAACATACCTTTGGCTTCATGACGAAGCAAAACTTACAAAAGAGGAAAAAAGAGTTTTAACAACTTGGCTAAAGGATCAACTTGGTAATTAAAGCTACAATTTTATACAACGGAATAGAGAAATTAACAGATCAATACATCACAATAGAAGATGACAAAATCACAAAAGTAAGTCCAAAAGAGGAGCCTTTTGAGATAGAAGGCATAGTAACACCAGCCTTCATTGATGCTCACTCTCACATAGGAATGTTTAGAGAGGGAGAGCCATCAAAAGAGGCAGAAGGAAACGACAAAAGTGATCAAATACAACCATTAAACAACCCTCTTCATAGTATCTACATGGATGATAAAGCATTCCAAAAGAGTATAGATTTTGGTGTACTTTATAGCTGTGTAGTGCCAGGAAGTGGAAATCTAATAGGCGGTAAATCCGTAATAATAAGACACTTTGCCTCACATATAGATCAAGCATTAGTAAAAGAGTATGGATACAAAATGTCACTAGGCTACAATCCAATATCTACCACAAATTGGAAAGGCAAACGCCCAAATACAAGAATGGGAACTTATGCCATGCTTGAAAATAGATTTGATACACTATTGCAAAAAGAGAGAAGAGAGAGATTAAATTTAGAAAAAAAACTCTACAAAACAACAGACCAAAAAGAGATAGAGTTTGCAAAAGAGGAGTTTGATCTATCATTCACACCAGAAGAGAAAGAGCTACTCAAAATGCTCTCAGGCAAAGTCACAATCAAAGTCCACGCCCACAAAGAAGATGATATAATCTATCTTATATCATTAGTCAAAAAATATAATCTCAAAGTCACACTAGAACATGCCGTAGATGTTTTTAACCAAGAAATTTTTGAAAAACTAAAACAAAACGACATCCCAATAGTATACGGTCCATTAGGTACAGGCGGATACAAAACTGAACTAAAACATGCATCACATAAAAATGCCAAAGCCCTACTAAACTCCAAAGCATTTTTTGGACTCATGAGCGATCATCCAGTCATTCATGTTCAAAATCTTAGAGATTTGACCAAATATTTCCTAATATTAGGAATGAGCGAAGCAGAAGCAATATCACTGTTAACATATAATAATGCAAAAATATTGGAGATAGATGACAAATTAGGGAGCATTCAAAAAGATAAACTAGCTAGTCTAATTGTATGGAGTAGAGACCCCTTTCATCTAGGAGCATTTCCAAAAATGGTGATGGGAGAGGGAAAAGTATTGAGAAGGTAAAACTACCTTCTCTTGAAATTTTATAGCTCCAAAAGAGAGTTTTGAGAACCAAAAGAGTTATTTACTAATCTTGTATTTGGTTCATTTTCCCATTGTTGATTATCAACTAAATAACGAAATTCATAACTCTCACCTACTGGCAAATATTTACGAATATAGAAAGAGCCATCTTTTTTAGATTTCATAGGCTCTTTTTCCCAACCATTAAAATCAGCACTTAGTACAACTTCATCACTTTTATGTTCTGGCATAAAAGAGAAGTTTACCCAAGCTTTTTGACCTTTTGGATTAATTTTGATCATTGTTTTTCCTTGCTTATAATAATAAAAACAGAGTGTATCCATTTGAGAGCAAATCGGAAATAATAGAAAAATATTAATAGTTTAAAATAAGAAATGAGAGTAGAGGTGTAAATCCAACAAGATTTACACCAAATAAAATTTTTATGCAGCCTTTTTTTGCTCCTCCACGATACCTATGATATAATAAGTGTCTTTATTAGGTAACTTTTCTAATTTTACTTTATACTTTTTGGCCCATTTTTCAATAAGCTCCTTAGATTTCAACAATTGCCCCAAACAAGTTGTCAAATTTTTGATTTTGAGATAGTCATGTGAATTCGAAAGTGCTACAAATCCATCATATGGTTTAAGTGAATCAGCAAGTTGGATGATATGTCCTTTTAAATGTTCAAACCCATTCATATTTCGTGCGACCCTCTTTAAAGATGCCTCAATATTACTATGCTGGGTATAACCTAACTGCGTCAGAAATGCTTCATTTGATAATGAGTTCATTTTATCCCTTTCCAAAAAGATATATTCATTATATATGCCAAATGTTTAAGCAATTCTTAAGACTTAAATTAGTTGATTATCTGTTCCTAGTTAATTTACTTTTTGTAACACAAAATAATAAATATAAGAAACAAATATATAATAATTATTTTACTCTAATAGTCACTTTTAACTCTTGATATATTGCATTATAACCCTCATCACTGTATAGATTAGGAGTCAAAAAGTTTACTCCCGACACTCCAGATTCTATAAAAACAGAATCATCTCTTAGATTATCATCTATTTTAACAATAAACTTATATTTACCATATTTCGAATTTACTTCAACTATATCATCATCTTTTAAGCCACTTGAACTAGGTACATATAGATATTCTCTTCTTTTAAATTGACTATTTAGCGAATATTTTGATTTGGCTGTTAATAGAAAATATCCATCCTTTTCCTCTTCATAATAATCTTCTAATTCATCAAAAAAGATAAATTTTCCACTATCTGTAAAAAATTTATCTCTATATGGAATATTTTCATAACTTTTGGAGATTAAAAAACCATCTTTTTCCAAAGAATTTGAATCAATTACCTCTTTAATAATTTTTTTCTCTTTATCCGAAGATTCAAAACCAAACTCGTGACATAAATATTGAGTTAATTCATATTCACTAATTCCAATCTCACTATCTATCAATTTAGGAATTCTCCCTATATATTCATGACCATATGAGAAACGAAAGTCATCTTTTTCCAAAAAATTTTTTGCAGGAATTACTAAATCTGCCAATGCGGATGTCTCATTTTCATACAAACCAAAATATACAACAAAACTACTTTTTTGCAAACCATCTATAACTTTTTGAGTACATGGCATTTGATTGGCAGGATTTGATCCTTGAATAAAAGATAAATCATAATTTCCAAAATTAACTGTAGGTTTAGGTATCTGTTTCATACCCTGTTTGAAAAGTTTAGTAAAACCATAACTACTATTTCCTAAGTAGCTAACACCACAACCCTCTTTACCAAATAGACCAAGCATTGCTCCAAGAGAGTCTATTGCCCTCAAAACTGTTGCTCCATGACTATATTTTTGTACACCCAAACCAACCAAAAAAGATACTCTCTTAGTAGATATAAGATCCACAGTTTTATTCAGATCATCAATACTAATCTCAGACTCATTCATCAAAAAATTTATTCTTAAAGAATGAATAAAATCTATAAAATCATCAAAATTTTCTGTTCTATTTTTAATAAATTCCATATTTTCTAATTGTTGCATATGAACAAATCTAGCCAATAAAATAGCCAAATATAGATCTGTTCTAGGTTTAATTTGAATATGAATATCAGCTTTTTTCGCAATTTCAGTTTTTCTAGGATCAATAACAATAACTGTTTTATCTTTCAAAATAGGCATCATATGAGAATTAGTTACGCTTATATTTCGCCCCCAAATAACAACTACATCACTTTTGGCAATTTGAGAAGGAGGAAGATGTAAACTCTCCCCTCTTCCCTCAACAATACCAGCTTCCCCTGCACCATCACACAAAGATCCTTTTGTAAAATCTGAACCATATTGATGAAAAAAGACCGAAGGTATATCTTGCATTATCCCAAAATTTCCAGAACCTTTAAAATATATAGAATTTTTAGATTTTCTCAATTTATCAGACAAAATAGTTAATGCTTGATCTATAGATATATTTTTATCTCCAAATCTAGCACTCTCTATCCTATTAACTTTGAGAAAACTATTTAAATTAGGGCATAAAAAGCCATTTGTAAAAGGGTGTTCCTTATCACCTCTTAATTTTCCACCCTCATAAACAACAGAACAAGAATCATAACAATCTAATGGACAAGTAGTTTTTAACACTATTTAAACTCCACTTTTATAAGTTTTGAGAATCGCTTCGGCTTATCAATAATAATTTCGACTCTATAAGATGAGATATTTTGCATATCGGCAACCTTCCAAACTTTATCTATCTTATATTCACTCAATTTATCATTCAAGTATATCTTTTTATTCTCTATATTTTCTAAATCTTCAGAAGATACAAAAACACTCAATTTTCCAAAAGAGAGATCTTGAACATCAACCAAAGGAGAACCCATATTTACAAAATCCCCAATATGAGGATAAATTTTATAAATATATAATCCGTTATTAATCTTTATATTTTTTTTCTCTATTTTATCTTTTAGTATTTCAATTTTTAACTCCAAATCAAGTTTTTGAGTCTGCAAATTTTGTAAAGAGTTTTTTGATTTAAGATAGTTGTTTTTTGAATTAATCAAGCTCAAAAGTTTTGCATCCTTTTGGACTTTTGAGTAGGTGGAAAGATCTTTTATTCTATTATAATTACTCTGATCTATCTTCATACTTTTTTTTGTATAAGCAACACTCTCTTTAGATAACTCAATATTAGATTTAAGCAGTAAAAGCTTTTTTCTAGAGCTTTTCAAATCCATTATATCTATCTTATCATCAATATGAATAATAATAGTAGAGTCAGAATTTTTTCCTTCATACTCCTCTTTTACATCAACTATCTGTCCACTAACAGAAGATTTAATATAAAAACTATCTACAGGTTCAATCTTAGAATAGTACTCCCCTGCAACAATTTCACTTATCAATAATAACAATATAATATATAATTTCACTTTATCTCCCTATTAAAATTTTATTATAACATGATAATTCCAACTTGAAAAAATAGACTCTTTATGATAGAATCTTATCAAACACATAAGCTTAGGAGAAGAGATGGATTTTGAGATCACAGAGACAGTTGAAGGCGAAAAAGTTGAGTATAAGAGACCTAGTAAAGCATTTTTTGATGCAATTGGTGGGGAGGCTGGTATGCAAAAGATGATGTATAACTTTTATGATAAAATTTATGAAAGTGATATTATGAACTTTTTTCCTCAAGATAGAGCTGAATTTGACAAAGTAAAAGTTAAAAACTCCAAATTTTTTATTGAAGTAAGTGGTGGTCCAAAGATTTATGAAGAAGCAAATGGCATGGATTTAGATGAGTTTATGATTCGAGTTCATGATGATTTCTCAATAGCAGAAAAAGCAAGAGTAGAGTGGTTAGGGTGCATGAGGGATGCCCTTAGGGAGGTGGAAGGAATGGATCATGAGACTAAAATGGACTTTTGGAATTATGTAGAAAAATTCTCAAAACTTACAGTCAATAACTTTCCAAAAATGAACAATCCCTATTTTTAATGGTATATGATGTAATTATTATAGGTGCAGGAATTGCAGGAAGTAGTAGTGCTTACTTCCTAAATAGAGCAGGACTAAAGGTTTTAGTCCTCGAAAAAAATACTATTTGCAGTGGTGGATCAAATGCCGCTGGAGCATTTATATCTCCAAAAATTTCAAAACCAAGTCCATATAAAGATTATCTCAATCAAGCTTTTTTATTTAGTACAAACTTCTACAAACAAAATTTTCTCAACCTTTTCAACCAATGCGGTCTTATTAAAATTCCACTAGATCAAAAAGATATACAAAAATGTAAAACTTATGAACCATTTATGCAAACAAAATGGGAATATAGAGAAAAAGATAAAACCTACTATTTTCCAGAAGCTGGTTTTATACCACCTTTTGAAATTTGCAAAGCTTTACTAAAAAATATAAAACTAAAAGAGCAGTACGAAGTAAAATCAATTACCCATAAAACAAATTGGCATATAGATAATTTTGAAGCAAAAAATATTATACTTGCCACGGGTAGCGATACCCCACTCATAAATCTACCATATATCAAAACCAAAAATATAGCAGGGTATAGATACGACACAAGATTTAAAAATATGGAAAAACTTCAATGCAATAAACATAAAAATCTATCAATATCAGCATATTATAAAAATAAAGTCATGATAGGAGCAACGCATATTCTAAACACATATTCATTAGAAGAAGATGCAATAAAAGATAGTGAAAACCTTATAGAAAAAGCAAAAAAGATAATGCCTATTGAAGATTTAGAAGTACTAAAACAGTATATAGGATATAGAAATGCAACATTTGATTATTTTCCAATAGTAGGTGAGGCAATAGATCATGAAGCAACACTAACAAAATATCCATATATCAAAAAAGGTTCAAAAGTACCAAATAAAAATTTTATAATCTATCCAAATTTATACATACATTTAGCCCTTGCATCAAGAGGATTTGTATTTGCACCATATAATGCAAAATTACTTACAGATTTAATCATCAATCAAAAACCAATAAATGATAAATTAAGTCCAATTCGACTCTTTAAAAAATGGGCAAGAAAAGCATAGCAAAATAAAATGATTAAATAAAAAAAGAGGGGGAAAATAAAAAAACGAACCGGCAGCGACCTACATTCCCACACCAGTAAGGTGCAGTATTATCGGCGAAGAGGGTCTTAGCTGCTTGGTTCGAAATGGAGCAAGGCGTTTCCCCCTCTCTAGAGCCACCGGAATCGTTGGAGA
>CAZLLE010000022.1:0-1545 GCA_964560425.1 uncultured Campylobacterales bacterium
GCTACCAATAAAAGCAGAATTGATTTGACTCTCAAATTTAGTGACAAAGTCTATATTTTTGAGTTTAAAGTAACTGACAAACCAAATCACAAAGCACTAGAACAGATCAAAGAGAAAAAGTATTATGAGAAGTATCAAGAGCTTGAAGATATCTATCTCATTGGTATTGAGTTTTGTAAGAGTGAAAGAAATGTTTGTGGGGTTGAGTGGGAAAAAATCTAAAAAGTAGGCTGTAGTGCCTCACTACACCTTTAAAAGTCATTAAAAGTCATGGAGTCAGGTATTGATGGTTTGATTGAGGTGGAAAAATTTTGGTAATTTAAGCTCTCATACGCATTCCCACCGAGGACGGATGGGAACGAGAAAAAACAACATTTATTATTTCAAACCATTTCTTTTTAATATATCTATAATTTTTTCATCACTGATAGTCTCTAGTTCACTTTTGGAGTAAATAGCCATCAAATATATATACTCATTTTTATCGATAAGATAGTATATCACTCTAAATCCTCCACTTTTTCCTGTAGGTATTGAGCTATTTGCAACTCTTATTTTAAAACAGTTACTACCCAATGACACACCTGCTTTTGGATTTTGTTTTAACTCTTTATTTAATTCTTTTAGATCACTAGCTATTTGTTTATATCTCTTATAGAGCTTTTTAACATCCTTGCTAAAAGATGCTAAACTAACTATTTTCAAGCTCATCTATAAGTCCATCTAGTGTTTGATATGTATCATCATTTTCTTTACTCATAAGATTTTTAAGTTCTATACAAGATGAATCAAAACCTTCATAAAAAAGTTGTGCTTTCTGCTCATTTATATAAGACCTGATAGCTTCGACTATGATATCTGTTCTATTTAGTGCATAGTGCTGTGTAAACTCATCTATCTCATCAACTAGATACTTTGGTAATCTCAACCCAACCTGTTGCCTCTCAAGCTTATCTATACTATGCATCTAAAATCCTTTATGGTTTTTCTATATTATATGCTATTTTATATATTATTGTCAAATGCGACTCTTTGAGAATCAATTAATTAAGTTTTTTAATTTTTATTGTAAAATAGAAAAAAACAAGTAAAAACATGAAAAAATTACCAATAGGAATACAAACTCTTTCACACATAATAGAAGATAATTATGTTTATGTTGATAAAACAGATATTGCATTTAATCTAATAAATAGTGGAAAATACTATTTTCTCTCTCGTCCAAGAAGATTTGGAAAATCTCTATTTCTTGATACTCTCAAAAATATTTTTGAAGGAAACAAAAAACTTTTTGAGGGATTATATATTTATGATAAGTGGGATTTTGATACATCTTATCCTGTGATTAAAATTAGTTTTGGTGCGGGAGTTAATCCTGATGCAAGCAAACTAGACAAAAGTATCATAAATATTCTCAAACGAAATCAAAGAAGATTAGATATAGAGTGTGAAGATATTGGAGATGCTAGAGATTGTTTTATGGAACTTATAGAAATACTCTATAAAAGAGAGAATAAAAAAGTAGTAATCCTAATAGATGAATAT
>CAZLLE010000023.1:0-4322 GCA_964560425.1 uncultured Campylobacterales bacterium
GCTTATCTGTTTAAACTGCTCTTGAAGGAGGAGGGCTTTTGAGGATTGGTTGGCAAATATATTATCATCATCATCTGAGATAGGCATTACGATATAGAGCTTTTTATACTCTTCATGCTCATAAGATTTGAGGAGTATATCAAGTACTCTTTTTCGATAGTTTACGTAGTAGCTCTGATTCTCTTTTACGCTCTTTAAGATGTTATCTATCGCCGAAAACTCTTTAAAGGCGAGTTGCTCATAAAAAGAGAGATAGTTCTCTGTTTGGGTCAGCCTTTTGAAGAGTTGGTTTGCCATAGATATTTTCTCAACATACTTCTCTAAATGGCTAGGAGCAATACTCTCATCACTCTTCTGTTTAAACTTATAGGAGTTCTCTTTGGCATAGATAAACTCTGTCTCATTTAGGGTCAAATAGAGTTCATCTATATGCTCTACTCTCTCTTTTGTTAAGATAACTTTTTTTGCCACGGGAATTTTTTGATTGATATCGGCAATGCCTATGCCCACACCAACCAAGTATTTGGTATAGTCATTGGCAAGTTCACGGTTAAAGATGGTAGAGATGTAGTCTGAGTGGTTTTGAAAGGTCAAAATAATTTTATTGTTTTGGTACTTAATCGTACCATGATAATTGGCAATCTCCAAGGACTCCTTATGGCTAGGAGGGATAACCATAATCCCCATCTCATTTTCTAGTAGGGCTTTAGTATACTCTATTTTATAGTAGTCAATTTTTGGGTTATTCTCTACCCCATTGATATTAAAAATATACATATAGTGGTATTGTATCTTCTCTGTACTACTCAACTCTACTTTACTACTTAGATACTCTTTTATCCGTTTGGAAAAAGATTCCATATCCGTCTCCATAAACTCCTCAGCACTCTCAAAAATCTCTCTGCCATGAATCTCTAATTGACTAAATTTATACCTATCATACTCCTCTTTAAACATTCTAGGTGAGATGTTTTTATTTTTTGGATTTAGCCAACTTTTAGAGAGGTAGCTTTTTCGATTTTTAAAGGATGTTTTCTTCTCTTCTATATAAAAAAGTTCTATAAATTTGGTTAAGTTTTTTTGGGCTATGGTCTCATGGATAAAGTTAACTTTTTGATAAAATAGATGTTTTTTATTGTTTTTCATACTCTTCCTTTAAATCTTATAAATATTTGTGTATATTTATAACTGTTTAAATATGCTATTATTATAATATAACTCCCTTGAACATCTTCTGTTTTTAGGCGTTGTAAGCCATAACTCCTATTTTTTGATTATAACTTCTCTTGACAAATTTTCGTTGGGTGGTAGTATTTTGGCATGTTTTACAATAGAGAAGTCAGGGGTTAGCCCCTTCTTCTCTTTGAGAGTTAAATTAATCATAAAGGAGATAATTTGAAATTACAATTAGCATTAGATATGTTATCTACAAAAGAGGCGATAGACTTAGTTAAACAGACAGAGGAGTATATTGACATTATTGAAATAGGAACACCACTCATTAAACATGAGGGAATTGAACTTATTAAAAAAATGAAAAGAACTTTTCCTAAAAAAATACTTTTAGTTGATTTAAAAACTATGGATGTAGGGGAGTATGAATCGGATTTTTGTTTTGAAGCTGGTGCAGATATTGTAACCGTTTTGGGTGTAGCAGATATAGATACAATCAAAGGCTCTATAAAAAGTGCAAAAAAAAATAAAAGAAAACTTTTAGTTGATTTAATAAATGTAGAAAATAAATTAGCTAGAGCAAAAGAGATAAGTAATGAAGGAGATGTCTATTTGGGAATACATACAGGCATTGACCAACAAAATAGAGGAGAATCTCCATTAAAACATCTAAAAGAGCTTTCTGTTTTAAATAGACTACTCTTTGTAGCAGGTGGTATAAATTTGGATAATATTGATGAAATTATTGCACAAAATCCTTATACAATTATTGTTGGTAGTGCTATTAGCAGTAGTCAAAATCCAAATTTAGTAGCTAAAACCATAAAGTCTAAAATAGATGAAGGTAATCAATCATGAATGTAAGTTATCTATTAAAAATACTTGAGAAAAAAATAGAAAATGCAAATATTTCTACTGCTAAATTAGTAGAAAGTATCTATAATGCAGAGAGAGTTTTTATAACTGGAGTTGGACGAAGTGGATTGATTGGAAAACTTTTTGCTATGAGATTGATGCATATAGAAAAACTTGTTTATATTGTAGGAGAGGTAACTACCCCTAAAATTAAAAAAGATGATTTACTTATTGCTATAACAGGTTCAGGTACAACATCTACAATAGTTAGTCATGTCAAAATAGCAAAAGCTATTGGAGCAAGAATTTTAGTATTAACTGCAAAAACTAGCTCTATTGTAGAAAAATATAGCAATGAAGTTATTGTTTTTAATATGAAATCAAAATATGAAAAAAATAGTAAAGGAGATAATATAATGCCATTGGGTAGTGCTTTTGAATTGAGTGCATTGGTTACTTTAGAAGCATCTATTGCTGATTTAATAACAAGGTTAAATATTGATGAGAGTTTTTTAAGAGAGAGACATACTAATTTAGAATAAGAAAAACCAAAGAGTCTAGTGATAACAAGGTCTCTATCTCGTTCCCCTCCATCCTCGGAAGCCAAGGGTCAAGGGTTCAGACTTAGGCTATCGAAATATAGCATTTTTGTTATATTTCTGACTACCTGTTTTTTGCTTATTTCATTGGCATTGCCGAGGACGGATGGGAACGAGCAAAACAAAACCTATCTACAAAAATTGGTAACAAAACACCTAGAGATGAACGAAGTAAAGAGTAACTTCTTTGAGAGTAATATCTCTAACTATGCTAAATCTAGTATTGATTTAAATGATTTCTAATAACTATTAACTTTTGTAGTTACCTCTTTTAAAACATGCTCCCGTTTAAAGAGCTTATCTTTTAGAGTAACTACCGATTTACAATCCTGCTTGGCAAAACGTACAAACATTGTTGCCTTAATAATGTCTCCTTTTTGTAGTTGAACACTATAACTAACGGTTTTAGAGGCTTTAGCATCCAAATTATTTGACTCTCTACTGTAGGCATGTGCAGGTATAATAACTTTTTTACCCTCTTTGTCTTTAAATCTATATTCAAAAAATACCTCTTTATCTTCATTTGGTTCTTTGTTATAGTTCTTCCAAATCTCTTTTCCCTCTCGAATAACTTTCACTTCAAGATATTTGACTCTAGCAGGTTGCACAATAAGAGGATGCCCCATCTTATTTGTTAATTTTATCTCTATTTTATTTGGAGTTGTAGAGATTGTCATATCCAAGCCTGTGGCTCGAAACTTTTTGTCATAAATACCTAAAAACTTATGGCTTGCATGGTGTCCTCTTGCTCTTTTGTCCATCTTCTCTGCCCCACCAATAACCTCTGGCATGTGACATTTAATACACCCAAGGCTATCTTGTTTTGATTTCATTGCTCTAAAGATAGTTACGTTATTCTCATTTAGTTTATGAGAGTGACACCCCATACAAGCTTTCTTTCCATAGATAGGATTTTTACTAGATGAGTGCTTATCACTATCATCAGGATTATTAAGCCGTCCATATAGGGTAGGCTTAAAATTTTTGGCTTGGCGTGCTTTGATATTTATATTTCTACTATGAGCTGTCTTAACATAGGCTATAGTGTGGCAAAAATAGCAAGAGATAGCGTCTGTATGCGTTTTATTACTTTTATCAGGTCTAGCTTTGCCATCCATTAAATCTTTTAGATTATTTGCCATAGGTGTATGACATACTGCACATTTATACTCTTTATCACTTACCTTATCTGCTATTGCTCTATGAAGTTCATCTGTAAAGTAACTTTTTGCATGAGCCGAGGTTTGATACTCTTCATAAATCTTTTCATGACACTCATTACAAGAGTGGTTGTCTAGATACTTATCAGTAGCTTGAATAAGTGACGAAGATAAAATTAAAAGAGAAAAAATAAAAGGTCTCATGAGAATACTCCATTGTAATTTAATAAAATAATTTCAAAAAATCACTTTAGTAAAACACAATAGTTTGGAAAAAAAAGAGAGAAGAGGGGTCTAATCTAGTTTTTAAGAGGAGGATATTTATCCAAAAAATTAGACCCCATAAGGTCGGCATCTGCCGACCCTAAGCAATAGATTAACAAATTAATCAGGAATTAAGCACCTGGAATATGTTGTCTATGCTCTACAGAATAAGTAAATGTAGGTGTTGTCAAGTTTTCAATATACTTGATAAATTTACCTGTTTTAGACTCGTAGATACCAATTCTACCAGTTGTCCACTCAGAAATCATTG
>CAZLLE010000024.1:0-2190 GCA_964560425.1 uncultured Campylobacterales bacterium
TGAGAGTTAAACAAAAAATTGTTAAACTTCAAATGAGCCTTGTGCTTGTTGAGTGAAATCGTTAGCTTCGAAACTTGGGGATTTCACTCTCCTTCTTTACAGCCTCTTTTAAAAACCTTCAAAAAAAGCATTATAGAATAATAGAGTAAAGTGACTTTTGAAAAAATAGATAAATTTGATTAGTTTTATTATTTTATCTTTTTTTGGGAAATATGGGGCTAGGTATTAGTTAATAAAATAATTTTAACATAATTATATCTCATTGAGTAAATAGATTCAAGTTTACATGCTGTTAATATGTAAAATGATAAAATAGATTAAATAATTTAATTAGTGAGGCAAAACGACAATTATGAAAATTACTTTAAACTCTCCACTTGATATGCATTTACACTTAAGAGATAATGAAATGCTAAAAATAGTTGCACCTCTTAGTGCTGAATCTTTTACGGCTGCTATTATTATGCCAAATCTTGTTCCGCCTGTGACGACTATAGAAGTAGTCAAAGGCTATAAACAGAGAATCCAAGAGGTGATTGGTGATAATAGTTTTGATCCTTTGATGACGCTATTTTTTAGAGATGATTATAGTTATGAGTTTTTAAAAGAGGCAAAAGATTATATAAGTGCTATAAAATTATATCCTGCTGGAATTACAACCAATTCAGAAGGTGGAGTAAGTAGTATTGATAGTGAGAGTTTGAGAGGTACTCTTGAAGCTATGAGTAAGCTTGATATTCCCCTTTGTATTCATGGAGAGAGTAATGGTTTTGTGATGGATAGAGAGAAAGAGTTTGTACCTGTTTATGAAGATTTGGCTACTAAATTTCCTAATCTAAAGATAATTATGGAACATATTACTACAAAAGATAGTGTAGAAGCTTTGTCTCGTCATGATAATTTATATGCGACTATTACACTTCACCATCTTCTAATTACTCTTGATGATGTAGCAGGAGGTATGCTTCAACCGCATCTATTTTGTAAACCAATTGCTAAGAGATATGAAGATAGAGAGGCTCTTCTCAAAGTAGCTCTTGAAGCAAATCCAAAAGTGATGTTTGGAAGTGATTCAGCTCCACACCCTCAACATGCAAAAGAGTCATGTGGCTGTGCTGCTGGTGTTTTTACTGCTCCTATTGCTCTTGCTGTTTTGGCAGAACTTTTTGATTCTCATGGAGTGTTAGATAATTTGCAACTATTTGTGAGTAATAATGCTCAAAAAATATATAACTACACACCACCAAAAAAAGAGGTAGTTTTAGAAAAAACTCCTTTTCAAGTACCATCTATCTATACAACTGTAGTACCAATGTATGCAGATAAAGAGATATCATGGAGTATCAAATCTATCTCTTAAAAATTTTAATATTATCTATCTCTTTAAGCCTTTTTGCTCAAGAGATAGATATCTCTTCAATCTCCAAAAAAATTTATCAAAATGAGTGTTCTTCAAATCCTAAATATTTAGTTCATTGGAATAGGGGTGAAAATTTTCCATCTTTGGGAATAGGGCATTTTATTTGGTATCCAAAAGGTGTTCATGAAAGATTTGATGAGAGTTTTCCAACTCTAATTCAAGATATGCAAAATAGAGGAGTTAAAACTCCTTTATGGCTCACAAAAGAGGCTCCTTGGCAAAATAGAGCTGAGATGATTCATGACAAGCAAAGAGTAGAAGATTTAAGAAAATTTTTGATTGATACTAAAGATATTCAAGCCTCTTTTATGCAACAAAGATTGGATAATTGGATAGCCAAAATTGATTCAAAAATTGCCAAAAGAAATTTTATAAAAGTATCAAATGAAAAAATGGGATATTATCTATTGATAGATTATCTAAATTTCAAAGGTAGCGGACTAAAAAAGAGTGAAAGATATAAAAATCAAGGCTGGGGTCTTTTGCAAGTTTTGGAGTGTATGAAATCGACTCTCTATCCCAAAATAGAGTTTGCAAAGTGTGCAAAAAAACTATTGAAATTAAGAGTCAAAAACTCACCTAAAAGCAGAGGTGAAAATAGATGGCTCAAGGGGTGGTTTAATAGAATTGATACATATATTTTATAAATTTATAGTGTA
This sequence comes from uncultured Campylobacterales bacterium, assembly GCA_964560425.1. Classification (GTDB taxonomy): domain Bacteria; phylum Campylobacterota; class Campylobacteria; order Campylobacterales; family QNZT01; genus CAZLLE01. The sequence continues at coordinate 2,080 of CAZLLE010000024.1, forward strand.
AAGTCCCTTGCTTTAGCTATGAAAAAACTTTGGGATTGTGGAAATAAAAACGATGGGGAGTGTATCAACTACTCCACTCATCACTTAATGCTTCTACCTGTTTCATAACCA
>CAZLLE010000025.1:0-1858 GCA_964560425.1 uncultured Campylobacterales bacterium
ATTTATATCTTTCGATTACAACTATCTTCTTCTAAAGTCCCAATACTAACATCTTATATCTCGGCATGTTCTTACTCTCCAGCAAATTGCTACCGATCTATTGTCTCTTACTATATAAACCTTCTACAAAGCATAGAAGGAGATTTTAATTTTCCTTAGACATGTCTCAAAAAAGAGATTTAGCCCAGCAAGAGCACACCGACATATTTACACCAATTGGAAATGTGACTTTAGTCTTATCAAAAAAAGTCACAGCTCCAAAAAAGAGCAAAAGTGATGGAAGGTTTTTATGGCTGTAGCGTAAAGTAGACTCTCCAGCAATTTGAGAGATTAAACAATAAAATGTGTGACTCTTAAATGAGAGTTAAACAAAAAATTGTTAAACTTCAAATGAGCCTAGTGCTTGTTGAGTGAAGTCGTTAGTTTGTCGACTTGGGGGCTTCACTCTCCTTCTTTACAGCCTCTTTTAAAAACCTTCAAAAAAAGCATTATAGAATAATAGAATAAAGTGACTTTTGAAAAAATAGATAAATTTGATTAGTTTTATTATTTTATAACAATCATAGCTATATCTACATGTCCAAAGGACTAATAACCCTACTACGATTAATCTCAGCTACAACATGAGTATAAATCATAGTAGTCTCCACACTCTTATGCCCCAATAACTCCTGAATAGTACGAATATCAATACCATTTTGTAATAGATGAGTAGCAAAAGAGTGTCTAAAAATATGAGAAGTAATTTTCTTGTTGATGTTTGCATTATCTACTGCTTGTTTGATATTTCTACTCAATGTCCTCTCTAAAACATGATGACGATAAATATTTTCACTACGAGGATCAGTTGATACTTTTTTCATAGGAAAAAGAAATTGCCATTTAAGTTCAAATCTAGCTTTTGGATATTTTTTTTCCAAAGCATAAGGCATATAAACCCCACCATGCCCATCAGCTAAATCTTTCTCATGAATCACACCAACATAATCAACTTGAGCCAAAAGTCTTTGCTTGATAACTTGAGGTAATGGTAAAGTTCTATCTTTTAAACTCTTAGAATCCCAAATGTAAACTTTATCAAATCCAAAATCTATATCTTTTACTCGAATCCTCAAAGCTTCATTCATTCGCAAACCACACCCATACATCAAATAGACAATCAATTGATAAACTCCACTAAGATTAGCGATAACTCTTTTAACTTCATCTTTAGTCAAAACCACAGGAATCCGCTTTCTCTCCTTGGCACGAAGAGCTTGAATATTTTGATCACTCATATCTATACCCAATACCTCTCTATACAAAAATAGAAGAGCAGAAAAAGCTTGATTTTGAGTACCAGCAGCAACATTTTTTTTGACTGCAAGAAATGTTAAAAACTCCTCTATCTCTTTTTTTCCCATATCTACAGGGTGTGTTTTATTATGAAAAAGAATATACTGCTTGATCCACACTATATAATTTCTTTCAGTTCGTATACTATAATGTTTGACTCTAATCTTATCACGAACAATATCCAATAATTTTCTCTTTTCCATTAAAAAATACCTATATAATTAATTTACTATTTTGTCTTATTAACCATAAAATATATAGTTATCAGGAAATAATATCAAAATATCTAAAATATAGTGTTGAAACAGACATAATATTTTTTTATACTTATCTAAAGTTAAGAAAAAAATAGTTGTTTTTGATACAAAAAATTGATTTTAATAAAATATAAAGACATTTTTATTGTCTGATTATTTACATAATTTCCCTTAAAATAGGCTATAATGTCTACCAATAAATAGTCGATCGCCCCCGCTACGCTGGAGCGATCGACGCCGAGCTGAGGCACTGAACGTGCCACCTG
>CAZLLE010000026.1:0-1804 GCA_964560425.1 uncultured Campylobacterales bacterium
ATACAACCCATGTATCGGTTCAATCTACTTTGAAAGAGTTGTGATATGATACTTTACCAAATTTAAATACAACCCATGTATCGGTTCAATTTACCGTAAATCCGTTGGGAAATATCTCCTTTATCATTTAAATACAACCCATGTATCGGTTCAATGTTTCTAATTTGTGGTGGGCAAAAGGTACTTCTATATTTAAATACAACCCATGTATCGGTTCAATTAAAGAAACTCGCAATAGTGTTAGCTATTATGTTAAATTTAAATACAACCCATGTATCGGTTCAATTAAGAAAATATGGACATTTGAAAATAGCTATAAGTAGCTACAATCCCATAAAATCAATGTTTTGTAAAGTTTTTTCCAATCGTATTGGTTCTTAACAATAAAATGTTAGAGAACTTTACGAACGCCCTATTCTATCGTAGTTTGCATTAGATTGTTGTTAAAAGGAGGTTGGAAAAGCTATTTAAATCTTATAATCAAAACCTATTAATCTTTTCTTGAAAAAAGTCTCTAATTTTCTCTTTAGAAATTATCTCTTTAGGTTCAAGATAACTAATATTATCATCTTCAATATCATCAATATAGACCAAAGCAATAATGAAAAGTTTAAAAGTAATACCCTCAACAACATCTTGACTAGAAGCAAAAACTTCTCTAAGACTCATACCACTTTTTATTAAAAAATACAAATCATAATAATCCCGATATTTAGCTCGTAAAAACATTACATTAACTTTCATCGACGCAATGGCTTCTAATGAAGAGAGATTGAAACATTTTACTGTTTTAGGTTTTAAAAATTTCCACTTAGCATTAAAAAAAGTAACCTTTACACCATCTAACAAAAGGTCTATCTGCTCATCAGTCTGATTCAATATCTCTTTACTATCAAACGATTTAATATATTCAAAAATCTCTGCTCTATCAAAACTATCATCATAAGTAAAAAAATCCAAATCTTCACTTTTTCTATGACATAAATATAGAGCCAAAGCAGAGCCACCTACAAGTACATATTTATTCAGAAAAGAACAAGTAGATATCATCTTCAAAAGTAAAGATTCTGTTTTAGGAAGCAAGCATTTTAAGTTTTTCAAGTCGTCCATTTTTTACCTTTTTAAAGTAGCTACTCTCTACATTCATACCAAAAAAGACCCGTGCCAACATAAGATTTAACTTTATAAAACGTTGGTCATCTTTGAGCTTAATTTCCCAAATAGATTTAATAAATTCATTCGAATAGAGTTTAAAAGCCAATTTCAAGTCATCAAAATCTCCATACTTAAGTAAATGCTCTAAAAAAAGGCTATCCCCTGCCTCTTCATAAGTAATACTTTTAGAGTAACTCCAAAAAATTCCTTTATCTCTTAATTTATTAAACAGTAAAGCTTTTTTTGACATTTTGACTCCTTTATATTCTATATATTATAACACAAGAACCTACAAAAACAAAGACTCACTAGGTTTCTCATCAGTTCCTAAAACCTCCTCTTCAAACACACTCTTGTTTTGAAGCTTGATAATAGAGACAAAATCCAACTTCTCATCTATCACAGATTTTATCTCTTCTCTAAATTTAATAATCCGTGAAGGGGTTATGTTTCCCCTAAATATGGACTTTTGATGATGATGAAAATACTTTTTGCATATCTTAAAAACCTTGGTTACTCTGTTTTTGCCTACCTCACTCTCTTGGTCTGCAATATCGTACATCACTATGGCATAGTTGTAGTTATAATTTTTCAATATTTTTCCTTTAGATTAAATGGAATAAAAGGCTCTTTTTCCAATAGGAACTTT
>CAZLLE010000027.1:0-4226 GCA_964560425.1 uncultured Campylobacterales bacterium
TATGTTGGTAGCTTCACTTGAAGATAGAGATGTAGAAGAGATACTAGATAGACTCTCCAAACTCACAGATATCAAAAACCGCTATGGCTCTATCAAAGAGGCACTAGAGTACAAAGAGCAAAAACTCCAAGAGCTATCCAAGTACACCCATATAGAACAAGACAAATCTATGCTAGAGAGTTATCTAGCTATGGAGTATAGTGAGTTATACATCCTAGCACAAAAGCTATCATCTTATCGTAAAAAAGCATCACTAGATATGCAAAAGATTCTAAAAGAGTATCTAACCAAACTTAAAATCGCTGATTTGATATTTGTATTTGATGAGATAGCACTAAACCAAAGTGGTATTGATAGAGTAGATGTCTCATTGGAGGGTTCATCTATGCAAACCCTAAGTGGCGGTGAGTTCAACAGAGTCAGACTAGCACTGATGGCTCTGTCATCTCCACAAAATCACAAAGGTGTATTGATACTAGATGAGATAGATGCCAATGTCAGCGGAGATGAATCCATAGCCATAGCCAATCTCATAGAAAAACTCTCTACAAGCTACCAAGTCTTTGCCATATCCCACCAACCCCACTTAGCAGCCAAAGCCACCCAACACATACTTGTAACCAAACAAGATAACAAATCCATAGCCAAAGTACTAAACAAAACCCAAAGAGTAGAAGAGATAAGCCGCATCATAGCAGGAGAAAACCCAACAAATGAGGCTGTAGAGTTTGCCAAGAAGTTGTTAGAGTATCCAGCAAGTTAGATAAACTTTATCTGAAAAATATACATCCTCGCGTAGGTCGTAATCGTTGATTGCGACACATAGTCAAAGCTTAATTATAATGATATGTAAGCTATAATTTTTTTATATAAATAGTTGGGGGGAGTAATAAAATCTAATATGATATAATGATATTTGATATAGCTGGAGGAGTTGAAGTGATTAAATATAGGGATGCAAGTGACAGATTAACAATTTGATTTTCTAATATTGAAGCAGCAGAATATAAAAATATAACCCAAAAAATTGTACATAAATTTAATCTAAAACCTTTAGCTGCTGAAGTTATAGGATTTGATGAAGCTTTTCAAGACTTTAAATTCGATGATAAAAAAATTAGTCTTGAGTGGGATACTTGGTCTGGATATATGATTTGTGCCAAAAATAAAAATGCTGAAATTTTAGTTACAGAAATATCTGATTTTGTGAAAGATAGTATTATGATATGAAAAACTGTAGTTATTTGAGTAGTTATAGACTTTGTAGGTGGCAACATATACTTTTTGTAGTTTGATTAGGTATATAGATGAGAAGATTTGAAAATGGCAATATGAGTATTCAGCAAGTAAGAAAAAATAATTTTAGAGCGATAGAGGAGACTGTAGCAAAGTATTTAGAGAAAAAGTTAACATTGCTTCAAATGACTTATAATATTGAAGTGCTTGCAGATGTTACATTTTCCTCATCAGACACAAAAAATTTTTATTCATTTTTAATCAATTCAATGGGAGACTTAGAAGTCGAGTTTTTCATAAAAGCTGGTGAAGTTGTAAATAATGAACATTCTAATTACACAGATGAGTTAATAAACTTGGCTAAGAAATTTCAAAAAGAACTTCAGGTTTATAAAAAGAGTTTATTTGGAGGAGAGAGTGAATGAAACTAGATTTTATAAATGGCTATTTGAATGCACTGTCTGATATAAACACAGACAGTACAATGAGAGTTTTTTTAGACAATACTTGCAATGATGCTGAAATATTTTTACAAAAATACTTTCAGCATAGTCAAAAGTATCAAGTCATAAAAAAGATTTCTTGTAAAAATTGCTTACATGATTTTTCTCTACTAGAAGAAATAGTTATATTGGATTCTTTTTCTTGTGATACCAAAAGGTATGTATTGAGTCATTTAAGTGATTATATGGATTTTTTATTTGATGAAAATAAATGTGAAAGCCTTTCTTCTGACAACACTATCACTTTATTGCGTAGTTCAGATAGTATGGCGATAGTCTCTTTTTTTAAAAGAAATGATTGCCAAATTATATTATGTGTATTTTCAACTAACAATAAACATCAGCTAGATAAAAAATTTGAAAGAATATTGGATATATGTACGATAAAAGAGCAAAAAGTTAGTGATAATAGTCCTTTTGAAAATGGGTTATCCAAAGAGGAAAATGAGCAGATAATTATACCTATACTTCATAGAAGCATTAAATCTAAATCTCTTTCAAAAAAAGATAAAATAATTTTACTTGAGTATGTGGGCAGTAAACGCACAGAAGATTTTGAAAGTTATATTCAGACTATGAAAGCTGAAGAATTCCCAAAATGAGATAGCATATATTAAAAAAATGTAACATACTTCCTGAATTTAAATCCTAAAGTTTCATTTTTTAGATTTTCGTATCTTAAAAAATACTAAAAACTTAGAAATTGCACTTTGGATTTAAATTTGGGTCAAATACAACCAAAATCGAAAGAGGAGAAAACATGGAATTGAATACAAAAGTTAAGGAGCAATGGCAGCGACTATTTAACTATTATAGAAGCAATGGTCTCTTGTTAAAAAAATGCAAAGGTGCATCAGAAGAACAAATAATGGAGTTTGAAAATGAATTCAAAATCAAACTTCCAAAAACATTTGCTGAAAGCCTGAAAATATGCGATGAACGGTATATTTTAAATAGTTCTAAAAAAGTTGGATGGCTTGGAGAAGATGATATGTATTCATTAACCAATAGGAAATATGATTGGTACAATTTATTTCAAGTAAATAGACAGATAGCAACTTATGCTAAAGATATTGGATGGAACAAAAATTGGATACAATTTTATGATTACGGAACATGGTTTAGTGCTGTATTGGATACAGTTACAGGTAAAATCTATTGCTACGAGAATGAGACGGGTGCGTATGTTTTGTGGGCAAACTCTTATGAGGAGTGGCTAGAAATGGCTGTAGATGAAGTAGTAAAATACGGGGAACTGAGGCTTGAAACAATGGAAAAGTTGTTGGGTATTGAATAGGTGAATTTAAATTTTGGTGAAGGGGTCTATCATTAAAATTAGCAATAGGTAAAAATAATTAACTATCATGATAAGCAAACAAGGAGGCAACCAATGAGAATAGTTTTTCTGTTACTCACATTCGCCTCCTTTGTCCTTGCAAACTATACTAAAACTAATGAGAGAGTAGCGTAAGGTAACAGGTGTTTGAAGGAATTAGGTTTTTGAAAAGTTGTCTTGACATTTTGGGGTGGTATAAATGCATAATTTGGGTTTAATTAAAAAGGAGTAACACAATGAGACAATTTTACACATGGAGCATTCATGATGATTATGCGAGGTATTGGACTATTGAAGCAATAGTGTCAGAAGAGCTTTATGATAGAGAATATAGCGATAAAAATAGAATAAATAAATTAGAAAAATCAAATAATGCTCAACTATATTTGTCTCTTTCATCAAATCCATTAAATCTAGACAAATGGAATCCCCCAATAATCAAAGAAGATATTGATAATGATAAAGGAATACTTAAAAAAGGAGACTTTCATTCGGCATGGAGTTACGAAAGCAATATAGTAAGCCAAAACATGGTAGATAAACTTGGTTCGGTACTAAAAGAATACGGGCAACTTTTTCTGCTGGAAGTTGAAGATAGAGACGATAAACTCTATCGCTATTGGGTTACCAAAGAGATTCCATTTGAATGTGTAGATAAAGAGAAGAGTAAATTTTTTGATAATGATTATAGTGATGATGATGTTTTTAAAATTGAAAAACTTGTATTAAAAGAAGATTGTCAGGTCGATGCAATTATTTTTCGGATAAAAGAAGAATATAAGAAAACAATATTTGTTTCGGATGAATTTATTGAACTTGTTAAAAAACACAATTTAAAAGGTTTTAAATTTGAAATAGATACTTCTTATGAATATGCTGTTCAAAACGGTTCTGCTATTTTGATTGGCTAAAAATTAAAACATCAAAAATAGAAGAAGTCAGATGCAAATCAATAAGATTATTTTGCTTCTTCTGCTTACAATATTACAAACTTACACAACCCAAGCCATCACCAACACCCCATACGCACAAGTAATCACCGAGAGCAAAGAAGATGGCACAAGTGTAGAATATACTTATGGTAATGATTTGCTACATAACAGTACACACTATTTCCTAACAGATGCACTCGGAAGCACAAGAGAGCTAGT
>CAZLLE010000028.1:0-2484 GCA_964560425.1 uncultured Campylobacterales bacterium
GGACGAGTCTCAGAGGGGAAAGGGAGTAACTATTGGCAAAGTAATTACTCCGACCAAACAGAAGCAGCCAAAGCGATGTTGGGTTCTGATGCTGTGGCTAAATATTTTGATGTTTCAAGTATGGAAGATATGTCCAATGAAAATTTTATTGGAACTATCTATAGAAATACTCTCAACAAAACCAAAGATGGCACAGATGGAACGATAGAGGATGCAAGTGGGATTGTCTATTGGAACGGTAGATTAACTGGTGAGACAGGTGCTAAAATGAGCAGAGATGAGATGATAGTTCAGTTTATAACCATCGCAACAGAGTAGATGTCTCAAATTATATGGCAGATGCAGTAGAGACAGCTCCTGATGACTATGAAACATCTACTAGTTTTATGGGTGACTTGATTGTTACTAGTGATTTTGGTACGGTTGACTCTGCTAAAGGGGAGATTGGTTTGTTTGGTGGTATTTCAATTGGAACTCCACCTACAGCAGATGCAGGAGCTAGTTATATATCTGAAACTTCTAAAACACTCTCTTTATCTCAAAAACTAGATGGAATATTATCTAAAAGAGATAATGATATGCTCTTTCATGGTATAAAAATTAAAGAGGTCTCTCGACCGTCAAAATTTGTAGACAGTTGGAGTATGTGGGCAAACTTACGAGGAGATGAGACTACTATAAATGCTGATGGTACTTTTAAAGATAAATTGACTTATTTTGAGACAGGTAAAACAGTTGAATTAAAAGGAGTTTGGTATCATGTTACTCTTTCAGAAAATAATAACCCTTTTCTATTGTTTGTTTATGAAAATGGTCAATATAGTTTTGTTAGTTATCGATGGAATAGCGATGATGACGTATACTTTTATTATTATGATAAAGGGGGACATCTCCTAAGTAGAAAAATTTTTTCTTTGGGAAGCAATCAAAATATTTTAGAGCGTTTCTTGTATGGAAGATGGGTTCGTCTAGGATATTCAGAAAATATTTATTGGAATTTTAAAAAAAATCATCAAGTTGAGATACAAAGCTACAGTAATGAGACAGATGAACTCCTTGTTAATAAAGTAGGAGAGTGGCGTTTAACTACTCATGCTTCAAGAGTAGCTGATTTATCTATTAGTGTTGAAAATGATAATTTTGCTTCAACCTCTTTTTGGTCTGCTTGAAGTAGCCGTGATTTACTTAATCCAAACTTTACTTTTTCTTTGAGGTTTCAAGGTCCTGAAGATATTTGGCTTCCTAACTATTTTTTCTTTCAGTCAACCTATATATCTGGAGATAAAATGCAAAGATCTTCTGAGCCTGTGCTACCTTTAGAAAATTATTTTGAAGGAACATTTCAATCAAATCCAAAACTAAAAGCACGAAATGCAATGACTCTGCTTATATCTAAAAAGAGTCAATCAAAATATAATGTCAATATTTTATGGAATGAGAGAGAATTTAAAAATCTTGAAGCATCAGTTGTTAAAGGAAACCTTCATATTCCTACATCAGAAGGAACAGTTATATTTAAACCAGTTCTCAATGGGATATTGCAAATATCAAATTTAAATAATGCCTATGATGTACATAATAGATTGTTAAAAACTTCTAACAAGGCTATAAAAATACCAAGCAGTATTGTAGGACACTGGACGCAAGATGGAAAATATTCTAATTCAGGAATGCATACTTTTACCTACTTGGAAGATGGTCGTTATTTTCAAACAAATAGAGATTCACGTTCTCCTATAAGAAGAGAGGGAACCTATAGAGTAGAAGATGAAAAAGTTTATTACAGCCCTATTTGTGGAGAGGAAGTTTATGACTCTATTGTGTTAAATCAATCTCATTTAAGCACGGAGTATCATGGTGTAACTTACCTAAAAACAGTTAACAGTGAAGCTTTGTCAAAGTTGGTAATGGCTCAATATGATGTCCAAGAAGAGAACAAAAAACTCTCTCATAAGTTAACTTCTAATATTTTTTCTAAAGATATGGTATATAAAGTTGATGGTATTACTAAAGTTAATGGTGTTCTTGTTTATGCCACTTTAAATTTTAAAAATAATGGTCATTTTGATGTCTATACATATGAAGATTTTCGAGAATCAGTATCTAACAATGTAAGTGGTAATCTTAATGGGCATTCATTTTTTCCAACAAGATACAAGGGTAAATATCATATTGAAATTGAAAATGGAAAAGAGTCTATTGTTTTAGAGAGTGATGATGGTTCTATTGTAAAGACATTGGCTCTTTATGATGGAAGAGAGACTGTTTGTTTTGATGGTAATGAGGTAGTGCTGAAGAGGTAAGAGAGAACAGTTTGGTAAAGGAGGGGTCGAGTGACAAGTGTAAAGTAACTTGTGACTCATCTATTTTATAATCCTAAAGCAAAAGTATTCTTGACAATATTATTAAAATCTGCTATATTTTATTATTATTGAAATCAATTATAAAGGAATAAAAAATGTATAAAAAGATTGTAAAACTATT
>CAZLLE010000029.1:0-8233 GCA_964560425.1 uncultured Campylobacterales bacterium
GGTACTGCTCTTGATACTCAAACAAATCTATTGTGGCAAAATAATCAAATAGGTCATAGTACTAGAGCTGGTGCTATTACAAGGTGTGATAATTTAGATTTTGCTGGTTTTAGTGATTGGAGATTATCAACGCAGGCAGAATCAAAGATTTTTCATTCTGAAATGAATAATCAAGGAGATGTACCTAAACAATCATTTTCTCGTTGTACAGCAGAAGTAGTTTCAGATGGTTATGTAAGAACAAAAAAGGGTGCTACTAAATATGGTGGAGAACCTGGAGATACAATAGGATTTGGTGGTAGTGCCAATGTTAGATGTGTTAGAGAAGCAGGAGGTGATCCAGATCCAATAACATCTATAGAAGATCAAATTGTAAAGAAACATAATGAATATAGAAAAGAAGTATTTACAGGTAATGATTTAGTATGGGATGCGACATTAGCAGAACATGCTCAGGCTTGGGCTGATTATTTGGCAGCAAATTATACACAAGCTGATGCAGGAAAATCACCTCATGCCTCAGCTTTTAATCAGGCAACACATGGACTTCCTTATTCAGGAGAAGGTGAAAATATAGCATGGTCTAGTTATGGTAGAGGATATATCGCTTCTATTGACGCATGGGCTAGTGAAAAAGCTTATTATGACTATGCAACAAATGCTTCAACTGATCCTACGAAAGCTGTTGGACACTATACTCAAATAGTTTGGAAAAATACAACAAAAGTTGGTTGTGGTATTGCTCAATCTACAACTGATTATGGTGGAGAACATGTAGTTTGTAGATATTCTCCTCCGGGAAATTATATAGGAGAGAAACCATACTAATTATTTAGTTGTAAAGCAATAGAGGAGAGTTCGTCATCAAGCTCTTCTCTACTACTATAATAGAATGCTTTTTTTTCTCCGTTTTTAAGATTTATAAAAATAGCATAGTTGACGATCTCCACTTTTCCTAAGCCTTCAGTTTCTAGCCATTTTAAGCTCATTTGCGTCGTTTCATCCTCATAACCTGTTTTGATTATACCTGCTGGATAGAGTTGATTTATATTTGAGTAGTCTATTGTTTCATTTTGGATTGTAAATATCATGAGAGTGGAGCATTCCTTTTTTGGAATGTATTATAGGAAGTACGACTTTAGTCGTACCTTAATGAGATTGAAATCTCATCTCCTAATCTAAATAAATTAAAGTTCTTCAGCATGTTTATCTAAATATTCAGCAACACCTGCTGTATCAGCTTTCATTCCTTCATCACCTTTGCTCCAACCAGCTGGACATACTTCTCCATGCTCGTTTGTAAATAGCATTGTATCTACCATTCTGATCATCTCATCAATATTTCTACCAAGTGGAAGATCATTGATTACTGCGTGTCTTACTGTCCCATCTTTGTCAATAAGGAATGATCCTCTTAGTGCTACTCCAGCATCTAAAAGAACATCATACGCTTTTGAGATCTCTTTTGTAAGATCTGCTACTAGTGGATATCTTACTTGTCCTATTCCACCTTCATTTACTGGAGTATTTTTCCATGCAAAGTGAGAAAATTGTGAATCTATTGATACACCAATTACATTAATACCTCTGCTTGTAAACTCTTCAAGTCTATGATCAAATGCAATGATCTCTGAAGGACATACAAATGTAAAGTCTAATGGATAGAAGAAAAGAACTGTACCTTTCTCTCCAAAGTTTTCATATAAGTTAAAATTGTCAACAATTTCATTATTTCCTAGTACTGTAGTTGCTGTAAAGTCAGGTGCTTTTTTAGTTACTAACATTTAGTTTCCCTTTTGTAATTTTTTTTAAGTGAGAAAGTTTATCCGAAATAAACTTAAGAGAATATTTCATGATAGACAAAAGATATTTTTCGATAAAATCTTCAAAAATAAATTTAAGTAGGATTAAGAATGGCAAAAGATTTTTTATTTACAAGTGAATCTGTAACAGAGGGGCATCCAGATAAAATGGCTGATCAGGTTAGTGATGCTATATTGGATTATATTATTAAAGAAGACCCTAATGCTAGAGTAGCTTGTGAGACACTTTTATCAAATGGTTTTTGTGTAATTGCAGGAGAGTTAAAAACAACAGCTTATGCCCCTATGCAAGATATTGCTAGAGATGTTGTTCGTGAGATTGGTTATACAGATGCTAGTTATGGATTTGATTATAAGAGTGCGGGTGTTTTAAATGGTATTGGTGAACAGAGTCCTGATATCAATCAAGGTGTAGATCAAGCTGATGGTGAGATTGGGGCTGGAGATCAAGGATTGATGTTTGGTTATGCTTGTCGTGAAACTGATGTTTTGATGCCTTTACCTATAAATCTATCTCATAAACTTACTCAAGGGCTTGCGATTGTTCGTAAAAATGGAACTGTACCATTTTTGAGACCTGATGGAAAGGCACAAGTGAGTGTTCGTTATGAAGATGGAAAACCAGTAGCTGTTGATACTATTGTAGTCTCAACTCAACACTCCCCTGATGTTTCACAAAATATTCTTAAAGAGGCTGTTATTGAAGAGGTTATTTTAAAGAGTATTCCAAAAGAGTTTTTAAATGATAATATTAAATATCTTATCAATCCAACAGGAAGATTTGTAATTGGTGGACCTCAAGGTGATGCTGGTTTAACTGGTAGAAAAATTATTGTAGATACTTATGGTGGAAGTTGTCCTCATGGCGGTGGTGCTTTTAGTGGTAAAGATCCATCAAAAGTTGATAGAAGTGGTGCTTATATGGCAAGGTATATTGCCAAAAACTTAGTTGCTGCAGATATATGTGATGAAGCAACAATTCAATTAGCTTATGCAATTGGTGTAGTTGAGCCTGTATCTATTTTTGTTGATACTCATGGTACATCAAAAGTTGATGAGAGTAGATTAGAGAGTTGTGTGAGAGAAGTGTTTAGATTAACTCCTAAAGGTATTATTGAGAGTTTAGATTTATTAAGACCTATATATAGAAAGACTGCCGCTTATGGACACTTTGGTAGGGAGTTAGATACCTTTTCATGGGAGAAAAAAGATAAAGTAGAAGAGATAAAAAGTTATTTTAATAAGTAACTTTTTTATTGTTTTATTATAGATTTTTTATATTTTTTGTGATATAATTTCCTTCATCTTAAATTAAGAAGGAGATCGAAAAATGGCAGTTGTAATTACTGATACATGTATAAACTGTGGCGCTTGTATTGACGAGTGTCCTGTAGAGGCAATCGTAGATGATGAGGATAATCCAACGGGAGAAGAGATCTATTATGTTTATGAAGATAAATGTGTAGAGTGTGTTTCTCATCATGATACTCCAGCATGTGCTGAAGCTTGTCCTACTGAGGGTTGTATTGTTTGGGGCGAAGCCAAAGATGGTATGACTCTTATGGCAGACAGAGGCGAAGTTGGAGAGCCTTGCGTCGAAGACTAGAATCTCTACTATAAATTTGGTGAGTAGAATTTTTTACTCACTAAATTTACTTTCTCCTTTTTTAAACTACTCTTTAAACTTCATTAAATATTCTTTTTGTTATACTCCACGCCTTTAATATGGGTACAAGTTAGTACCATAAAAATAAAAATCAAATTTTCGGAGAATTAAATATGGAGCAAACGCTTTCAATTATTAAACCAGATGCAGTAAAAAAAGGTGTTATAGGAAAAATTATTGACAGATTCGAGTCAAATGGACTTAGAATTGCAGCAATGAAAAAAATGCAACTTTCACAAGAAAAAGCTGGTGGATTTTATGAAGTACATAAAGATAGACCATTTTATGGTGAATTAGTAGAGTTTATGACAAGTGGACCAGTAGTTGTAATGGTGCTTGAGGGTGAAAATGCTATGGCTAAAAATAGAGAATTAATGGGTGCAACAAATCCAAAAGAGGCAGAAGCAGGTACTATTAGAGCAGATTTTGCTGAGAGTATTGATGCTAATGCTGTTCATGGTAGTGATAGTTTGGAAAATGCAGCAATTGAGATAAAGTATTTCTTTAGTGAAAATGAGGTACTATAAGCGTTTCATTTTATGAAGATAGAGTTCAGAAAAATTCCATATCAAGAGTCCCCATTTTCTATTACTCATAAGAAAATCTTATTTGAAGGTAGTTTTAAAAGAGATAGTTCACGATTAGTTAGTGTCAATTCTCTGCTTAGTGGTCAAATGAGTTTACAATGTGATAGATGTGGTGAAGATTTTATTCAAAATATTCATGAAGCTTTAGTTTTTAAAGTGAGTGATGGTGATTTTAGTGGTGAAGATATGGATATTATTGAGTGTGAAAATTCAATAATAGATTTCGATGAGATAGCACTAAGTGAGATAGAAGCAATAAGAAGTGATTATCACTATTGTGATACATGTAAATAAAAAATTTAAGTAAGCAGGAGAAATATTATGGCAGTACCTAAGAGACGAGTCAGTAAGACAAGAGCAGCAAAAAGAAGAACACACTATAAAATTACATTACCAAAACCGGTAAAAGATGTTGATGGAACATGGAAAATGCCTCATCATGTAAACCCAACTACAGGTGAATACAAAGTAGAAAATTAAAAATGCAAAGAGTAGCAATAGATGCAATGGGTGGGGATTTTGGTCCTTTACCAATTGTAGACGGGACAATATTAGCTTTAAAAAAGAGACGCAAAAAATTTCATGCTATTTTAGTTGGAGAGGAGAGTAAATTTGCTCACCGAATTCCTAGAAGATTAGCAAAATATATTGAAATAGTAGAGTGTGATGATGTTTTTGATATGAGTGAGAGTGCCACAAGTGTACTCAAACGAAAAAACTCTACAATCTATAAAGCAGTTGATTTAGTTAGAGATGGTTATGCTGATGGAGTTGTTTCTGCTGGACATAGTGGAGCTACTATGAGTTTAGCAACACTTAGAATCGGTCGTCTCAAGGGTGTTTCTCGTCCTGCTATTGCTGCACTTATGCCAACACAAGATGGTGGTAGAAGTCTTGTATTAGATGTTGGTGCAAATACTGATTGTAAAGCTGAAAATCTATTTGAGTTTGCAGTCATGGGGTATGCTTATACCAAAGATGTTTTAGGTATTGAGTTTCCAAGAGTAGGATTACTCTCAAATGGTGAAGAGGAGTCAAAAGGTAATGAACTCACAAAAGAGGCATTTGGACTACTTAAAGAGCTTCCATCATTTCAAGGAAATGTAGAGGGAAGTGATATTTTTAATGGTAGCAGTGATGTAATTGTCTGTGATGGATTTACAGGTAATATTTTACTCAAAACTAGTGAAGGTGTTGCAAGCTCAATATCTAAGATATTAAAGAAAAATATAAGAAGATCCCCAACCGCACTTACAGGTGCACTATTAATGAGAAGAGTTTTTAAAATACTTAAAAAGCAGATGGATTATGCCGAATATGGAGGAGCTCCACTTCTTGGAATTAATGGCTGTGCAATAATCTGTCATGGTAAAAGTAATCCAAAAGCAATAAAAAACGCTATATATCAAGCAACAAATTTTCTAGAAGCGGATGTGAATGGTGATATAGAAGCTTACCTAGCACAATATAAAAAATAAAATAAGAAGAGAGGATACCAGTTTGTACGCATCATTAAAATCCATAGGGGCTTATGTTCCGAGTAAAAAACTTACAAATCAAGATTTTGAAAAGATGGTTGATACGACAGATGAGTGGATCCTTCAAAGAACGGGTATCAAAGAGAGATATATTGCTGCAGATGATGAGTTTACAAGTGATTTGGCAACTCATGCCGCAGAACAAGCAATTGAGAGAAGTGGATTGGATAGGTCTGAAATAGATGCTATTATATGTGCTACAATTACCCCTGATTTTTTCTGTATGCCTTCAACTGCTTGTGTAATTGCTGATAATTTGGGTATTAAATATTCAACTGCATTTGATATTAGTGCCGCATGTAGTGGTTTTGTATATTCTTTATCTATGGCAAAGGCGTTTGTTGAATCTGGCATGAAAAAAAATGTACTTATTATTGGTGCCGAAAAACTTAGCTCGATTGTAGATTATAGTGATCGCACTACTTGTGTACTATTTGGTGATGGTGCAGGTGCTGCAATAATTAGTGCTACAGAAGATAAAAAAGAGGCAATTATGGATATTCATACCTCTTCAGATGGTGAATATCAAGATTTTCTTGTCACTCCAGGTGGAGGATCAAGAAATCCTTGCTCTATTGATACATTAAACAGTAAGTTACAATATCTTCAAATGAAGGGTAACGAAACCTTTAAACTAGCAGTAAATACACTTACTAAAGATGTAATAGAGATTCTAAAAGAGAATAATCTAACATCAGATGATATAGATTGGTTTGTCCCTCATCAAGCAAATTATAGAATTATCAGTGCTGTAGCAAAAAAACTAAAAATGAGTAATGATAAAGTGGTATTAACAGTTCCTAAATATGGAAATACTTCAGCAGCCTCTATTCCTATGGCAATTAATGATTGGTATGAGAGTGGAAAGATCAAAAAAGGTGATCTTCTTTTACTTGATACTTTTGGTGGTGGACTTACATGGGGAAGTGCTTTAGTTCATTTTAATCTTTAAAAATGAAATTGGATACTAATTTTAAAAATTTTTCCTCGTCCTCGAGTTTTGTTGTGCCTTTTAATTTCTAGATATATTGATATTCAATTCATAGTAAATTTTTAATCCTGTTCGTTTTTTTCTTAAAAACTTAAAATCTATTAGAAATTTAATATCTTTTAATATTGTTTGAGATGATAATTTAAATTTTTTAGAAATCTCTTTTGAAGTCATAGCGTATGCCGTTTTATTTCTGGCAATAGTTTTCAATATTCCTTCTTGTCTATTTGTAAGTTTTATTTTTGACTCTTTGACTTTATCTAGAATAATACTTTCTCTAAAATATAAAAATACTCTCTCATCAAGTAGTTGTAGTGCTTCTAGCATTACATCAAGAATATAATAAATAAAATATGTTAAATCTAAACTGTTTTCTTCTACAGCAATAAAAGCTTTTTCATATTCTTTTTTTCTTTTTTCACTTAAATGGATAATTTCAGATAAAGATATATAATAAAACATATCAAATCCATTTTTTCCTAATAAATGAGTAAAAAGCACTCTTATTGTTCTTCCATTACCATCAAAATGAGGATGAATATACCCATATAAAAAATGAAATGAAATAATTTTATAAATTTGTTCTATATAGTTATTTTCGTAATCACTATTTTTTGAATTAACAAATATACAAAGTTGATTAAACATTTTTGTCATTTTATCTATATTTGATGTCGGTCTAAATATTATTTTTTGTGTGACTGTTGTTATATCAACTCCATCATCTCTAAATATACCCTCATCATCTACATCCTCAAGTGTCCCATTTGTAATCATTTTATGTAAAAATAAAATAAATTCATCATTAAGCTGTTTCTCTTGATTTTTAAAAATATACTCTAATGCTTTATAATTATTTAAAATCATTTTTTCTGATTTATCTTGAGGTGTTAAATTATTTTTAATAATTTCTTCTGTTCTTTTTTTTGTACTGTGTGCACCTTCAATAGAAGATGAATGAAATGCCTCAGAAATTAAAGTATCAAAAATTAATTCTTTTTTATAATTATCCTTAAATGAATAAGGTGAACTTTTCCAAAATTGCTTAATTTTTTTTATTACTTCTTTCATGAAATGAGTTTCTACAAAATAAAAATCATCATTTTGAAGATTAATTAGCTTTTTAGTAAATTTATTTCTATATTTTAATATTTTTTGATAAACTTCATCATAATCGCAACCACTTTCAATAATAAGTTTTTTTCTATATTCTATTTCTTTAGGAGTAAAATAATTATCAATACTTAAATATTTCATCCATTCTTTTGATGTTGTTGGGTATATTTTTTTTGTCATATAATTTAATTCCTTTTATTTGAAACTATGGTTAGTTCTTTCACAGTCTCGGACGGATGGGAACGAGATAAAAGTTTATTTTCACAACAAAAGCCTAAATTACCGCAGTGTAGCTTTATTAGTTCCTACAATTTGTTATGTATTTGATTGTAATGGAAATCTTTCAGGGTGTTCTATCATGTCAAGACTCAAATCTATATCTAAATTTTCCCAGTATAAATGACCCTCTCCAAAACTCTCTACTTTTGTAATATCATTTATTGTTTTATCTTTAAACCATGGAAAATCATCATAAGATACAAAAAACTCTTTTTTATTTGATAGTATCCATA
>CAZLLE010000030.1:0-17808 GCA_964560425.1 uncultured Campylobacterales bacterium
AAATATTAAACTTATTAATCAAAATGGAAGTTTATTAGAACATTCAAAGAGTGATATACAGACACTATCTCTTAGATTGACACAAAAGATACGAAGTCATGATCTTTTGGGGGCAATGACTTTAGGGGAATTAGAGGCAAAGATTTTACCTGCTGATGTTGCTAAATGTGTATTATCATCTTCTGTAGAAGTTTGTTTTCCTTATCCTGAATTATTAATATTCAAAGGTACATATGATAAAAGTGGTGTAGAAGTTAATGATATTATCACTCTTCGTACAAGGTTTGAAAAGAAAGATGGTTCATCTGAATTTAAAGTTTTTGATGAATATGTTAAATTTAGTGAAAATACACTTAAAAAAAGTGTAGATTACCAATTTGATTTAATTTCAGCTAATGAGGATAATTTATTTACTACACATTTTGTTCCTAAAATAGACAAAACAGATATTGCTGGTAAAAAGTTTGTGGCAGTATCAATTTTTGAATTTTTTGATGACAATGATGATACTAAAGAGAGTGAATATTTGACAATGGTTTTTAGTTTGGATGCAAATGTTTCTTCTGATAACAATTTAACACTTTTTGTACCAGCTAATAGTGAAATTTTCTTTTACTCAAAAATAAAAGATTCTAATAATAGCTATGATAAGGTTGCTGTAAAATTACAAAATGGTGGTAATCAATCTCTTATATCTACAGAAGGAAATGTTATAATTGATCCTTTGAAGTATTTTGACAAGATTTTTAATAGAATGAGTGATAATAGCAAGATTGAAAAGATGAAGAAGTTTATTGTGGAGAACTCCTCTAATAAGAGTGGAATTCCTGGTCTTTTCGTTAAAAATTTAGCTTTAATTGATGTTACTTCTTCTACTCCTGGAAAAAACTTTATTAAAAATGGTGTAGGAACTATTCGTTCATTCAATTTTGGTTTGAGCAATAGTGTAAATTCTTATATGAGTAAACTACCTTCTGAATTAAAAGTAGTACGTGTTAAATCATATTTTAAATAATTGATTACCCTTGGGAACTCCCAAGGGTAAAAACTTTCAAAATTTTTCTTAAATTACCTCAAAAATATACAATTAATCCACAATAAATTACTAAAATTTAAAATAACTAAATTAAGGATTAAACAATGAAAAAACTATTTACTTTATTATCTTCAATAACTTTGATATCTATATTTGCTGCTTGTGGGAGTGAAACTACAAAAGTTGGTAAATTTAAACAAGATCTAAGCAGGTTGAATACTGCTCCTATTAAATATGATCTTTCAGAATATATTTTCCCAGATGAGACTTATATATATAATCAAGATAGTGAACAAAAAATTATAGAGAAGACAATTTTCCATTTTGCTGATAAAAATGTTACTGCTAATATTTTAAAACAAACTTCTGCTCACTTTTTATTTCTAAAAGAGGAGTTTAATGAAGCTACACAAGAGTTTACTACAAGTGGTAAAAATTATTATAAATATGTGAAAAATGATGATAGTAGCGTATCAGAGTATGAAGGCGTTATTGTAGATGAAGTTTTAACATATCCCACGCAAGCGGCTAGTAAAACTTTTATTTATGATGATAATATCACATTAGTTTCATATAATGAGGACTCTTCTATATCTTACCAAGATGTTTTTAGTAGATTTTATCAGGTAGGGGATACTTTTTTGAATGAGTTTGATAAAGATAGTAAAACTCAAACTACTTGTAAATTTGTGGGGCATCTTGCTCAAATGAATTCTAAAGATACTTTGAGCAATATAGCTATTCCAAATTTGGATTATAGTGATGTTCTTAAGATGGAGTGTGAGATTATTGATGATAAAAATATTGTAGTAGGAGAAGAGTTATTCTATTATGCGAAAGGGATAGGACTTGTTTTGAGTTTTTTGGATAGTGATATGATAGAAGATAACATAAAATTTCATATTCAAAATTATACTATTTTTCAAAGATAACTATTTAAACTTTTTTTGATGTGTCGATACTTTAGTAAAGGAAGTAAGATGCAAAAAATAGTGGTGGTTATATTTATGGTGATTGTTAGTTCTATTTCAATGATTACTATAGTTGGATGTGGTGGACATAAGGGAAAATCTATCTCTGCTGAGTTTAAAGATATTCCCTTAGATCAAAAAAGTGTAGAGAAGTTAGAGATAGTTGAAGAGACAAAAGCATATTTACCCTCAATCAATATAATCTCTTCACAGACAAAATATGTTTCTAATACTCAAGAGTTACAAAGAGCAATAGATATTGCTAGGAAAGGTGATACTATTATTCTTAAAGATGGCTCTTATGAAGGTATTTTCATTAGAGATAAGAGTTATCTAACTCTTAAAGCAGAGAATATGCACAAAGCTTCTATCTCATCTGATGATGAAGCTGCAATAAAAATTAGTAACTCCTCTTATATAAATATTCTAGATTTAGAGGGGATTGATTCTACCTATTTTGTTTTTGCCCCTAGTTGGAAAAGTAGTGTAGATCATATATATATTGCTGATTGTAAAATTCATGATCAAACGGCAGGTATATATTCTGGTGTAAATTCACATGATTGGACTGTGGATAGATGTGAGATTTATAATCTTAACTACTCTTATGCATGGTATTCATTGGGATATCATCATACTTTACAAAATAGTAATCTTTATAAGATTAATAACTTTTATATAAATATTCGTGGACATTTTCCTATAGGTGAACTCAATAGAGGTGACTATCCTCATTATGATCACCCTCCACTCAAAGATAGAAGACCAGACTCTTATCAAAGATTAGCGAAAGATGATTGGACACATTTAGTTGTAAACAATATTTTTGGTGAAGGTGTTAAAAATTTTACTAGAGAGAAGTTTCGTGGTGCTGGTATCGGCTTTTATATTGGAGGAAAAAATTCAAATGATGAAGATGAATACTATTTGCCTCCTCAAAATGTGGTTATTGAAAATAATATTTTTTATAACAACCATGGTGATGGTGGAATTTTTGTTGATGGAGAGTATGGATTTAATAAAAATGATCCCTCTCATGGCTTTCCCATTTTAGGAACAGTTATTAGGAATAATATTACAAATGAGAAGAATCTTTTGACTCTTCAGTGTAACCCTGACATTGATATGATTGAGATGAAAGATAATATTGAGGGTATGAGTGATAGTGAAATTGTTAAGATAATAAAAAATAAATTTAAATAATTTTATTTAAAATAAAAATAAGTTTATTTAAAACAAAATTATTATATTAATCTAAATTAAGGAAAAAAAATGAAAAAAAATAGTTATTTTAAAATGTTGTTTTTAAGTTTTGGTTTTATATTTATCCTTCTGCAAGGTTGTGGTCGTAATAGTGAATCTTCAAATGTAGATATGCTTAAAATTGAACCATTTATACCTGATGCAAATAGAGATAATGTTGTAAATCTTGAGGTTAGCGATACAGCTTCTTTGCAATCGGCAATTAATAATGCTATGCCATATACTACAATTGTTTTGGCTGATGGTGTTTATGATGAAATTGTTATTGATTCCAAAGAGTATCTTACTATAAAAGCCAAAAATCCATTGGAAGCTACATTTGCTAATGGGGCTGCGGATAATGGTATTCAGATAACAAATTCATCCTATATTACAATAAAAGATTTTTATGTTAATGATTTTAAGAATTATTTTATTTTTTCTCCTAGTTGGGATGAAAGTGTAGATAAAAATGGTGCTTCTCAAAGACGATATCAGGCTGGTTCACACCATATATATATATCTGGTTGTGAGGTTACTAATCAAATTGCTGGAATATTTTCTGGTGCAAATTCACATGATTGGACGGTTGATAGATGTTCATTTCATGATTTAACTAGATCATATGCTTGGTATGCTTTGGGATATCATCATACTTTGCAAAACTCTCTTTTATATAAAATTGATAACTTCTATATGAGTGTTCGTGGATATTTAGCATCATATCCAGAGGGGACAGTTATTCCTAGAATTTCAGATATGTCGGATATTGATGCAAGAAGATTAGATGCTGGTGATTGGACTCATCTTATTATCAATAATACTTTTGGTATCCAAGTAGATAATTTTATTGGAGAGGGTGATCAAGATAGGGGAGCTGGTATTGCCTTCTATTCTGGTGGTAAAAATGCTAGCGATGGAGATAATATTGATGAAGATGAACGACGATATCTTCCTCCTCAAAATGTTCATGTAGAGAATAATATATTTTACTACAATCATGGACATGATGGTATTTATATGAATAAAGATTATGGTTTTAATAAAAATGATAAGAGTCATGGTTTACCAATACTTGGAACAGTATTGAAAAATAATGTAACAAATGGAAAAAAGTTAATTACTACACAATATAAGCCTGATCTAACAATGATTTTAAATTTTGCTCCTATTCAAGGAAGTAATACAAAAGATGTATTAGATAGTGAATTGGGGCTTAATAGTCCTCAAAGTGATGATTACTCTATTCAAAATGATGCAATCTATCTTATTGATAGAGGTAGTAGAAGTAGTTATGAACCTAAATATGATTTTAGTGGGAAAAAGCGTGGTAGTGTTGTTGACATTGGGGCATTTGAGCTTTGATTTAGTATAATTTCCCAAAAAAGGGAAATTAAGTATGGCAAAAGTAGAATTTTTGGGTCCCATCAATAGGGATCCAATAGAAGTTGATATTTCTCAACTTTCACAATTAAAAGAACTCTTTAAAAATGATGATGAAATTCAAAAATGGTTGGCGAATAGTGCTGTAGCTGTTAATGATTCGATTGTCTCCTCTTTAGATATAAAAATTTCTCCAAATGATAAAATATCTCTATTACCTCCTGTGTGTGGTGGCTGAATGTTAAAAATATATAATGGTTCACTGCCTGTTGAATCTATATTAAATGAATGGTATGGTATTTATAAGAATCAAAATTATGGTGCATTTATCAATTTTGTAGGTATTGTTCGTGATGAAAATGGTATTGATGGTCTAAGTTTTGATATTTATGAGCCAATTTTAAATAGTTGGTTTGATAGTTGGCAAAAAAAAGCAAATGAAAAGGGTGCTTATCTATTGATGGCTCACTCTTTGGGTGATGTTTTAAATCATGAGAGTTCTTATATATCAGCTGTTTTATCTCCAAAAAGACGAGTTGCATTAGAGTTAATTGATCTATTTGTTGAGGATTTTAAGGCTAGTGCTCCTATTTGGAAATATGATATTATTAATTCAAAACGAGTTTATGCAGAAGATAGAAGTACAATGTTAGAAAATAGTGGAATTTTAAAGGGTTAAAAGATGGTGTCATTTGAAGAGTCTATGATAAGTTTGGTAAAAAGCATGAAGGATGAATCTCCTTTTGAAATGCTTTTTTTGGATGAAGCTCAGGGGAGAATATTGGCAGAAGATATTATTGCAGATCATAACTCCCCAGAGTTTCCAACCTCTGCAATGGATGGATATGCAATTAAATGTGAAGATCAGCAGTTGGGTCGTATTCGTATAGAGGGTAATCTACCTGCTGGAAGTTATGATAAGAGAGAAGTTGTTGGTGGATTTTGTGTAAAAACTTATACGGGTTCACTTATGAGTAAAGGTACAGATACACTGATTCCTATTGAAAATGTCACTAGAGAGGGTGATGAGATTGTAATCAATGAGAGTGTAGATTGTGGTTTTTCTGTAAGACCAATAGGTGAGAACTATTATGAGGGAGAAATTTTAATTGCTAAAGGTAGTAAAATAGACTTTGCTGAAATAGGTGTTCTTGCAAGTTTGAATATCCCACAAGTTAAAGTTTATAGCAAACCTAGAGTTGCAGTACTTTCGACAGGAAGTGAGATTTTGGATGTAGGTGAAAAACAGACAAATCCATCACAAATTAGAAGTTCAAATCAATTTACACTTCATGCTTTGAGTAAAAAAGCTGGAGCTGATGTAGTTCGTTTTCCTCTAGTAAAAGATAATAAAGATAGTATCCGTAAGGCTATCAATGAGGCTCTACAAGTGAGTGATATTGTTGTTACTACGGGTGGAGTAAGTGTTGGTGATTATGATTTTGTCAAAGAGATTTTGGGTGATTTAGAAGCAAAGTATCTTGTAGATGGTGTTATTTTAAAACCGGGACAACATATAAAGATAGTAAAAATAGGAAAAAAATATATTTTTGCTCTGCCTGGTTTTCCATATAGTTCAACTGTAACATTTATTTTATATGTTATTCCTCTTATTCGTTATATGATGGGATTAGATTCTACTCTTCCTATTAAGAGTGCTAAGTTAATTCAAAGTTACAAAAAGAGATCTAAAAAGACAGAATTTACAATGGGGAATCTATCTTATGAAGGTGCAGAGTATAAGATTGACTTTCAATCTAAAAAGAGTGGTACAAGTGCCATTTTGACAAATATGCTTGGTAATAGTGTATTGGTTGGTCTATCAGAAGATTGCGGTGATCTTGAGATTGGAGATAGTATAGATTTTATTGATTTAAGTTCATTATGAAAAGAAAAATTTTAAACTTTTTTCTAACTATTTTTGTA
This sequence comes from uncultured Campylobacterales bacterium, assembly GCA_964560425.1. GTDB lineage: Bacteria > Campylobacterota > Campylobacteria > Campylobacterales > QNZT01 > CAZLLE01. The sequence goes on from CAZLLE010000030.1 coordinate 6,559, forward strand.
CTCTCTTATATTATTTTTGAGGAGTTAATATGGGAGAGGATAGCGGAGCCTTTTATTGGGTATCTGCGTCGTTTAAAGATTTTAAAAAAGATTGAATATTGGATAGAGAAGGTTGATGCAAGAGTAATCTTAATAATCTTTTTAATCCTCTTTGTCAAAGTAGAACTTTTGGGTGTTTATGCAGGAATGCTCTTTGTTCAAGGTAAAATGGTAGCAGGATTGATGCTATATTTAACCAAAATTCCAATAGCAGCATTTACTTTTTGGTTATTTGGTGTTTCTAAGACAAAGTTATTAAAATTTAGATGGTTTGCTACTCTTTATAATTATATAATGAAAGTTATTGATCGTATTAAACACTCAAATACCTACATGACTATCAAAGAGAGAGTTCAAAAGATCAAAATTTATATCAAAGAGAACCTCTTCTCTAAAAAAGGTTTTTTATTAAAAAAGATAGCCTTCTTATATAAAAAATTTAAGGGTTAATATTTTTCAAATACTCTAAATTGAATATGGGAATTGAGTATATTTTTTTTTATAGTTTTGAGTGGTAGATATTTTGGAAATTTTATAATAAATGTTGTTCCTATATCTTTTTGGCTCTCTACTTCTATAGTTGCATTGTACTCTTTGATCTTCTCTTTGACGATATCCATACCTACACCTCTTCCTGAGATGGTAGATATCTCCTCTTTTGTTGATATTCCTGCTTTAAATATTAGATTAAAAATCTCTTTTTCCTCTAGCTTTTGATCTTTTTTGATAAATCCACTCTCTATAGCTTTTTTGATAACTCTCTCTTTATCTATCCCTTTTCCACTATCTTTGAGTATTAATATATAATTTTTTTCATCACTGCCCAAGGTTAGTCTAATCTCCCCTTGCTCTTCTATTCCATGATCAATAGCATTTCTTATCATGTGAATAAGCGGATTATATATCTGTTTGATAATCTCTTGATTAAAATCTTGATTTTTTATAGATATTTTAAAATTTATCTTTTTAAATAATTTATCTGCCATAACTTGAACATTTTTTTCTATACTTTGTAATAGTTCTGATTTGTTTGTCTCTTTTGCAAAATATAACTTATTGATTAGTTTATCTGTCAAAATTTGTGTAGATTCTGAGTGAGAGTTTTCAGTGTTATCATCAATTAGTCTGATAAAGTGTTCTCTGCACTCTTGTAGTAGAGATATAGTTTGTTGATTAATCTCTACCTCTTTGTCTCTAAGAGATTCAACAAAATCTTCTACGAGGTGTGCAAAATGTATGATCTCATCAAACTCAAATAGACTTGCACCTCCTTTTATGGTGTGTATAGCTCTAAATAGTTTATCAATATGTTCTCTATTATCATTATAAGGTTTTAGTTCACTAATTGACTCTTTCATAAACTCTATCTGTTCTTCAGAATCTTGATTAAAAAGTTGTAGTTCTATTACCATCTTATAGAGTTACCCCTAATAATTTTTCAATTGCCATAATAAACTTTTTGTCACTAAAAGGTTTAAGAAGCCAACCATTTACCCCCAACTCTTTACCTCTATTTTTTAGTTCAGTTTTACTTTCGGTTGTAAGCATTACAATTGGAATATTTAAATATTTTTGATTCTCTTTTATCTTTTGAACCATTTCCAAGCCGTTCATAATTGGCATGTTTATATCACTGAAAATAAAATCAATATGATTATTTTGAACTGCTTCTAGTCCCTCTTGACCATTTTTTGCAAGTATAGTTTGTAGTTTGGCATTTTTGGCAGCTCTATCTGCTACAAATCGAATTAGACTTGTATCATCTACGATTAATATCGTTTTCATAAAATTTTCTCCATGCTTTTTATAATTATAATCTCATATTTATATATCGGCATTTAAAGAAAAATGTGGAACATATATTGCTACAAGCCTAATACATGGAAAATAAAAGATTAAAAATAGTTGTCGTTTCTAGTAAAGGGGGCGTTGGTAATAGTACTTTAGCAATGCAGTTAGTTACACCATATTTATACCAAAAAAATGGAAATGAACCTATTGAATATTATGAACTTGATGATGAAAATAGAGATTATTTAAGTTTTGGAGATAGTCAGCTTAGTTATAGACGAGAGTTAATAGTAGATACTCCTATCTTTCGAGAGGAGTTGATAAAGCTCTTTAGATCTGACAAAAGTACATGTATTGATATTGGATCAAATAAAAACAGCTCTATAGTAATTGATGCTTTGGACGATAGTGGTATGTTAAATTTTGTAGATTTGGTTGTTATTCCTCTTTTGGATGGTGAACAAGATGGTATCAATGCGACTGTTGCTTATCTTCAACTCAAAAGTTGTAACCCTAATCTAAAATTTTTATTTGTTTTAAATCGTGCCAAAAGTGCAGAGTATTTAGAGTTTCAATTTGAGAACTTTTTTGGTGATATGCGGGGTATTTTTAAAAATCAATACTCTATTAGAGATAATTTATTTGATGGGGATAAAGATAATTTTATACCATTTGTGGAAGATGAGATTATCAAAAATAGTAGACGATTTGGTCTTAGTATATATGAAATAGCTACTCAAAATAGAGATTTTAATAGAGAATTAAGAGAAAATATTTTGGATCTTACCAAAGAGAAGAGAGTTAAGTTATTGAGTTTTAAAAACTTTGTTAATAAGAGTGCTGTAAATTATTTGGAGAATATTCTTCAACCAGCCTTTAAAAAGATAGATAAAATAATAGGAGAAGTTCATGAATAATATAGATAAGAAAGATGAAAAGTTAGAGGTTTTTTTAGATAATCATAGAGAAAAAATTGCCTCTAGTGTTGCACAGATTGAAGCTTTATCTAGACAGATCAAAGATAACAAAATGTCAAAAATGGTTCTTTTAGATATCTCAAGTGAGTTATCCAAAGTTGCAGCTATATTTCAGCAACATAGTGCTTTTAGTGGTGTTGCTCCTGTGATTGTTGCTTTAGAAAAGTTTTTGGAGATTGTTAATTTGACATTCTCACCTCAAACACCACCAAAATCCCTTGGTTATTTGGCAAATATTTTAGATGATTTTAACCAAAATCTTATAGATATGTTTGTAGATTCTCTATATAGTGATGTATATATTTTTGAGGACTCTTTTATTAGTAATATTACATACATGACAAATTCTCTTCTTGGTAAAGAGCAAGTTGAAGAGGAGAGTGAGTTAGAGCTTTTTTAAATAAAAAGTTCTAATTGTCGATTTTGTTTGTTAAGAAGCACAAAGGATTGCAATGAAGTATTTGGTAGTAGATGATTCAAAGATGGCAAAAAAAATGGTAGTAAAAGTTTTAAGCTCTTTTTTAGAAGAGGGTGATGAAATTTTTGAAGCCAATGATGGACTAGAAGGGGTTAACCTATATAAAGATAAAAAACCTGATTTAGTTTTTATGGATTTAACAATGCCTATTATGGATGGCTTTAGTGCCACTATGGAGATAAACCGTTTTGATGAAAATGCCAAAGTTATCGCTATTAGTGCAGATATTCAACAAAAAGCGGTGGATAGAGTTATGCAAAGAGGTGCTTTATCATTTGTTCAAAAACCCATCAATGAAGAAAAAATGAGAGTAATCTTAGAAGAGTATGTTGGTGTTGGAATAGATGGGTAAAAATACTACATTTAGTGAGGATGAACGAGACTGTTTACAGGAGATCATGAATATTGCTTATGGTTCTGCTACAGCAGCTATTTCTGAGATATTGGATGCATTTGCAACTTTGAAAATTCCAAAAATAGAGATTATTAACCCCTCTGATCTTAAAATATATCTCAAAGATAGTCTGAATAGAGTTGGCGAACAGCTTATTACTACTCAACTAATAGATGGTGATATTGCTGGTGAAACTCTTTTTGTAATGGATATCAACTCTGCAAAAAATTTGGCTAAAGAGTTTGAAGGTGATGATGAAAACCTTTATGATATTGTTTTGGAGGTCTCAAATATTTTATCCTCTGCTACTCTTGGTAAATTTTCTGAAGAGTTGAGTAGTGAAGTATCTTTTTCTCCGCCATCAATTCAAAAATTAGAATCTATTGATCAATTAGATAATAGATATGTAGAAAATTATCAGCAGATTATTATTATCTCTACAGAGTTAGATTTTGAGGATCAAAAAATTAGTGGTGAATTACTAATTTTGACTAAAGATGACTCTATTCACTGGATTCAAGAATCTATAAATAGAATTTTAGAGGCGTTATAGGTTGGCTGAAAAAGTAGTTTTTAATAGTGTAGATTTGATTTTGGATACTATTGATCATGGTATTATTATTCTTGATGGTGATCTAAATATCCTCTTTTGGAATAAGTGGCTTGCCTTTAAAACCAAAATTGAATCAGAAAAAATTATTGGTTGTAATATTTTTAAAAAATTTCCAACCATCAATAAAAAAAGATTAACAAGAAAAATTAAAACAGCACTTCTGTTGAATACTCCCTCTTTCTATACTATAGATTCACAAGATTATCTTATTGATATTCCACTTAGTAAAATTACTGATCAACTCTTTGAGAGTATGCAACAAAATGTAACGATTGTTCCATATGATATAGAAAAAAAAATAGTTTGTCTTTATATATATGATACTACCTCTTTATGTAGTGCCAATAAAAGATTAGAGGAGACGCTTTTTGAACTTAATGAGTATAAAAATACCCTAGAAGAGAAAATTGAGAGTGAAGTAAAAAAAAATATTGAAAAAGATAAGATTTTACATATGCAATCTAAATTGGTCTATATGGGAGAGATGATTGGCTCAATTGCTCATCAATGGAGACAACCCTTAAATGCTTTGGGTGTAAATGTACAGTTTTTGGAAGATGATTATGAAGATGGACTTGTAGATTTGGCTTATCTCAAAGATCATAATATAAAAAATATGGAGTTAATCAATTTTATGTCTAATACAATTGATGAATTTAGAAATTTTTTTATTATGGATAGAGAAAAGATAGCTTTTGATATTAAAAATGTAACTACCAATATTATTAATATTGTTCTTTTTAGAATTAGTAGCTCTAATGTAAAAATTAATTTTATAGGTAACTCTTTTAGTGTGGTTGGTTATGTTAATGGTTTTCAGCAGGTAATACTTAATCTTATAAATAACTCTTTAGATGTTTTTGATGAGCTTAGTATCGAAAATCCAAAGATAGATATTAGTTTTTTTCAAAATGAAAAAGAGGGAATAGTTGAAATCTTGGATAATGGTGGTGGTATTTTAGAAACTATTATGGATCGTATTTTTGAGCCATATTTTACCACAAAAGAGCAGGGTAAGGGTACAGGAATAGGTCTTTATATGTCAAAAATGATTATTGAAGATCACATGAATGGCAAAATTGAAGTTTGCAATACTGAAGATGGTGCACGCTTTAGAATTAAATTAATGAGGGTGAAAAATGATTAATAAAAATATTTTAAAAGAGATAAAACTTCTTTATGTTGAAGATGATGATAGTATTAGATCAGTTCTCTCTTCAAGATTAGAGAGAAGTGTTAAGAGACTTTTTGTTGCTCAAGATGGAGAAGATGGATATACTCAATTTTTAGAGCATAAGCCCGATATTGTTATTACTGATCTCAAAATGCCAAAGATGGATGGTATCGCTCTGATTCAAAAAATTAGAGAAAAGGATAAAAAAATACCTATTATAATTACTTCTGCACATGGTGATAGTAATTATCTTTTAGATGCTATTGGATTTGGTGTTTATGGTTATTTAATTAAGCCTATTAATAAAAATAGTCTTTATGAACTGCTCTATGCTCATGCTAAAACAGTTCTATTTGAGAGGGAGTGTGAAGCTCAAAATAGAATTTTGCAAAATATTATTAATAATGATGCAAATTTGATTGCTATTACCAAAGGTGAAATTATCACCTATGCAAACAAAACTTTTTTAGACTTCTATTCAGTTAGTAGTGTTGAAGAGTTTATTTATAAATATAAAGGACTTTTTAATACTTTTGTGCGTAGTAAAGATTATCTGCATCAAGGGGTATTAAAAGATGATGAGACATTTATTGAGCATATTTTGAAATCTACTGATATTCAAAGAGTAGCTTCTGTAATGGATGGTTCATCTTTTGAGCCTAAAATCTTTTATATTAAACTCTCTATTTTGGATGCTCTTCAAGATACTTATTTATGGAATTTTACTGATGTGACAGAGATGACAATGGAAAAGATCGATATTAAACATAAAATATATTTTGATAAGTTGACAGGTGTTCATAATAGGGCAAAAATGGAAGAGGTCTTGACTTATGAACTTCAACAACAAAAGCGTTATAACACACCATTCTCTTTTATTATAATAGATATTGATCACTTTAAAAATTTTAATGATACTTATGGTCATATTATTGGAGATGAGGTGCTTATCTCTGTAGCCAAAATATCAAATCAGATAATTCGTAAAAGTGATACTTTTGCTAGGTGGGGTGGTGAGGAATTTGCCTTACTTTTATCTAATACAGAGTTGGAAAATGCAAAGATTGTTGCTGAAAATATTAGAGAATCTATTGAAAATTTAAATCATAGAGTTGCAGGTAAAATTACAGCAAGTTTTGGTATCACAGGAGCCAAACAAGATGATACTATAGAGTCTATTTTCAAAAGAGCAGATGAAGCATTGTATGAAGCAAAAGCTAAAGGTAGAAATAGAGTAGAGGTTTTACTTTGATAAACCTCTTGACAATATTGGTATAGTTATTATATACTTTGCATTACAAAGTAATTTGCAAAGGAGAATATATGACTAAAGAGAAAAAGGAAGCACTCAAACAGATTAATCAGCTTAAGGAGTCTTTGGTAGATAATAAAAAATTTGTCCCTTATGACCCAAATGCACTAATTATGTGGGGAGTAGTAACATCAATACTTTTTATATTTGCTCAGGAGATATTAGAGAGGTTCGGTATTGTTGCAGGGGCTATTTTTTTGGCATCTTTCATCTCTACAGCAGCTTTTATTGAACATAATATGACAAAAAAAGTTAATAAAAAATATGAGATTGAAGCTCTTACTAAAAAGCAAAAATTTATGGAATCTATATACATGTTTCAATCTCTTTTTTCTATTTTGATGACTGCCGTTTTATTTCAAGCGGGGGCTATGAATCTTATATATGTGGTATGGATTTTTTTGATAGGTTTTACTAGTTATACCGCTGGACATATTATGAACCAAAAGAGTTTTACTTATCATGGAGTTGTATCTGCACTTGTAGCTTTTGGAATACTCTATCTCATATATTTTACACCAAATGGTTTAGAAGATAGGGGGCTTTCTATTTTGTTTAGAGTCTTAGCTGTAATATTTTTGGGTGGTGGTTTTGTATGGCTTGGAATTACCTTGAAAAAAGAGTCAAATGTTTGATCCACTTTTGCATCAGCCTATTAGATCAAAACTTATCTCACTTTTGATCTCCAATGGAGAGTTACCTTTTAAGGCTCTTAAAGAGTTTTTGAAAGTGACAGACGGAAACTTATCAAGCCACCTTCGTAAGTTAGAGAGTGCAGGTTATGTAGAGATCGAGAAGACTTATGAGGGAAAAAGACCAAAGACAATTATTGCTATTAGTGAAAGTGGAGAGAAGGCTTTTGATGAATATATTGAGAGTTTAAAAAAATTTATAGAGGAGAATTAACATGAAGAAAATTATTATGATGAGTTTGATTATGGGGGCAAATCTTTTTGCTTTGACTAATTTGGAGATTGCACAAAAAGCAGATCATGTTACAGATGGATTTGAGAGTTCAATCTCAAAAACACAAATGACTTTGATAAATGCAAATGGACAAAAGAGTGTTAGAGATATGATCATGAAGACATTGGAGGGAGAAAATGGTGATAAAACAATTTCAACTTTTTTATCTCCTGCTGATGTAAAGGGTACAAAAGTTTTGGGTTGGGAACATATTGATAGAGATGATGATCAATGGTTGTATTTACCTGCTCTTAAAAGAGTAAAAAGAATAGCTTCGAGAAATAAATCAGGATCATTCATGGGAAGTGAATTCTCTTATGAAGATATTGGAAATCAAAATTATCAAAAGTATACATTTGAAGGTGAGCCAAAAGTAGTTATGCTTAATAATAAAGAGTGTTACATGGGTACAAGAACTCCAAAGGATAAAAACTCTGGATATACCAAACAAGTTACTTGGGTAGATACCAAAGATTTTTTGATTCAAAAAATTGACTTTTATGATCGAAAAGGTGAACTTTTAAAAACAGCGACTTTTTCTGATTATAAAAAAATTGATGGTATTTGGCGAGTAGGTAAAATTGATATGAAAAATTATCAGAACGATAAAGAGACTATTTTAGTTTGGAAAGAGGACAAAATTAAGGTTGGACTAAAATCCAAAGATTTTGATAAACGAATGTTAAAAAAGTGATGAAAAAGTTAATTTTAGCCTCTCTTCTTCCTCTTTTCTTGGTAAGTGGAGAGCTGGAATATAAAGGTAATATTGGATTTGAAGCACAATATTTAAATCATGATATAGAGAACAAAAGAGATAACTCATTGGCGTTGAGATTAGAGAGTGAACTCAAAAAGGAGTTTGGAGATGGTGAAATTGCTATTAATATAAAAGCTCTATATGATAAAGATGATGAAAATAGAAGATATCTAGATTTTAATGATCTCTACTACAAATATAATTTTGAAAATAGTGATATCTTAATAGGTAAAAATACTCTCTTTTGGGGAGCTTTGGAGTTTTATAATGTTGTTGATGTTTTTAATTCCAAAGATTTTTTGGATGATCCATTTGATTATGATAGTAAATTAGGAGCTTGGAATATAGCATATACTTCATATTTTGATAACTCCGAAATATCATTAATTTTAAAGTTTCATGAGCAGAAGCAGAAAATGCAAGATAGAGAATCTATTAATAACTTTTTTCCTATTGCTTATGATGATGATTTGATTACTCAAAAAGATAAAAACCGTCCAACTATATTTTTGAAATATAGTGGCTCTGGCGATGAGATACAGATAGATTATGGATTGATCTATCAAAATGGTTATGATCAACAGAGATATATGAGTGTAGAAAATGGAACTCTTAGACAAAATGCCTATATTATCAATAAATTTATGACCTATGCTACGCTTGTATCGGGAGATACAATATATAAGAGTGAGATAGCTTATGCTTTGAGTGATGATAAAAAGGTATCTGATTATTTAGAGTTTGGACTGGGAGTAGAATATACTCTTTATGGTATGTGGGATAAAAAAGATTTGGGACTTTTAGCCGAATATTATAGATATGAAGCAAAAGATGATGAGAAGATGGGAGCAGATCAATTTGCTAAGTTTTTTGCAGATGATTTGACGCTTGGATTTCGGCTCTCCATGAATGATCTATCTAGTTCTGAGGTTCTTGGTGGAGTAGATATTGATATAGATAATAAAGAAAAAATCTTTTTTGTAAAGTATGATACAAGAGTTTTGGAAAAGTATAAATTGGGGCTTACTTATCAACATCTTAGTCCTGAAGATGAATCTCTCTTTGAAGAGTTGGATAGATTAAAGTTAGAGTTTGGTTACTATTTTTAGGAGATAAAGTGAAAAAATATATAGATTTTTTAGATAAATTTAGATGGCTAATTGTCATTGGTGTGCCACTTTTGGTATTAGTTCTTGCCTCAAATCTTAAACATTTGGAAATGGATGGATCATATCGTATTTGGTTTGGTGAAGATTCCAAAACTCTGATGGATTATGATAATTTTAGAAGAACATTTGGAAATGATGATGCTGTAATTATCTCTTTTAAAGATGAAAATGGGATTTTTTCCAAAAAGGCTTTGGAGAGTATAGATAATATTACTCAAGCTCTTTGGAGAATGAAATATGTAGCAAGAGTAGATTCGATTACTAATTATCAATATGTTCATTCAGATCCTGAGGAACCTGATGATGTAATTGTAGAGGATTTTATACAAAATATCTCTAGTGCTGATAAATCTTATCTTCAAAATCGAAAAGATATAGCAATCAATGATCCTTTAATAGTAGATGGTTTTATCTCCAAAGATGCTACTACAACCATGATCTCGGCAAGACTTACTCCTAAGGTAAATGATCAGAGTGACAAAAGTATGGAGATTATGAAATTGGTCAATGAAATTTTGGCTCCTGAAATAGAGAGAACAGGTTATAAATATTGGTTAAATGGAGGACCTCCTCTAAATCAAGCTTTTGTAGAGATTGGTACAAGTGATGCAACTACATTTACACCTTTGGTAATTATTGCTTCTATGATTCTTCTATTTTTACTATTTAGGCGTGTTAGTGGGGCATTGATTCCTATTGGTGTGGTTGTTTTTACATTCATGATAGTATTGGCTGTTCAAGTATTGCTTGGGTATAAACTAAATAACTTTACAGCAAATCTACCTGTTTTTGTTGTGGCTATTGGTATTGCTGATGCTGTTCATCTATATATTATATGGATTATGTACAAAAGAGAGGGGCAGGGCAATAAAGATGCTGTGCTTCATAGCGTACAAAAAAACATGTTGCCTGTTTTTCTCACATCTTTGACTACTGCTATTGGATTTGCTACTTTGACTATATCCAAAGTCATACCTGTTTTGACTCTAGGAATCGCTACTGCTAGTGGTGCTGTTTTGGCTTTTTTGATTAGTCTATTTTGGATGCCAGCTCTATTGCTCCTACTAAAAAAGGATGTTAAAGCTGAAGTAGTAAAAAAAGTAGCCAATAGAAAACCATTAGGATATGGAGATTTTATAGTACGAAATGATAAAAAAATTGTTTTAATTACTACACTTATTTTTGCCATCCTAGCAATAGGTCTTTTTAAAGTTAAAGTAGATAGCAATACCATCCGATATTTTGATAAGAGTGTAGAGATTAGAAAATCTACAGAGTTTATAATGGAAAACCTCACAGGACCAATGGCGTATGAGATAATTGTAGATAGTGGTAAAAAAAATGGGATAAAAGATCCTAGATTTATGAAAATGGTTGAAAAATTTTATAAAGATTATCAAGCTAAATTTCCAGATGTACGACACCTAAGTTCACTCATGGATATAGTCAAAAGATTCAACAAAGTATTAGATAATAAAGATGAAATACCAGATAATCAAAATCTAATAGCACAATATCTACTTCTCTACTCTCTATCTCTTCCTCAAGGAATGGAGATAAATGATAAAATGGATATAGAT
>CAZLLE010000031.1:0-6658 GCA_964560425.1 uncultured Campylobacterales bacterium
CACCAAAAATAGCTTTGAGGAGAAAATAGATAAAATGATCAAAGCAAAACAAGAACTCTCAAACCTAAGTGTAAGTATCGGAGAAAATTGGCTAGGAAATATGGACAAAGATGAGTTGAGAGAGATTTTTGGATAGTGATATAGAATTTGTTATGCTCCCGAAATTATTAATATTTTAGCTCATTGTTAATTTAATCTAACCCTCTTTTTATCCCTCTTTCTATATCATATATTCATGAAAAATTTAAGAGGCTATAGTAAAAGGACATATTTTAAATTATCCACTATCTCGATGTACTCTACTTTAAGTAAGTTGCATAAAAGAGAGGTTAATTTTATTTATCATATTGTTGCTTATTATGATAGGGGTTTTAATAAAGATCCGCCATAAAAAGTATATTTTGATAGAATTAAAAAAATATAAAAAAGGATGGATTATGCATATAGAAGCAGGTGTGGTTAATGGGGCTAAGATGTTACTTAGTTATGGTACTGGTTTGGCAGTAATTGGTACAGGTTTGAAACTTTCATGGGATAATATTCAAGAAAATGGGGTTTTATCGTTTTTATTGAAGAGTTTTTTGGCGATGATTATTGTTTTTAGCTGTTTTGAGATTTTGCCTCACTATCCTATTGGGGTGAGTGAAGTTCATTTGATTTTGGGAACTACTATATTTTTGATATTTGGTTTGGCTCCTGCTATGGTTGGATTATCTTTGGGGCTTTTGATTCAGGGATTATTTTTTGCTCAGTTTGATCTTCCTCAATATGGGATTAATATTACTACTCTACTTGCTAGTATGATGTTTTTGAATATTGTTGCTCAAAAGATTATTCCTAAGAATACTCCATACAAAGATATTAGTTATTCTCAGCTTCTCAAATTATCAGTTGCTTGGGAAGGTACTATTGTGGCTTGGGTAGCATTTTGGGCATTTTATGGTCAAGGCTTTGGAGCTGAAAATTTACAAAATGTTTTTAGTTTTGGATCGGCTTATATGGGTGTAGTACTTATTGAACCTTTGGTTGATATGGCTGTTTTATATGGTGTCAAAACTTTTTATTCATCAAGAGAGTGTAATATCTTGTTTGATAAAAGAGTTAATAACTGTAGAGTATAGTTTGTGAAGAGATATAGACACTACAAAAAGCAGGGGGCTATTGTGCTCTCTTGCTTTGGTTCGGTTATTGAGCAAGATAAATATTTTGAGTTAGAAAAGTTTGTCAAAGAGTCGTTTCCTTCTTATGATATTTTTACTGCATTTAGTTCACGGATGGTGATTAGACTATTAGAAAAAGAGGGCAAGGTTTACAAAAATCTTCCTCAAACTCTTGCTGATGTGGATATGTTGGGGTATAAAAATATTGTTGTTAGCTCAATTAATCTTTTTCCCACTGATGAGCATGAATTTTCAAAAAATATTGTAGATGGATTTGCTAGTTTTTCTTTAGCAAATTTTAGATTTACCAATGCGATTTTGACAAAAACAAAAGAGAGTTCACTATTTCTAAAATCTCTTGATGAGAAGATATCAAAAGATGATTGTGCAAATCTCTATATTATTCATGGTACTCCAAAATTGGATACAAAAGGTATAGACTCTATCTCTTATGCAGATCGATTTTTATCTCGTATCAATAAAAATAACTATACATGTTCACTTGAAGGGGCTTTCCCTTTTTATGCTATCAAAGATGCTCTAAAAGCAGAACTTAAAAAAGATGGTGTCAAAAAAATTCAAGTTGTGCCTATGCTTTTGGTTAGTGGAAATCACTATAAAAAAGATATGCATGAGATTTGCGAAGAGTTGAGTGATCTATTTGAGACTTCTATTGTTCCAACTATTACCAAAGACAAAAAATTTAATCTTATAGAGATGGACGGTATTAGAAAGATTATCAAAGATGAAATAAGTGAATCTATAACAAAGTTGGGAACTATATGAAATTATACATGGTCTCTTTAGGACCGGGGGATTTTGAGCTTGTTACGATTAAAGCTCTAAAAGCCCTAAAAAATTCTAATGTGATATGTGTACCTACAAAAAGCCCAGATCAAAGTTTTAAAAAATCTCTGACTTATAAAATTGTTAAAAATCTAATGAAAGAGTTTGAGTTTGAGAGGGAGATTATCCCTCTTTATGCTCCCATGCATTTTAAAACCCAAGATTGGCAGAGGCAAGTTGATATTTTGATGCACAATCTTCATGAGTGCAAAAGTGTATCTTTTGTGACTTTGGGGGATAGTGCTATTTATAGTAGTGTTTACTATCTATTGGATTTGATTAAAAAACAGTATAAAGAGGTTCATGACAAAAGTGAAGTAATCCCCGGAATTACATCTTTTTCCCATGCTTCTGCAAAGAGTAAAAAGCCCTTATGTTTAGGTGATAGTTCACTTAGTATTATTCCACTTCTTGATAAAGAGGTACCTAGTACTACAATCTATATGCGACCCAAAATTGGATTAGATACCAAAGATATCCCTCAAAATGGAGATATGTATACTTTTGAAAATTTAAATTTTTCAGAAGAAAAAATATATCCACATAAAAAAGAGGTTGTAGAGAAGTATATGACACTCTTTATTGATTTTGTTGAGTAGTAAAAATATGATAAAAAAAAATATTTTTGCTAATATTCCTGAAAAAATCCCAAATGAAATATTTGAAACAATAATAACAGACAAAAATATTAAAATAGAAAGAATCATCTCAAAAGGTCATACTTCACCATCTCATGGTTGGTATGACCAAGAGAAAAATGAATGGGTTATTCTCTTAGATGGGGAAGCCTCAATGGAATTTGAAGATAAAATTGTTGATCTAAAAAAGGGTGATTATATTAATATTCTTGCAAACCAAAAGCATAAAGTAATAAAAACTTCTAAAAATCCTCCAGCAATTTGGTTTGCTATATTTTATTAGAAAATCAAACTATATAAAATTATTTGTTATAATTGGCACATTATGATTAGAGTTATGAAAAAGTATTTTACTGTCATATTTACGATTACAATATTGATGAGTGCTTTTCACCATCATAGTGATCTCAAAATTCATAATGATTGCTCGATTTGTGTGATACAATCAAATTTCACAAGTGCAGATACCCCGACACAAATAACATATCTTATAGATATAGACACATTTAGTTTTATTGTGGTTGGAAAACTTCCAAATTTACATCTCAAAAATATTGACAACACTTCCAAGGCAAGAGCACCTCCCAATTTCTCCTAAAATTTAACCAAAAACTATTATAAATATGGAGAGATATTCATGAAAAAAATTATAGGTTTGTCATGTATCTTAATATCATCTGTTTTTGCAAATCAACAGCTAGATGATATGAAAGAGATAATCAAACAACAACAACTTAGACTAGAGCTTTTAGAAAAGAAAATTGAGATTAATGAAGAGTCAAAATTTGCAAAAAATCAAGATGCTTCATCAAGTTTTTCACAAAAAGCATATCTGCCTGATATCGCTTTTATAGCTAATATGTCAGCACTTGCTAGAGATGTAGAGAATGAAAAATATTCTAATTATGCAATAGATGGATTTATCAATAAGGCTGGAGAGATCCCATTTAATAAAAAGAGAGGATTTAATTTAAACTATGGAGAGATGGAAATATCTTCATCAGTTGATCCATATTTTGATATAGATGCGGCACTTCATATCGAAAAAGAGGGGCTTCATATTGGAGAATTATATATCACAACGAGAGCTTTACCTTATGGATTAAGATTAAAGAGTGGTAAATTTAAAAGTGAATTTGGACGAATAAATTCAAAACATCAACATTCATGGGATTTTTCAGCTATTCCACTTCTGTTTGAAGCATATTTTGGAGCAGGTGGCTTGGGTGATGAGGGTTTACAATTACAATATACTCCTCCAATAGATACTTTTGTTCAATTAGGATTTGAGGCAATGCAAGGAGGTAATGGAAGAAGTTTTGGAGATACAGACAAAAATAACCTCAATATTGTTTATCTAAAGAGTAGCTTTGATCTAAATGATGAGATTTCACTACTTTATGGAGGCACTTGGATGAGTGGTAAAAATAGAGATGGAGATACAGATATCTATGGAGGTGATTTAACAATCAAATATATTATTGATAGTTATAGCTCCCTGTCATGGCAGAGTGAACTTCTATATAGAGATAAAGATATAGAAAATGAAACACTAAAACAGGCTGGGCTTTATAGTGAAGTTGTTTTTGATATAGATCAAAATTGGGCAACGGGTGTTCGATATGATACTCTTTTTAAAAATATAGACAATCAACCTGATGATCTAAATCGTTATACAGCAATGCTACAATATAAACCATTTGAATTTTCAAAGATAAGATTACAATACACTTATGATAAATCAAAATCATTTGCAGGAAAAAGAGAAGATATTCAAGAGATTATGCTTGGATTTACTATAGAGTCAGGTGCACATGGTGCACACTCATTTTAGGAGAAAAAAATGAAAAAAATATTATTAATTACAATGTTATTAACATCATATATTTTTGCAACAATCAAAGTAGATACAACATATTCGACTCTTGGAGAAGTTGCAAAAAGAGTTGGAGGAGAGTTGGTCAATGTCACTATTTTGGGAAGTTCAAAATATGATCCCCATTTTATAGTTCCAAAACCATCACTTCTATCCAAACTTCGCAGGGCTGATCTACTAATCATGAATGGTGGAGGACTCGAACTTGGTTGGTTGCCACCTCTTCTAAAAAGTGCAAATAATCCCAAAATCCAACCTAGTTCAATAGGTTTTTTGGATATGTCACACTATATAAATTTCATAGATAAACCAACATCAGTCTCTCGCTCTTTTGGAGATGTTCATGCACAAGGAAATCCTCACTACTCTACTGATCCTTATGTAGTTATTTCTATGGCGAAAGCTATTGAAAAAAAACTATCTCAAATTGATCCATCAAACAAAAAAATATACCAAACAAACTTGGATAAATTTTTAAAAGAGTGGGATATATATTTGGAAAAATTAAATACTAAAATGAAAACATGCAACAACAAAAAAGTAATCCAATATCATGAACTATTTAACTATTTTCTAAAAAGATATGATATTCAAAGTTATGGAAATATAGAACCACTACCCGGAATCTCTCCAAGCTCAAAACACACAATAGAACTGATAGATAATATTAAAGAGAATAATATAAAAATAATTTTACAAGATGTATACCATGAAAAAAAGACAGCTTCATTTATTGCCCAAAAAACAGGAGCAAAAGTAGCAATAATTCCTCATGATGTAAAAGCAGTAAAAGAGGCAAATAGTTTAGAAAATTTTTATAACACTATAGAGAAAAAAATATGTCAATAATCACCCTATTATGGCCAGCCTTCGTGTTGGCTATAGCCTTGGTTTTTGTTCATAGTATTTTTGGGATAGAGATTATTAAAAGAGGAGTAATATTCACAGATTTGGCAATTGGACAAATTGCAGCAAGTGGCATGGCGATAAGTATAGCTTTTTTTGGAGGAGAGTACCAAAATATAATGACTTTGATTTTTGCATTTATAACAGCAGCTATTATCACTTGGGCAACAAAAAATATAAAAAATATAGAGGCTTTTATAGGACTTTTATACGCCTTTGGAATATCATCAATCATGCTAATTTTAGCAAAAAGTGCAGAAGGAACTGAACTATTTAGTAAACTAAGTGCATCTGATATACTCTTTACATCTTCTGATGAATTACTCAAAAGTCTAGCTATTTATAGCATAGTTGCATTAATAATGTTTTTTGTATACCCCAAAATAAAAGGTACTCTAAAAGAGCTAATATTTTTTACAATGTTAGCAATAACAGTAACCTTCTCTGTCCAATCAGCAGGAGTATTAGTAGTCTTCGCTCTTTTGATAGCACCATCTTATGCAAGTATTAATCAAAATAGATTCAAACCATTTATTTTTGCTTTTATCTTTGGATCAATTTCAATTTTAGTATCACTTTTTGGCTCATATTATCTAGATTTACCAACAGGTTACACCATCATATTTACAATAGTAACAAGCTCTCTATTATTTGTAACATTCAAAACCATCAAAGCAAAATAGACACCTATATTTTTAAAAGACTCATTTCTGTATCAATTATTTTATCTAATTGACACAGAATTTGTTACACTCCCTTTTCAAAAATTGCACTTCGGGCTTAAATTCGGGATTAGAAAACTCTATACTAATAGATAAAGAGCTATTTCATATCTTAGGTAAAAAAATAAATAATAGTGAAATCAACTTATTAAATACATTTGAAAAAACAAAATATACAATAGAAAAAAAAGAGATAATCAGACTAAAACAAAAAAATCTACATGAATATTTCAATATTGATCCTAAAAATAAAAAAATCAGAAATGAACAAATTAAAAAAGCAATTAAAGATGGATATAAACAAAGTGAATGTGCAAAATATTTAGGACTTAGTACAGGAGCTATTTCACAAATAGCAAATAAGCAAAAATAACAGTAATATTCTGAAAATTTACTCTCAATAAGCTAATAAAAACTATATACTAAATATATAATAAGTCATGAATTTGCTCATGAATTTGCTCATGAATTTGCTCATGAATTTGCTCATGAATTTGCTCATGAATTTGC